>NZ_SLXK01000010.1 GCF_004341035.1 Scopulibacillus darangshiensis
GAAAAACACCTTCAAATTCCGAAATAAATGAAGGCGTTTGCCAATTTTCATCCAAATTGCTTCTTCGGTTAGTCCTATGAATAATCCGGGTTAAAAATGGAAAACAAAAAGGCTGACTTTACAATGATGGCTGAAAGACCTACAACAGCGGCGAGGGTATGGATCAGGAGCGCAGAACAAATCCCCAATGTAGTTTTAAGCCCTCCCTTTCTTCCCAATGTTAAAGTGTTTTTTGTTGCAATAACGTTATCTGGTCCGGGTAATAAGATCAAAAGAACAGACATAAGAACAAATAGGTAAAAGTGGCCCATGGTATTAACCGCCTTTCAAGGATGATGGGTACAGCTAAAGTAATAAATACAATTTAACATAAAAAGAGTGGTCCTTAATAGAACGAATTTAGGGGGTTACATCGTGGCTTTCCGTGCAATCATTGAGCCGGAGGTGATCACTGAATTTGTCAAGGAAACAAAATGCGGACTCTTACTGGATATAGCACATGCCCAGATGACAGTATAGTATTTAGAAACGAGTGTCTATGATTATCTAAAAGGATTTCCGCTTGATCATCTGTGCGAGTTACACATAACCGGAATACAATCCGATGGTAATAGGTTAAGGGATAGCATGCCTGTGGCACCTGATGATTTTATACTCGCGGAATGGGTGACAACAAAAGTGAAAAATGGATATATTCCTGAACCATGGGTGGCCGCATTAGAATATGGCGGTGTAGGGCCGATATTTGAGTGGCGGAGTGATATAAATGTCCTCGAACAACAAGTGCCTAGGTTATTTGAATTGAACCATGGTGGAAGGAATTAATCCAAAGGTCGGTTGATTATAGGAGGTGGCCTATTGAGTACAAACCTTTATTTTGTGCGTCATGCCCATTCTACATATACACCAGATGAATTAGGAAGGCCGTTATCAGAAAAGGGTTTCCAGGATGCCAATAGGGTTACTAAGTTGTTAAGTTATAAACACATTGATCATGTTATTTCAAGTCCCTATTTAAGGGCTAGGCAAACTGTTGAAGGGTTGGCGGATTCTGTAGGCAAAGACATTAAAATAATAGAGGGATTTAAAGAAAGAAAGTTACAAGATGGATCCGCGGGGAATTTTGAAGAAGCGGTCAAGAAAGTTTGGAGTGACTATTCCTTTGCTTGGGAGGGCGGGGAATCGAATCTAGAGGCTCAGAAAAGGGGTATAGTCGCCACTGAATGGGTACTGAAGCAATTTAAAGGATCTAATGTTGCGATCGGAACGCATGGCAACATCATGGTTCTTATCATGAATTATTATGAGAAACAATATGATTATGAATTTTGGAAGCAGCTTGCCATGCCGGATATTTATAAACTGTCTTTTGATGGTGATAAATTAATAGGATGTAAAAAGATATGGAATCACCAACGATAAAAAGAATAAAAAATAAGCAAAATCAAAAGAAAAAAGGATGTTAAGACATGAAAATACGCACAGTTAAAGCTTCTGACTATAACGACATCATACCTGTCATCAACGATTGGTGGAGCGGGCGGCAAATGGCTGATATGCTGCCAAAATTATTTTTTGTCCATTTTTCAAATACAAGCTTCATTGCAGAACAGGATGGGAAGATCATCGGGTTTTTAATCGGCTTCCTCTCGCAAACCTATCAACAAGAGGCATACATTCACTTCGCCGGTGTTCATCCTGAATATAGGAAACAGGACATTGGAAAACGGCTGTATAATACATTTTTCAATGTTGTTCAGGAACATGGACGCCATATTGTTCGTTGTGTCACGTCACCGGTAAACAAGACATCTATTGCTTACCATACCGAGATGGGTTTTGAAATTGAAAATGGGGATAAAAGTGTGGACGGCCTGCCTATAGGCTCCAATTACGACGGTCCAAATCAGGAAAGGGTATTGTTTATTAAAAGGCTTTAAGAAGGGCGCAGCAAGGTGACTTTTGAAGAAGCAGCTAATAACATCCACAGATTATTGCTAAAGGAGAGAATTTAATGGGCCGACGTCAACAATATAACCGGCCTCTTCCATGACTTCTCTTTTGACACCATCAATCGGTGACTCACCATGTTCAAGATGTCCGCCTGGCAAAGTCCAATTTCCGGATCCATAATTTATTTTCTTGCATAAAATTCTTTCCATTTCATCAAATATAGCGGCAAATTGGTCCTGTTATTCAGCGCTAAAATAGTAGAACAACTAGAATGGTCGTCAAATGATGAAATTGAACAGATAGCCTTTTTTGAGCAAAATAGCCTTCCTGCTCGGATCCATGAGTGGAATGTAAAAAGAATCAATGATGCTTATCAAAATAAAGTCAGCCATTTATACATTTTTAATAAGGAATAATCTACCTTTCTGCTAGGAGGAAACAGTGAATAGAATAGATGTTATTCGCAAAGAAGAAAAGACATATCACGATTATTGCTATGATGCCATCACATTTGTTGTTCAAAAAAAATATCAATGCCTGAATTTCGGCGGCAGAATGTTATGAACACGCTATACTAGGAAAATGAATAGCATTCCCGGGCTTAGTATAGGAGGAAAAGCATGATAACAGTCGAAAATAAAAAGGAATTTTATCAAGCTTTAATTGATAAAAAGCCGGAATACGAAGGGATCTTTTTTGTAGGAGTCAAGACAACAGGGGTGTTTTGCCGTCCAACGTGTCCTGCCAGGAAACCTAAATATGAGAATTGTGAATTTTACGAAACCGCAGAGCAAGCGCTTCTAGCCTCATATCGACCTTGCAAACGCTGTCAGCCGCTCTCACATCCTAACCATGTCTCGGAGCTGGTCCAAAAGCTTGTCAGGGCGGTAGAAGAGAATCCGGAAAAGAGATGGAAAGACAAGGATTTTCAAGAACTATCGGTGGATGCTTCAACAGCGCGCCGTCAATTCAAAAAGCGATTAGGCATGACGTTTGTTGAATACGCCCGTGCTCGGCGGATGGGGCTTGCCATGAAACAAATCAGAGCGGGCCAAGCCGTGATTGATGCCCAGCTTTCAACAGGATATGAATCCAGCAGCGGCTTTAGAGATGCCTTTTCGCGGATAATGGGTGCGGCACCTGCGCGCGCTGGGCAAAGTAAGATTCTTAAGGCATCATGGCTTGATACACGTCTTGGGCCTATGATAGCCATAGCGGATGAAGATGAGCTGTACTTATTAGAATTTGTGGATCGCCGCGGTCTGGAACGAGAAGTAGAAAGGCTTCGACAGAGAACAAAATCTGCTGTCATACCGGGGTATACAAAACCGATTCGTTCAATTGAGAATGAATTAAGCGATTATTATAAAGGTGAGTTAAAAGCTTTTAATACACCGATTGTTTTAATTGGATCCCTTTTCAAAAGGGTGTCTGGGAAGAGTTAAAGAAAATTCCTCCAGGTGAAACAAGGTCTTACGCTGAACTTGCCGCTGCTATTGGGAACCCATCAGCTTATAGAGCTATTGCTCGGGCAAACGGTGCAAATCAGCTTGCGATTATTATCCCGTGTCACCGTGTCATTAACACGAATGGAGAACTTGGCGGCTACGGCGGCGGACTTGCCCGTAAGAAATGGCTGATCAATTACGAAAAACAGGGAGGATTAACACAATGAACCATTTAGAACGCGCTGAATTATTAAAAAGTCTCCATTTCAATGAATTAGTATGGGGAGGTTAGAGCATGCCATATTGCCAAGTTAAAAAAGCCAATATTTATTATGAAGAATACGGGATCGGAAAGCCGATTATAATGATTCATGGCTTTACCCCCGATCATAGATTAATGACCGGCTGCATGGAGCCAGTTTTTAAAGAAAGAAAAGGGTGGAGACGAATCTATATCGATCTTCCGGGCATGGGACAAACAAAAGATTACGAACAAATCAATAACACAGATGAAATGCTGGATGCGGTATTGGATCTTATTGATACCCTTATTCCAAATCAAACCTTTTTAATTGCTGGGGAATCTTATGGGGGTTACTTAACAAGGGGAATCATCGCAAAACATCATGAACAGGTCGAAGGTGTCGTGTTAATTTGCCCTATGATTTTACCTGAGAAGGAAGATCGGACACTTCCAAACCATTATATCATTGAAAAAGATGACGACTTTCTATCCCATTTAACTAAAGAGGAAGCAGAAGATTTTAGCTCCATGCATGTTATTCTGAATGAATATATCTGGCATAGGTATCAGGACGAAATATTATCCGGTTGCAAGATAGCTGACGAAGCCTTCTTATCTAAGATTAAAAAGCAATACGGTTTCTCATTTAGTATAGATGAGATTGTATTTGAGAAACCAAGCGTTTTCCTAGTTGGCAGACAAGATGCTTCGGTTGGATATAAAGATGCGTTTGCGATTCTGGATAAGTTTCCAAGAGCAATGTTTGCTGTTTTAGATAAGGCTGGACATAATCTGCAAATAGAGCAGCCTAACATTTTTCATTCCATGATTAATGAGTGGTTAGATAGAGTGGAAAGCCATGGCAGGTGTTGAAAAGTGATGAATCAAAAAGATATCAAGGTCGTTATTGGGGCGGGAGAATATCGCAACAACCCAGGTTGGATCCATACCAAAGAAGAAGAGCTTAATCTGCTTAATAAAGATGACTGGGACCGCATGTTTAAGTACGATGACATCTCGGCCATTTTAGCAGAGCATGTATGGGAGCATCTTTCATTTGAAGATGGCATTAAAGCAGCAAGGATGTGCTATGACTATCTGAGACCTAATGGATATATTCGTTGCGCGGTGCCGGATGGTTTTTTCCCTAATGAAAGTTATCAAAATATAGTAAAGGTTGGCGGCCCGGGTCCGAAAGATCACCCGGCTGCCAGCCATAGGATCGTTTATAATTATAAGACTTTTACCAAGATGTTTCATTCCGCTGGATATGAAGTCAGGTTGCTTGAGTATTTCGATGAAGATGGCCAATTCCGCTGCAATGACTGGAATGGGGCAGATGGTGTGATTTTCCGGTCGAAAAAGTTTGACCCACGAAACCAAGGTGGAAAGCTGCAATTCCCCTCTTTAATTCTTGATGCTATCAAAACGGAAGAGAAAGGGTGATCATCCTAAGCTTGTAATTTTTCTTTAGATAGAGCTGAGGAACTCTTTTCCTATGAAAATAGCAACAAGCCAAATTATGAGGGCAGACATCTTGTTTAACCTGACGATCCATTTACCGGTTGTATCCACTCTTCCCAGTATCCTGCCGGCTATTGCTAAACCAAAGAACCATATCCATGACACGGCAATACAGACCATCGCAAAAACAAATTTATCCAAACCAGTATAACTAATGGAATTTGTACCAATCACCCCAATGGTGTCTATTATGGCGTGAGGATTTAATAAGGATACTGAAGTGGCAAAGGTCACTTGTTTTTTGGCAGACATTCTTTTTCCTGTTGTTTCATCCTTCGAAGGCACAGTTCGCCAGATGGACCAACCCATGTAAACTAAGAAAATAAAACCGATGCCATAAACAATGGTTTGGAGCCAACTAAACGATAAGACAATCACAGAAACACCTATAACAGCCAAGATGATGAGGATTGTATCACAAATAGCTGCCGTGAGGATAACGGGCAGAGCGTTTCTGAAATGTGATTGTAATGCGCCTTGATTAAACACAAAAACATTTTGTGGACCTAAAGGTAAAATAAGGCCAAAGGCTAAAAGAAAACCATGCAAAAATGCTTCAAACACTTTCTAACCTCCTGATATGACGGTCTTTTTCACCGCCCGAAAGTGACCGATAGTTTGTTACAACTTAAGTATAATTCATTTCTTCAGTAAAATGGATATAGTCGAACTAAACCAACATTTTTAAAGGTAAGATAATGATTCCGACAAATGCGAAAGGAAGAATGACGATGTTAAGTGAAATAGGAGAGATATGCAAAATTAAGAAAGTATCGGGGTATAGTCCCCAAATTGGTCATTTGGTTTCAATGATGAATTATGCTAGATTCACAACATTGAATGAGGTAAAAGGGCTGAATATCGATCAGTTGGATTTTATGTATAACGATAACAGTAACTCCATTGGGGCATTGCTATGGCATATAGCCGCAGTGGAATTTGGTTTCCAGACTGAAATTTTTGAAGGCCGAATGCCGAATAGAGAAGAAGTTGAAGAATGGCAAGCTGCTTATGGTCTTGGTGAAATCGGTCGAAACAAAATTAAAGGTAAGTCATTAGAGTTTTATATAAATAAATTAAATGATGTCAGACAAAGAACTCTTGAAGAATTTAAAAAGCTGGAAGACAGCTGGCTATATATTGAAAGGGAATGGGAAGGACACTTGTCAAATAATTATTTTATCTGGTTTCATGTCTTTGAGGATGAACTAAATCACCGCGGTCAAATCAGATGGTTGAGGAAGCGGATGGGTGAATATGAGGAGGGCTGAGAATGGAAAAGCTAAAACCAAGATTGGGTTTAAGGGTCAAAAGCCTTGAAGCATCTACAAACTTTTATACCGATAATTTTAATTGGAAGAAGGAATGTGAGGACACGGAAAAAGGGTTAGTTCGGTTACATGATTGCGAAGGACTAAGCTGATCTGTATTCTCTTGTACTAGCATTTTTAGCATTTCTTTTGCCTTTTTACTATGAAGGCCTTGAGTAAAATCAGCCTGTGCAAGTGTCTTCGCATTAAGAAAACCAAAATTGCCAGCCATTGATCTGCCAGCTTGTTGTATGTTCTGTTCGAGCCCTACTTGCCGCATCAACTCCATAGCACGAATGCGAAGGCCCCGGGCCCGCGGATGAATGGATGTGCCGGAATGCCGTTCAATAACGACATAAGGGATTTGGTGTTCACTAAGGAAAACAGCCATGGATAGACCAACCAATCCGCCTCCGACAATTAAAATAGGCGTTGTTGTTTCTTGTTTCATATGAATCTTCCTCTCTTTCGTTTTAAAAAGAGTAGCATGTTATTGTGAACTGAAGGTGAACGGTTATTCGGTCGGGTAATTATGACAGGAGTCCATGACCGGAAGACAGGGATTCCAATTTCGAATATTATTGCCCGGGAATTATCACAAAGTAAATGGCTGATGTTTCAGCATAGTGCACATTTCCCTTATTTAGATGAAATTGGGCAATTTGTTGCTGAGGTAAACCGATTTTTAAAGAATAATTTGCCCGCTTGTTGAAAAGAAGAAGGGGTTAATTGAAGTAAAGTTGAAATACGAATTATATTGTACAGATGTTTTGAAATAGAGTTAAACTAATTTTAATTTGAAAGGAGTCAAAAAAATGAACACAAATGATTTGCTTATCCTAAATTTTGAAGAGGTTCGCCGCCGTAGTATTGCTATCTGGACATCTATTCCTGAAGAATCATTGGACTTCCAGCCTGATCCCGAGGCAATGTCATGTCAGGAAATGATAAGGCACGTCATTGAAGCGGAGTATCTCTATCACCAAATTTTGAAGAATCATGGGAGTGCCTTTTTAACCAATGTCCATAACCCTTACGAATCCAGAGTATTTACCACGGTTAAGGAAGAACTAGAGTTTGCTATGCCATATCGAAAGGAATTTTTAAATTATGTAAAGTCGCTTAGTAATGAGGACTTAAGCAATATAAAAATAGACCGTTCTGATGCAGGCTATATTCGTTCACTTGGTGATATGCTGCTAAGAATTGCCTATCATGAATCGGTTCATGCTGGACAACTTCTTGATTATTTGCGTACCGCTGGGGTAGATCGAGCTAAAATGTGGGATTAAGTGCCGGCTTTAAAGAGTTAACTTTATCCAAAAGCGTAGTATGGCTTAAGGCTACTTACTTGCCAATAGAAAAAGTTGAAAATATAATTACTTACATAAAGTTAATAACTAATTTATTTTTTGTAATTATAAAAGGAAGGTAAGTGGCTACTATGGAATTTCATTGCGACGGGCACATCTACCCAGGACAAGTTGAATTGAAAGTTGAAAATTTAAAGCGTTCAATTTTATTTTACCAAGAAGTTATTGGGTTTCGAATTCTCGAACAAACGGAAACAAAAGCCTTGCTTACTGCAAATGGACAAACATCTTTGTTAACAATTGAACAACCAGAAAGCGTGATCCAGAAACAGCCACATACAACGGGCTTATATCATTTTGCGCTTTTGCTGCCAAATCGGACTGAATTAGGGAAAATATTAAACCATTTTATCAAACTCGATTTGCCATTAGGCGCATCAGATCATCTTGTAAGCGAAGCACTTTATTTAAATGATCCTGACGGGAATGGCATCGAAATCTATGCTGACCGGCCTGCGGCGACATGGCAATGGGAAAATAATCAAGTTATTATGGTAACCGATCCATTAGACGGCGATAGTCTTCTTAAGGAAGTAGACGGTGAAGACTGGCAGGGACTCCCGGCAGATACGATAATGGGCCATATCCATCTTCATGTATCTGACTTAGCTAAAGATGCCGAATTTTACTGCAAAGGTCTAGGGTTTGATATTGTCAGCAAATACGGCGGTCAGGCACTTTTTATATCAACTGGTGGATACCATCATCATATTGGTTTGAATACATGGGCTGGAGTGGGTGCCCCCAAGCCTTCGGAACATAGTGTTGGATTAAACTGGTATTCTCTAATATATCCAAATGGTGAAGCCATACAAGCAGCTATTACGAGGTTACAAAAGATCGGGGCGGTTGTTAAGAAAGAAAATGGATTCTTTCTTACGAAGGACCCGTCAGGTCATAATATCCGATTGGCTGGATGCTGAAAAAAAAGGAGGAGATTAAATGTCGGTTCGTTTTTATCATATCAATGCATTTGCTAAAGAGCCGTTCTCCGGCAACCCTGCTTGTGTTTTGATTTTAGAAGATCCAAAAAGTGATGCGTGGATGGGGCAAATTGCCAAAGAATTAAATCAACCGGTTAGTGCGTTTGTTTATAAATTGGATAAAGAATATTATTCGCTAAAATGGTTCACACCAACCCACGAGCTTGATTTATGCGGACATGGCACACTTGGGGCTGCTCATATCCTTTGGGAAAAAGGAGTTGTATCCAAGCATACTGCCTTGTCTTTTCAAACGAAATCCGGTTCCCTAGCAGTTGACTATACCACAGAAGGGATTCGAATGCCGTTTCCGGCAGATCCCTCTAGAGCAACTGATTACCCCGAAACTTTAACTAGAGCGTTGAATGTTCCGTTTAAAAATGTGGAGCGGAATCAACAACGTTACATCGTGGAGCTTGAAAATGAGGATAGCGTCAAAGAATTGAAGCCAGACTTTGAATTGTTGGCACAGCTTCCGGTTACCGGAGTCATTGTAACGAGTACATCCTCCAAGTATGATTTTATTTCGAGGTATTTTCCCCCAAGGATAGGCATTAAAGAAGATTATGTAACTGGTTCGGCTCATTGCGGCTTAGCCCCCTATTGGAGCGAGCGGCTTGGTAAACAAAAGCTAAGAGCTTACCAGGCATCAGAGCGCGGTGGAGAAATGAACATTGAACTTAAAGAGAAGGACGTTTACCTAACGGGAAAGGCGATTACTTTAACCGAAGGGGAACTTGTTTTTTAGCACTTTCAACGACTCGCCCATTTACCCGATCCCATCTAAGATAAGAGCTATCTAAGATGGGATCGTGTCGTGAATGCAAATAAAGCCCCCTTTAAAGGGGGCTGCCTGTTCAGTCGCTTCTACTGACTTAATACTCCGTTCTTTTCAAAAAAATCGTTGTAAGCTGTAGTAGGGTGTTCAAACCATTTAGCGATATGGGCAGCAACAGCAGAATCCTCGGCGCCTTGCATAATCATCCCGAGAACATGATCAGGGAGCGGCTTCATCATAGCATTGCTCCACCCGATGACGTGTGTTACATAAGGCTTAATACGCTCCCAGTATTTTTCCGCTGTCGCCTCGTTCCATCCGGAATCGAGGTCTTCAATAAGAGATAAAAAGAGCTGCTCTGTCACGAATGATGCAGTATTGTCACCTTGTCCGGTAATCGGGTCATTTAGTATCACGCTGTCACCGCACCCTATGACGGTTTTGCCGTTAACGGTGCAATAGGGGAGGTGAACCTTTGGCCGGATAGCGGTGCGGATAAAGGCTTGTTCATCGCACAAATCCAACACTTCTAAATCCATACGTTCCCTAATTTCCGGGAAAAAGGATTCGGTTAGATCAATCATAGCTGTCTTAAAGTCAATGGCATGCCTGACCCTGTTAAATACATCAAGTTTTCCACCAGGGATGGCTTCAACAAATAATACCGTCGTCTGGCCATGTTCCGTGTATGCGGGAATTTCAAAGAGCTCACCTTCCCCCGGAATGATATGGGCAATGATTCCGGCGGGTTCCGCATGCCGGACGCCATGAAAATAACCGGCTGAGCATTTTCGTAACGGCGACTTGGGCTGTTCGAAGCCTCTATTCAGCTGGAACGGGGCGACAGGACCTGAACGGCCGGTGCAATCCACTATAAGGTCATATGACTCAGCCAATTGCGTGAGCTGATCCGCTGTTACTTTTTGATAGACAAAATGAACACCTTTTTGTTCTAAATCATTCATGCACTCTGAGAAATAGAGCCGCTGATCAACCGATTGAGCATGGTTGTCAAGATGGCCTGAGAAAAGTGTTTTCCCGCCTACTGAAATGTGAACCGTATGTAACTTTTTTGCTTCCTGCCAATTGGGCATATGGTAGCGTTCTTCCCTTGTCAATGCAGGTGAGAAGTGGACCTGTGTTGATCGCACCCTGCCGCTGCGAATCTCCTCAGCTGTTTCTTTAGTAAAAATGGTCACCTCAAAATAAGGTTTGCTTAGCAACTCATAAGCTAAATGAATACCTGCAGTCCCGCAACCTAAAATCGCGATTTTCTTATTCAATGAAGCTCCTCCTTGAATTTATTGTTTTTTAAATTATATCCCGACGGTCCTCAAGCGTTAATAGGGCGTATGAACGAAATAAGACGGATCAGACTCGCTATCAACCTATCAATGTTAAAATAGAATCATAACACGTGAGAGAGGTGTTCTTTTGAAAAAATTAAGATTAGGCAGCAGTAATTTGGAAGTTGGGGAAATTTCACTAGGCTGTATGCGGATGAACAGTCTGTCGAAAAAGGATGCAGCCTATGTGATTGACAACGCCATAGCATCCGGAGTGGATTTGTTCGACCATGCGGATATCTATGGCGGCGGAAAATCTGAAGAGGTTTTTGCTGACGCGATTGAAATGAACCCTTCTGTTCGGGAAAAAATCATTCTTCAGACAAAATGCGGCATTCGTGATAGTTTTTTCGATTTTTCCAAAGAACATATTCTTCAATCGGTCGAAGGCAGCCTGAAGCGGTTAAAAACAGAATATATCGATATTTTACTGCTTCACCGGCCGGATGCCTTGATGGAACCCGAAGAAGTGGCCGAAGCCTTCTCCTATCTGAAGAAAAGCGGTAAAGTGCATTATTTTGGCGTGAGTAATCAAAATCCGATGCAAATTGAATTATTGAAAAAGTATTTGAAGGAAGACTTGATTGTCAATCAGCTGCAATTCAGCATCATGCACACGCCGATGGTGGATGCAGGATTAAATGTCAACATGCGGCATGATCCGGCGACCGTCCGTGACAGCAGTGTAATCGAATACAGCCGGTTGAACGATATGACCATTCAAGCATGGTCACCGTTCCAATACGGGATGATAAAGGGGCCATTTGTTGGTAACGATGATTTCCCTGAAGTTAACAGCAAGCTGCAAGAACTTGCCGAGGAAAAAGGCGTGACGGAATCTGCTATTGCCATTGCTTGGATTTTACGACACCCGGCGAGAATGCTTCCTATTGTCGGGACGATGAACCCAGGACGCTTAACAGACATTGTGAAAGCAACCGAAGTTGATTTAACTAGAAAAGAATGGTACAACCTCTATTTGGCGGCAGGAAATGAGTTGCCATAAAATATCAATAAATGAGAGAGTCCCAAGAGCTATAAGCTTTTGGGACTCTCTTTTTTTAAAAAGGGGTCTGACCCCCAGGGGTCAGACCCCTTATTTTTCTTCCTTACAAAATTGTAAGGATCAGGCGATGGAATGAAAGGTTAATCGATTTTTAAGAGGCGTTTCCCTTCTTATAATAAAGGTATAGATGTAATAGGTTTCTTATTGGATTACTTTAAGGAGGCAACAAATAAATGAGTTTATCATATTTAATAGACGATACGAGAACACGGAAACGACAAGAAGTGAAAGAAAAACGCAGAAGGTTGCGAGTGAAACGCTATGCTGTTCTTTTTTCGGTATTAATGATTTTGTGTTTAGCTTGCCTTTCAGCAGTAACCATTACCGGAAATGCCTTGATTGATGAGAAGAAAATTGAACAATTGCAGCATCCGGCTAAATCCGACAGCCATGCTTATGTTCCGATTCAACAAATGCCCGATTATGTATGGGAAGCGTTTATAGCTATAGAGGATCAGCGGTATATGTCCCACTTCGGTGTTGACCCGATTGGTTTAGTAAGGGCGGCATGGACTGATATAAAAGAGGGGACATTTGCCCAAGGTGGGAGCACGATAACCATGCAGCTTGCCAGGAATTTGTATTTGTCCATTGATAAGACGATCACACGCAAGTTCAAGGAAATGATCATTGCCGTTAATCTTGAACGGAAATATTCGAAGAAAGAAATTCTTGAAATGTATTAGAATGATATTTATTTTGGTCATGGAAAATACGGTATTGAACAGGCTGCAGAATTCTATTTTGGAAAAACTGTGCGAAAAGGCAATGGCAAGAACACCATCACTTTGAAGGAAGCGGCAATGCTGGCTTCGCTTCCAAAAGCTCCTGAATATTATTCACCAATTAAATATCCAAAAAAAGCGAAAGAACGACAAGAGGTTGTTATCCATAAAATGGTTGATATGGGATTTATAATAGGGGTCTGACCCCTGGGGGTCAGACCCCTATAAACCTTAAGAAAATCTTAAGGTTTATAGTCACTAGATGTTAAGAAATGGTGTCTACAATAAAGATAACTCGGGATGATCTGATATACTTTTTGAAAGAGGGATTACAAATGATGACGGCCGAAGTCATAGAAACAGAAAGTCATTCATCTAGCTTTGAAGCTTTTGTTTCTTATTATCACAAACCATTACTAAATTATCTTGAACGGATTTTACACGATCCTGCTAAAGCCGAAGATATTATACAAGAGACATTTCTTAAATTTTTGCTTCAGATTAAATATAAACAAACACCAGACAATGTGAGGGCTTGGTTATTTCGGGTTGCTACCAACCTTTGCCGGGATTATTGGCGAAGTGCGGGCTACCGAAGAGAAAAGCAGCTTCTCGATCAGCTGCCGGAACAAAAGGACAGATGCGCTCAGGCAGCCGAATTTTACGAGCGCGCAGAAACCCGCATGGAAATGTTTCAGCTTCTAAGCGAACTTTCGGAAGCACACCGGAAAATCATTATTTTACGATTTTACAATGATATGAAATTACAAGACATCGCGGCGGTTATGGGATGCCCGGTCGGTACCATCAAATCGCGGCTGTTCCATGCTTTGCGTTACTTAAAGAACCGTATGGAAGAAGAGGGGAGAAGAGGATTTGGATAATTTCACTGTTTTAGTAGTCGATGATGAGAAAGAAATTCGGGACGCCATTGAAATCTATCTAAAGAATGAAGGGATCACCGTAATAAAAGCCCATGACGGAATTGAAGCGATTGAAAAATTGAATGAAAATGACATCCATCTGATAATATTAGACATCATGATGCCGAGGCTTGATGGGATCGCGACGACGTTTCGCATTCGTGATGATAAGGATATCCCTATCATCATTCTCAGTGCCAAGGGAGAGGATACTGACAAAATTCTTGGTTTGCAGATTGGCGCCGATGATTACGTCACAAAACCCTTTAACCCTCTTGAACTCATTGCCAGGGTGAAGTCGCAGCTAAGGCGATATGTGACGTTTGGTACATATGAAGGGAAAGACAAACTAATTAATCTCAACGGCTTGACGCTTGACCAATCAGCAAAAGAAGTGACAGTTAACGGTGAATCTGTGAAATTAACACCGATCGAATATAAGATTGTCGAATTGCTCATGACAAATGCCGGCCGCGTCTTCTCCATCACGGATATTTACGAACGGGTCTGGAATGAACCAAGTTATAATGCTGAAAATACAGTAGCGGTTCATATCCGGAAAATACGTGAAAAAATTGAGATCAATCCAAAAAATCCGAAGTACTTAAAGGTGGTGTGGGGCATTGGATACAAAATGGAAAAATAGTTTGGTTGTTTTGATATGGCTCATCCTATTAACATTCGGAATAAGCGGTATTCTGTCATTAATAACACAGGGTAGTCAATATATTGGCAGTTATTATCAAACACCCCGCTTTGATAACGACTTAAACCAATTTATTGGGGGTTTGCAAACATATGAATTAGATGCAATGACGAAGGAGGAAGCGATAGATGCCATACATGTTACGGAAGATGATATTAATACATACCGTAATATCCACTATGGTGACCTGCCAACCCAGCTTTCCGTCATTAAGGATAATTATAAGCAAAAAATCACAGACGCCGAGGCGGAAAATAATAAGGATGCAGTAAAAAAATTAAAAGCGGCAAGAACTAAGAAATTAAAAGATATTACTGAGATCTTCAAAAACGATGAGCTCATCAAAAAGAAAATTAAGAAAAATAAAGCAGGGCAGATTAATGCCTATTATAGTAATTTAAACAATCAGTATCCGCTATTCAACAGGTACAAACAGGATTTTAAATATTATTTAAAAGACACGAAGACTGGCAAGGTTTACACGAACTTAAAATCAACACAAGACCCCGATAAGTATTTTAAAAAGGATATGGTTTTCATTCGAAGTTACCCTTCTGCAAATTATGGCTATCTTTCTGTTGACAACGGATCGAAGTATGGCAATGGGGAGCTTATGCATATTATTAACCAAACGCCTAGAAACTTTGAGGGCACGATTGCTGTGCCAAAGTCTTTGCCGGCTGACAGCATCGTTATGGAAGGTTACCATACCTATCATAAAGGGCAAGTTATATTTTTTATCTACACAATCAGTAGTATCGTCGCTTTGGTTTTAAGCTTGTTGTTATTAAGGACATCATCAGTTATTGAATATAGGTCTAACATTAAAGAAAAATGGCAGCCCATATATAATCGCATCCCTCTTGACGCATGTCTGCTCATTTTTATTGTTACGATCGTCATCATTTTACAGGCATTGACAATGAGTATGGATTATTACTCATATATAGACCCTTTTGCCGTTTTTCTGCAAATCATCATTCCGGCCATTATTGTCGCACTCACTTTAATCCAGATCATCCTTTTAAAAGGCAGACTAAAAGGGATTGGGCATCCTGAAATAGAATGGCAGAAGAGTCTTGTGCGCAGATCATTTAAGGGTATTAGGGAAGCCTTTTTTACCAGAAATTTTGGCTTTCAATCGATTCTTGTCTTAGGTGTTATCTTTGCATCGGGATTTGGGCTAACCGTCGTTTTATTATACCCTCAGACCTTCTTTATTTATATACCGTTATTTATCATTGTAACCATCCCTACTCTTGTAATCACCACAAGGTGGATTGGACGATTCAATAGAATGATTGATCATACATCGGAGCTGATCAAAGGGAAGAGCCAGCCAGATTTGCCGGCTAAAGGCCATTCAGCAATAGCCATACTTTCAGGTAATATTAACAGGCTAAAGCAGGGTGTGCGGGTGTCGCAAGAAAAGCAGGTAAAAAGCGAACGATTAAAAACGGAGTTGATCACAAATGTCAGCCACGACCTGCGCACACCTTTAACATCAATTATTACCTACACTGAACTTCTGAAAACACCTGAGCTGTTAGATGATGATCGCAGCGCTTATATCGACATCATCGATCGCAAATCCAAACGGCTAAAGGTCCTTATCGATGATTTATTCGAGGCTTCTAAGATGGCCAGCGGCAATATTGACCTTGTTAAAGATAAAGTAGATATCAATCAACTGCTGGAGCAAGGGCTTGCTGAAAATGATGAATCTATAAGTGATTCAACGCTGCAATTTCGTGTGACAAAACCTGATTCACCTGTCATTTGTTTTGCCGACGGTCAAAAATTATGGCGCGTTTTTGATAATTTGATTGGCAACATTCTGAAATACGCATTAGAAGGGACACGAGTATTTATTGCCGTCAAAACAGTTAACAGCCAGGCAGTGATTACTTTTAAAAACATAACAAAATATGAGCTGAGCGAAAATATTGATGAGCTTTTTGAACGGTTTAAACGCGGTGACACATCGCGTCATACGGAAGGGTCTGGGCTTGGGCTCGCCATCGCAAAGTCGATTATTGATCTGCATGATGGCACCATGGATATCGAAGTGGATGGTGATTTATTTAAAGTAACGATTACGCTTGATTTGTCGTAAAGATGAAAAGGATGAAGGCTGCCCGGCAGCGCTTCATCCTTTTCTATCTTATGGCTGGAAAATCCGGCTGATTTTCTCTACGTCCTCGTTTGTCAGTTCCACATCAAGTGTCTTAAGATTTTTCACAA
Source organism: Scopulibacillus darangshiensis (assembly GCF_004341035.1). Classification (GTDB taxonomy): domain Bacteria; phylum Bacillota; class Bacilli; order Bacillales; family Sporolactobacillaceae; genus Scopulibacillus; species Scopulibacillus darangshiensis. Next base: position 16,624 of record NZ_SLXK01000010.1, read on the forward strand.
CTTGCTCTGGCTTTTTGGCCCCTGGGATCAGCACATCAATGGCATCTCGGGTTAAATACCAAGCAAGCACGACATGGGCGATTTCAGCCCCTTTTTCGTTGGCAATCTCGCGCAGTTCATCAACCTTTTCTAAATTGCGTTCGAAGGCTTCACCTTGGAACAACGGGTTTTTAGCCCGGCCATCATCAAAGGTTGTTTTTTTATTGTATTTTCCGCCAAGGAGCCCGGCCGCAAGCGGAAAGTAAGGGATAAATGAAATATTATGTTCCTTTGTAAAAGGCAAAATTTCTTTCTCCGCTTCCCGTTTGAATAGGTTGTATTCTGATTGCAGGACATCGACATAACCATCCTGATTCGCTTCTTTTAATTGATCAATCGAAAAGTTAGAGACACCGATCGCTCTGATTTTCCCTTGATCTTTCAATTCTTTCAAAGCACCGACGGCTTCCGCTTTTGGCGTGTCTTCATCTGGAAAGTGAATGTAAAACAAATCAATATAGTCGGTTTGCAGCCGTTTTAGGCTTCCATCGACGGCTTGTTTTAGAAATGCTGGTGAATTGTCAAATACAACATCGCCACCAACAAACTTGTGGGCGCCTTTGGTAGCAATAACGGTTTCTTTCCTCATCTTTTCTTCCTTTAAAACGTCACCGACGAGTTCTTCTGACCGCTCCGGCCCGTATATAAAGGCTGTATCCAGGAAATTAATGCCGTGAGCTAAAGCAGTCCGCACGACATCTTTACCGGTTTCTTCACTTAAGTTTGGGTAGATATTGTGCCCGCCGACAGCATTTGTCCCAAGACCAATAGGATTCACATATAAATCAGATTTGCCGATTTGAGTTTGTTCCGCCATGTTGTCATTCACTCCTTATTCCGATTTAGTATCATCATAACAAAATGTCCATCACGGTTAGAAATAATTTGATTAAGCCCCTACAAATCATTCATTTATTAAAGACTGTCCATTTTATATTTTTTATAAGCTAATGGTGTCATGTCCATTGCTTTTCGGAATTTATCAATAAAATAGCTTGTACTATTAAATCCAACTTGGTAGGCAACTTCCGTAACATTGGATTCCGCTTGTTGCAGCAAGACTAAACTTTTTTGAATGCGATAATCAATGACATAACCGAGCGGCGTTGTTTGTAACATGCGTTTGAAATAGCGGCAGCATTCAGATCGGCTCAATTGACCCGCTCTTGCAATATTGTCTAACATAATTTTCTCAGCATAATGCAGGTGTATCCAATTTAACATTTGCTTCATTCGATGGCTCTTTAACATTTCCGTCTGATCGTATTCTAATTGAAAGCCATTAATGACTAGGTTTTGCCAAATTAACGTTAGCTGCAATGTAAGATTAATTTCATAGTAAAGTGATTTTTGCTGAATCAGTTGATTTATATTTTTGATGGCATCCAATATGTTTTTCCCCCAATCCACATTTGCACCCAGGTGAAGATAAGGTAAATTGGTTGCCTGAATATAGGGATATACATAGGTTGTATAAAGTTCTTGCGACAGAATAAAACGCGGAGAAACATTTAAACAAATATAGACACAGCCTGAATTGTTCATATCTTCCGCCAGATGCAAGCAGCCGCTATTTATAAATAAGCCGTCTCCTTTTTGAACCGCCAGTTTTTCTTCATTTATTTGAAAGATTGCTTCCCCTTTTACAATTAGGACAAATTGAATTTCATCGTGCCAATGAAGTGGTATATAGCCATGGATATTGTGATCAATTGTTGTTTCGTAACAAGCAATCGGTAACACAACTGTACGATGCTTGGTGAGCTCCTTTAAGCTTTGATCGACCACAAAGTTTTTCAATTGCAAGAGATCACCTCAATATATTTATACTTTACTATTCAATATGAGTATTTTTAAAACAAATTTCCCCTTATTATAACACTATAATTATATTTAGAAGGTGGAGAATCAATCATGAATGGACCTAATAGAAAAACAGGGTTATTCCTCGTTATAACAGGAGCGATATTTTGGGGTATTGGCGGCACAGTGGCGCAAAAACTCTTTCAACAATATGCCATCAATGTTAATTGGCTTGTAACGGTTAGATTACTCATAGCAGGATTTTTACTCTTAACAGTTCAATTTTTTGGTAAAGATCGTTCTCAGATACTTGGTGTTTGGAAAAAGAGAAGGACGGCTGTCCAACTGATTATTTTCGGGGTATTTGGCATGCTTGCGGTCCAATACACGTATATGGCATCTATTAAATATGGTAATGCTGCTATTGCCACGTTATTACAATATTTAGCACCCGCAATGATTATCATTTATTTAATTTTACGTAAACAAACTGTTCTGACCGGGCGAGATTTGGCAACTGTTTCACTTGCTTTAGCTGGTTGCTTCTTCTTATTAACTAACGGCTCCATTTCTGGGCTATCTGTGCCGACATCTGCCATTGTTTGGGGTGTTTTATCTGGCGTAGCGTTAGCATTTTATACCTTATATGCCGTTCCTCTCCTTAAGCAATACGATTCCCTTGTCATTGTTGGCTGGGCGATGATTATCGGTGGTTTTGCATTAAGCTTTATACATCCGCCTTGGCAAGTCAACCTTGCAACCCTTACGCTGGAAGCTTATTTGTACTTAGTATTCGTCATCATATTTGGGACGATGATCGCATTTTGGTTTTATATCGAAAGTTTACAAAGTCTTTTACCTAAGGAAACAAGTCTTCTAGGCAGTTTGGAGCCGCTTGCAGCTGTTTTGACAACGGTCTTTTGGTTAAAAGAACCTTTTGGACATTTTCAATGGGGTGGTACGGCTTGTATCATTGGGATGATTTTATTATTGGCATTGGATAAAAAAACGTCTTAATGAAAATGGATATATTTATACCAATCGAATAATTATGAAGGGATGGAGGAGATTCGATATGTACATTCCAAAACACTTTATGATAAAAGATGAAGAGGAAGCTTATAACATTATTAAAGAACATAGTTTTGCTACACTGTTTTCCCAGCACAACGGGGAGCCATTCGCAACGCATTTGCCTCTAATATTAAATAGGGAAGAAGGTTTATTATACGGGCATTTTGCTCGTCCGAACCCCCAATGGCGAGACATAGAGGATCAAAACGTACTTGCCGTCTTTCATGGACCTCATGCCTATATCTCTTCATCTTGGTATGAAACTACTAAATCAGTGCCGACATGGAGCTATGTGGCGGTCCACGTAACAGGGCGAGTTAAAATAGTAGAGAACGAGGAGGAGTTAATCGGTTACCTTCATGATTTGGTACAGGCATATGAAGAACCGGACAGTTCCTATAATTTAGAAGAAATAGACCCAAGCTTCATTAGTGGGATGTCTAAAGGAATTGTTGGCTTTAAAATAAACATTGATAAAATGGAAGGGAAGTATAAATTAAGTCAGAACCATTCTTCGGAACGGAGAAAACGTGTCATTGACCAACTCGAACAAATTCCAGGTGAGGACGCCAAGCAAATTGCAAAACTTATGAAGGAGAATCTTGGTAACAAAAAAGTGAAGTAATATGAATTAAAAAATGTTAGAGTTTTTACCGAACGCACATTCCCTTTTGGTTTGAGTTTTGCTATAATAAAAGCTATAATAATTTTAATTATTCCCCATAATCCATCCTTCATAACTTAGACATTTTTTAATTCCTAAAGGGATGTGGTAATACTATGAATTCTGAACCTTCACCAATGATGAAGATGGTGTAGTTGAGGATTAAAGACTATGGATTTGTCAATCAGGCGTTCATTAAAGGCTATAATGGGTTTGAATCAGAAATGAAGAGAGTTCCTGATATTGTAAAATCCTTCTATCAATATGATACGGCCGTTATGCTGACATTGTTGTTTTACACCGAGTTAAACGATAAAAGACAAGGCGAATTGGCGAAAGATCGTCTTTTGGCACTCTATAAAACTATTAAACTGGCACTATAGTATATTTATAATTGGCAATATTATAATATAAAAGTTGAAACAGATATAAGAAGGGATGGAAATGAATGCAACATTATGTTTGTGTGACTTGCGGAACGCAATATCCTTCGACGCAAGAGCCGCCAGCTGAATGCACGATTTGCAATGAAGAACGGCAATACGTGGGCCCGAATGGTCAAGTTTGGACGACATTAGAAGACATGCGGCAAAGCGGTGAATGCCATAATGATATTCTTCATGAGGAAGAAGGGCTCTACAGCATAACAACCAAGCCAAGTTTTGCTATCGGCCAAACGGCTTACCTCATCCAAGGTCAGTCATTCAATCTCTTATGCGATTGCATAACTTATATCGATGATACAACAATCGAGGCTATCAAGAAGTTAGGTGGCGCCGACGCGATCGCCTTATCACACCCTCACTATTATTCCGCACAGGTAGAATGGGCTGAGGCGCTGGATGCGCCAATTTATATCCATGAAGATGACAAAGAATGGGTGATGAGGCCGAGCGACAAAATTAAGTTCTGGTCTGGTGAAGTACTTGAATTAAGTGAAGATCTCACTCTGCATCGCTTAGGCGGTCATTTTAAAGGCGGATCGGTTGTACATTGGGATAATAAGAAGAATGGCACTCTTTTTACAGGTGATATCATTCAGGTTGTCGCGGATCGTGGGTGGGTAAGTTTTATGTATAGCTACCCTAATAGCATCCCGCTGCCAGCTGAGAAAGTCGAAGATATAGCAAATAGGGTAAAGGATTTGACCTTCGATCGCTTATACGGTGCCTTTCATAGAGTTATTAAAGAGAATGCAAATGAGTCGGTCCAAAAATCCGCCAAGCGCTACATTGATGCTATCAAAGGGAAGTTATTTACAACATAGAAATAGGATGAACATTCCGTTCATCCTCTCATCATCCTTCATAGGCTTTTAATTTGTTATTCAATTGCTGAGCTGCAAGTATTGCTGCCTCATCCTGCCTTATATCTCCCGGTTTATTTCCCTCACCAAGAACATAGCCGTCAAAGGACATTCCCATAAAATCAAAAATGTGCTGAAATTGCTGGATCAGTGGTAACCCTTTCACATAAGGATTATCTCCCCCTACAGCAATGACAAACGCCTTTTTGGCAGACATTGATGCCTTGAAATTGGAGTAATTTGTATCCCTTAATGACTGTGACCAGCGATCGATGAAATTTTTCATAGTGCCTGACATGCTGTACCAATAGATCGGCGTAACGAATATTAGGATGTCATGCTGTAAAATTCGGTCAATGATTGAATTGTAATCATCGCCTATATTCTGAAAGCCCCCAAGTATATGGCGCTGGTCAACAATAGAATGGATGCTATAATCCCTGAGATATATTTTTTCCGCTGCTAATTCTTGAACGGCATAATGCGCTAACATTTCAGTATTCCCTTCGCGTGTCCCTCCATAAATGATGCCGATCGTCATCATGATCATTCCCTTCTAACCCATGGTATTTTAATAACCAACTTGTTGTTTGATTACATCTATCTTATTATGGAATCATAAATCAATAAAGATGATAAATTTGATATTATAAATCGGAAATATCGATTAAGGGGCGGTGGTTATGGAAATAAAGCAATTGATGACGTTTAAAACAGCTGCAGAAAATTTGAATTTTACGAAGACAGCAAAGATCTTAAACTTTGCTCAATCCAGTGTTACCGCACAGATAAAGGCTCTTGAAGCTGAAATTGGAGCACCATTATTTGAACGCCTAGGAAAACGATTAGTTTTAACGGAGGCAGGAAATAAGTATAAATTATATGCTGATAAGATGGTCAGGCTTAGTGATGAGGCTAAAATGGCGGTTAATGGGGTAGAGGAACCGGCAGGCACCCTCACAATAGGTGCCCAAGAAAGTCAATGCACATATCGGCTCCCGCCTATACTAAAAGCGTTCAAGACGAAGTTTCCGCGTGTTAAACTCGTCTTTAAGCCTGCCCATTCCGATGAAAAGGCAAGAGAGCATCTTATGGAAGGACTGCTTGATGTTGCTTTCATTATGGACATATGCAAACCTGAAGGGGCGTTAAAAATTGAGCCTCTTGTCAAGGATGACATAAAAATGGTTGCCCCGCCTTCGCATCCGTTAGTGGCTAAACCTGAAGTTTTCCCTAAGGACCTTGAACAGGAAACGCTTTTACTCACAGAAATTGGCTGTTCTTACCGGTCTATTTTCGAAGGGTTCCTTCATTCATCTGAGGTGTACCCTTTGGATAAAATAGAATTCGTCAGCATAGAGGCCATAAAGCAATGTGTCATTGCCGGGCTTGGCATTGCTTTGCTGCCGGCTATTGTTGTGGAAGAAGATATCAAGATCGGACGCATGAAAGAGATAGCCTGGAAACATCGGGAACCACCAATTTTCACTCAAATTGCTTGGCACAAAGATAAATGGATGACACCGCCTTTAGAGGCTTTTATAGATTTAACCCGAAAAATATTTATCGAAGGAAAGGCTTAATAAACCCAAAAGGTAAGGAGATCAACTCCTTGCCTTTTTATATAGTTAGTGGTCAATTCAGGTGTTTCATAAGGAGCATCAAATGATCGTAAAAAATAGTTTCCGCGTTTTTCATGATTTAATACTTTGTTAATCTTTTCGTTAGGAATTGATAAGGTTTATTTTTTAGGCTTAACTGTGAAAACAAATAGAAAGGAAAGGGTGAAGGTAAATGATTACTTTAAACAAACCTATATTAACTTTAGCAGCTGCTTGTGTTCTCACATTAAGCGGATGTGCAGCGGGACATTCCGACACAAACAACGGAGGTTCCGAACAAAAAATGCACGATAATAAACAGGACGATATGAAAAACAAAGACGACATGAAAAGCAAAGATGATATGAAAAGCAAAGACGACATGAAAAACAAAGACGACATGAAAAGCAAAGATGATATGAAAAGCAAAGACGACATGAAAAGCAAAGACGACATGAAAAGCAAAGACGACATGAAAAGCAAAGATGATATGAAAAGCAAAGACGACATGAAAAGCAAAGATGATATGAAAAGCAAAGACGACATGAAAAGCAAAGACGATATGAAAAGCAAAGATGATATGAAAAAAGATCAGTAATAAACATAGAAACGGAAATTTTAGAGATCACGGTTCCAAAATGACTTCTTTTTTATGCACCTTCTTAAAGCTTCCTTTAAAACCAGCTATAATAATAAGAAAATAGATATTTAAAAGAAGGTGCTTTCCATGAGTTACAAAATTTTGGTTGTTGATGATGAAGCAAATATTACTGATGTTTCGAAGAGGTATCTGGAAAGAGAGGATTTTGATGTCATTCTCGCATCAGACGGCGTGGAGGCACTTGAAAAGTGGCAATCCGAATCTCCAGACTTGATTGTTCTGGATGTGATGATGCCGAAAAAGGACGGTTGGCAGGTATGCGAAGAAATCCGTAATGAGGATGAGGTGCCGATCATCATGTTAACGGCGCGTGGAGAAGAAATGGATCGAATTATGGGCTTGACGATGGGTGCTGACGATTACATCACAAAACCATTCAGCCCCCGGGAGTTGGTCTTACGAGTGAAAACCATTTTCCGGCGTATGAATATTGGATACAAGAAAAAGGCAAAGGATGACTTATCCAAATCAAATCGGATAACGTATGGCAGGTTGGATATTGACCCAGAAACGAGGATCGTTCTTATTAACAACCGGGAGATCGATCTAACCATCAAAGAGTTTGATGTTTTATGGCTGCTCGCCAGTCATCCTAACCAAGTGTTTTCAAGAAATCAGCTTCTTGACCAAATTTGGGAACTGGACTACTTCGGTGATACCACAACCGTGACCGTCCATATCAGCCGGCTGAGGGAAAAGATCGAAGCGATCCCTTCAAAACCTCGTTTTATTAAAACGGTTTGGGGGATTGGTTATAAGTTTGAGGATCGTGATGACGAATGAAGTTACGTAGTCAATTGATGATTGCTAACGGTCTAAGCATTGGGTTTATTTTCATTTTTTTAATTTTTAGCTATATTAGGATGTTCCTTCATCTGGAGGCAATTTTAGTATTAACCGCGGTGACGCTTTTTGCCGGTGTGATTTCTTTTTTGACGCATTATATATTGACAAGACCGATTCATCGTGCAATCCGGACCATTTCATTGGAAACAAAAGAAATTTCTGAAGGAAAGTTTGAAGGTAAGGTTCCGGCGATGGGTCCCATTGAATTTCGGGAGTTGGCTGATCATTTTAATGAAATGAGAGGCAAGCTGGCGCAAAGTTTTACCCGTCTGCAGCAAGCTGAGATGTCTCGCAAAGAATTGGTGGCCAATGTTTCTCATGATTTAAGGACACCGCTGGCATCAATACAATCTTTTGTAGAAGCACTTCAGGACGGGGTGATTGAAGATGACTATACTTTTCAAAAGTATTTAAAAACCATCAGTTTGGAGACAGGGCGAATTAGCCATTTAATCGACGATTTGTTTCAGTTGTCAAGATTAGATGCTGGATCGGAAACCTTTCAACCGGAACCTTTTCACCTCGATAATCTGATTCTCGAAACGCTTGAAAACCAATATGTCCAATTACAGAATAACCAGATTGAGGTTTCCGTCCATATTCCCGATAAAATGCCGCCTGTTGTGATTGTTCCCTATCAAATCAAACGCGTCCTCATCAACATTTTGCAAAATGCGATACGTTATTCACCGACTGGCAGCCTGATCACGCTTGAAGCGGAAAATCTGTCAGGGGAACAGGTGAAAGTGACTGTTTCCGATCAAGGTGAAGGAATGATAGAGGAAGATATGGCCGCTGTGTTTGAACGGTTTTATCGTGTGGAAAAATCAAGAAACCTAAATTACGGCGGGTCAGGATTAGGGCTATCGATTGCAAAATCCATCGTAGAAATGCATGGCGGGTCAATTGGTGTGGAGAGCACACTGGGGAAGGGAAGCATGTTTTGGTTTACACTTCCTAAATACAACTAAAAGGGAGGGGGTTCGTGGTGGACAAAAGGCAGGGCTGGCTGAAATACCCCTTTGGGAAAAAGTTAAAAAGACTGCATAAATGGAATGCTTGGGTGATTTTACTGTTAGCGATTACGGGGATCATGCTTTATTTGCCTTTCCTTCGCCGCTATGTAGCGCCATTTAGGGTAAATTTAAAGTTGGTTCATATTTATCTGGGTTATGTTTCTATTTTTCTTTTACTCCTTTATACCCCATTATTAACTAAACATATGAAACAAATCTGGAAAAGAGTGAACCATCGCAATAATCTCCGGTTTGTCCTTTTTATTATTATCGGATGGAGTGTCTCGGGGATAATCCTGGCCTTTTACCGCCATTTTCCAGATGTCTGGAGTTCAACCGCCCTCATCTTCCACGATTTGTTCACGTTTGTCGGGATCCCGTACACGGTGTATCACGCGATTTCAAGAAGTCGTTGGCTGAAGAAAATGGATAGGGAAGAACGCAAGACCCGTGACCAGAAGAAAAACTTAGATGGTACTCAACCTCTTGCCCCTAAAAAAAGAGAAACATTGATGTCGCGTAGAAAATTTATCCGCCTAAGCGCGGGAGGGCTTCTTGTTGTTGCAGTCGCTCCATTTTTCTACGGTTGGCTTGGCCGAATCGCTGGATTCAGCGGTGAATCACTGTTAAAACAAACCAAAAGAGATGGAAATCATATGGTGCCGCAACCCGAGCCGGCCCCTGGCTCCTTACCACCGAAAGGCGGCGGGGCAAATGGCACCTTCAGGATGTATACAGTCACTGATGTTCCTGCGTTTTCATCGGATACATGGTCATTCACAATTGATGGGCTTGTGGATCACCCTTTAACTTTTAATTGGAAAGAATTTTTGAATTTGCCGCAAAAGGTTCAAGTCAGTGATTTCCATTGTGTGACCGGCTGGTCGGTGTACCATGTCACATGGCAAGGTGTTCCGCTGTCTTATTTGTTAAAAAAGGCTGGCGTCAAAAATAAGGCAAAATACGTGAAGTTTTATTCCGGTGATAGCGTTTATACAGACACCTTAACGATTAAGCAGGCACATATGGATGATGTTATGGTCGCGGTGTTACGGGACGGAAAACCGATTCCGCAAGATTATGGTGGACCGTCAAGGCTTATCGTACCGGAAATGTACGGTTATAAATCGGTCAAATGGCTAAACAGAATGGAACTCATTGATCAACCATGGACGGGATTCTGGGAAAAACGCGGTTATAAGAAAAATGCTTGGTACCGTGGTTAACGGACGGGGATGAAAGGAGCTGAAACATCATGCCTTTTAACATTGGGATCGGCGGGTTTATGTTGATTTTTACGGCAGCCATTCTTTTATTCGGTCCGAAAAAACTTCCAGAGCTAGGGAGAGCTGTCGGGCAAACGTTGAAGGAATTTAAACGCTCTGTTAATGATATAACGGACAGTCAGGATTCGGATGTTAATCGCGACCAAAATAAAGAAAATTAACAGATAAGTTAATGGGCAGTTGTTTTAATATGCATTTTGAAATGGTTTTGTTTTCTGGTAAAATAAACTTAAATAAACCTTCGATGTGTAACTGGCGAAACGTGGATCACCACGAGGGAGCACATCGTTATACAGCCGTTCGCCTGGGCAAAGGTGAGGAGATTAATCTCCTTGCCTTTTTATATTTTTAGGAGGATGATGATGGAACCAATTATTCTTGACGGTACTGTTGTTGCAAAACAGATTAAAGATGGGTTAAAAGGGAGAGTTGAAAATTTAAGAGCCAAAGGCATCACCCCATGCCTTGCGACGATCCTGGTTGGCGGTGACCCGGCATCAGAGACCTATGTGAGAATGAAGGGAAATGCATGCAGCCGGCTCGGTATTAGCTCCAAACGTGTCCATTTGCCAAAAGAAACGACGACAATAGCTTTATTGGATGAAATTAACAAATTAAATGAAGATCCACAAATTCACGGCATATTGCTGCAGCATCCCGTTCCCGGCGATATTGACGAAAGGGCAGCATTTGAAGCGATTGATCTAGAAAAAGATGTAGATGGTGTCACAAGTGCAACGTTTGGCAGAACGGCATTGGGGTTAAGCGGCTTTCCATCATGTACTCCAAAGGCGATTATGACTATCCTGGACTATTATAATATAACAATCGAGGGTCAAAATGCCGTTGTTATAGGTCGCAGCCCCATACTGGGTAAACCGGTATCAGCCTTATTATTGAATAGGGATGCAACGATAACGACCTGTCATTCCAAAACAAAAGATATTGATAAAATTGTCCAAAACGCGGATATCGTTGTTGCGGCCGTCGGAAAACCAAAGTTTGTGCAAGGCTCTTGGATTAAGCAGGGAGCAATTATTTTAGATGCTGGATATAATGAGGGGAATATAGGCGATGTCGATTATGATGCATGTCTGACTCAAGCAAGTGCCATTACCCCGGTACCGGGTGGTGTCGGCCCCGTCACAATAGCAACCTTGCTGTCACATACGGTTGAAGCGGCAGAAAGGAGTGCCGGGAAAAACGAATAGATAAGAACCCCCTGAATTCTGCTATATTAGCAGGATTCAGGGGTTTTTAGCGGCTTTTATCTAGTACGCTTAAGTGCTCATGAACGACCATCCATCTTCCGTTTATTTGTTTAAAAACATTGGTCCCCCGGCCATAACCTTCCTTTTGTGCGACATAAATGATGGGAATAGGTGCCGTTAAATTGGCGAAGTATTCTGACTTTGCCAAAGGCGTATTTTTTATAAAATTTAGGACTTCGTGGCATTTTAACTACTAAGCTTTATTTATAATAGAAAGGGACGAATCTTCTTGAAAGCAGCGGAGCTTTTGGTAAAATGTCTTGAACAGCAAGGAATAGAATATATTTTTGGCGTGCCTGGTGAAGAAAACATTGATTTTATAGATGCACTTAATAACTCATCCATTCTTGGTGATTTGTATGAAAATCTTGAGTGTTTAACATTGCAAATTAACAAAAAGGAGGCTATTGATCCATATTTTCACAAAATAAAAGAAACAATAACGAGTGATATAATGCTAACTGCTAAAAGTGACGCTTTCCCGATGGCGCCACAAAGAATTATTAGGGACATCCAAGCTGCGCTTTCAAGCGATGATATTTTACTAACTGATGTCGGGGCTCATAAGCTCTGGATTGGCAGACAATATGAGGCACTGAAGCCGCATCGCTGTATCATTTCGAACGGACTTGCGTCAATGGGTGTGGGGCTCCCCGGTGCAATCGGTGCGAAGCTTGCCTTTCCCGACAAAAAGGTATTGGCAGTTTGCGGTGATGGGGCATTTATTATGTCAATAACTGAGTTTGAAACAGCCGTGCGGTTAAAATTGGCGATTGTTATTATAGTTTGGCGGGATGGAAGGTATGGCATGATTGAATGGGAACAGGAAAACAAGTTAGGCAGGTCATCAAACATTCAATTTAATAACCCCGATTTTATGGCACTGGCAAAAACCTATGGCGCAAAAGGATACAAAGTTGAACAGGCGGCGGATTTGTCAGGGATCTTGCAAAAGGCATTTTTGGAAGATAGGCCGGTCATCATTGATTGCCCAGTTGATTATACGGAAAATTTCCGTTTAAGCAAACGCTTAAACGAATTCAAACAAATGAATTAAGCTTAATTCGTATTCCTTATAATGATCTGAAAGACATCTGAATATAGTATGCTTAACAACGATTGAAGGAGAGCGATGATGTTTTTGCTTCAGCCGATTGCTAAGCATGCGAAAGCCATATCTAATACGTTTATACAAGCTTCTATACCAAAGAAAGTTGCGATCACCGCTCTATTAAGCGGCGTATCGGCCATCATCCAGTCAGCCGGCGGTTTGATACCGGCTGTTGGGCTGTTCATTAGTCCCTTTGCGACTGCACCCATTATACTAATGATGATTTTAACCGTCAGATATGGCTTTGTTGGTTACTTCTTAACGATCTTCTTGTTATTCTTCATTCAACCGAGCGAAGTCATTGTCTTTCCATTCACAACCGGGCTATTAGGGATCGGGATTGGTCTATCCTTCCATATATTAAACAGTCGCCTTAGCATTATATTGGCAGGGGCAGGCGCATTGTTTGCAGGCATTCTCATTTTGATGTTAGGCCTTCGATTTCCGGTGTTGGGACCGTCGGTTTACCTGGGCGCAGGCTTGCGAACCTTTCTATTTATAGCACTATTTTCTTTTTTATACAGCTGGATTTGGGTTGAACTGAGTATATTTCTATTGAAACGGCTCAGGCGATGATGTTATGCCTTTGTAACGCGCCAAATCACACCGGTTTTTGCCGGTGCTTCACGTGCTGGAGGAAAAATGCCAAAATCAACGATATACATCTCGCCATTCGGTCCAAAAACAACATCGATCGGACGTTCGAAACCGCCGCTATTTGTCGCTGATGCGGCGCCCCCGGTTTTATTCACAGCGAAAGGGCTTACATTTCCTGTCCTGAGATCAATCCTTGAAACGCGGTGACCGACACGGGGTGCTGGCTTGCCTCCAGTAGTTGTTGGCGCTTCACTGCCGAATTCAGCAATGAAAGCATCCCCAATTGGTGCAAAATCAGTACGGCTATTAAAGTCAAAACCCATTGCAGCTGAATGAGGGGCAAAACGTGACAACGGCTTTGGCGGTTCCATGGGATGGCGGCGTAACAAAAATTCCGGTTGTGGCTTGTTCTCCGGTTTAAACATCGGCGCTGTAATAGGGTATCCCCCCGTATAATCAGGCCAGCCATACCACATTCCCGATCTTATAATACGGAACTCATCCGGGGAATTTGCGACAGGGCGGCTTCCGCGTTCATCAATCCCGTGATTGGCCGCAAATAACCGATTATGCTTATCGAACTTGATACGAAATGGATTCCTTAATCCCCAAGCAATGAGTTCAAGCTGTGAGCCATCCCGATTCGCTCTTAAAATACTTCCGCTCGCCTTTATAGATCCTTTAATCGTTTCGCCGGGATATGAGGAAATACCATAAGGTGAATAAGCCCCTGTGACCGCATAGTCTTCAGATGCTGCGCTTAGAAGGTTTTTGGTTTTATAGTTTTTGCCTCGCAACTCAATATCCGAACCGGGATAATCGTGAAAAAACGGATAGCTTTTCACCCAATGATTGTCTTCTCCAACAACCCCTGAATTTGTCGCTGTTCCTTGTCCAAAATACATTTTCCCATCGGGACCAAACACCACTCTATTATTATGGTGATCACCCCAGCTTGGCAGCCCGGAAAGGATATCTTCTTTTTGACCATCAGGTTTAATGACAGTAATGGCTCCTCTGTGCGAGACGAAAATATTTCCTTCATATTCATTGATGCCTGTCAGCGGCGGATGAAAGCCGTCTGCAATCATTTGATAACCAGAAGGTGTCAGACGGCCGACCTCCCCGTTTCCCGTTAAAACTCCCGAATTGGCGACAAGCATGTCCCCCGAGTCCGTAATCATTAAGTTAATAGGCGTCATCAATTCCGTCCAAAAGATTTCTATTTTATATCCGGAAGGCAACAAAATATCTTTTGGATCTAACTTTCTAATCCTCCTATCCGCAATCACCATATGTCCAGCCCCCTATAGAAAATTAGGTCTATCTTATAATTGATATTCACATTCTAACTGTCCATATTCACGATAGGAATGAAATAATGCAAAAAGATTGAAGATTTAATACTTTGTTAATATTTCCGTTAGCAATTGATAATCTTTTCGTTTTATCCTTGCTTCATAGCGAATGCTAGAATGCTAAATTTTATGCTATGGAGGAGAAATCAGATGCTGCAAAAATTTAAAGGTCGAAAAATGGTTCCATTCATGTGTCTCGTTCTGTGTCTAATCTTATTGCTCTCAGGCTGCGGCGGTGCGGCAGATACCAAATCAGAGGATTCAAACAAGAATACCGGCAAAGAACCTAAGACCGACCAACCGCTGCTGTATGTTAATAACAGCGGGTCAAACAATGTACAAGTCATTGATCCAAAAACCAACAAGATTATCAAGACAATTCCAGTCGGTCAACACCCTACATATAACGAGGTGACCCCTGGCGGCCAATATGTGTATGTTGTTAACAGTGGATCGAATAATGTTTCGGTTATTGATACAAAAATGTCCAAAGTTAAAAAAACGATTTCGGTAGGGAAAACACCTAAAGGGATCAACTTTACGCCTGATGGAAAATGGGCGTACGTTATTAACGAAGGAGAAAACACAGTATCGGTAATTGATTTGAAGTCAATGGATGAGACAGGGAAGATTGATGTAGGAAAACATCCACATAACGGCGTTGCAAGCCCAGACAGTAGTAAATTTTACGTTACAAATACAAACTCGAATTCAGTTTCCGTAATCGATACCTCCAGTCAAAAGGTGAAAAAAACGATCAATCATGTTAAGGGGGCACCGCATAATCTCACAATTACCCCTGACGGAAAAACGCTTCTGGTCAGTTTAACTAAAACGAATGCTGTAGGAGTCATTGATCTTAAAAAAGGGGAAATGATCGATACCATCCCCGTTGTCACAGGGCATCATGTCATGGATGTCACACCTGACGGACAATATGCTTATGTGGGCGGCATCGGTTCAGATGCTGTCTCGGTAATCGACATTCCCAAACGGCAGGTGATTAAAACAATTCATGTAGGACAAGGACCGCATGGCGTGGCTGTTACGCCTGATGGAAAGAAGGCTTACGTTGGAGTGACAGGTGAAAATACAGTGGCTGTCATCGATATCGCGAGCAATAAGGTGATCGAAGATATAAAAACGGATAAAGTGCCGTTTTTTGTAAGTATATTGGGAAGCCATGCCAGCGATCATCGACAACCTGTGCATCAAATGGCAATGGATAAGGATCAGCAAAACAAAGACACAATGGCAAGCACCGGAAATTCAACGAAGAAGTCGCCGCCCAAACAAACAGCAAGTTCACCTCTGCTTAACAAGGGGAAAACATACAGATATATGTTTAAAAAAGCGGGCACATATAACGTTCATTGCAATCCGCACCCATTTATGATAATGACAGTCATCGTAAAGCCAGATGGCCAACCAAAAGAAAAAAAGATTGACCTCAAAGACTATAAATTCACACCAAATAAAATAACGATATCGGCTGGATCAACAGTAACATGGACCAACCATGACAATGATCAGCATAACGTGACGATCGAAAGTAAATAAGTGTAAAAACGGTTTGCCTTTCCAAAAGATAAAAAGGCGCAGCAGGATTCTTCTTAAGATGCTTGTACTATCAAAAATAGTTAAAAAGGCATCCCTCGGGATAGTTTACTTCCCAAGGGATTTTCTTTAAATAACAACAATCTCTACATAATCTTCCAGGCCATTTTAACAATATGGCTCGCTTCATGTTCGAGCTCGGTTTGTTCAAAGGCTTGTTCAAATGACATGAGGACACTTTCGATTAAGAAGGTCCGCGGATTGTCCGACTGCAGTTCAGAGAGTAGGAATTGAATATAGTCCTGCTGTTTTGAAAAACCTTTTTCATTAATTTTATTACTGAGCCTATTCAATTGTGCGATAACCTCTTTTTTTAGATCAGTTGTATCCCCATCATTAGTTATGTCAAGCCAATTTTCTGGCAAAAAGGGTTTTTCGTTTTCTATTTGTTCTTTTATCATTGATTTTACTCGCGTTAAAGCGTATTGGATGACCTTCTCGGTTGAAATGTCCTTATTTGACCCCAGCTTCCATACATGCATCAAATGATGGGCAATTCCCACAAGCATGACGGCATGTTCTAATGTATACGGCCTTGCTTTAGGCGGGTATAGACACCCGAGTCTTTTGGAGATCCATTGCAGTTCGGTGTGATGTTGCTTTTTCATGAAGGCTTTCAGCTCGACATCATCGGAAAAAGACACCGTTTCAAAAACCGCAAATATATGGTGCTGCTTGTTCATATTCATCCGCACAGCCATTTGGCGGACGAAGACTTCTTCACTATCAACTTCTTTGCCGATGGCAAGTTCTCTGCGCTTTTGGTCTACCTCTTCCGATACGAACGCCAAAATGGCCCGCAAACATTCATTTTTCGAATTAAAATAATTGTAAAATGTCCCTTTGGCAATTCCTGCCTTATCCAATATATCCTGAATCGACGTTAATGCGAAGCCTTTATCGACAAATAATTGGTGTGCGGCTTCAATGATTTGTTTTCTTTTTGCATTCATTTTATCTCACCTTTATAATCATGGTCTATTTTTATCATGGGTGTATAATTCCTATTATATCAGTGATTAAATATAATTTAAAATTTTGTTGTTGCATTAATTAGACTATCGGTATAAACTATTTAAGTGATTTATCTTACATGGAAAGCAGGGCTGATTCTATATGTCGAAAACCGATTCTATTCAAAACAAACCGCCATACGGCATGATTGCCATTTTATTTATTGGGGCGTTTATTGCAATATTGAATGAGACATTGCTAAATGTTGCGCTTCCTTCAATTATGAAAGAGTTTGATGTAAATGCAACGGCGGTTCAATGGCTCTCGACAGGTTATATGCTTATAAATGGAATTTTAATACCAGCAAGCGCCTTTTTCATTCAGCGCTTCACCGATAAAAAGTTATTTATTACTGCAATGGCATTGTTTACCTTAGGAACGTTCTTAGCAAGCATCGCTCCCGTGTTTGGCGTGCTGCTCGCGGCACGGATGATTCAGGCATCAGGTTCCGCCATTATGATGCCACTCTTAATGAATGTCATGCTGACCGCTTTTCCAGTAGAGAAAAGAGGGGCAGCAATGGGGACATTTGGACTTGTCATGATCACGGCGCCTGCGATTGGACCGACACTTTCTGGATGGTTAATCGAGCATTACAGCTGGAGAACGTTATTTGATATTGTCCTGCCAATTGCGCTGCTAACCTTGGTCCTTTCTATTTTTAAGCTAAAAGATGTGACTCAACAACGTGCCATGAAGCTTGATATCATTTCACTTATCTTATCATGTATTGGATTCGGCGGATTGCTTTATGGCTTTAGTTCCGCAGGTGATAAAGGATGGGATAGTCCATATGTATACGGTACGATAATTGTCGGGGCACTTGCGTTAATTACCTTCATACTCCGTCAGCTTCGGATGGATGATCCCATGCTTGAGTTTCGTATCTTCAGGTATCCGATGTTCGCCCTGTCTTCAGCCATTTCCATCGTTATAGCCGTCGCGATGTTTTCGGCGATGATATTGATGCCCATTTATGTGCAAACACTTCGTGGGATTTCGCCGCTTGATTCGGGCTTGCTGATGCTTCCAGGTGCTATTGTAATGGGGATTATGTCGCCAATTACGGGTAAGCTCTTTGATAAATACGGGGCTAGAACACTTGCTGTGTTTGGTTTGCTCGTTACTGTTGTGACATCGTATTACTTTAGTAAAATTAATATGGATACGACTTACTTTACTCTTGTATTATTATATACATGTCGCATGTTTGGGATGTCTATGGTGATGATGCCGGTGATGACAAATGGGTTGAATCAGCTGCCGGCAAGAGAAAACCCGCACGGAACAGCAATGAATAATACGCTTCAGCAGGTATCAGGTGCCATAGGTTCTGCTTTGTTGATCACAGTAATGAACAATCGTACTGAAGCAAAAGCAAAGGACTTAGCCGCTCATGTGATGTCAACTATGGATGCCAATACAGCACAGCCATCAGCGCAGACTGCCGCTGAAATGAAACAGCATATTATGAATCAAGCGATGCTGCATGGCATCAACTTCACTTTTTTCATTTCAACCTTGATAGCGGCTGTCGCACTTATCCTTGCTCTCTTTATTAAAAGGGTTAAACCGCACCATGAAGAAGAAATAGTTGAAGAAGGTACAATTAGCTCTAAAGAGGGAGTTACAGGGTGATTGATTGACTAAAGGACTTGCCATTTTGGCAAGTCCTTTAAAATGGAGATTTGATTTGAACATTTCACGCCTCATTCAAGTCCATTAATTATGGCACATTTTGAAGATGTGTTAAAAGGAGTGGACTAGCATGTCACTGACCATTGCTATTTTGACCGGGCGATATGGCGACGGTCATATAAAGGCAGCTGAGGCATTGCGTGATGCTATGGTTCAGCTTAATGATCGTCAAAACATTAACACTGTTCTTTTTGATGTTACGGATCTTTTGCCGCAGTTTGCTGATAAACTTACAAAAAAACTATTTGTAAGCGGCATTAAAAGATTTCCGTCACTATATGATTATCTTTATGAGAAAACACGTGCCGAATCGAAAATCACTACAATAGCAAAGAAAAGACTTCATGGTTTAGGATTAGGTCAGCTTTACGAATGGCTGGGCGAGAAAAAACCCGACGCAATTATAAGCACTTTTCCCGTAGCTTCTGGAATGCTTTCCGAGCTTAAAGAACTTGGGCTTATTATCACACCAATATACACAGTCATTACGGATCATACGGTTCACAGCTCATGGATTAATCCATATATTGATCATTATTTTGTTGCCTCAAAGCTGGTTAAAAGGGATATGATCAAATATGGTGTGCCGGAATCATTTATTACGGTAACTGGTATTCCAGTCCATCCCAATTTCTCATTACCCTTTTCGAAAAGAAAGGTTAAAGGGAAACTAGGTCTTAATCCAGATCTTCCTTGTATTTTATTAGCTGGCGGCGGGTTTGGCGTTTTTAATAAAATTGAAAATCTCCTTCAGGAATTGAACGACCTTATGGTACCGTTTGAAGTTGTTGTGATATGCGGCAGGAACCAAAGACTTCTCAAGCGGATAAAGAAAAAAGAAGTTGAATACTTGTATCCTTTAAAACTATTGGGCTTTGTTGAAAATATGCACGAATGGATGGCTGCTGCTGATCTGCTTGTCACAAAGCCCGGCGGCATAACGGTATCGGAAGCCATTGCTGCTGAAGTCCCGATGTTGATTGTGCGCGCTCTGGGAGGGCAGGAGAATGACAATCTCCATTTTTTGCTTCAATCCGGTACAGCTTTGTATACTGAAAATCCTGGCATGTTACGAGATAAGTTAAAAAAGCTGCTAACACCTGGGAGCCTTGATGTCCTAAAACAAGCCATGATCCCGTATCAATGGCAAAAGGACTCGGCATTCTTAGTGTGCAGAAAAGTACTCGAGGAAACGTGCGCCTTAGGGAGAACCGCTAACGCTGCTGTTGGAGATATCCCGGTATTAGAGCCTGGTATATAGCTGAATATATAAGGTTTAATTGCACATAAATTGTGGAAGTATTGACGTATAGAATTACGGCACTGATTTAAGGGCCTAAACCTAATATACGAGGAGAGGATGCAATGGTAAGAAGGAGAGGGATAGCCTCCTAAATAGATATGGTAATAATTTTAGGAGGCTATTTTAATATATAGGAGTTGTATGAACGATGAAACAAAACAAATATGATAACGAGAATTTCTTTTCTTCGTATGAGCAAATGCCGCGATCAGTCAAAGGGCTTGAAGGTGCTGGAGAATGGCATGTATTGAAAGCATTAATCCCAGAGCTGCGAAATAAAAGTGTGCTTGATTTGGGGTGCGGTTTTGGTTGGCATTGCCGGTTTGCCCGCACGGAGCATGCGAGTTCTGTGGTAGGTGTCGATATATCTGAAAAAATGCTTCAAAAGGCTTGCGAAAAAACGGATGATCCCTTGATTTCGTATTTAAAAATGCCAATTGAAGACATTGATTTTTCGGACTCTCAATTTGATGTGGTTCTCAGTTCGCTCGCTTTTCATTATATAAGATCGTTTGATGCAATCTGCAAAAAAGTCTTTGATTGCCTAAAGCCAGGCGGTGCATTTGTCTTCTCGGTTGAACATCCAATCTTTACTTCACGAAACGAACAGGATTGGTATGTCGATGATCAGGGGAGGCGCCTGCATTGGCCAGTTGACAATTATCAATTAGAAGGTTTGCGGGAAACATCATTTTTGACTGAGGACGTTGTAAAATATCATAGTACATTCGCAACGTATATAAATGACGTAATAAATGCAGGTTTTAGCATAAAGGCGGTCAGGGAGCCGATGCCTTCTGAAGATATGTTAAAAAATATCCCAGAAATGAAAGATGAAAACCGCAGGCCTATGTTTTTAATTGTCTCAGCGGAAAAGGAAAAATAAACTATTTAAACGAAGCGTTCCTACAAGAGGTAGGGGCGCTTTTTTTGTTAAATGAAAACCCTAGGCCTAGCCTAGGGTTTTCATTTAACAATAATTAAACTCCCCTGACACTCTTTGTCAGGGGAGTTTGCATATAATTTAGACAACAAGTGAATACCCATCCAAAAGGAGGCTATATTTCATGAATTATGCAATAGACATGTATGGATACAACGTTTGGGCGAATAAAACGATCATTAATCGATTGAAAGAACTCCCAAATGACGTTTACCAAAAGGAAATTACAAGTGTTTTTCCTTCGGTATCAAGCGTGTTAGCACACATCTATATTGCTGATCGTGGCTGGTTAGGTGTCCTTTCTGGCAAAGAAATGAAGGAAGCATTTGCTATGGAGGACGAGTTGAGGGAACGGACAGAAAAGATGGGCATCGAAGAAATGGAAACGATGTTTAATGATTTATCAGAGCAGTATAAAGCGTTTCTCGAACAAAATAATGACCTAGATAAAAAGACTATACTTAACAATACTTGGACAGGGAAACGGGAAACAAGTTTGTCTGAAATCGTCCTGCATGTCGTTAATCACGGGACCTATCATCGCGGGAATATAACAGCTATGCTGCGGCAAATGGGCCATGCCTCAGTAATGACCGATTATGGTTTGTATTGGTATTCGAAATAAATGATTGCATATTTCTGCATAGCCAATCAGATGTAGGACATGATAATCCTTGTGTAATAATTTACAAGGGAGGGTCATGTCATGCAGCTAGCTGGTCATGAGTTTCATGATTTAAGTGAATTAGTAATGAGTTGCTATAACACAGTCACTAGTATGTCAGGTTACATTAAACAAGCTCAAGATCCAGAACTAAAGCAATTGCTGGAGCAGCACTTTCCAAAACATGTTGCAGATTATAACATGAAGGTGGAATTTCTGCAGAACAGCAGCACTCCGGATATTACAAAATTCGTACCAACTGAGTTGCACCCGAAAATGAATAATTATACGATGTCACCCATGCCGCAGTTACAGCCAGTTGACATCAATTTAAACGCCGTGCAGCATAACGATCGAGAAATTGCCACTGCCTATTTACTTAACCAAAAAGGAGCAGCTATGAATTATGCAAAATCAGTATTGGAATGTTCTAATCCTGATTTACGGACCTTTTTGGAAAATGCCTTTTTGAATAGCAGCAGGCATGCCTATGATATGTGGCAATACATGGTCAGTAAGGGATACTATCCATTGTCACCGGCACCCGTCACAGAGATTCAACAAACTGGCGGGATCTATCCTATAGTCAATCAATAATCCAAAATATAAAAATAAGAGAGGTATGGATCATGTTCGTACCTCTTTTGTTTTTACCGAAAAAGTCGTTGAAGAGTATGTGTTAAACGAAATTAAAAAAAGATTTTTCGGAATGTGTGTTCCCATTTAGGTTTTATTCTGGTATAATAAATATAGATCGTTTCACTGGTTTTATCTCCTCATAATAACTTTTTCGCATCTTAGACATTGATTTTATAATTCCTTAAGGGATGTGTTAAAATAATGTCAAATGCCTCACCCTTTATGGTTTTCGAAGAACAAGCCCCATATTTAGATCAAGATGGACTTTGGAAAAAGATTTTAACTGAATTGTTTGAGCCGTTCATGCTGTTTTTTGCCCCTGAACTTTCTGAGAACATCGATTGGAGCAAGAGAGTTGATTCGCTTGAACAGGAGCTGCCTGGGACTTTTCCAGTGAAAAAAGGAAAGAAATATACTGATAAAATTATGAAAGTCCATTTAAAAAATGGCAGCGAACAGTGGATTTTGATTCATATTGAAGTTCAATCTTCCAAAGACAACGACTTTTCAGAACGTATGTATATGTATTTCTCACGTATTTTTAATGCCTATCACCGAAAAATCTATGCTATTGCCGTTTTTGCCGATGATCGGAAATCCTTCAAACCAAACACTTTCACCTATAACTTCTACGGTACCCGACTAACATATACATATAATACCTATAAATTGTTGGACCAAGACGAGAATACATTATTGCTGTCGGAAAATCCATTTTCTTTGGCTGTTTTAGCAGGGATTTATATGATCAAGGGTAAAAACAATGCCGTCCAGCGTTATCAGTTCAAACGTCGTTTGCTCCAACTCTTGCTGCAAGGTAAAGAAAATGACTATAAACGTAAAGAAATCAACGCATTATTTTATTTCATTGATTTTTTACTGGAAATTCCTTTGGAAATGACTAGTGATCTGCTACGCGATATCACACCATTAATTGATAAGGAGGCAATTCTTATGAACCAGGCTATGAATTCTGAGCCTTCACCAACTTTAAAAGAATTTCTTGATATGAAAAGGGTAGAGTGGAAAAGAGAAGGAAATTTGGAAGGTAAGATAGAAGGGAAGATAGAAGGGAAAAAGGAAATGGCTAGGGCGATGTTCAAAGAAGATATTCCTTTTGCCCTGATTTTGAGGATCACTGGACTTAGTAAGGAGGAGCTTGAGAATATAGTAAAATAAGAATTGTGGGGATGTGATTACAATTATTTATACAGTTATAAAAAAACATCACCCAATGCCCAAACAATACCGGCTAGACTTCGTAATAAAAGCCCCGCGGAAAGTAACAGCAAACTAAGTTTTATTAGTATTTCAGGGATGATACTGCCTATCCTTGCCAAGCAGTTGTATTTTTGCTAACACGATGAATGCCCCGGTAAATAACGCTATTGGAATTTTTGATGGAAAACGTCACCTTACCTATCCCAAATCCTATTTATAAGTCATTTGGGCAACAGGAACCTGGAAAGGTTTTTGCTGGATATAAAATGATTGAGGGATCGCCATAATGTTGTCTTCTATTGAGGGATTATCTTCGGAGCTTGCCTCTTTTCTAATTGAGCTGCATTCAATTCCCGAAAAAGAATTAGCAGCGATATTGTTGGAAAAAGCAGATATCCATAAAGATGCTTCGAAAATGCATCAGACATCACCCGGATGATCTGGAAGGCTATCTAAATGCCTGGGAGTATTGGGAAAAGACCGTAAAAGAGTCATAAAAAAGGGGGCGTATAATCCCCCTAATCTTCAGGGATCAATCCCAAAAACGTGCGACAACATAGGCATCATTACCTTTAGTCAGTGCCAGTTCAGCCTGGTGGTTGGACCCATCGACATAGTTCCCTACATAAAAAACCTTACATTCTCCTTCTGATAAGGATACTCTCCCAACAGTTTCAGGTGAATTGCCCTTACCGTCGATTTCTTTCAATGTGTAAGTAAAGGTAGCGTTACCGGAATCAGCAATGCATACTTTAAAGTTCCCTCCGCCGGAATGTGCCACCTTGTATGTAACATACGTCATTCCGTAGTACCCTAAATCATCCCATTCGCCAGCCCCAAAAGGTTTATCAGCCTTTGCAAATGCAGTACAAGGGACTAACAACATGACAACCAATGACATTACCAGTAACTTGATTTTTTTGATAACAATTCCTCCTTTTGTTATTTTTCTTATCCCGAACCCTATCTAAAATATGTAGGTGCTGTGTGTCCAATGACAATGATATAAAAATAAAAATCCCTTAGTAATGGAAGGCCCATTTTGTAAGGGATTTTGATGTCAAGATGACATTTGTTTTCTAATTAATTCGGCCCCCAACCGATCCAGACGCCGATCGCGAGTGTGACACAGGAAATGACATACCAAATGATAACAAGAGGAAACATGAACTTAATCCATTTTGTCCAAGAGACACCGCCGATCGCAAGGCAGGCCATTAAGACACCGGATGTCGGTGTGACGGCGTTCATGAACCCGTCAGCCAGTTTGTATGTTTGGACGGCAACTTGTCTCGGGATGTCCATAATGTCGGCAAGCGGGGTCAGAATCGGCATGAGAACGGCGGCCATTCCGCTTCCTGATGAAACAATTAAGGCGAAAATCGAGTTGGCGAAAAACATGCCAATCGCTCCGGTCACAGATGAAAAGGGCTCCAAGGCCACAGCTAACCCGTGAACAACAGTATCTAATATTTTGCCGTTTTCCAAAATGATTACGATGGCTCGAGCGAAGCCAATCACGAGGGCTCCGTAGATAAGCTTTTGCGCGCCGCCCATGAAAACCGAAACGACTTTATTCGGAGTCATTTTTGCCAAGATACCTGTTCCAATGGCAATGAATAGGAAGAGGGCGGTCATATGGTTCAGCGACCAATCGAACTTGAAAACACCAAAAACGTAAAAGAGCACGGTTAGACCAAAAAAAGTGAGAACAATTTTATGCTGAGTGGTAAACGGCACATCTTGATCGGGGACCTCGATATCAGATTTCGCAAACCGCTCGTCCCCCATAATGCTTCTTGCAGGATCCTTTTTAACGCGCCGAATATAAAGGCAAATATAGGCGATTGTGACACCAAGAATAATGACATAAGTGATGGCTCTGAAGATCGCCCCTGAGTATAAAGGCAATTCCGCAATTTTTTGGGCGTACCCAGTTGTTGCGGGGTCGAGGAATGACGTGTTAAAACCGACGTAAGCGCCGAGTTTGATCATAGCGATACCGGCAATTGCATCGGCTTTCATCGCTTTGGCGAGAATGATGCCGATCGGAACGAAGGCGATTACGGCGTTAACGATAATACCAAGCAATCCGCCGATCGAGAACAGGACAGCAATCGCGATGATTAAGACATACTGTTTGTTCTTCGTCTTATTAATCGCTTTCATAATACCCGCGTCAACTGCTCCGGTGGATTCGACGACAGCAAAAGCTCCACCGACAATCAGCACAAGGAAAATTAGCTGAGCAGTCTCAACTAACCCGCCTTGAATCGATAAAAACAGATCCATAAAGTCAGCCGGCCGGGACGCCACAGTGTGGTAGCTGTCAGGGACAACGGTTGTCACACCGTCTTCCGTCTTGCGGTCAAACTCACCCGCCTGGAAAAGGTAAGTGGATGCCACAGCTAAGAGAAGAATGATAAATAAAATAACGTAGGCGTCAGGCATGCCAATTTTAAGCTTTTTCCTTTGGACGGGCTTTTCGGTTTCCGCTTTCATTTTCTAACCTCCTTGTAAATTAAAGATGGATGACTACAAATTAGTACGGGTCCTTTTAAAATTATATTGCAATTACTATTGCGAAAATTCTGTACGTGCGCTAAATTATAATAAATGATTTCATTTATTTCAATACTTTTTTAAAATAAATCATTTATTAGGTGGTTTTGCAGTGGATTTCAGGATGCGTATTCAAAAGAATAGAAATGACCTAACAAAAGGAATGAAAAAAGTAGCCGGCTTCCTATTAAAAGAACCGGCCGCATTCGCAGCCAACCCCGCTCGAAAGGTGGCTGAAGAAATTGGCGTGAGTGAAACCATGGTCGTCCGCTTTTGCCATGCCTTGGGTTATAAAGGTTACGGCGAGCTGCAGAAGGAAATCCGGGACTTTGTGTTTAATTTAAAAAATCATGACAAGGAAGAACACACTGATCAGGAAACCCTGGCGATTTATGAAAAAAGAATGTTGGAGGATCAAGCTAACATCCAGCAAACAGCGAAAATGGTTGATCCACAAATGTTTGATCTTGCGGTAAACAAACTCGCTGAAGCAGAGCGGATTCTAGTAGCTGGCCGCCGATCATCATTTTCAATGGCGCATTGGTTTACTTTCATGCTGAATTTTGTTTACGGCAAGGCCCGTTTATTTCGCCAAGAAACCGATATTCACTTAGAAGACTTATTGGCAGGCAGTGTCCTCGTTGCCTTTTCATTTTATCGTTATGACTTAGATACCTTGTGGCTCGTTGAAGAGGCTAAGAAGCGCGGCATATTTGTGATCGGGTTCACCGATTCCTCGATTTCGCCGATTGTTGATTATGCAGACGCTTTATTTCCGGTTCAGCTTACCGAGCAGTCCGTTCCTGATGCCGCGCCGGTCACCTTTTCGCTGTTAAATGCGATAATCTCCGGTGTGTATGCCAAGAACCCTGAACGGGCAAATCGGCACATTGATGCTTATGAATCAAGACGATTAAAAAACTTTTTTATTGATTAAGGGAGAGAAGATATTGTGGGAGATATGACGATCGACGCGATTAAACCGAAAGTAAAGGAGATCTTTGACCATCTTCACAGCCATCCGGAAGTCAGCTGGCATGAGGATAAGACAACTGCCTATATCGCTAACATTTTAAAAGAAAACGGCTGCCGGGTGACCAAGTTTGATGATTGTACAGGGGTTGTCGGGGAAATCGGCCAAGGGAAACCTATCGTAGCCGTTCGAGCCGATATTGACGCGTTATGGCAGGAGGTTGACGGCGTTTTCCAGGGCAATCACTCTTGCGGCCACGATGCGCACATGTCAATGGTTCTGGGTGTGTTATTTACACTTAAGAATATGAGGCAGCTGCCAAAAGGAACGATAAGATTCATTTTTCAACCGGCTGAAGAAAAAGGGGCAGGCGCTCTGAAAATGGTTGAAAAAGGCGTTGCAGAAGATATCGATTTTCTCTATGGTGTTCATTTGCGTCCTATCCAAGAAACAGCAAATGGGAGAGCGGCGCCGGCTATCGTGCATGGCGCATCGGGAACGATGAATGGCGAGATTCATGGTGAAGAGGCGCATGGAGCACGGCCTCATCTTGGGACAAATGCCGTGGAGATCGGCGCAACGCTTGTTCATGAGTTAGGTCATATTCATCTTAACCCCATGATCCCGCATTCAGTGAAGATGACAAAGCTATGGGCAGGCGGCGACAGCGCAAATATCATACCAGGTCATGCCTCTTTCAGTATTGACCTTAGGGCTCAAACCAATGAGATTATGGCGCTTTTGATTGAGCAAGTTGAAAATGTTGTCCAAACGACTGCGGATTTCTATAAGGTCAAAATTGAATTATCCAAACCGTCACATATCGCCGCAGCAAAGGTCCATTATGAAGCCCAAAGGTATATGGCAGATGCCATCACAGAAATTTTAGGTAAAGACCATCTTGATGAGCCGCTCGTCACTCCCGGCGGGGATGATTTTCATTTTTATACGCTTAAGCGCCCGAGCATTAAAGCGACGATGCTTGGATTAGGCTGTGACCTCGCCCCTGGTCTCCATCATCCGCAAATGACGTTCGATCGGGATGCTTTGTTTTCAGGGATACAAATCTTAACCACTGCCATTTTGAATACACTGGAACAGGAAGTTTAAGGAGGGAAGAGTATGACCGGAAATGCTGTAAAAGTTAAGGAAGTCGTCTTGAGGAAACTGCAGATGAGGTTAAAAAACCCATTCGCAACGAGTTTTGAAACGATGCAGGATAAAACATTTTGTCTTCTTGAAGTCATTGATGAGAACGGGAACATTGGCTGGGGTGAATCGGTTGCTTCGGATCTGCCTTTGTATAATGAAGAGACCGTTAAAACAAATCAGCATATCTTGGAGGATTTGCTGATACCTGACATTTTAGGGCAAACGATTGGGCATCCTGACGAGATTAGTGAACGCTTCTCGCCGATCCGCCGCAACAATATGGCCAAGGCAACGATTGAGACAGCCATATGGGATTTATTTGCAAAAAATAACAGGATGCCATTGTCACAAGCCCTTGGCGGCAAAAAAAAGGAAATTCAGGTCGGCATCAGCATCGGCATCCAAGACACAACAAAAGCGCTTTTAAACCAAATTGAGGGATTCCTTA
This sequence comes from Scopulibacillus darangshiensis, assembly GCF_004341035.1. Taxonomy (GTDB): domain Bacteria; phylum Bacillota; class Bacilli; order Bacillales; family Sporolactobacillaceae; genus Scopulibacillus; species Scopulibacillus darangshiensis. The sequence goes on from NZ_SLXK01000010.1 coordinate 45,491, forward strand.
CTCAGGGCTTCCGAAAGTTCAAGATTAAAATCAAGCCGGGAAAAGATGTTGGTGTTCTAAGAGAGGTAAGAGAGGTCTATCCCGATATTCCAATGATGGCTGACGCTAATTCTGCCTATACACTAAAGGATATCGATCATTTGAAACAGTTGGATGATCTGAACCTCATGATGATTGAACAGCCGCTTGATCATGACGATATCGTCGACCATGCTGTCCTGCAAAAAGAGATTCGGACACCCATTTGTTTGGATGAAAGCATCCACTCTGTAAAAGATGCCATGCGGTCACATTCACTCGGCAGCTGCAAAATCATTAATATCAAGATAGGCCGGGTCGGCGGTTTAACCGAAGCCAAGAAAATCAATGACTACTGCAAACAAGTCGGCATGCCGGTCTGGTGCGGTGGCATGCAGGAAGCAGGCGTCGGCCGCGCTCATAATATCGCTGTCACCACCCTTGATCAATTTACCCTGCCTGGGGACACAGCCCCATCCAGCCGTTATTGGGATGAGGACATCATCGAACCTGAAGTCACTATGACAGGCGGCATCATCCAAGTGCCGGACAAACCGGGGATTGGGTTTGAGGTGAATCGAGAAATGTTAGAAAAGTTTGCTGTGTATGAGAAAGCTTTTAAACTTTAAGGACAATGGACTTATATTTAAAATGAGGACGCATATCCCACATGAATATTAGCAAAAGACTGTCCCGGCATGATAGGGACAATCTTTTGTGTTCCCGGGTGTTTCATTTATGTTATACTCAGAAAAATACCAATAAGTCAAGCATCTAAGGAGCGCAAATTGATGATCTATCAAATGAAAATAACACTGAAGCATATGAAACCGCCTGTATGGCGGAGGATACAAGTCGACAGTAACTTCACGTTCGCTAAGCTGCATAACATTATCCAAATCGCCTTTGACTGGTATGACTATCATCTGCATGAATTTATGTTTGACAGATCTGATGACCGGCGGGTTGATCAAGAGTCTCAACAAATATCAATTTTTTCAAACCAACAATTGACGATTGGCATGCCTCATGAGGATGACTTTGGTCCTCCGCCGCTTGATGAAAGGGAGCAAATGATTGGCGACTATTTTGAAAAAGAAAAGGACAAATGCTTGTATGTCTACGACTTTGGCGATGATTGGCAGCATGAGATCTTACTTGAAAAAATTTTACAACCGGAAAAAGGGACAAGCTATCCGCGCTGTATAAAAGCAATGAGAATAGCGCCCGAAGAGGACAGCAGGGGTGAGCTGCTGTCGGGTGAATTAGTGCTTCCGGAGGTTGACAGCAAGATATTAACCAAGGAGATTAATGATAACCTGCAAGGTTTTGAAAATGAAAAGGACTGGGAGGAAATCAGTGCGGATAATGAAGAACACTGGTTCCAATTATTCGACCAAGTGACCCGATTTAAGAATCTAAAGCCTTGGAATTGGTTGTCTAGTGATCAAATTATTGTTCTGAATATCCCTGAGATGGATGACTTAGTTTACTGTTCGATCATGGGAGGGGCGGGTGAGGAGTTTGGCTTAGCCGTTTACCGGGGCGATAACGGGTTAAAGTCCTTACTAAAAACACTGGAAGGTCCGGGAGACTATTTTGACATTGTGTTAAAACAAGACGCTCTCCATCTGTCGTTATGTGACCGTGGCGAGCTTGAACCGGAAGATTATGAACTTATTAAGACCTTAGGTTTAAGCTTTCGGGGGAAAAAACAATGGCCAATGCTCCGCAGTTTAATTCCCGGCTATTTTCCATGGAGTCTTGATGATGGGGAAGTGATTTGTTTAACAGCAATACTGGAACAAATCTGCCATGTTGCGGAAATGGTCAAAGAAAATCCTGGGCAAATTCCTGAATTTAATTTCGAGACGCTTTTTTACCGCTACTATGTTGAAACGAAGCATGGGATCGATTGGGAAGAGGGAGCCATCCGTCCGACAATAGAAAAGGAAGAGTTACAAGCCCAAGAACCCGCTCTCATGGTTGAATCGGAATTCAAATTAAAAAAGCTGAAAAAGGATTTTAAAAAGGTAAATGCCACAATAGAATTCGCATCCTTTTATTCACCGGAACCGATCCAGGAAAACGAAGGCGAACGTCCATATTATCCCCATCTTACAGTTGCTGCAGATCATGAGCACGGATTGATTTTCGGCCACGATCTGCTTCATCCGGAACAATATGAATTGAGGCTGCAGGCATCTTTTATTCAAATGGTCGAAAGCCTTGAAATTATTCCTGGTGACATGCTGTTTGAGGACGAACAGACGGCATGGGTATTGACCCCAATATTAGACAAGCTGGGCATTAAATATGAGATAGTCGATAGCCTCCCCGCCATTGACGAATTCCGCCGGGAGATGACGAGGTTTTGACTTAATCAATAGTTTGGAAAAGACTTAATGTAAAATAGCTCATTTATACCAGTTTACTTGTTCAAGCTAAGGGGTAAAAGTAGGTGACAGTAAAAACTCGAAAAAAGGAGGCGAAGTCATGAGTAAGAAATGGTTAATATCCATTTTCTCTTTGACTTTGGTTTTCGTGTTTGCGTCGTCATCGGCAGCTTCTGCTGCTGGCGGTTTTCATCATCCGGAGCATTGGGATAAAAATACCATGCTATATCAAGGGGAATCCGGGACGGAAATTAAGAATCTCCAGTACATTCTTAATGTCATGTCTTTTTATACTGAGACAGGTATAACCGATCCGGATGGTATTTTTGGACCAAAAACAAGGCAGGCTGTGATGAAGTATCAAGAAGCCAATGGCCTTGTTCCTGACGGGATCGTCGGCCCTAAGACATGGAAGAGCTTCTCGAAGTTCATCGAAAAGAAGAATGGGTCAACTTATGGAGCTGGCGGATATATGGGATTAAGGCTGGAATGGAAATATGACAACAACTCAGATGGATCTGATTCAACAGCCTACGTTTATGGCAACGGTGATACGCTGAGCGATAAATACCGCTTGTATTCTCGTTAGGTTTTAAAAGAGGCCTGGCCCGGGACTTTAATCCCAGGCCAGGCTCCTTCATTTCTATTCCTTTATTATCCCGGCAAGAAGTTCGTAAGACCGAAGCCGATCATGATGATCAAAGATTTGCGAGTTAACAATGATTTCATCGGCCCCCGTGTCATCAAGAAAGCTTTGAAGTTTTTCTTTCACCAGACTTGGCGTTCCCACCATTGATGAATTTAGCTTATCTTTTATAGCCAGTCTTTCATAATCAGTCATTAGGGCATTAATGTCATCAACCGGTGGCTGCAGACGGCCGGGTTTTCCTCGAACGAGACTAAGGAATTGCTGCTGCTGTGATGTTGCGAGCATATTCGCCTTTTCTTCGCTATCAGCGATAATCACGTTGGCACCGAGCATGACATAGGGCTCATCGAGTACCTGGGAAGGCTGGAAGTGAGTCCGATAAATGTCTAAAGCAGGCAAAGTGTTTTCGGCAGCAAAATGACTGGCAAAAGAAAATGGCAAACCGAGTTCTCCAGCTAATCGCGCACTAAAACCGCTTGACCCTAATAACCATATTGGAATCGTCAAGCCTTCACCTGGTACAGCATGAACATTCAGTTGATAAGGCTCTAATGAGGGATCGAGATAGCCTCGCAGTTCGGCGACCTGTTCGGGAAAATTCTCGCCATTAACCTTAACATCCCGGCGTAAAGCCCTGGAGGTAATATGGTCCGTTCCTGGCGCGCGGCCAAGACCAAGGTCAATCCGGCCGGGATACATCGATTCCAGCGAGCCAAACTGTTCAGCTATAACTAACGGCGGATGGTTCGGCAGCATAATCCCGCCAGAGCCGACACGAATATTTTCCGTCCCCGAAGCGATATAACCGATCACGACCGATGTAGCAGAACTAGCAATCCCTGGCATACTATGGTGCTCTGCGACCCAGTAACGGTTGAATCCCCATTCCTCAGCCTTTTGAGCTAACTGCAAACTATAGCGGAACGATTCAGCAGCCGTTCCGCCTTCTATAATGGGTGCGAGATCCAAGACGGAAAATGGGATATCTTTTAATTCCTTTGAAGTGTTTTCTTTAGGCATTTCCGTTCACTCCTTTTCAGGCGAAGATCTTATGAAAATAAGTCTCCATATGAAACAGTTTACCTATCTATCCATGACAGATGCCAATTTTTTGCTCGCAGACAATAATAGCGCAGTTTAGAGATCGGTACCAACACGATATATTCTTCTGGGTCTGCCCCTTGATGTTGGAGCATCTTCACCTATGATTTCCGCGAGTTCCTGTTCCGCCAAACTATTTAGAATTCGGCGGGCATGCCTCGGGGTCATTTTAAGCCATTCAGCAACATCCGATGCTGTTATCGCGTGATTTCCTACACCGGTTTGAACAGATAGTATCTTGTTGAAAGTTGTTATGGTCACCCCAGCCTGTTTTAAACGATCACTGATTTCTTTGTTTTCATTTCGATAGCCATATGCAATACTTTGTTGTTCCTTTAGCGGACCTTCAATGGTTCCGTTATTGTCAACGAGGAAAGCGCTAAATTCCCCATATTTTTGTGCATGGTATAAAGCAAGGCGGGCGCTTTCTTCAGCGGCCAAAGAAGTCTCTCCATAGCCAATGCCTATATTGGAAGGTAAATCGGAAATTAAGGAGAGCTTTTCCAAGAGAGTTAATCCCTGCTGTCCGCTTCCTTCCAAAGACCCCCTGGTAGAAAACACAATTGAATTGCCAATTCCAAGAGACACATAAGAACCGGAAATAGATTCCGCGTAATCGACAATGGCGTTCTGTAATTCTAAATCCAACCTGTGTAAATCATACGAAAACGATTTGTTGCTGTCTATCTTTTTTGCATCACCCGTTCTAATCAGCATCACCGCAATTTGCGATTGTTTGAATTGTTGTGTTTCCCACTGTTGGTATGCCGCTTTCAATGTCTCTCGGATATTGACCCTTGTCGGTGTCACGCGATACACAGGCACGCTTAAAGACTCTAATTGTTCATAAACATAACGTAGGCATGTGACACATACATCAACTTTGTTGTCTTTAAATAAGTTTTGATGAAAAGCGACAATTTCTTCGAATGGGGTGTACCCTTGGTATTCATATAGATAAAGTTTTTCATAAGGGATGCCAAGATCATCATATGTTTCATAAACATCGTGTTCTTCGAGCATATCTAAACTAATTCTTTGAATGTTTTTGCGGTCCTTATAGCCGATTTCCATGAGTGTCTTTGTTAAACTAGATCCATCAAGCTCCAAATAGAAAGAAAGTTTATGTAAGCCATTTTTCTTGGCTAAAGTATATGGTGTTAATCCCGAAAAGACCCAGATATCGATAACCCGCTCATTCTTTTGGACAATATTGGTTATTTCTTCCGGGTCATGATACATAAGCTGAACGGGATAAATGTTGTCATATTCCTCGGCAATACGATATATAAAATTAACAGAATCCTTTGGTCCGACAATTCCCAGTTTTGCTTTCATAGTAACCTCCGCTTATATTTCAGAAAAATCTAATTTATGCTTTATCGGCATGACATGCGCAAAGGGTAAGTGTTTTAACAGCAATAGACATGACCTGTTCATCAAAATCAAACCTCTCATTATGATGCCCCGCAGCAAGTTTGGTACCAAATACTATATATGCAGATAAACCGCCTTTTTCTTGAACACGTGACATCATATAGGTCGCGTCCTCAGAACCTGGAGAACCCGTTGTTGCTTTGACCGAATGAATCTCTGTGATGTTATCAGCCTGTTGACGAATAAAGCCGAGTAATTCCTCGCTTGGCTCACAGCTTTCTGCGCCACCCACAATATCTATACTGGCATCAATCTCATACATACTAGCCGCCGCTTTGACTATTTTTACAGCCTTTTGATACATATGTTGGTTAATTTCAGTTGTTGTCCCTCGGGTTTCTGCTTTTAAGTGTGCTTGCCCAGGGATAATATTCCGGCCGCTTCCTGCATGCAAAACCCCTACATTGACTCTTGACTGACCCTCACTATGGCGGGAAATAGCATGCATATTTAAGGCTGCTGCCGCGGCGGCGAGAAGGGCGTTTTTCCCGTCTTCTGGATTTGCGCCTGCATGGGCCGATTTTCCAGTATATGTGACGTCGAATTTCGTTGTGGCAAGATGTCCTAAATTACCGCAAATAAGTTCTCCGAGGTCAGCATCCAATCCAATATGAGTGGCTATAAAAAGATCGACATCGTCAACAACTCCCTTTTCTACCATGGATTTTGCCCCGCGGACGCCTTCTTCAGCAGGCTGGAAAATAAGCTTGATTCTTCCTTTGAGCCGTGACTTGATTTGGGATAAGACGTAAGCAACACCCAAACCAATCGATGTGTGTGCATCATGACCACAGGCGTGCATCATATTAGTATTCATTGATGCGAAGCCTTCTCTAGCGGGAAGGTGATCTTTTGAGGATGATTCTTGTATATCCAAAGCGTCCATGTCAACACGGAACCCAATGGTCGGTCCAGGTTGACCTGTATCAAGTATTGCAACAACACCGGTAAACCCCCCGGAAAAATGTCTCAGCCATTCCGGATCAGCGCCTTGTGACAGGGCGCGTTTTTCTTGTTGTTCAAGGAACTCCTTGTCAGGAACTCCCATTCGTGCATCTGTATCAATAACATCCATCCCTGTGCGGACATCATAACCCCAGGAAGAAAGTTTTGATGCGACAATGCTTGCTGTCCGAAATTCTGCCCACCCGGATTCTGCATGTTTGTGAAAATCACGCCGCCATTCAATTAATGTTGGATAAATCTTTTCGGTTAATTTAGAAATGTGATCGATCATTTTCCTCGCCTCCATAGCCATTTTAAGATAAATAAAAAATTTTTTGAAGAAAAAACGGTGTAACCTAAAAACTATTTTATGTGAACAATCAATAGGCGTCTTTATAATGGCGGTTTTCTATCTTAATTTAGTCTTGACAATAATCAAACAATTTCGTAAAATCCAAATAGGGAATAATTAAGGATATTATCCCTAATTATATCACACTAGGAGGTTTTATGGTGGCTAATCTTTCTCAACAAGTTTCCGGGATTGATCAATTAGGTGAATGGGATAAAAAGTATTATCTTCACCCAACGACTGTTCCGAAAACATTTAGTGACAACGGTCCTAAGATCATTTTTACGGAAGGAAACGGCATCAGGGTAAAGGATGCCAAAGGGGATACCTATATTGATGGGGTTTCCATGCTTTGGAATGTTAATTTAGGGCATGGTCAGAAGGAACTTGCTGATGCGGCGTATGAACAAATGACGACACTTGCTTATGGCTCATCATTTTATGGCTATTCAAATGAACCCGCCATTCGCTTGGCAGAAAAGGTAGTTTCCATTGCTCCGGGTGATTTAAGTGCTATTTATTTTACATCAGGCGGTTCGGAATCGAACGACACGGCTTTCAAACTAGCAAGATTTTATTGGCACTTGAAAGGCCGAAAAGGGAAGAAAAAAATCATCTCTATTACAAATAGCTACCATGGTGCGACCGTCGCAGCCGGAACGGCAACAGGCATTGATGCCTTTCACAACTTTGCAGGCTCAAGGGATATCGACATTTTAAATGCAAAAGCCCATTTAACGAATTGTGAGCTAGGGGATAAGAGCGATCCAAATTACGAAGGGTGCATCCGCGATACCATTGAAAAGGAAGGATCTGAAGCAATAGCTGCAGTTATTATGGAGCCTGTTCAAGGGGCAGGCGGCATTCATATTGCGCCGGACGGTTACCTAAAAGCGGTGAAAGATCTATGCGAGGAGAATGATATTCTCTTTATTATGGACGAAGTGATTTGTGGTTTTGGCCGTACCGGAAAAATATTCGGTTCAGATAATTGGGATATTGTACCTGATCTCATGAGCGTAGCCAAAGGGATTACAAGCGGATACTCTCAACTGGGCGGCGTCTTAATGAGTGAAGAAATTAGAAATACGCTGGTTCAATATGATCAAATTTTGGGCCATGGCTTTACCTATAGCGGTCATCCCACCGCTTGTGCTGTAGGTTTGAAAAACCTTGAAATTATTGAGCGTGACAAAATAGTTGAAAATGCGAAGAACATGGAAAAAGAACTGAAGAAGGGCTTTAAATACTTAGAAGACAATCATGCCAATGTCGCAAAATCCAGGGCGCTTGGCTTAATATCAGCCTTTGAATTGCAGGCAGACCGTGATGCGGACCTACCCTTTGACAAATCAATCCGGGCTGCTGCTATCGTTGCTGAAGAGTGTTATAAACGTAAACTTATCTTGAGAACAGCCGATTTTGAAGAAGGGAAAAATATTGTTGCGATCGCTCCTCCGCTTATCACCAAAAAGGAAGATGTAGAGGAGATTATTAATATCATAGATGATGCTGTTACAGCCTTTGAAAACAAACTGGAATAAATATGCAGGCGGAAGGCATATTTGCTTTCTGCCGTGCAACCTTTATTTTGAATGGAGGGCTACTATTGGCGGAACAAACATTGGGCCTGCAACCTAAGGTGACTGAGTTTTTAACCAGCAAGAAAGGTTTGTATATTAACGGTGAATTTGTCGAATCGGTTTCAGGCAGAACATTCAAAACCTATAACCCTGTGAACGGTGAAGTTTTGGCAACTGTTAGTGAGGCAATTGACGAGGATGTTAATAAGGCGGTTAATGCAGCAAGAAAAGCTTTCGATGACGGTCCTTGGCCGAAGATGGATGCGGCGGAAAGAGGACGATTATTGTACAAGCTAGCTGATCTAATCGAAGAACATAAAGAAGAGCTGGCCCAGCTGGATACGCTTGATAATGGCAAACCGATCACAGAAATGCGTATGGCTGATATTCCTCTTACCATTGACATGTTTCGGTATTATGCCGGCTGGACAACCAAGATGACGGGCCAGACGATACCGGTCTCCGGACATTTTTTCAACTATACTCGCCATGAACCGGTAGGCGTCGTTGGTCAAATTATCCCCTGGAATTTTCCGATAAATATGGTGTCTTGGAAGGCGGCGCCAGCTTTAGCTGCGGGTTGTACTGTGGTCCTGAAACCTGCAGAACAAACCCCGTTGTCCGCTCTTTACTTTGCAAAACTGGTTGAAGAAGCGGGATTTCCTAAGGGTGTTGTCAATATAATTACGGGTTTTGGAAAAACAGCGGGCGATGCGCTAGTGAAACATCCGGAGGTTAATAAAATTGCCTTTACCGGGTCCACTGCAGTTGGGAAACAAATTATGAAAGAAGCGGCGAATACGATGAAACGGGTATCGCTTGAGCTTGGAGGAAAGTCACCAAATATCATTCTCCCAGACGCTGATTTATCTAATGCGGCTCCCGGAGTGTTTTCGGGCATAATGGCGAATCAAGGTGAGATTTGCAGCGCTGGATCAAGAGTCTATGTACAGAAAAAGCATTTTGATCACGTCGTTTCTGAACTTGTTTCCTATGCAAAAAATGTGAAGCAAGGCAATGGATTAGATGAAGAGACGGAGATGGGGCCGCTTGTCTCAAAAGTGCAGAAGGATCGTGTTATGAATTACATTAATATAGGCAATGACGAGGGAGCGGAAATGTTAACAGGAGGAGGTTACTCTGAAAAGGGTTATTTTGTCGAGCCAACCGTTTTTACGAATGTGAATGATGGGATGCAAATCGCCCGGGAAGAAATTTTTGGCCCGGTGGTTGTTGTGATGCCCTACGATAGTTTGGATGAAGTCATCGAGAGGGCGAACAAATCCCCTTATGGCTTGGGAGCGGGTTTGTGGACAGAAAATCTCAAGAATGCTCATTATGCTGCCAATCGTCTTAAAGCTGGAACAGTATGGGTGAACTGTTATGATGCACTTGATCCCGCCTCACCATTCGGCGGTTTCAAAGAATCCGGATTCGGCCGCGATATGGGGTCTTATGCCTTAGATAATTACACGGAAGTTAAAAGTGTCTGGATCAATTTGGAGTAGTTTTCAGCATGAATCATCTCTCTCATGTGTGACTTAAACTAATCAGGGAGTGAAGCGAGTGAATCAGGAAAGAGGACGGCAAGAGGGGGGAATTCCGCCTATTTGGCTGGCTTTGATACCAATTGTGTTTATGGCTATTTCCCTTGTGATTGGGATTGGTGTTTACGGGACCGCTCCCCACGTTCCACTGTTATTAAGTACTGTCGTCGCGGTGATTGTTGCTCTAACACTTGGCCATTCATGGAAATCGATAGAAGAGAGCATGGTTAGGACAATCAGTGTATCACTGAAGGCTATCCTTATATTGATAATAATAGGGAGCTTTATCGGGGTGTGGATGGCAGGCGGTATTGTTCCTTCAATGATCTATTACGGACTCGAGATATTGTCGCCGACTTATTACTTGCTGACGGCCTGTGTTATTTCTATTATCGTCAGCATGGCCGGAAATTCATGGTTTGCAGCCGGCACAATCGGCGTTGCACTTATGGCAATTGGAGAAGGTTTGGGGCTTCCGTTACCAATGGTTGCCGGTTCGGTTATCTCCGGCGTCTATTTTGGCGATAAGTGCAGTCCGTTATCAGATGTGACCAATTTTACATCTGCAGTCGTGCGCGTCGATTTATTTGAGCATATCCGAAATCTTATGAACACAACGATCCCTACAATTATCATTTCTCTTATTATATATACAGTTCTTGGGTTTAAATTTAGTGGGGCAGGTTCAGATTTGTCACAGGTTGACATCATTAAACAAACACTTTCCGAACAATTTATTATATCACCGTGGTTGCTGCTTCCATTACTTTTTATTGTTTTAATATTCATACTTAAGATACCGGCTATCCCTGGCTTGATGATCGGAGTTATTATCGGTGTATTCTGCGCTGTTTTCATCCAAGGTGTCCCACTGGGTGATGTTATAACTTCTATGAACGAAGGGTTCACAGCCAAAACTGGCAATGACATTACTGATCAACTTTTAAACCAAGGCGGCATTCAAGATATGGCTTATGTGATTACCCTCATTATAATTGCTTTATCATTTGGGGCGACTCTTGAAAAGGCAAAAATTATGGAGGCTATCCTCGGGGGGCTGCTTCGCCGAATAAAACGGACAGGAAGCTTAATCGCTGCTACCGCTGTGACGTGTTATACCTCTAATGCGGTAGGGTGTGACCAATTTATGTCCGTAATTATCCCGGGGCGCTTGTATTTGGATGAATACAAGAAACGGGGGCTGCACCCAAAACTGCTCGGCCGCACACTGGAAGATTGCGGAACGGTCATGGCCAACTTGATTCCTTGGACGACAGGCGGTATTTTCATGGCCTCAGTCCTTGGTGTTTCTCCTGTCGATTACGCTCCGTATGCATTCTTTTGCTATATCAGTTCAATCGTAGCTATCATTTACGGTTATTTCAATATTAAAATTAACCGTTTGCCAGTACAAGAAAAAACGGAAGAAGGCGGCAAAAGTGAACATACACATGGATCTGGTGTGCCAATCGATTAAATAAACGCTTAGGCCAATTATCTAAAAATTTAGTATTGACATACATTTTGTTATTGTGTAAGATCCTATTAAGGGAATAATAAAGGACACATTCCTAAATTAATTAATGATGAGAGGAGAGATCTTTATGAAAACCGACACGGCAAAAGCAAGTTCCAACGGACATCGCCTAGTCGACAGTGATTTGTTCAGGGATGTTATTGGTCATTTTGCCAGCGGTGTGACGGTCATCACTACAAGGCAGAATGAAAATAACTTTGGGATTACTGCCAGTGCGGTCACATCCCTTTCTGTTGATCCGCCGATGCTGCTTGTATGCGCTAATAAAAAGACAGGCACATGCCAAGCGATTTCGGCTTCAAAGACCTTCGGTGTAAACATCCTTCATGAAGATCAAGGCGACTTGGCATTGCAGTTTGCCAAGCCAAATACAGATAAGTTCAAAGATACACCGATCTCATATGGGGAACTTGGGGAGCCGTTGTTGAAGGATGTCCTAGCGAATCTCGAGTGCCGTGTTGTAGAGGAAGTGACAGGCGGCACCCATTCTGTCTTTCTAGCCGAGGTGCAAAACGCACGGGTTGAAAAGGGCATGCCGCTGACTTATTTCCGAGGCAAGTTTGGTCACTTTAAAGAGGCGAATGACGAGAGGGTTTATAGGCAGATTCGCAAGTTAATCTTGACGCGTGATTTTAAGGCGGATCAAATGTTAGACCTCGAGGAACTTGCTTACCAGCTTGATGTGCCCCGTCAAGCCGTCTATTACGCGATGACGCGATTGGAAACAGAAGGCCTAGTAAATCGGGAAGAAGAGGACCATTACATCGTCACACCTTTAGATGCGGGAACGCTTAATGATGCCTTGGATACCCGATGTGCTTTGGAAGTCGCGGCAGTCGAACAAACAGCAAACCGGCTTTCAGACAAAGAACTGACGGAGTTGCAAAAGCGTCTGCAGGCAACTTTGTTTCAGGCAAACGAGAACCCGAAAACGGACCTCTACATAGAGGCGAATACGGCATTTCACGATTATACAGTTGCAGTAACCAAGAACCCGACATTGCTCGATGCTTACCGCCGAGTCACAGCTGAAGCCGTGATGTCAAGTGCCTTGCGTGCGGCGCTTGAAGCAGGCGACGAGATGGCTCAGAAAGAGCTTGCACTTCTAGCTCGGGATCACATTGCGCTGACAGAAGCTTTTGAAGCGGGAGATGTCAAAGAGGCCAAACAAGTGATTCTCCAGCATACCGCAAATGCCAAGCGTCTTGGACGCTATTTGATCGATAGTGCTGGAGGCAAAATTTGATCGATTCCAACCAATCGGATAAGGAGGAAACAACATGACACTTATGACTGGCCAAGAATACCGCCAATCATTGAACGATGGACGTGAGGTTTACATTGATGGTGAGAAGGTTAGGAATGTAGCAGACCATCCGGCTTTTAAACCAATTATTGATGTCAAGGCCCGTATGTATGATATGAGCCATGAGGAGCGCTACGCTGACGTATGCACCGCCACATTGCCAGATGGTGACGCAATCTGCCGCGCCTACCAATTGCCGAAAAAAAAGGAAGATCTGACTGCTATCAGGCGTTATGTCGAGACAGTGTTGGATGATTTAGGCGGGGTTGTCTACAGGGTGGGGGATGAAACAATCGGTGAGATGTGGTCCCTCTACGATGCTCAAGATAAATTAAACGAGATTGATCCAACTTACGCGGATAACATCAGACATCATGTTGACCGGGTCGCGAGGAGGGATTTATTCCATGTATCGGCCAACACCGACCCTAAGGGTGATCGCAGTAAACTTATCGAAGGCAAAGACGGGGGAACACTGCTTCACGTCGCCTCCGAAAATGACAAAGGGATCGTTGTGCGAGGGGCTAAATTTGAAACAGCTGCGGCTTACGCCCACCAAGCATTTGTTAAGCCGACGATCTCAAATTGGACGAATGAAAAGATGGATCCCTTCGCCTGCGGATTCATCTGTGATATGGGGTCTCCTGGATTAAAGCACATTTGCCGTTCTTCTTTAGGTAAAGGAAGAGATCCAGAAAATTATCCAATGTCCACACAATTTGATGAACTGGATACACTTCTTGTCTTTGATGATGTCCTAATCCCGTGGGAAAATGTGCTGTTTCATCGGTCCATCGAATCAGCGCAGTACATTCGCAACACACTGCATCGCTACTCTGCATTTAATTATGTTTTGCGCCTTCTAAGACGGGCGGATCTATTGATAGGGACAGCTTTATTGAATGTTGAGCAGACTGGCCTGACAAAAATCCCGGCTGTAAAGGAGAAACTTGCCCAGTTAATTAGCTACCGTGAGGGGATTAACGCTCATTTAACGGCAGCCGTGGCTGAGGCCGAGAAGAGCCCAGGCGGTTTAATGATGCCAAACCAATCGCTATTGTATACAGGGCGTATCTATGCTCTGTCAAACTTCCCGGCGATGGCCCATCTAACCCGCGAATTGGTCGGCGGTCAGCTGGCAATTAGCCCGGATGCAGAGACGGTGGCGGATCCGAAAGTCAAAGACTATATAGACAAGTATTATTCAGTTGGGGGATGGCGTTCCGAAGACCGGACCAAACTGCTATACTTCGCCCGCGACTTACTTAATTCATCTTATGCAGGACATAAGATCACCTTTGAACTTTTTGCTCAAAGCCCGCCATTCGCTCAATACTTAGCAGCATACAATAGTTTTGATCTCGAACAGGTTCGGGAGAAGGTACGCAAGGCGGCGAAGCTTACACAGGAGGTTGTTAACGGATAAGGAGTGGTCGATGTGCAAGTGCATTCTGTAGAAAGTTTGAGTCTTCCCTCATCGATACTTACTATCGGAGCGCTGGATGGTGTTCACTTGGGTCACCAATCATTAATCCATCATGCAAAAAGAAGGGCAAATGAATTCGGGGTGCCTTTAGTGGTATATACATTCGATCCTCCGCCAAAGGTCTATTTTCAACACTCAATACTTCTGTCACCCCTTCCAGAAAAGATCAGAAGACTAAGGTTACTCGGCGCGGATCATGTTGTCATTGCACCATTTGACACTAACTTTGCCACAATAGGCACGCATGCCTTTCTTGACGAACTCTCGCATTTGAACCCGTTAGAAATTTGGGAAGGCTCCGATTTTCGATTTGGAAGTAACCGGGACGGTGATTTAAATACTTTACGAAAGCATTTTGAAGTCCATGTTTTGGACCCTATACGATGTCAGTCAGGCAAGATTATTTCTTCTAGCAGAATCCGCAGCTGTTTGATGCAAGGGGAGAAAAAGCAAGCTGAACAGCTCTTAGGCTGGCCAATATAGGGCAGACGTTCACCTTAAAATTTGATATGTAAAATAGGAGGCATTTACCAATGCAAATTAAAAGATTTCGGAAATTTGAGACTAAGAATTTTTATCCATCCGATTTGGGCGAAGCGGAGCATCATATAAAAAACGAGCTTAGCATGGCGGTCCGGGCTGGTAACCGGATATTCCTAAGAGGACAAACAGGTTTTGATCTTGAAGGCAACTTTCATGGGAAAGGAGATGTCGCGAAACAAACCGACATGGCCTGCAGGTGTGTCAAACAGTTGCTTGAAGAAGCCGGGGGTTCCGTGAACGATATTTGTAAAATGACGGTGTATTTAACTGACCGCTCCTATCGCAGCAGCGCATATGCCGTAATAGCAGAGCATTTTCGCGGTGTCTATCCATGCAGCACGGGTTTGGTTGTAAATGGCTTGGCTATGCCGGAAATGCTGATGGAAATTGATGTTGAAGCAATTGTCAGCAACCGGATCAATGACTAATAAAGTGGAGGAATTTAAATGAATGTAACGAGCACATTTTCAGTAGCGGGACGCTGTTCGTCAACAGGGTCTTTAGGAGCGATTGTTACATCCAGCAGCCCGGCTGTCGGGGCGCGCTGTCTAAGCGTCAAGGGGAAGTCCGGTGTCATCCTCTCGCAAAATGTGACTGACCCGAGATTAGCAAGTGTTGGCTACTCTGCCCTAGAGCAAGGTTATGATGCTAAGGGAGCTATAAGGTCAATGACGAATGCCACTCCTTTTCCAGAATATCGGCAATTGGCAGTCGTAGACGGCAAAGGCAAATCGGATGTTTTCACCGGGGAACAGGCATTGGGTGTCCACGGTGAATATTGTTCAGATAATGTTGTCTCCATTGGCAATCTATTAAGTGACGCAACGATACCGGAGGCAATGGGAGAGCATTTCATAGACAATGGGAATTTATCTTTGCCAGAACGTCTGATTTCAGCTATTGAGGTTGGATTTATGATGGGAGGGGAACTAGATCAAGAGCATTCCATAGGCCTGATTGTTTACACCTATGACAATTTTCCTTACGTTGATCTTCGTATAGATTACAGTGATGATCCTCTTCGCGACCTTAAACAATTATGGGAAATTTATGGTCCGCAAGCAGAAGATTATAGGGTTAGGGCGCTTGAACCGGAACGGGCCCCTTCTTACAACGTTAAAGGCGATGAGTAGTCTTATTCAAAAGATGACGTGAAAACATTTATTAAGCAACAATGTCTTGTATATTGATCTTCTACTACTATAAAATCTCCGTGGAGCACGATGTCAAAATGGCGATCAATGGCGTCTGTACATAATTCCATTTGGAGATTTTTTTTATTAAACCATCCCAGCAGTCATTTAAAGTGACATCTATATCCGTTATCGGAAAAAAAGCGATAGGAAGGTGAAATCGTGACAAATGACCATAAACAAGAAATAGGCACACAGCACAAGCTAAAACAAAGCTTGAAGACTCGCCATGTGACGATGATCGCACTTGGCGGTATTATTGGGGCCGGGCTCTTCGTGGGCAGCGGCGCCGTTATCAATGCAACGGGGCCGGCAGCCGTGCTTAGTTATATTCTTGCCGGGGGTCTTATGGTTTTGATCATGCGTATGATAGGAGAAATGGCGGTTGCAGAGCCGTCAACCGGTTCAATCTCTGATTATGCCAGAAAGGCATTAGGAAACTGGGCCGGTTTCACAGTTGGCTGGCTCTATTGGTACATGTGGATCATCGTCCTTGCTATAGAGGCTGTTGCAGGTGCTGGTATATTAGTAAACTATCTAAATATACCTTCTTGGTTGTTGTGTTTGTCATTGATCGTCCTGCTTACTTTGACTAATCTTTATTCAGTCGGGTCATATGGTGAGGCCGAGTTTTGGTTTGCATCTATAAAAATAGTGGCAATTATTGCTTTTATTGCCGTTGGTGTTTTATTTTTAATAGGATTGTGGCCCGGTGATTCACCCGGTCTTTCAATGATATATAGCGACGGAGGCTTCTTTCCTAAAGGGGTGGGGGCGGCTTTAATCGGCACCGTAACAGTCCTTTTCTCGATTGGCGGGGCAGAAATTGCAACAATTGCCGCTGCAGAATCAGATAATCCTGAAAAGAATGCAGCAAAGGCAACAAATCAAGTGATGTATAGGGTGTTTTTCTTTTATGTCGTTTCCGTCTTCTTAATAGTATGTATTGTTCCGTGGAATATTGATTTTGCCGGGGTTGCTATTAAAAGCCCGTTTGCTATGGCACTTAATGAATTGGGCATTCCTGTTGCAGCTGCAATCATGAAAATAGTGATTCTTACAGCTGTTCTTAGCTCGCTTAACTCATGTCTTTACATTACCTCCAGAATGCTGTTTGCGCTCACCAGGCACGGTGATGCACCGCCAATCTTCTTGAAAACGACCAAACGCGGTGTCCCGGTCTGGGCGATCCTTGCGGGAACTACCTTTGGTTATGTTGCTGTTATTTTAAACTACTTTTTTCCTGAAACCGTTTTCTTATTTCTAATAAATTCTGCAGGGGCAATCTCTTTATTTTATTATCTGATTATTGCATATTCAGAAATTAAGCTGCGTCGCAAGCTTGAACAGGAAGCACCTGAAAAATTGAAATTAAAGATGTGGTTATTTCCTTACCTCACTTACTTTACAATTTTTTGTATGTTAGCGGTTTTGATTGCAATGTTATGGCTGCCTGATACGCGACCGGAAATCCTGATGAGTTTTGTCAGCCTTGTTATTATTCTTGTTGCATATAAATTCCGGGCCAATAACCAATATACAGATGGTTCATATGCCAAAACGGATGAACCAGTGGGCAAAAGTCCATTTAATTAGGAGGCATCGATAAGAAGTGATTGGGACTATACAAATTAACATCGACCGACTCAATAAAGATCTTGATAAATATGCGCGTTTTGGAGAGGATCCAGAGGGCGGCATTACAAGGCCCAGTTTTTCCGAGCCGGATCTTGGAGTAAGGAAATTATTCATTAAAGAACTGCGCTATCTCGGACTGGAAGTCTCGATTGATGGAGCAGGGAACATTTGGGGGAGTTTAAAAGGAAGCGGGAAGAAATCTGGGAGCATCGTGATCGGTTCTCACCTGGATACCGTTCCAAACGGCGGGAAATACGATGGGGCGCTTGGTACGCTTATGGCTAAAGAAATCATCCGAACCATTATTGATAATAAAATCTCACTTGACCATGATGTCGACATTGTATCCTTTACAGCGGAAGAGTCAAATGATTTCAATATATCAACATTCGGAAGCCGCTCTTTTGCCGGCCGTTTATCACCTGGTTTTATAAAGGGTGTATCTGATTCCAATGGTTTGCGCCTTGCTGATGCCCTTAAAAGTGTTGATGGCGGAATCGATCGTTATGCATCTATGAACTATTTAAGAAAAGATAAAAAAGCATTCATCGAACTTCATATAGAACAGGGCAAGCGGTTGGAGGACAAGAATATCTCCGCAGCTGTGGTGGATAACATGGTGGGGATATATAGGAATACAGTTACTGTCACAGGTGAGGCCAATCATTCAGGAACAACGATGATGGCGGATAGAAATGACGCGCTGACAGCGGCCGCTGAAATCATTTTAGCGATTGAGAGACTCGGCAATGCCGACCCAACTGACCTTGTCGCAACGGTAGGGAGATTAAGCGTAGCACCTAATGCTGTCAACATCGTGCCTGGTAAAGTCGAATTTACCTTTGAAATAAGAGGAGAAACTGAAAGCAGTGTTCAAAAGATGATTGAAAGCATACAGGATTATTGTGAGGAAGTATCTGAAAAACGTAGAGTAACTATCGATCAGGAAGTTATTCAAGATCAAAAACCTGTCGCCATGGATGCTGGAATTGTTCACATCTTACAAAAGACCGCCGAGGAATTAAGCGAACCTTATCTGACAGTAACGAGCATGGCAAGGCATGATGCGGGTTACATGACAGAGGTTTGCAAATCGGCAATGCTTTTTGTAAAAAGTATTGATGGCAAGAGTCATTGCCCTGAAGAATATAGCACCCTAGATGATATTGAAAAAGCGGGAAACGTTATGCTTCAAGGTATATTGAATGTTGATCGGGAGCTGGATTAGATAATAAATGAACATGCCCGTGATCTGCAAAAATGAGCACGGGCTTTAAATGTATCAATCAAAACGGCGCCAAGTAACAGGTAATTTGTCCAAACCCCTCATTAACATCCCTGGACGCCATGTTAACGCATCAGGCTTACATGCGAGTGCAAGATTCGGCACTCTTCTTAGCAGTGTATTAATAGCGAGCTCTGCTTCAAGACGGGCAAGCGGGGCACCAAGACAAAAATGGATCCCCTTTCCGAATGCAAGGTGGCGATTGGGCTCACGATTCAAGTCTAATTTATCCGGTTCAGGGAAGTGTTCCGGATCGCGATTGGCAGAATCAAGGGCAATCAGGACAAGATCGCCTTTAGAGATTGTCTTTCCTATAAAATCAATATCTTCACTTGCCCACCGGCTTGTGCTGAACATAACTGGCCCGTCATACCGAAGCAGTTCCTCGATGGCATTTTTTATTAATTCGGGATGATTTTGCAGCAGCCTTTTCTGTTCGGGATGTTGCAGCAATGCGAGTACCCCGTTGCCGATTAAATTAACCGTTGTCTCGTGACCGGCAATCAAAAGGAGAAAGACCAGTGAATAGAGCTCCTGTTCGGTGAGCTTGTCACCTTCTTGTTCTGCCAAGATTAAATCACTGATCATATCCTCTCGCGGGTCTTGACGTCGCTTATCGATCCAATCCCGCAAATAACCTACAAAAGCTTCAATGTCTCCCTTAACTTCTTTCGCTCGCTCAGCGTTGTTAACAGTTTCCACGATACGATTGGACCAGCGTCGGAACTTATCATGGTCCTCCTTTGGCACGCCAAGCATTTCACAGATCACAATAATGGGTAGCGGAAACGCAAGCGATTGGATTAAATCGATTTGGTCTTTATCTTCCATCCCGTCTAACAAATCATTCGTGATCTCTTCAATTCGCCCCCGCAGCCCTTCGATTTTCCGAGGTGTAAAAGCCTGCTGAACGAGGCTGCGCAACCGCCTGTGATCGGGCGGGTCGGAAATTAACATATGTTTCGCTAGAATGTTGTTCTTCGGGTTCAGAGGCGAATCGGCCGCAATCTCGTGTCCGGCATTCTCGGGATCCTTAACAAAGCGGGGCTCCTTCAAGGCAAGGGCAGCGTCTTCATAGCGAGTGATAATCCAGGCCTGCTGGCCATCAGGCATGATTGTCTGATAGACGGGTTCGTCTTTTCTCAGATCGCTAAATGTTGGATAAGGATTCTGATTAAAATGATCATCAAATAAATTCAACTTTACATGTGACTCTAGGTGTTTCGTTATTTGATCAGACATATCGTTCCCCCTAATCATGATTTTTCATCATTCTTTAGAACTGTATAGTTTAATTATTAACTCATCGGTCTTTTGAAGTCTAACACAACTAGGCATCCCTTATTAAGGGACTTCTTAATGATTTTCTCGGAACAAACGTCCCTATAGATGAACGTCTGTGCGGGTATACAATCCGTTTATCCTGTCCACTCTTTTATTGACACATAGGTTTCAGAAGGATGGGTATAAGGGATGAAAGAGAAAGACTTTTCTATAAAAATGATCGGTTATATTATTTTGGCCGGGGCTGTCTTAACACTAATTTCAACAGTGCTCCATCCCCTTACAATTGATCCGTGGAATGGGCTTCGAGCAATAGCCGAGATCCAGCATGATCCTGCCATGTGGATGTCGGATCACATCCTCATGCTGGTGGCGGTCTTTTTGTGGCTGTTCGGACTGTCAGCCGGGGAACTAAGGTTAACTCGGCCAACAGCTGCATCACGCAGCGCCGGACGGCTTTTTAGTGTATCTGTGGCAATATGGGTATTGGTTTTGTGCGCGGAATTAACGGCACTGCCTTTGCTGGCGGCAAGGGCTGATCCATTTACCGAGAACACGGTCTTTCTCGTCTGGAAGGCTTTGTTTTCCTTTGGACTCTTAAGCGGCTATATTGCTGTTGTGCTTACTTGGCTTGGCGTGTCACTTCTTAGCAGCCATCTTCAAAATACTGGTGAAGGTCCAAAGTGGATGGGGTTATTAGGTTTTTACGGAGGCTGGCTCGGTGTGATTGGCATTCTTTTCACTCTTATATTTCCGTCGATCGGGATTTTTCTGCTTCCCATCACATCAGCCATACCATTTCTCTGGACGATTTTTTTTGGATGGCGGTTGATAAAAAACTAATTTAAAGGGATTCGACATTTTTTTGTCGAATCTTGAACTAAGACCAGAACCAGAAAAGAGGTGAAAAGATGAGTTCCAAAACGATAGGCGGCACGATTTACAATGTAACGGTTTGGATAGGCAACTTTGCATACATACAATTGCTTTGGTTGCTATTCCTAATTCCCGGGCTCGTTGTTTTTGGTATCTTTCCGGCAACAGCAGGAATGTTCTACGTTGTAAGAAAGTGGTTAATCGGCCAAAGTGATCTTCCCATATTCCATTCATTTTGGATGGTTTATAAAAAGGAATTTTTTAAAGTAAACATGCTAGGACTCCTGCTTACAATGATAGGGTATGTCCTTTACGTTGACATCAATTATTTCGTGTTCAATGGAAGCTTCATCCAATCGATCGGAAAAATTGTTGCAATAATTTTAATCTATTTATTTATAGGGACATGCATCTATTTTTTCCCTGTATATGTGCACTTTAAATTTAAACTGTTAGATTATCTTAAATACAGTTTTCTGTTCAGTTTGTCTTTTCCCAGAAGGACCGCATTATTAATCGCTATGACCGTCGCTGTCAGTTACGCATTTTCCAAAATCCCAGGATTGATCATTTTTTTCTTCGCATCTTTCATTTGTTTTCTATGGATGTGGGGCGTTTACACTATTTTTCTAAAACAAAAAATAAAAAATGATTTTGCAGCCACTATAACCAATCCAAACAGATGAACAGCTACCTAAGAGGGAAAAGAAAGATCGGCAATATTTTTAATTATCATATTGACAGAATATTTACCAATGTTTATAATTTGATTCACGAAGTTGACTCGGAATCTAATTTTGGGACCGGTCCCAAAATAAAATAGGAACGGTCCCAAAATATTTAATTTTTTGTCGGAGGGAAAATGATGAGCTCTACGATTAGGGATATCGCGAAACTGGCTAACACATCAAAAAGTACCGTTTCAAGATATTTAAATGGACAAGCAGTAAAGAAAAAGACTCAAGAAGCCATTGAAAAGGTCATAAAGGATTTAAATTATCATCGAAACATCCATGCGAGACGCTTGGTCATGAGCAAGACGCTGACTATTGGTGTTGTAGTTGAGGAAATTACAAACGTTTTTAATACAAACATTTTAAGAGGGATAGAGCAAATAGCGAAGGAAAAAAAGTTCAACTGCGTCTTCTACAGTTGGTCTTCCAATTCAAACCATGAGGAAGGGTTCCTGGATCTTCTCCATGAAGGCCAGGTGGATGGGTTAATTTTAATAAGCTTTAAAAAGAGGGACAAGCCGTTATTAAATATGATAGCCGAATCCGACTATCCGATCGTTTTAATCGGTGACTCTCAGTTGACGGAATCGGTTTGTGCCATAGATATTGATAATTCCTTTGGGATATCGGAGGCTGTTAGGCACTTGCACGAGAATAACCATCGGGAAATTGCCTACATATCTGGCCCTAAAGGAGCAGCTGCAACTGAGACAAGGCTGCAAAGCTATAAATCAACAATGGCACAGCTCGGATTAAAAATCAGGCCTGAATTCATTGTAGATTCTAATTGGACGAATGAAACAGGGCATACGGCAATGCAAAAACTCTTGAGTATTGGCGGTTTTACCGCTGTTGCCGCTTCGAATGATGAAACAGCGATTGGAGCTATCAAGGCAGTGCAGGAAATGGGTTTGCAGACACCTGTTGATATCGCGGTTACAGGCTTTGATGATATACCTGTAGCGAAATGGGTTTATCCTTCTTTAACGACAATCAGGCAGCCTTTTGCTGAGATGGGCGTTGTCGCTGCGAAAGAGTTGTTCAAGCGCATTGAAAAACAAGACAGCGCAGATCCTATGAAACACTTATTAAAACCAGAATTGGTTGTACGCCGCTCTACCATTTGCTAGACAATGGTGCGGCGCAGGATTAAATCTTAAGGCAAAAAAATATTTAAAGGCGGTGAGCGTTTGAAAACGGCTCTTGATCGATCACGATTCGGATTTTACTTCGTGACCCCGTTTTTTATCATCTTTTTGATATTTGGATTGGCGCCGATTCTATATTCACTCTACTTGAGTTTTACAAGTTGGGACGGGTTTACAGACCCCGTGTTTGTCGGTTTTGCCAACTATAAGAGATTGTTAGGGGATACGCTATTTTTTAAATCGATTCTTAATACCATGATCATTTGGATTTTCTCAATAGTGCCCCAACTGATCCTTGCCTTGGTATTAGCCATTATTCTCAATGAAAAGTTTCTTCGCGGAAAGAACTTTTTCAGAGCTGTTTATTATTTCCCGAATATTGTAACACCTGTCACTCTTGGTGTCCTATTTAGCCTAATGTTTGATTGGCAGACAGGCAGTGTTAACCATTTGCTCGTCAGTCTTGGCATCATCGACCAGCCGATCTACTGGCTTAACAGCCCATGGTTATCAAGAATTATAGTTGCAACGGTTATTATGTGGCAATATTTTGGCTTTAACATGCTCGTTTTTATCGCTGGCCTTCAATCAATTCCGCAAGAACTTTATGAGGCGGCTGAGGTCGATGGCGCCAATCGGCTGCAAGTCATTTTCAAAATCATGCTGCCACTCTTAAGACCTGTTTTGCTTTTCACTATGATCACATCTATTATAGGCGGCCTGCAATTGTTCGATGCTCCTCTAATGATAGGGGATGGACCGGAAAACTCGACGATGACGATGGTCATGTACCTTTATGAAACCGCTTTTAAGAATTTTAACTATGGTTACAGTGCGGCGATTGCCTATGCCATATTCATTATTATCCTAATATTCTCCATTGTTTCTCTTAAATCGCAAGCTAGAAAAAAAGATTAAGAGAATGATGAAGTGAAAGAGCTGGGAAGGGGTTGTTTATTATTTTAAGGGGAAAAGGGATATCTTTTGGACGAATTGTAGTTTATTTATTGCTTTTAGCCGTAGCATTTCTATGTTTAATGCCGTTTTATAGCATGATCATTTCTTCGACACATACGAACGCTGATATCGCAAGGAAACTTTTGCTTTTGCCGGGAAAACACTTCATGGATAACTACACGAGATTGGTTGATACGGTGCCGATATGGCGGGGGTTCTTAAACAGCGTGTTTATTACATTCACATCTACCGCCTTAACGCTTTACTTCTCTGCATTAGTGGGCTATGGCTTTTCAAAATTTAATTTTAAGGGGAAAGACATTCTGTTTGTTTGTGTACTAAGCACGATGATGATACCAGGTCAGTTGGGTA
Organism: Scopulibacillus darangshiensis; assembly: GCF_004341035.1. GTDB lineage: Bacteria > Bacillota > Bacilli > Bacillales > Sporolactobacillaceae > Scopulibacillus > Scopulibacillus darangshiensis. Next base: position 69,878 of record NZ_SLXK01000010.1, read on the forward strand.
TTATAGGCTTGTATAAAATGATGGATATTTTCCATATGTTAAACACCTATTTTCCGATTATTCTGCCATCCATTTCAAATGCGTTTGGCGTTTTCTTCATGAAGCAAATGGTTGATTCAAGTGTGCCGGCAGAGATTCTGGAATCGGGACGAATCGATGGCTGTGGAGAAGTTAAAATATTCCACAGGCTTGTTTTGCCATTATTAACACCCGCTATTGCGACACTCGGAATTTTCTCTTTCATTGGAAAATGGAATGAATTTTTAACACCAATGATTCTGCTTTTCGACAATAACCTGCAACCGCTGCCAGTCATGATTGCCAGTGTAAAGTCGCAATTTGCCACGGATTTTGGGGCTATGTATGTAGGGATCGTGATTTCAGTTATACCTATATTGATCTTCTTTTCTATCGTTTCAAAAAAGATTATCAGTGGCATTACTGCCGGAGCACTTAAGGGATAAAGGACAAGCAAAAATAGTGATGTAAATAAGAGAGGTGTTTTTCGAATGAAAAAGTTTTTTTCGCTGTCCTTAATAATGATTTTGATTTTAAGTATGCTCGCGGGTTGCTCTACTGTAGAAAGCGCGGGTAAGGCAAACGATGACAACACATTGGTGATTTGGACATTCTTCGGTGATGTCAAATTAATGGCAAAGAAATTTGAGGAAAAGTATCCAAATGATCATGTTATCGTGAAGGTTTTCCCTGGAGACCAATACAAAACAAAGCTTCAAACAGCCCTTCAAGCCGGAGGGGATGATGCACCAGATATTTTTGACTTAGAAAGAAGTTATATGGGCAAGTTTATCAACTCGGATTTTCCGGTTAATCTTACGAAAATAGGCGGTGAAGAGTTAGTAAAGGGCTATGTTCCTTATGTTCAAGAACTAGGAAGGGATAAAGACGGGGATCTTATGGCCGTTGCCGACACATCTTCCCCCGGAGGATTTTGGTGCAAAAAGGCAAATGCTAAGAAATGGCTTGGAACAGACGATCCAGAAAAAATAAGTAAAATGGTTGAATCCTGGGATAAGATTATCAAACTCGGCGAGAAAATTAATAAAAAGAGTCATGGCAAAGTCCACCTGATCTCTCATTTTGGGGATGTATACAATGTGGAAGCTTATCATTTACAACCCTTTGTAAAAGATAAAACTCTGCAGATTGATGATGGCTGGAAAAAGGCTTACAAAATACAAAAGGAAATCTTTCAGAATGATGTCGGGGCCCACCTTGAGTTTATGTCTGCCGGCTGGAACAATGCGTTGAATGAAGGCAACGTTATATTAACTGCGATGCCTGCTTGGGCGAGTTTTATGATTGATAACGAAGACGGAAAAGCTGAAAATAAATACGCCGTGGCCAAGACGCCAAAAGGTCTCTACTTTGGCGGAACATACCGGGCGATAAATCGAGCCTCAGATAAGAAAAAGTTAGCTTATAAATTCCTGAAATTTGTAACAAGTAAAGAATGGCAGCAATTCAACTTAGAAAAAACGGGCAATGCACCAGCTCTGAAATCCGTTTATAAGGATAACTTTGATTCTTATACGTCTCCCTTAACAGGACATCTAAAAATATTGAAACAATACTATGATCTCGTTGAAGACGTTCCAGCACAAAAAGCGGGCAAGTATAGCGAAGATCTGCTCGGAACATGGCGGATTGTGGCTGGGCAAGGAATAAAAGATGATAAGGATTTTAATGATGTGGTCACACAGTTTAAAAAGAAAGTTAGAATTCTTTATCCGGAAATTAAAGTGAAGTAGAGAATAGCTGGAAGGAGCCATACCATGAACAACCTACAAGAGGCAATAAATAACATAAGAATCATAGATGGACATGAACATATTGATATGTATGAGGTCAGGAAAGAGAGGAACATCGACTTTTTTAAATTAATTCATTACCTGGAATCTGATATGATCAGCGCCGGGATGAAAAGGGATATTTTGTATGGAAAATCGCCGCTATCCGATAAAGAAAAAGCAGAACACTTTTTAAAATACTGGGATAAAACGAAGAACACCACTTATGCATTGATGATAAAAGATGCGATGGAAGGCCTTTACAATATGGAAGATTGGTCAGTGAAGGGACTGCTTGCATTAAATGAAAAGGTAAAAGCCAAGACGAACGACAGAAGCTGGTTCAAAGAGGTTTTAAATGACAAATCAGGGATTGATCTCGCTTTTACATTAGTTCAAACGACAGACGTTGATTTTTCGCTATTCCGGCCCATTTTATTTTTAGATTTTATGTTTAGGCTAAGAGGTCCTGCCGACATTGAATTTATCAAGAAAAAGAGCAAAATGGCCATTCATTCATTAAAAGACTATCAGGCTGCGGTGAGGGTGATTATTGACAATCTGGTAAAAGATGGCATGACTGCATCCAAATTAGGCCACGCTTACTGGCGGACGCTATATTCACAAAAACCAACATATCATGAGGCGGAACAGGTTTTTAACAGGCTAAAAAGCGGTTTTATAAATGGCGGTCTCTCACAACAGGAAGCCATGACGCTGCAGAACTTTCTCATTCATTATGTCATTCAATGCTCAATTTCGAACGACTTGCCGATTCAGATTCACACCGGCCACCAAGAAACCAGTGTTTCACGAAATGGCAACATCATAACGAACTCTAAGGTTACCAATTTAATTCCGATTCTTGCGGAATACCCTGACGGCAAATTCGTGCTTCTGCATAACGGCATACCATACCATCAGGAATACTTATCGATCGTGAAGAACTTTACCAATGCATACGCGGACTTTACTTGGTCTTACATCATCTCTCCGACGCTGGCCAAGCAGCTTTTGCACCAGACGATTGAAATGGTGCCAATGTCGAAAATATTCGGATTTGGCGGGGATTACAATTCTGTAGAAGGAACTTATGCCCATCAGAAGCTGGCGAGAAAAATAGTGGGCGAAGTCTTAACGGAAAAAACAGAAGCAAACATATTTTCCGAGCAAGAAGCTATAACATTTGCCAAGCGGATTTTCAGGGATAATTTAATCGACTTTTACAAAATAGAGGTGTGATGCGATGTTTGTTGTGAAATCAATAGCAGGGGCAGGGGTTGGCAGAGAGCAGAAAAAAGGGGTATTGATCAGGCCAGCGGGCTCAAAAAACGATGATATCGGATTAAGGTTCGATTCACTTCTTGACGTATACAAGCCTGATAATCAGATGGAAAGTATTTTAATAGATAAGATAACGCAGAATAATGGCAAACACCATGCCGTTGGAGCGGGAACAGCATTTGACGTTTCTGCTGAGTGGACAGACATCCAGGATGACTGCGGCTATACATCTGTCTACTTAAAGGTCAGGTATAAAGATCATGCTGAAGGGGAGTATGGCTTCCGTTTTTGCGGACAGCTGCTGGGAGCAGGGGAACCTACTTGGATGATTCCAGGTGTGTTTTATAAGAATAATAGTTTTGAACAAAATACGAGGAAGTATCCACGGTATAGTCGGGAAAACGTAAATAGCGAAAAGATGATGTCAAACTATTGGTCGTTTCGTTCGGACAGGGCGGCCTTGCCGGCCATTTTCGCGTGGAACGATGATGTATGCGGGGCGCTGTGTGTTGAGGAACAATCCGCAGTAGGCATGACAGGAGTAGGCTTTCAAAGAGAAGATGGGAAGACCGACATTTGGATTAACTTTCCCTATCGCGAGGAACCGGTAACTTTCGTTGGAGAACCTGTCCCTGATCCAGCTGATGTAACCTATTATGCCTTCCAGCCGGGAGAAGAGGTTGAATTACATTTTAAAGTTTATATTGGATCACCTGATTTGCATTCTTATGATCCTTTTGTCCGGCAAATGTACAAATTACACCAACAAGAAAACGATCTGAACCCTTGGATGGGTCTCCAAGAGGCGGCGGAACATACGGCTTGCGGCCTATATAACTGGCATTATATGCCTGAACATCAAATATTAAATGAAACGGCAGCGTTTGACCGTGAACTTAATAATAATGTCAAAGGGATGGGTGACCGGCCGCATATGCATGTCGGCTGGGTGAGCGGGGTCCCCTATGCTTATGCATTATTGAAATACGGGCGAAAAAAAGACAAGAAGGCTTATATTGACGCGGCTGTCGGGGTATTGGACAACATTGCCTCCGCTTTAGCTCCAAGCGGCTTGTTCTGGGCATCATGGGTGCTTGGAAAAGGATGGGGAACAGGCTGGAATCCGAAATCTGATTGGCTTCAAGCAAGAACGATCTCAGAAGCAACGCTTTTTATGACCCGCGCCCTATCGATGGAGAAAGAAAGGGGCGTCTCTCACCCAAGTTGGGAAAAAGCTGTCCGTTCTAACCTTGACTTTGCGCAAACGATTCAACGGAATGATGGGAACCTCGGTTCTTACTACGATTGCAATAGTGGAACCGTTGAAGAATGGGATGGGGCAGCAGGAATCCTATGGATTGCCGCCCTTTTGGAAGGTTACAATTTTTTTCAAAAGGAGGAATACAGCAAGGTTGCTGATAAGGCTGGTGACTATTATTCCAAATTTATTTTAGATGAATATATTTATGGTGCGCCAGAAGACGTCCATCTTACGCCAACATCAGAAGATGCTTACAATGCTGTGGTTGCCTACGTGTTGTTGTATGAGGTGAGTTATGACAAAAAGTGGCTGAAGCTCGCGGTTCTTGCCGCTGATTGGATGATGACGTTCCGCTGGTCCTATAATCTGAACTTTCCTGACAATACATTTTTAAAACAATATGACTTTCGTTCACGGGGAGCTGATCAGGCTTCACCTTCCAACCAGCATTTACATAATTATGGGTTATTTTGTGTTCCAGAAATGCTGAGATTGTGGAACTATACCCATGATGCTTATTATTTGGAACGGACGAGAGATAATCTGCTATGCTTCCTGCAATTTATTGCGAGAAAAGATGGTGATTTTAACGCATACAGAGGGATGGTTACCGAGCGATTCTATAATACCAATTGCTTTCAACCTAAGGGGATGATGTTAACGCTATCACATTCCTGGTGTGTCGGCCTTGTCTTGTATGCTTGCCAAGAAGCACTGCCGTATGCTGAAGATTTAAAAATTGATAGTTATATAGAATCGTAACGGAGGGGAGAAATGGAATTGAACAGACAAATCCAAAGGCTGCTGCAAACTTATCCTGACCTTGTAGAATGCCAGGACGCTATTATGGACGCCTTTCAAGCACTAAAAGAAATGTTTGAAAACAAAGGGAAACTATTGCTGGCTGGAAATGGCGGCAGTGCCTCGGACTGTGAACACATTGTAGGGGAATTAATGAAAGGGTTTGTTTTAAAGAGAGCATTGCCCCAGTCTGAAAAAAATAAGCTGGCCGAAGCGGGGGACGATGGAGGATATATCGGGCATCACTTGCAAGGGGCGCTGCCGGCCATATCACTTGTCGGTCACACCTCTTTGATGACTGCCTTTGCCAATGATGTTGCACCCGATTTGGTGTTTGCCCAGCAGGTGTATGGCTATGGAAAAGCTGGGGATGCTTTCTTAGGAATTAGCACGTCAGGCAACTCAAAGAATATCGTTCAAGCTGCTACTGTGGCCAATTCACAAGGCATGACAACGATCTGTTTAACAGGAAAAGGCGGCGGAGCATTGAAGGAGATTGCTGATATTACGATTGATGTTCCTTACCAAGAAACCTTTATGGTGCAGGAGAGGCATCTGCCGATCTATCATAGCCTATGTTTGATGTTAGAGGAGGCATTCTTTGCATGAATTTACTTGCCGGATTGGATATTGGCGGTACGAAGTGTGCGGTTGTTTTGGGGGTAGAGGACAGGAATCAGCATGTCGAAGTGATAGCGAGAAGATCATTTCCAACGCCTGATAGTCCTGGGCTCGCGATTGATAGAATGATGCAGAACCTTGAAGACATGATAGCTGCTAGAAATGACTTGAATTTGCTTTCTATTGGGATCAGCTGCGGCGGACCGCTTGACAGCAGGAAGGGTCTTATCTTATCGCCGCCTAATTTGCCGAATTGGGATCGGATCGATATGATTACACCTCTTCAAGAGCGTTTCCATGTTCCCGCCGCGATCCAAAATGACGCCAATGCTTGTGCGCTCGCAGAATGGAAATGGGGAGCAGGCAAGGGATACAAAAACCTGATATTTTTGACGTTCGGAACCGGCATGGGTGCTGGCTTGATTTTAGATGGACGCTTGTATTCCGGCACGAACGATATGGCAGGTGAAGTCGGGCATATTCGGCTTGAGGATGAGGGACCAGAAGGATTTGGAAAAGCGGGTTCATTTGAAGGCTTTTGCAGCGGCGGCGGGATCGCCCGCTTTGCTCAATACAAAGTAAAACAGCACCTAACCCAAGGGGAATCTACCAGTCTATGCGGTGATATAACAGCAAAATCGGTGGCAGAGGCGGCGCTTGCCGGCGATGACCTGGCCTGCGAGATATTCGAAGTGGTAGGCCAAAAGCTTGGAAAGGGGTTAGCTATTTTACTGGATATTCTTAATCCTGAAAGAGTAATTATCGGAAGTATCTATTCACGGCAAGAAGACTTGTTAAAGCCCACGATGCTAAAGGAGCTCAAGAAAGAAGCTCTTTCTCACGCGTATCAAGTTTGTACGATTGTGCCTTCAGGGTTAGGAGAAAAAGTCGGGGATTTGGCTTCTTTATCGGTGGCAAAACATGCACTGGATAACATACCAAATAAAAAAGGAGAAGGCCATGTTTGAGATACAGCAGTTACAAGATGGATTACATGTGATAGCGGACAATCAAACATTGTTTGAAGGCGTAAAGGTCTCATTAACACTTGATGGAAATGATAAAAGAACATTGTTGCCGTCAGGTCTGGAAAAAAGAGAAGGCACCACTGACTTGGGAAATTATACAGAATATATATGTGAGTTCAATGAAGAAAACGGAGGGAATCAGGCTATTGTCAACTTCCGCAGCTTTTACGACTTAACTGTTGTTCATGTTACGGCTGAACTTGAGAAGGAAAAGCTATTCAAAAAACAGCCGTCCTTCGCCGCCAACCATGCTGTCACTATTACGCTGAACAGCCCTGTCCAAAATTATCAACTATTGGCAAATTACCAGCATAAAAGTTGGTGGACGCGCCCTTTCTTTGGCGACAATCTCCGCATGGTGCCGGAAAAGACACAGTCGCTGCTGCTTAAGATGGCAAATGGCTACCATCATGTTCTCCCTGTCGTCGATGGAAATCTCCGCACAGAACTAGCGGGAGGATGCGATGGCTTGGAAGTATCAGTTTCCCCTTTTCAAGGCGGGTTTAGGAGTCTTTCTAATGTTGCCTTCATCCTAGGGTCAGACACGGACCCATTCCAATTAGTTGATGCCAATGTAAAACGTGCCGCTTCTGTTATTGGCCAATCTATTATGAGCAGGCAAGAGAAAACCTATCCTGAGATATTGGATTACTTAGGCTGGTGCAGCTGGGATGCTTTTTATCATGATGTCAATGAACAGGGTTTATTTGCAAAAGCAGAAGAATTACAAACGCTGAACTTGCCGGCAAAATGGATCATGATCGATGATGGCTGGTCTGAAGTAAGGGATAATAAGTTGTTTTCCTTTGAAGCGGATAAAAACAAATTTCCAAACGGCTTATCTTTTGTTACCCAAAAACTTAAAAGCAACTTTGGCATCAATTGGGTCGGTGTGTGGCACACGATAGCAGGCTATTGGGATGGGGTCCACCCGGAAAGCTCAATCGCTGCTGACTGCCGGCAAAATCTTTACCAGACCAACCAAGGAGCCCTTGTGCCTGTTCCTGAGGCGGAAAAAGGATTTGGATTTTGGCATCAGTGGCATAAGAAGCTGAGAGAGGATGGCATTGATTTTGTTAAAGTCGACAGCCAAAGTGCCATCGCAAACTTTTTCGAACACGAATTGTCAATTGGAGAGGCAGCTGCCGGTGCTCATACAGCCCTAGAGGCGTCATGTTCGCTCCACTTTAATAACACAGTCATCAATTGTATGGGCATGGCTGCGGAGAATATCTGGCATCGGCCTTACTCATCAGTATCGCGAAACAGCGATGATTTTGTTCCTGAAAATAAAAACGGTTTTAGAGAGCATGCCCTGCAGAATGCCTATAACTCCCTTTATCACGGCCCATTTTATTGGGGAGATTGGGATATGTATTGGAGCAGGAATCATGATGATCAGCAAAATATGATTTTAAGAGCAGTCAGCGGCGGTCCAATTTATATAAGTGATAAGCTCGAAAAGACAAACGCCGATTTGGTGCGGCCGCTTGTGTATAAGGATGGGCGAATTATCCGGTGCGACAGGCCGGGAATGCCAACTAAAGATTGCTTAATGCAAGATCCAATCAGCAGCAGCATTCCTCTAAAGATTTGGAATCGCAAAGGCGATACGGGAGTGATCGCAACTTTTAACATAAGTGAAGCGGGCAGCAGCGTCCATGGCGCCATAAATCCTCAGGATATACCCGGACTAGATGGGGAAGATTTTATCCTTTATGATGTGCTACAGAAAACATACGAAACAGTTAAGAAAGACGAAACGAAAGATATCAGTTTAGAGAAAGACGATGCTGCCATTTATTTGGTTGTTCCAGCAGATGAGGTCGTGAACCCACTAGGTCTTATCAATAAATTGATTCCAAGCGACAGTATCTTGGAGAAGAGACAGAATGGACAGACCCTATCTTTGTTAATAAAAGAAGGCGGTTCCTTTGCTTTTGTTTCCATGGCAAAGGTCAGCCAAGTATGGGTTAACGGCAGACCAGTTGAAACGGAAGGACTGCCCGGACAGGAAAGTGTGTATGTGATCGACTGCGAAGGAGAAGAAGGCACCGTCAGAATAGATATTGCTATTAAAAATTAATCGATGGGAGGGGGAGCAATGGGAGCATTTAATCATTTGCATCTGCCGTCGGAAGAGATTCCGGTCATGGGTGATGTCGATACAGCGATTATCGGCGGATCAATGGCAGGGATTTCTAGCGCTTTAAAGCTGGCAGGCTTAGGGAAGCAAGTCATAATTGTTGAATCCAGAACATATGGGGCAGTCCGGATTTGAACGAAGTTAGTGAACAAATGACAAGAAATATTTCTATCCAGGAGTTAAAAGGAGGCCGACAAAAATGGCTATCATAACATTTCCTAAAGATTTCCGTTTTGGCGCATCGACAGCATCATACCAGATTGAAGGCGCATACAATGAGGACGGCAGAGGCATGTCAATTTGGGATACGTACAGCCGAATCCCCGGAAAGGTGAGAAACGGTGACAATGGCGATGTCGCCTGTGACAGCTATCATCGCATGGATGAAGATATTGCTTTGTTAAAAGAACTAGGTGTCAACACCTATCGCTTCTCCATTGCATGGCCGAGGATCTTTCCAGAGGGCAAAGGAGAGGTTAACCCGCAAGGTATTGAACATTATCATTTATTTATTGATAGATTGCTAGAAAACGGGATCGAGCCGATGGTGACCATTTATCATTGGGACCTGCCGCAGGCCTTGCAAGACAATGGCGGCTGGAAAAACCGGCAAACGATTGATGCCTTCGCGGATTACGCTGATTTACTGTTCCATGAATATGGTGACAAGGTAAAATACTGGCTGACAATTAATGAACCTTGGTGCGCATCATTCCTAGGCCATTTCTCCGGGGAGCAAGCCCCGGGAGAGCAAAATTTGCAGTCAGCACTGGATGTCGCCCATCACTTGTTAATCGCTCACGGAAAGGCAGTTCGCAAGTTTAGAATGAGAGACATCAAAGGGCAAATTGGCTTTGCACCTAATGTCACTTGGTATGAACCATACAGCAGCAAGCAGGAGGATCGTGATGCTTGCAAACGGCTGTCGGGCTGGTTTATGGAATGGTTTTTCGGTCCGGTTTTCAAAGGGTCATACCCGCAATATCTCGTTGATTGGTTTGCGGAAAAGGGCGCACATGTGACGATTCAAGACGGTGATATGGAAATGATCTCGGAACCGATTGATCTGCTCGGCATCAATTACTATACCGGCACCGTTGCCCGCTATAAAGAAAATAAGGGTTTGTTTGATTGTGAGCATGTTGATATCGGATATGATCATACAGATATTGGCTTTAAAATTTTCCCTGAGGGTTTCTACCAGGTTCTCTTGGATATTAAGAAGAAGTATGGCGACATTCCGATCTGTATTACTGAAAATGGCGCCTGTTATAATGATGAACCTGTCGAAGGAAGAGTCAAGGATGACCTGCGGATTAAGTATTATAACCAGCATTTAATTGAAGTGAACCGGGCCATTAACAGCGGAGTCAATGTAAAAGGTTATTGCACGTGGTCACTCTTAGATAATTTCGAATGGGCTTATGGATACAGCAAGCGTTTCGGGCTGGTCCATGTCAATTACAACACACTCGCGCGAACCAAAAAGGACAGTTTTTATTGGTATGGAAAATTGGCCAAAAACCATTGGTTTGAAGTATAGTGGACTGCAATGAAAATTCAGTTTACCGGCCAGACCGCCGGACTATTTTAATGGCAGTTTATTATAAAGAGGTTAAATAATCAAAATTGTATTGACATTTAAAAGAGTTATCACTAAGATAATAAACAAAAACCCACAAAATCAGTTAATATGACAACAGGATGCCCGTAAAAGTCAGTCATAAAATCAAAAATATATCACTCTATGCCACAATCAATCATTTGCCAAAAAGACGAAAAATCTATTCTTCCATTACATAACTGACTGAGCAGCTCCTAAAATCTAATAATAAGGAGAGATGATCGTGAATCAGACACTTGCCATTATTCATACAACACCAGTTACTGTAGAGCCTTTGAAAAATCTGGCGGCTAACCTATTGCCTGAATGCGGTGTTGTTAATTTAGTAGATGATTCCATTCTACCGGAGCTCGCCAAAATTGGCGGCGATACCGCGGCCGTTCAAGACCGGTTGATTCAGTATAGCAAAATTGCTGAAGATCTTGGTGCCAATGCGATTCTTAACGCTTGTTCATCGGTTGGCGGTGTCGTAAAAAAAATGGAACAAGCGGTTAAAGTACCAGTTGTCAGAATCGATGAGGAAATGGCAGAGCAAGCTGTTCATCAAGCAAAAAGTATTGGTGTTGCCGCCACTTTGGAGACCACCCTCGAGCCAACCCAAAATTTATTAATTGAAAAATCAAGTGAACTAGGCAAGAAAATTGATCTATGCCCATGTTTGGTCACGTCAGCATATGAAAAATTAATGGAAGGTGACAAAGAAGGGCATGACAGGATCTTAGGCAAAGCATTAGCCGAATTAATACAAAAGGTCGACATTGTCGTGTTAGCTCAAGCTTCGATGGCTAAAGTCGTGGAACAGCTGCCAAGCGATCTTCAAGGAAACTTTTTGTCAAGCCCTAAGATGGGGATGGAAAGGGTAAAACGGGTAATGGCAGGACTGCAGAGCGGTGTCTAGATTATTGAGTATTGATGTTGGGACGACACATATTAAAGCAGGTCTATACCGATTCGATGGCACATTGACTCATATAGCAAGAGAAAAAACACCTTACCAAAAAGATGAACAGGGATATCCTGTCATCGATCCGGCACACCTTTGGCAGAATGTTGCTGGATTAATAAAGGAATTGCTCCGCAATAATGATGATATAACCATTGCAGCAATCGGGGTAGCCAGTATGGCTGAGACAGGTGTGTTTGTCGACCGCAAAACCGGAAAAGAAAAGACAGCATTTATACCTTGGTTTAGTCAATGTTCCACACGGGAAGCAGCTTGGATTGAGCAACAAACCGACCCTTTTGAACAATTTGTAACTACAGGTTTGCACAACAGTTACAAATATGGGCTTCCCAAAATGCTTTGGTTAAAAGGGCGCGATTCTCAAATAGATAACGGAGCGGTCTGGCTCTCTGCTGCTGACTATATCGTTTATAAATTGACTGGTGAAGAAGTAACCGATTATACACTGGCAGCGAGAACCTATGCTTTTCAAATCTATGAAAAGAGGTGGCATACCAAGCTACTTTCACATTTCGGGGTAAATGTCAGTCCTTTTCCCAGAACACTGCCAAGCGGAGAACTTGCAGGATTAACAAAAGATTGGCATGCCAAACTTGGATTAAGCAAAGGCATACCAGTGGCGGTAGCTGGCCATGATCACGTGTGTGCGGCCATGGCGATCGGCGCTGTAACACCTGGCAAAGTATACGCTTCTTCAGGTACGGCGGAAACATTAATTGGTATTTGCGAAAAGGGCAAGCTTGGAAAAAAAGAATACCAATCTGGTCTAACATTTGGCAATCATCTGAAAGATGGCCTTTCCTTTTGGATGGGGAATATCCCTAATTCGGGAGGAGCGATTGAATGGATCAGAGACATTCTGGATGAGAAACAATTAACCTATCAATCAATGAGCGCTTTATTAAATGAATTAAAAGAGATCCCCACTGGAATTCTATTCTTTCCTTATTTATCCGGCAGCGGGGCGCCGCATAATAATGCTGCTAGTAAAGGTGCATTTATAGGGCTTGAGAGGGGCCACGAAAGGGCTCATTTGATGAAGGCGGTGCTGGAAGGCACCTCATTTCAGCTCAGAACCATCAAGGAAACCGCTGCATTCATCACCGGACAGTCGTGGAAGGACCTGATTATTGTTGGCGGTGGAACCAATAATGTCCATTGGATGGCAATCAAAGCCAATGTCTTGAACTGTATGTTAAGCGTCCCGAATGTGGAAGAAGCAACACTTTTAGGAGCCGCTATGATAGCCGGGGAACGATTAGGCTTTTGTAAGGCTGATGAGATCCATCAAAATATATCAGGTGATATGAAGGTTTATAAACCCGAGAAAACAGTCGCCACAGACTATAACAATATTTACCTTAACGGATACAAAGCAATTGCTGATGGCACCCGGTCATTATACCAAAATAGGAGTGGAGAATATGGATGTGAAGATACAACCCAAGAATGTTTATACGCTGAACCCTGTTCTGGGAAAAGCTGAAGAAGGCGGATATGCGGTTGGAGCATTTGCACCGCGTTACACAAAGATGATCAAGCCTATTTTAAATGCAGGGGAGCGGCTGCAATCACCGCTGATTGTACAAATTTCGGAAAAGGAACTTATAAGATATTCAATTAGCCCTAAAGAATTTGCCGATGAATTTTACAGCGTATTAAATGAAGAAAAGATTACGGTTCCGGTCGTGCTTCATTTAGACCATACCAAACATATGTCTGTCATTAAAGAAGCGATTGCTGCGGGCTTTACTTCCATTATGATTGACGCGTCAGAGCATCCTTTTGATCTAAACGTAAAAATCAGTAAAGAAGCCGTTGATTATGCCCATTCCAAGGGAGTAAGTGCTGAAGCAGAGCTCGGCAAGATCGGCACGACTGATTTCGTTGAAACAGATACTGATGAAGAACTATATACTGACCCAATCGAAGCCAGACAATTTGTGGAACAAACAGGGACAGATGCCTTAGCGGTATCGGTTGGCACGGCACATGGTGTTTATAAAGTGAAAAAACCGAAAGTTGATTTCGAGCGGTTAAATGAGATCCGTAAACTCACACAAGTTCATTTAGTTTTGCATGGCGGCTCAGGCGTGCCGGCTTCAATGGTCAAACAAGCCTTCTCCTTGGCAAACGGTGGTGTCAGTAAAGTCAATATTGCAACAGACCTTGAGGTTGCGGCATTAGCTGCACTTGGCAAAGAAGATAGAATGACAGATCAGGAGTGTTCCGATCTTCCGGAAGAACAGCTCTCGTTTGCCCGTCTGGCAGTAGAGAAAACAGTGTCAGATAAAATAACTCATTTTCTGGAAAGCGAAAATCGGGCAGTAGATTTTAAATAATAAGATGGAGGGATAAAGATGTCACATCACCCTAATGCTACAATGACCGAAAAGAAGACTGGCACGTTATATATGATTGGCAATGCCCATTTGGATCCCGTATGGCTATGGCAATGGCAAGAAGGATTCCAGGAAACAAAGGCAACCTTTCGTTCCGCGCTTGATCGAATGGCGGAATATGACGATTTCATCTTTACGAATAGTTCAGCGGCGAATTACGAATGGATTGAAAATAATGAACCTGGCATGTTTGAGGAAATAAAACAGCGGGTGAAAGAAGGGCGCTGGGTGATCGTCGGCGGCTGGTGGGTGCAGCCGGATTGCAATATCCCAGAGGGGGAATCATTTGTCCGCCAAGGATTATATGGCCAAAGATATTTCAAAGAGAAATTCGGGGTAACGGCGAAGGTCGGGTACAACGTTGACAGCTTTGGCCATCACGGCATGCTGCCTCAAATATTAAAGCAAAGCGGTATGGATTATTATGTCTTCATGCGCCCGTCGCCTCAGGAAAAGGGGCTGCCTTCAAGAGTATTTTGGTGGGAATCCGATGATGGCTCTCGGGTGCTAACCTACAGAATTCCTTTTGAATATTGCACCTGGGGAAAAGAACTTGATAAGCATGTTCAGCGAAATGCCGGGGAGCTGCGCGAACCTTTTAATGACCTGATGTGTTTTTATGGCGTTGGCAATCATGGGGGCGGCCCAACCAAAGAAAATATCGAAAGCATAAAGCGATTGAACAATAACCCCAACTTTCCAAATATGACCTTTAGTTCACCTAATGATTATTTTAAAACGATAGAACAAAAGAATATTCCGTTTCCCATTGTTCACGATGATTTCCAGCATCATGCGAGCGGGTGTTATGCAGCCCATTCAGGCATTAAGCAGTGGAACAGGAAGAGTGAGCACCTATTATTAAAATCGGAAAAAATGTCAGCCTTAGCGCATTGGACAACCGGACAAGCCTATCCTGATAACTATGGGCAAGCCTGGAAAAATACATTATTTAATCAATTTCACGATATCTTGGCAGGGACAAGTTTGGAAGTGGCTTATGACGATGCAAGACATGCATACGGTGAAGCCATGTCGATTGCCGAGCGGGGCTTAAACTATGCCGTTCAATCGTTTTCTTGGCAAATTGACATTGAAGAAGATGAAGCGATGAAGCCGATTGTTGTCTTTAATCCGCATTCATGGGAGACAAACGTGAACATGGAATTGGAGGTCGGCGGCTTAAAGGAAGATCACATTTTAACGGATGAAAAAGGGATTGAAATACCGATGCAAACCGTTAAGTCTCATGCTACGGCCGGGGGGCGCTACCGTCTCAGCTTTATTGCAAAGCTTCCTCCATTAGGATACCGTGTCTATAAATTAAAACGGATGTCTTCCAAGAAAATGTTTGCCCCTATAAAAGCAAATGACTACACGCTAGAAAATGGGAACTATAGGGTGGAAGTTGACCCAGAGACAGGCTTTATCACAAGCCTATACGATATAAATAATAAAATGGAAATTTTAGACGGACCCGCTGCCCGTCCTGTTGTGCTGGAGGACAAAAGTGATACATGGTCACACGATGTGCTGCGCTACGAAAATGAGTGCGGTGTGTTCAAACCTATCAAGATTAAAAGGGTGGAGTACGGCCCGGTAAAGTCGGTGATCCGTGTCATAAGCGAGTACAGCCGTTCAACCCTTGTGCAGGATATCACGATGTATAAGGAACTTAATCAAATCGATGTCCATGTGAAAATGAATTGGCAGGAAAAAATGAAAGCAGTAAAACTAAAATTCCCTATTAATTTGGTATTCAGAAAAGGGACGTATGACATCCCTTATGGGAACAAAGTCAGAGAATGCAATGGTGAAGAAGAACCGGGACAAAAATGGTTTGATTTGTCCGGCACACATCAACCAACTGGCAATATGTATGGTCTCAGTATATTAAATGATGGGAAGTACAGCTTTGATATTCATAATAAAGAAATGAGCATCACAGTGCTTAGAAGTCCTATTTATGCGCATCATGATCCGACTGTGCCGGAAGAGGACGGTCATTATTCTATTATTGACCAAGGGATTCAGCAGTTCACTTATAGTCTCTATCCGCATGAAGGCAATTGGGAAACGGCCGGTACTGTCAAACGGGCATGGGAGCTCAACCAACAACCTGTTTCAATCATAGAAACATATCATCATGGTACGTTGCCGCAAACAGATTCCTATATTTCAATTGATAATGATAATATCCTCGTCAGTGCTTTAAAGAAGGCTGAAGACAACGACGACCTTATATTAAGATGCTATGAAACGGTTAATACGGCCACCGAAGCCACAATTGTTCTGCCAAAATGGAACCGGGAGATTAAGACAGCCTTCAAGCCGTGTGAAATAAAGACATTCCGGATTCCAAAGGATCCAGGGAAGCCAGTCACTGAAACGGATCTGCTGGAGTGGGAAAGGGCAGAGGATAGCCATGGATAATGAACATACTATTCGCGAGCTGGGACAGTTCCTAACGGAGAATCGCTTTACACTAGGTAATTCAGGAAATATCAGCATCCGCCTGGGAGAGGACAGTTGTCTGATCACTGCCAGCGGCTCAGAACTAGGCAATTTAAGCGAAGAGGATTTAGTTGATTGCGCATTTGGAGAACAAAAGTGGAGCGGAGGCAGAAAGGCATCCAAAGAGTTGCCGATGCATCAAGCCATTTACGAGGAAAGACAAGACATTGGGGGGATTATTCATGCCACCCCCTTTTATAGCACGTTAATAGCCTGCTCCAATCTGGAGCTGCCGAAAGGATTGTTTGTTGAAGAAATGTACTATTTGGAGAAGATCGAACGTGTGCCCTTTTTTCAACCTGGATCGAAAGAGCTTGGCGAAGCTGTTCGGCAGGCAGCGGATAAAGCAGACATTATTTTAATGGAAAACCACGGGGTTTTGGTCTATGACAAGACATTGTCAAAGGCAAAAGCTGCTTTGGAAACATTGGAATTCACTTCAAAAATGGTGATTCAGGCAAAAGCCGTGAATAGCGAGCTGGCATTATTAGATAAAGAGCGGATCGCGTTATTTTTGGATGATTCAACTTATAAGCCAAGGAAGAGGTGGGGCGACCTATGATAGGGGTTGTCGCAGATGATATTACCGGTTCGAACGATATCGGCATCATGTTTGGCAAAAATGGCTATGTCGCTGACATCTATCCCTATGAATCATTAGTTAAAGAAGGAGATGGAAAGTCAGATGTTTTAATCGCTGACACACATTCCAGATTTGATTCCAAAGACCGTGCTTATCAGAAGGTATATCAAGCAACGAAAGAATTACAAAAGATAGGTGCCAAAACTTATTTTAATAAAACATGTTCTGTCTTTCGGGGAAATATTGGAGCCGAATTTGATGCCATGTTAGATGCGCTTGATGAGCCTTTCGCGGCTGTTATCCTTGGCTTTCCAAAAAACGGGAGAATCACTAAGGACGGCATCCATTATGTCCATGGGGTGAAATTAGAAGATTCGGCGTTCAAGGATGATCCTGTACATCCCATGGATGAGTCCGATTTAATTAATATCTTGCAAAAGCAAACGAAGCGAAAGGTAACAATGATTTCTCACCGCATAATCAGGGCAGGCGCTAGAAAGTTAAAAGAAGAGTTAAAAGAACTAAAACAGCGATTTAATTACGTCATTTTGGACGTATTAGACCAGCGGGATCTTAAGACGATTGCAGAAGCCGTAAAGGATCAGCCTGTCATTTGCGGCGCTTCCGCCATTGCTGAGGAATTGTCTAAAGTGTGGGATTATGCCGGGAACAGGCATGAACAAGCTGTTCCCCAATACAATTCGAAAATGGGGATCCTATGTGCAGCAGGGAGCCTGACGCCGCAAACCAAACATCAAATCGATTATATGAGGAGCCATTCAGATGCTGCTATTTTTGAGCTGTCTACACCGGAGCTGATTGATAAGGGCAATGAAGCCACGAAAGCCCTGTCAGCTCATATCATTCAGCAGTTGAAAAGCGGCAAAGACGTTATTGTTCATACGTCACATCAGCCTGAGGAAGTCAAGAAAACCAAACGAATTGGCGCCCAAAAGGGGTGGACCAATGAGAAAACATCACTATATATATCTAGTTCATTATCATCCATCGTTGCATCAGCAGCAGGTGAGGTTAAACAAAATGGATTGATTGTTGCTGGCGGCGATACCTCAGCAGCCGTCTGCGAAACCCTTGGGATTAAAGGGCTTAGAGTGCTTGAAGAACTGCAGCCTGGACTGCCCTCATGCATCACCCTGACTGATCCCAAAAAAGTGTTCATATTAAAATCGGGCAGCTTTGGCAGCGAAGATTTTATTATGCAAGCCTTTCAATATTTGAAAAGTAAACGAGAAGCTTCGAATCTAGCATCATCATGATCCGAAAATAAGTTGCTTTAAAACAAGGCGGTGTTCGTATGAAAAAAGCCATCATTTTCTTTAAATAGATTCTTTACGGAATAGTGCCGGCGATTTTCCCGTTTCTCTAGTAAATACTCGCGTAAAATAATGAACGGAGTTAAATCCTGTCGCTTCTGCAATGTATTTAATGGGGTATTCGGTCGATAAAAGCATATTTGAGGCTTGATTGATTCTTTCCTTCTTAACATAGTTCTTAAATGTTTCACCAGTTTCTGCCGAGAAAATCCGAGATAAGTGGCGGGCGGAAATATGCAGATAGTCGGCGACGGTTTCGAGAGAAAGGGGTTGCGTGAGGTTATCACGGATAAAAAGCTTTGCTTGGTACAAAGTCTTTGCGGTTTGCGGCAATCGTTTCTGCGCGACTTCATTGTGGGCTTTGAACAACGGGACGAACGACCACAGCAAAGCGTGTGAAAGGTGCTGCAGCCCATCGTTCAATGAGAACTTTTGTGAAGCTTGTGTTATAAGAGCACGCCAAATTAAAGCAGTTGGCGTCCCATGAGCATCATCGATGAGAAATGTTTCTTTATGTTTTAAACGGTGGAATTGTTGTATCGTTTCTTCTGTGCATTCAGATTCCTCCATTTCAAAGGCTACGAACAAAAGATACAATCCATCCTTACTGCGGATTTGGTGCGAGATATCAGGACGCGAACAAAAGATGACGCCGCTTCTTAAGGGATAGTCGATGCCGTGATCTTGATAAGTCCCTTCCCCGTCAACGACATAACATATTTCAAAAAAGGAATGTTTATGTACCGGGTTATCATAGTGATGGCGGGTCGCACCCCAGTAATGGACATTAAATGAAGCTCTATTACTTCGCAATCTAGTAATTTGTTGATCCAAATTTGTCCGAGCGGTATAACACGAGTTTTCAGATAGGTTCATCGCAGGTTCCCCTTTTTGTCTTAAAAGTACAAAATAGTGGCACGTGTTTACAAAGACAATTTGACTTGCCGAATCTAAAATAAAAGGCAACCACATGGCGTATCCATGTGCAAAAGAAGGAGGAGTTTGGTCATGATTTTATCAAAGGATGTTGATTTTTACAATGAAAACGGTTACTTGCTTGTCAAAGGTGTATTTAGTAGTGATGAAGTCGAAAACATGAAAAACGCGGTGGACAGCATTATTGACCGGGCGTCGAAAGCGGAATTAGATCGTAATCATACGTGGCAGGGCAGTTATCTCCCGCAAGAAGAATTGAAGCAGTTAGTGTTAAAGGGGTACCATGATGTTCATTATCACGCCGCGTCATTTACAAAAGCCGTTGTTCACCCAAACATGGTTGCGATCCTGTCAAAGCTTATTGGACCGAATGTCCAGCTTCACCATTCAAAAATGTTAGTGAAGCCGCCTGAGAAGGGTGCTGCTTTTCCTATGCACCAAGATTATCCATATTTCCCTCATACTCAGCATTCAATGCTCGCGGCAAGCGTTGCCATTGATGATGCAGATATGGAGAACGGCTGTCTGCATGTTGTCCCAAAATCACATAAACAGGGACCGATCGAACACCTTGGGAGCCATCACTTAGATCATGAAAAGTACCCGATTGAAATGGGAACGCCTTGCCCGGCACAAGCGGGTGATGTCCTCTTTTTTAACTATTTAACCATTCATGGGTCCGATATTAACCGAAGTCAGCGGATGAGACGCAACGTTTTGTTTCAATATCGCGATCCGGCCGATTTGCCTGCGGAAAATGTCCATGTCAACTGGGGGCAAGGGTTGATGGTATGCGGCGAAAATCCGGCGTTTCGTGAGTATAAACCAGAATATGTTTTGTCCTAAAAATTTTATCTTTAATTAAGCCATTAAGGAGAAAGCCTCTATGACTAAAAAAAAATCCATAACGTACAGATCATATGGGAAAACAGGGTTGTCCCCGCCGCTAGCGTATTTATTATCTATGGTAAAATTGAGAAGATTGAAATAGGGGATGCTTCTGTTCTAAAAGGAGATTATGAGGTCATTGATGGCGGGGGATGTCTGCTTATACCTGGGATGATTGATGTTCATATCCATGGTGCAGGCGGCTTTGATATGATGGATGGCACTGAACGGAGTATCCAGGAGGTGTCACTGAGGTGCGCTGCAACAGGCTGCACCTCGTTCCTCGCCACATCTGTCAGTTCTACCATTAAGGATTTAATAGACATGATCCGCAGTGTTAAGCGCGTCATTGGAAAAGAGGAAGGGGCAAAAATTGCCGGGATCCATCTTGAAGGCCCTTATCTTAACCCGAAACGAAAAGGGATGCAGAATGAAAGCGTCTTGCGTCAACCTGATGTCAATGAAATGAATGAAATATTTAAGGAAGCGGGATCATTGATAAAGATGGTTACCGTAGCTCCCGAATTACCGGGAGGAATGGACTTAATCGCCTTTTTGAAAAGGAAAGGCGTTATTATAGCCCTCGCCCACTCTGATGCAACGTATGATGAGGCCAAACAAGCCTTTAATGCTGGAGCAACTCATATCACACACTGTTTCAATGGCATGCGCCCGATCCATCATCGTGATCCCGGTCTGATCGTTGCAGCATTTGAAGAAAAATATGTCAGTTTGCAAGCCATCGTAGATAACGTCCACTTGCATCCTGCTATAATACGCTTGATGCATCGATTAAAGGGTCCAGACGGAATGGTATTGATTACGGATGCCTTACAAGCGATGGGGGTGGGCGATGGTTGAAGGTCAAATTGTATTTGAAGAGAAAACCGAAGACAAGAGAGAAGGAACCTATTTACCTGATTTATAGAAGGCGATGGATGTTATAAAAAGCGGGGAAAGGAGTTGCGCATATGAATTGGGGTTATTATAAAAAGGGAATGGACTGGATTGGGCTCATCATATGGATGAATGTGTTGTGGCTTGCTCTCTCATTAGCTATTATAACGTTTGTTCCTTCCACATTTGCAATGTTTTCAATTCTGTTAAAATGCAAAAAGGGAATGGATCATCATGAGGTGAATGCATCATTATTTTGGCGGGAGTTTACTAAGTATTTAAAAGTCTGGAAGGTTTATATATTCTCGGCAATCATTCTGGTCTTTGGGGCTATATTGTATGTTGATTATAAAATCATTACAATGTACCACAGCCCTTTCCTTCTAGTCCTAGGTTATGCTCTCGTGACTTTTTTTATTTTGTATTTCATGGCTTCCTTATACGCCATTCCCATATTAGTTCACTATAACTATTCCATTCCGAAAACCTTCATGCTATCGGTTCTTTCAATTATTAGGCAGCCGGTAAAATCGATCATCATGATGGTCTGTATTCTAGCTATTGCTTTATTGTTATTATATTTTACAGGCTTTGCAATAATGATTTTCGGCGCTTTAATAGCCTACACGATCTGCAGTATTATTAATCCGCTGCTTAATTAAATAGTTTCTTTCGAACAAGCTTGCCAATCGGCAAGTTTTCTTTATTTACATAAAAGAGGTGAGTGACTAGAACGCAACAGAGAATTTATTATAAATTAAATTTACAAAATATATTGACAACGCAAGCGGTTACATTTAATAATATAAACAAGACACAAAATACCACAAAATAACTTAATATAAACCATAACACTTAACTATAATCGGTAAATAAATAATGAAAATACATAAAATACCACAACTATTATTGTTGTTTTTGTGATTGTTGGGTTTTAAAAAATGAGAAGGGATGGGTGATGTCATTTGAAAGGTTTGGTAAGGAAGAACGTTTTAATCGTTATGATAGCCATTCTATCAATTAGCCTGCTATCAGGCTGCGCCGGAACGAGAAGCAAGGAATCCTCTGCAAGCAAAGAGGGGAAAGTAACCGTTGATTTTTGGACGTTCTGGGGATCTGAAACCCGAAAGCCAGTCATTGAAAAGATTATTAATGATTTTAATAAATCACAAGATAAAATCTATGTGAAACACACATATCTCCCATATGGAGATATTTGGACCAAAGAACTTGCAGCGGTTGCAGCAGGCAATCCGCCTGACGTTGTCATTAATGATATTAACACTGTTCAGCACCGAGCAGCGAAAAATCAAAACACCGATCTCAGTAAATATATAAAAGATTCGTCTTTTAAAGATCGATTTTATCCTCAGCTGTGGCAAACGGTTCTCTATAAGAATCACCCTTATGGCGTACCTTTTAATACGGATGAACGTGTCCTTTATTACAATAAAGATCTATTTAAAAAGGCTGGTCTAGACCCAAATAAGCCGCCGCAAACATGGGATGAGCTCTGGTCATACGCCAAGAAGCTGGATGTTAAGGAAAACGGAAAATATAAGACAATCGGATTTTACCCTTTATGGGGTGTAGGTGCCGATGTTTGGATGTTGAATGCGGACGGCACATCTTTCTTTGATTATGAAAAGAACAAGCCCGTAGTTAATGATCAAGATAACATTGATGCACTTAATTGGGCCTTGAAATTCCAGAACCATTATGGAAAAAATACAATCCAACAATATAAAGCCCAATTTGGGCAGCAACAAGCTAACCCCTTTATTGCTGGAAAAGTGGCCATGTATACCGAAGCAGCAACGTTCTACACACAATTAAGAGACTATGGAAAAGATATTAATTGGGGCATTACGAAGCTTCCGGCCAAGACAAAAGGATCGGGACATACAAGTTGGGGCGGAGGATTTGCAGCGGAAATTCCCAAAGGAGCGAAGCATCCAAAAGAAGCTTGGGAATTCATCAAGTATTTAACAGGTAAAAAGTCACAAGCGTATTGGGCTGCAAAAAACTTTGATTTGGTTGCCAATAAAGCAGGAGCAAAGGCTGCCGCCACTAGTGATTTGTTAAATGCCAAAGGGAAAAAGACATATAAGTTCATTTCTGAATATTTTAACGAAACCGAAATAACACCAACACCACTCTCAGCACCGGATTATACAAGCATCATCAATCCGGAAATTGATAAGGCCATGGCGGGCAAGAAGTCGCCGGAGCAGGCTATGAATGATGCCCAAAAGGCAGTCGAAAAGCTAATCAGTAATCATCAGTGATCACATTTAAATAGGGGGGGTGAGCCCCCTATTTATCATTAAGGAGATGAGAGACATGATGGAGCCGCCGATAAAAACGGCCATTCATTCAAATCAAATCAAAAAAGTAAAAAGGAAGTCAAGTTTACAAAGGAAAGAAAGCTTGCAAGGTTACCTTTTTATTGCCCCCTGGCTCATAGGGATGGTATTTATTACAGCCGGACCGTTGCTATTTTCCTTTTATGGAAGTTTTACAAACTACGATATTACGTCACATATGGATTTTATTGGGTTGAAAAATTATATCAGAATGTTTACGAACGATGACCTATTTTGGACGTCACTATTTAATACATTGTACTATGTTGTGATATCAGTGCCGATAACAGTTGTAGCTGCGTTGCTTTTAGCCGTTTTGTTAAATCAAAAAGTTCCTGGCATGAGGATATTCCGTACCATTTATTACTTGCCTGCGATCTTGTCCGGTGTTGGGGTTTACTTATTATGGATGCAGCTTTTGAGTCCAACAGGCTTGGTGAATACCGTTTTAGACTGGTTTGGCATAAATGGGCCCGCCTGGCTCTTTGACCCTAAATGGACAAAGCCTGCATTAATCTTTATGAAACTATGGAGCGTCGGGGGCAGCATGCTACTGTACTTGGCTAGCTTGCAAGGCGTGCCGAAGTCATTATATGAAGCGGCAGAAATAGACGGCGCGAATGCTTTCCAAAAGTTTCGCCATGTGACATTGCCCATGATCACACCGGTGCTTTTCTTCGATTTAGTGACAAGTACAATTGGCGGCTTTCAGATCTTCCAAGAAGCGTATGTCATGTCGCAAAATGGTGACGGGGGTCCTGCCAATTCGTTATTGTTTTTTAATTTGCATATGTGGAATAAAGCATTTGAAGTTTTTGACATGGGATATGCCATGGCGATGTCATGGATCTTGTTTGTGATCATATTGGTTCTTACGATTATAAATATTAAACTAGCACCTAGGTGGGTCCATTATGAAGGGGAGAAGAATTCATGAGCTGGCCAGTGAACCAAGTCAATTATTTTAGTAGTGTAAAAGCAAAAAAGCGTTTGTCAACAATCATCATTTTATCTTTCCTTATTATTGGAAGCATTGTTCTTTTGTTTCCTATTTGGTGGATGCTATCAACATCATTAAAATCCATGCAGGAAATCATGCAATTTCCGCCAACATTTTTTCCTAAAGAGATCCACTGGGATAACTATGTTAAAACACTGCAATCAGCGCCATTCCTCGGGTATGCCTTAAATACACTGTTCATTACTGTAAGCGTCGTTATCGCAAACGTCGTAATGAACTCATTCATCGCTTACGGTTTTTCAAAAATTTATTTTAAGGGCCGAAATGCGTTGTTCATGATTGTATTGTCAACGATGATGATTCCGGGTTTCGTAACCCTGATACCACAATATGTTTTCTTTTCAAAGATCGGCTGGATCAATACGTATTTTCCATTGATTATACCGGCGCTTTTCGGCAATGCCTTTTTCATCTTTTTGCTAAGGCAATATTTCATGACCATTCCAAATGAATTAATTGAAGCGGCCAAGATTGATGGGGCAAGCCATTTTTATATATGGCTGAAACTGATGATCCCATTAACGAAGCCGGCGCTTGCGACAGTTGCGATCTTCTCATTTAATGGGGCATGGAATGATTTCTTGGGACCGTTGTTGTATGTAAACGAGCAGTACATGTACACCCTGCAAATTGGGTTAGCCTTTTTCAAAGGACACGTGTCAACAGAGTGGAACTATTTGATGGCAGGATCCTTATTGGTGCTGCTGCCGGTGATTATCCTGTTCTTTATTTTCCAACGTTACTTCATTGAAGGCATGAATATAACGGCAGGGACGAAAGGCTGATTTTAATAACAGAATGGAGCATGCCTCTTGCAAACTTCTTATAAAGTGATTGTTTATCACCATACACATTGGGATCGTGAATGGTGGACAACGATGCAAGACCAAAGAGTGGGAATTCAATGAGTGGTTCCATGGAATTTCCGGGCAGCCTATGGGTTATGGGGGCCAATCCTGGTCAACAGCTATGTATCTTTTTGCCTGTGATACCGTGCAAAACCGTGAAGTAAGTGTGTTTAATCGGGAGCATAACTGGTAAAAAAACTTCCGCGAATTAAACATTTTGGACGAGATATACGATGTATAAGAAAATACAGCTAAGCTTTTGTACGTGTTAAAATGAACGAAGAAAAAGATAACGTGAATTTTTCTGATAGTTATTTAAAAGTAAAGGATGGCGAGGAGATTGATTGTGGCCCAAAGACGAAACAAAATTAAAGAGTTGGTGCTTAAAGAAGGCAGTGTTAAGGTATCTGAGCTTGTAAAGGTTTTCCAAGTCTCAGAAGAAACGATCCGCAGGGATTTAACACAGCTTGAACAAGAGGGTCTTCTTAAAAAAAATTATGGTGGAGCGATGCTCATTGAAAAGGAGGAAAAAAATGATAACATCCCCCCTGTCCGGCAGCGGCAAAACCAATACTCGGAGGAGAAGGATGCGATCGGGAGGCGTGCAGCTGAACTCGTTAAAGATGGAGAAATTGTCATACTTGATGCAGGTTCTACAACGTGGTACACAGCAAGGCATCTAAAGAACAAAAATGATCTCACCATCATATCTAATGGCTTAAATGTCGTTGATCAATGCTCGGAGAATACAACCTACTCCGTCTATATGTTAGGTGGAAAGTTAAGGCGCAATTCGATGAGTTTTGTAGGTCCCCAAGCAGAAACAGAGCTGAAAAATTATAGTGCAGACTATGTTTTTCTTGGCACATCAGGTATTTCTTTAAACCAAGGCTTTACAAGCTCCGATTTATACGAGGCGAAAATTAAGAGCCAAATGGCAACATCCGGTGACAAAATTATCATTTTGGCTGATCACAGCAAGTTGTCAAAGGCTGGTCTTGTTTCCTTCTGTGAGTTTGGGGATATTGATATGTTAATCACAAGTGAACTTGCAGATAGAGCCATTTTACAACAAATTCGCCAGCATGGCGTAGAAGTGATCGCTGTTCCGCTTTCGGTAGAAACGAGCAATCCAATGGCCCCATTATAAGGCTATCGTAAAGACTTTAAGGCTTAGGTTTTAAATGAATGACAAAGATATATCAACCTTAGGGAGGAAAAGAACATGACCAAGACATTGAAGGTAGGATTAATTGGAGCCGGCGGGATTGCCCAGGGCGTCCACATCCCAAACTATTTAAAATGCGGAGAAAAGGCAGAGATTGCGGCAGTTGCTGATGTTGCTAAGGAAAAAGCAGAGGAATGCGCCCAAAAATTTAATATCCCAAACATGTATGGCCATTATCAAGACATGTTGGAAAAGCAGGATTTGGATGCTGTGAGTGTATGTACACCGAACAAATTCCATAAAGAAGCTAGCATTGCAGCCTTAAATGCAGGGTGTCATGTTCTATGTGAAAAGCCACCTGCCATGAATATTCAAGAAGCTGAGGAAATGGCACAAACAGCCGAGGAAGCGGGCAAAATATTAACCTATGGTTTTCATTTTCGCCACGCTCCGGAAACAGAAGCACTCAAACGCTTCGTGGATGCCGGTGAAATTGGCAGCATTTATTCCGTCAATGTCAATGCGATGAGACGCCGCGGGATTCCCGGCTGGGGTGTGTTCACAAATAAAGAGCTGCAGGGAGGGGGGCCGCTAATTGACATTGGGGTCCATATGCTGGATACGGCCTTATATCTGATGGATTACCCTGAGCCTGATACTGTACTCGGGGCAACCTATCAAAAGCTGGGCAACCGTAAAGGTGTTGGTTTAATGGGTGAATGGGATTGGGAAAATTTCACCATTGAGGATATGGCAAGAGGCATGATCACCTTTAAGAATGGTGCTTCGATCCTGCTTAACTCGTCATTTGCTGCAAATGTAGAAAAGGTTGATGAAATGAATGTCTCCCTTATGGGTGACGAAGGCGGCGCTGATTTGTTCCCACTAAGAATCTATCAAGAAAAGCATGATACGCTAGTGAATCTGACGCCAATCAAGCTGCCAAAAAAGGGGTACCACGAGTTGGAAATTGAAAGGTTTGTTGATGCTTGCCTAAATCAAACAACACCTTTGTCTACAGCACGTGAAGGGGTGATCTTGCAACGGATTATACAAGGACTCTATCAATCTGCTGAAACAGGCGAAGCCGTTAAACTTGATCAATTCATTATAAATGGCATCAAATAATTTAGAACTGTGTTAAGGCATTATAAAAATTAATTAAGGGAGCGAAAAAACATGGCTAGAGTAGGCTTGCAGCTTTTTTCTGTTTGGAAAGACGCGGAGAAGGATTTTTTAAATACTATCGAACGGGTCGCAGATTTAGGTTACGAAAGCATTCAATTTGCAGGTTTTTATGATACCCCTATTGAAGACGTAGCGGACTTAATGGAACGGAAGGGGATTACTGCCGCAGGGGCGCATGTGCCAATTGAGCAATTACAGGGAGAGGCCCTAGACCGTGTGTTGTTTGAACACGAAAAGCTTGGCAACCAATTAATCATATGTCCAGCACTGCCAAAACATATGAGGGATAGTGAGGATGCCTGGCGAAAGTCTGCTGAATTATTTAATGATATTGGCCAAAGGTGCAA
Organism: Scopulibacillus darangshiensis; assembly: GCF_004341035.1. Lineage (GTDB taxonomy): Bacteria > Bacillota > Bacilli > Bacillales > Sporolactobacillaceae > Scopulibacillus > Scopulibacillus darangshiensis. The sequence continues at coordinate 97,910 of NZ_SLXK01000010.1, forward strand.
GGAGGAGGGATTCACGTTTGGCTATCACAATCATGATTTTGAATTTGAAGAAGTGAACGGCCAGACTGGGTTTGAACTGATATTTAAAAATACGGACCCTGATATCGTAAAAATGGAGCTTGATTGTTATTGGGCGAGCTATTCAGGGGTGGATCCTTATTCTATCATCACAGAATATAAAGATAGATGCCTTTCTTTGCATGTTAAAGATATCAAAACAGTTGGCGAAAAGACTGTGAGCACTGAGATCAGCAAAGGTGAGCTGCCTCTTCAACAACTGATAGAAGAAGCGATGAAGCATGGCACGGAATGGTTTATCGTTGAGCAGGAAGACTTCGAGGGTGATCCGTACGAAAGCTTGGGGGTAAGTGCCAGTAATTTGTCTGATTTGGCAGCAAAGGCAAGAAGCAATGTGAATTAAAGAAAAGAAGGTACGAAAAGGATGCGGGGAGAGAGGGACCAGAAATGGAGGCTTGGAAATGATAAAGGTTGCTATGATAGGAGCGGGCAGCATTGAATTTACGAAAAGAATTGTAAAGGATATCTTATCTGTTCCGGAATTTTGCGATACGGAGTTTCGGTTCATGGATGTGAATCATGCCAATTTAAACAGCGCGGCAAAATTTTGCCGCGCAATTATTAACAGGAACGGGCTTCCGGCAAATATAATAGAGACGGTCAATCAAAAAGAGGCTGTTAAGGACGCGGATTATGTGCTTTGTACCATTCGCGTCGGCGGTTTAACAGCGCTTGAACATGATATCGAGATCCCTTTAAAATACGGTGTTGACCAATGTGTTGGCGATACGCTTGGACCTGGAGGTATTTTTTATGGTTTAAGAATGGTTCCAGCGTTGCTTGACCTTGCCAAGGATATGAGAGAAGCGGCACCAGGTGCGTTGCTTATCAATTATGCCAATCCAATGGCTATCAATACTTGGGCACTGAGAAGAGCTGGCGGGGTTCGGTTCATCGGTTTATGCCATGGTGTACAAGGCGGCCATCACTTGTTGGCGAAGGCACTCGGCATTCCTAAGGACGAGCTTAAGATTACAGCGGCGGGTATTAATCATCAAACATGGTACATTAAAGCGAGTTACAGAGGTCAGGATATGAAACCCAAAATATTGGGAGCTCTACAGAAAGATAAAGAATTGGCGGAAAGGGAACCGTGCAGAATCGATGTCTTGCAGCGGTTCGGTTATTTTTCAACGGAATCCAATGGTCATTTAAGTGAATATCTGCCATGGTACCGCAAAAGGAAAGATGAGCTGGACCAATGGATTTATTCCAAGGATTGGATTGGGGGAGTTTCTGCGGGATACTTAAAAGAATACCGCAAACAGGCTGAGCGTTTCATTCAAAATTTCCCGGATCCAAATGATGCCGATGACAGACAATTAAGCATCTCCCGTTCTGATGAACATGCGTCATACATTATTGAAGCCCTAGAAACCGGCCGACCATACCGAGGCCATTTTAATGTAGAGAATAAGAATATGATCACAAATCTTCCAAATAGGAGTACGATTGAAATCCCTTGTTATGTCGATGCCGGTGGAATCCATCCCACTTTCATCGGGGATTTGCCGCTGCAATGCGCAGCAACATGCCGCACGAGCATAAGTGTACAGGAAATGGCGGTAGAGGCGGCATTGAATGGTGATCGTGATTTGGTGAAATTAGCTGTTCTGCACGATCCATTAACGGCGGCTGTATGCAATACGAATGAGGTTTGGCGGATGTGTGATGAGATGTTAGAAGCATTAGCACCCTGGTTGCCCCAATTTAACGGTGAAGGCCTCCGCTGGAAGGATAGACCTCAGCCCAGTGATGGGTTAAATTATGAGCGGCCGCTTGCCGGGGTTAGCGCACACAGCTGATCGTGATAACTATGGATCGGGAAAAATGGCTGGGACGGGCATGCAAGAGGGCGAATCGTGCCCGTGAGCCAAGAAAGAAGCAGCCAGCGGTAACGAATAGGAGTTAATCGTGCCTGAAGGATGTCCGGCGGAAGGATCGGGACATCCTTTTTTGGTTTTGGAAAAACGATAATATACGAAAAAATAAACCTGATCCGCTTTGGTGTCGGATACCGTTAATAGAGTAGGGAACCATGACATTTGTCATATGTGCTACCTGACGTTTATGTCTATAATTGCCCACTGTATGTCTTTATTATTGGAGTAGACGCAAATTCTCTATCCAATAAGGAGGATGACATGAGCAAAGAGAGACAAAAACAGTTAAAGAAAAACGTTGCACCTTTTGAAAGTTCGGATATTATCTCAAGTATTAAACAACTGATAAATACACTTTTGCCATTCTTCGGGTTATGGTTTCTAGCCTATCAAAGTTTAGCCGTCTCGATTTGGCTGACCCTGGCACTCTCTATTTGTGCATCAGGATTTGTCATTAGAATTTTTATCATCTTCCATGACTGCACACACCTGGCCTTTTTTAAGAATAAGAAAGCTAATCGAATCCTAGGAACCATAACTGGTATCATCACCTTGTTTCCTTTTGAAAAATGGAAGCGTGAACATGCGATTCATCATGCGACGAGCGGCAACTTGGATAAACGCGGAACCGGAGATATTTGGGTGATGACGGTTGATGAATATGTTGCCGCATCCTTTTGGGGCCGATTATCTTACCAGCTTTATCGTCATCCAATTGTTATGTTTGGATTAGGTCCATTATATCTTTACTTAATCGTTAACCGCTTTAACCGTAAAGGGGCAAAACGAAAGGAAAGATTGAACACATACCTGATCAATGCTTCAATCGTTTCTATATATGGCCTTTTGATTTGGTTAGTCGGCTGGCAAGCTTTTCTGGTTATTCAACTGCCTATTCTATTAATAGCAGGCGCCCTTGGCATTTGGCTATTCTATGTGCAGCATCAATTTGAGGATTCTTACTTTGAAAATGAAGACGAGTGGGATTTCGTAAAAGCTGCAGTTGATGGGAGTTCGTATTATAAACTCCCGAAGATACTGCAATGGGTGACAGGCAGTATTGGCTACCACCATGTGCATCATTTAAGTCCAAGAGTCCCTAACTATAATCTTGAAAAAGCACATGACATGACACCGCCGCTGCAACACGTCACGACAATTACACTTTCTACGAGTTTAAAATCGATTCGTTTCCGACTGTATGATGAGGAAAGCCGGTCGTTTGTAAGCTTTCAAGAAGTAAAGCATCGCTTAAGAAAAAAGACAAAATCAAGCGTGCAAATACCCAAAAGAAGGCCGAGCTTTCAAGAAAAATAATGTGAGGCTTCCAGCGCGGGATTAAAACAAATGTAGGCCCTTCAATTTTGGATTGGAGGGCTTTTGCTCGTTTGCGGTGCGCTTTTGGTTATAATAAAAAGTATATAAACAATTGGCGATTCAGTACAAGATGGAGTCGCTTGCGGATGAGTCACAAGGAGGGCGCTATGCGGAATTGGTTTCACATCTTTCCAAAAAACACGGGACTCAGCTCTTATGTTTGGATTATATTTTGTCTGCTCCCGTTTTATTTCATTATTAGGTCAGCATCATTCATAGAGATTACTTTCGGCATTATCATGATCATTTTATTTTTTATTGCCTATAGGCTATCTTTTATTTCTACGAGCGGGTTTGTTTATCTATGGGTGAGTGCAGAAATGGCGATAAGCATTTTCATGACTTTACATTTCGGATATTTTTATTTCTCGCTTTTCTTGGCCATTTTTATTGGGAACATTCAAAATAAAATTGGATTTTTCACATTGTACAGCATTCATCTTCTTACCACAATTGCTGCAATTAACATAGGCTTTTTTATAAAAAACGATCTGTTTTTTTCCCAATTGCCATTTATTATAATTGGTTTAATTGGCGTGATTCTGCTGCCGTTCAACATGTACAATCGCAACAAGCGTGAAGTCCTTGAAAATCAATTAGAAGATGCAAATAAGAAGATCTCTGAACTTGTCGTTATAGAAGAACGTCAACGGATTGCCCGCGATCTACATGATACCTTGGGGCAAAAACTTTCGCTCATTGGATTAAAGAGTGATTTGGCTGGGAGATTGATTGACGTTAATCCCATTTCCGCAAAAAATGAAATTAATGATATCAACCAAACCGCAAGGACGGCATTAAAAGAGGTGCGTGAGATGGTTTCCGATATGAAAGGCGCAAAACTGAAAGATGAAGTCATCCGGATTAAGCAAATATTAAAGGCCGCAGAAATCGATTTTACAATAGAAGGCAATCCGCAGCTTGAAAGTACGCCTTTATTGGTCGAAAATGTGCTGAGTATGTGTTTGAAAGAAGCTGTAACCAATGTTGTCAAGCATAGTCAGGCGACTTGTTGCAGTATCATGATTAAACAATCACATGATGAATTGGCTATCGAAGTGCATGATAATGGCATTGGCATTACCGGCAGTGCGGATTCTTTCAAAGGCCATGGACTTAGCGGCATGAGAGAACGTCTGGAATTTGTAAATGGCAATTTAAGCATTGAGTCATCGAATGGTACGATTGTTAATCTTCGAGTGCCCAAGGTTATTAAGGAGACGAAACAGGAGGGATTGGTGTGATTCGCATTGTGATTGCAGAAGATCAGCAAATGTTGCTTGGAGCACTTGGATCGCTGTTAGATTTGGAAAAAGATATGAAAGTCGTCGGAAAAGCGAGAAATGGTGAAGAAGCACTAACTTTAGCAAAGACGTTTCAGCCTGATATATGTATCATGGACATTGAAATGCCGTTAAAAAGCGGACTGGATGCAGCGGAGGAATTGAAAGATCACCCGTGTAAAGTGATCATTTTAACGACTTTTGCGCGGCCGGGTTATTTTGAACGTGCCCGCGCGGCGGGGGTAAGCGGCTATTTGCTGAAAGACAGTCCTAGTGAAGACTTGGCGAACTCTATCCGAGTTATTATGGATGGCCGACGCATTTACGCCCCAGAGCTCGTTGATATGGCTTACGGTAATGAAAACCCGCTGACGAAGCGTGAAGAACAGGTAATTAAACTTATGGCTGATGGAAAAAACACAAAAGAAATTGCAGGACAACTTAATATCGCCAACGGTACCGTTCGCAATTATATTTCAATTATCCTTGATAAGCTTGATGTGACCAACCGGATCGAAGCCGTTTCCCGGTTTAAGGAAAACGGCTGGTTTAAATAAGGGGTCTGACCCCTGTTCCTTGCAACAATACAACCTTCAAGCAAAAGGAATCCGGCTGTCCGTGTTCATTAAATTGGAGATCAAACGTTTCTTTGCAATGGGACGGAGCCGTCTGCAAAAATTTGACCAGTTCATGACGAACATTAGCCGGTGTCGCGGAACGCTCCACCCAATTTGCAAATTCCAGGCGAAGATCCCACGTCGACATCTCTTCGTAAATCAGACCGCTTTGTTCAAAATCATAGCGCCACTCGGATAGTGTTTGCTCGCGAACATGTGACGGATCCCGCATGCGATCCACATCATTGATAAAGGTATCTAAAAGGGAATTTTCCGGCGCATAATGATCAATCATCAAAAACCTCCCGCCCGGTTTTAAAACACGGGCCGTTTCGCTTACGAATTGTTTTATATTTGAAAAATGGTGAGCAGCGAAACGGCATGTGACCACATCAAAGAATGAATCGGGATATGGCAAATCCTCAGCATCGCCGCGAAGAAATTCAACATTTTCGATTCCGCGGCTGTTTGCAAGTTCGGAAGCTTCTTGAACCATTTCTTCTGTTAAATCCACACCGTAACACCTTTCAACATATGGTGCGAAGGCAAGAGCAGTATGACCGGCACCTAATGCTATGTCCAGGACCTTTTCATTTCCACTCAATTTCGCTGACTCAACCATTAGGCTGAGATCCGCACCTTTAGCGTGCACGGACGAGTCTCGGTATTTTTCTGCCTTTGGACCAAATTGCTGCTGCACTTTAGCTTTTGCGTTATTTGACATGTTTTCAACCTCCCCGTGTTTATATAAATGATCATACTTTATGGCTTTCTATTCGTCTAAGATATATAATCTATTGCAATAATAGTTTCTAGCTATGGGGTGAAAGGATAATGGACATGCGGTTACTTGAATATGCTTTGGAAGTCTATCGTCACAAAAATTTTACTAAGGCGGCGGGGCATTTGCATATCGCCCAGCCGTCATTAAGCAAACAGATTGCAAAATTGGAACAGGAACTTGGTGTATCCCTTTTTTATAGGGGACATGGAGCCGTAGAACCGACACCAGATGGGGTGCGTTTTATTGAGCAAGCTGAAAAGATTTTGAACATGCGCAGGTCTCTGGAACGGGAAATGCACGAACGAAAGGAGGGTATAGGTGGAGATTTAACTATTGGCACAACCGCGATAACAGGAGGGCATGTGCTTCCGCCGATCCTTCGAGCCTTTACCGAACAATACCCAAACGTTCGTGTTCGTCTAGTAGAAGAGGCAACCGCAAAACTTACAGAACTAACGGCCAAAGGATTCATCGATGTGTCAATATTGGCACTGCCGGTGGAAGATGCCCGCCTGACCACGAAAACAATGTTAACTGAACCACTGTACCTTGTCCTCCCGCGGACTCAAAAGCCATGGATGTCCAAAATACTGCAAGGTTTGAACAGTTTCCAGGAGGCATCCGTCTCATTGCGATCATTATCAAGCAGCCCATTAATTTTATTAAAGCAAGGATTCGGCTTTCGCCGCACGGTTCTTGAACTTTGTGCCGAAAGCGGATTTCAGCCCCAGATCGCCTATGAGACAAGCAGTATAGAAACAGCACAATCGCTTGTAATGAACGGTCTGGGTGTGACCATCGTTCCAGAAATGGTCTTGCGCCGGGATCTAGAGCGGAAACTGCATTACGTCAAACTTGATTCAAATCCCACTCGTACATTGGTCTTCGCTATGAACCGGGAACGCTACCTGAGTATGGCGGCAAAAGCTTTAATTAAAATTCACGAAGAACAAGGAGGGGTTAATAATGGGGGGGAATAATAGATTGCAATTGCTCAAGGTCATGGAGATTTTGCGGACGGAGAGGGATGAAGAAAATGAACTAACATTAAAGGGAACCGAATGCGGCATGTCATGGGTTCAGGATGACACATTCCAGCACGATGAGGACTAAACAAAGTAAATAAAGTAAAAAATGTATTTTATAAGGTAGATAAAGACCCAAATCCGATAAAATGGGTAGAGAAGGCGTCTTCATAAGGTTGATGAAGACACCAAATCGGTAAAAAAAGGAAAAAATAGGGGTGAAAGATTTAACTTTTATATAAATATTTTAAAAAATCGAATTTACAATAGTATTTATATTATTGTATACTTGTAATACAACATACCTGAAAGCGCTTAATATAAGGGCTTTTTTCTTTTCCTAGGTGTTGTTTGACTCTTTAGATCTCTCGGAAAGAAGGGATAAAACTGATCGTTGAAAGAAAAAAGGTATCTGAGTAAATATTTAATCGCATTAAAAAGATGAAGAGGCAGTGCCCCTGCATGAGAAACGCAAAAAGCAAACTAGAAAAATATCAATCTACCACAATGGAGGTTTAACAAAATATTTGAAAAAGAGATCCATTTCTATAGTGAAGGTAGCAAATTAGTTGGGACGTTGTATTTACCAGATGACCTGAAAGAAGGGGAAATACGTCCAGCCATCATACCGAATTCCGGGTATAACGGGCTGTCTGAACAAGTTGAAGATATCAATAGTGCCATCACCTTTTTGCAGCTCCAAGAAAATGTCGACCATAATCGGATTGGCCTGCTTGGTTGGGGAATGGGAGCATCCAACGTCATTCAAGTGGCAGCAAAAAAATAAACGCGTATCAGCGGCGGCGGCTTCTACAATGGTGAACGCTGGTTAAAATCCATTCATACATACAAAGAATGGCGTGATATTTTGGAAGCATTGGAGGAGGATCGCATCCACCGTGTAACCAAGGGGCTGGAAGACAAGGCAAGGACGATTCATTTGGTAGACTTGCTTTATGAAGCGCGGCCTAAAAAGGAAATAGCTTTCCTAACACTAAAGGACGACTTATGATCTCGCCAAAGGAGTTGGAAAATGAAGAAACCTTCCTGTTCATATGTGTCTGACTTTATTCGAGGTGAGTCCCTTGACACTATTGGAAAAGGGACGCTGCAAGCATTGAAGGAAGCGTTAGCTGATATTATAGCCTGCACAATAGCTGGTTCATCATTAGCATCGTCTCGGATCACCTATTCTTTTTCTCGTAAACAATATGGAAGCGGTTCATGTTCGATACTGGGGTTTCCCGAAAAATTAACTCCCGCCGGAGCAACGCTTGTCAATGCTACAATGGCTAATGCACTTGATATCGATGACGGTCACCGGCTGACGAAAGGGCATCCAGGTGCAGTCATTTTTCCGGCTGTATTAGCTGCTGCAGAAGAACGAGAGGCTACTGTGATAGATTTTTTAACAGCTCTGTTAATAGGTTATGAAATCGGGATCCGAGCTGGCATTGCAGCGCATCATTTGCGGTCAGAATACCATTGTACCGGATCATGGGGGGTGCTCGGGGCCGCGGCGGGTGTTTCCAGGTTATTGAAGCTCACACCAGCAGCTATCGAAAATGCCCTTGGAATAGCAGAATATCATGCCACATACTCACCGATGATGCGCTGCATTGCCTACCCATCCATGGTGAAAGATGCTATTGGATGGGGGAGTATGACGGGTATCAGTTCTGCATATTTAGCTGAAGAAGGATTTAGCGGTATCCCGTCTTTGTTTACCTTCAAGGAATCAAATCCGTTCATACAAGACCTTGGCAACCGTTATCGAATCAGGGAGTTGTATTATAAACCATTTGCCTGCTGCCGCTGGGCACAGCCAGCTGTCCAATGTATCGAAACACTTGTTAAAGAGTACAAAACATTGAGTCCAGATAAAATCGATCGGATCACCATATATACATTTAGAAAATCCGCTGATTTATCAACTGAAATCCCTAAGACCACTGAAGAAGCCCAGTATAATTTAACCTTTCCGATCGCAGCCTTTCTCGTTTTCGGAGCAGTGGGGCCAAAGCAAGTGACAGAGGAACTTGGCAACCGTGACGTTCTAAAGATGATGGAAAAAATTGAAGTGAAGGTTGATCCGGATTTAGAAAAACACTTTCCCGAGAAGGCACTAAGCCGTGTTGAATTGGAAACCATTGATGGCAGAAAGGCAGAATCCCCGATCATTCAAGCAAAAGGTGATTTTGACTATCCTTTAACTTTAGAAGAAAAGCAAGCTAAGTTTATTCAGTTGACTGCACCTTCAATGGGTAGTAAGAAAGCTAGAAAGCTTTATAAAATGATTAGCGAGATTGAAAAGGCCGATAACCTTCAAGCGTTCATAAAAGAAATGGAAGAATGATCTTAAACCAAGGTTTTCTTCAAGTAATAGTTTGAATAATTATAATATTCGAAAAGGCAGGGGGAAGCTATTGAACTGGCTAAATGATTGGATCACTTATATCACCATTGATTTGTCCCATATTCTCAACTTGACGATGGAGCATGTTGAACTCGTTGGCTTATCCGCTATTGTCGCCATTGCGATCGGTGTGCCGCTTGGCATTTATTTAACGACAAATGAAGCTCTGGCTGGGACGGTCCTTCAAGCGACATCGATCATTATGACGATTCCGAGCATCGCTCTGTTTGGGATCATGATTCCGGTTTTTTCTCTAATCAATCAAGGGATAGGATTTGTACCGGCCTTCATCGCTTTAATTCTTTATTCACAGCTGCCGATCATCCGCAATACTTATACGGCGATAAAAAACGTCAATCCCGATCTCAAGGATGCTGCGATCGGGATCGGTATGAAACCTATTCAGAGACTGGTCCGAGTTGAAATCCCGAATGCCATCCCAATTATTATGGCGGGGGTCCGCACCTCCGTTGTCATGAATATCGGCATCGGTGCTATTGCATCCTTTATTGGTGCAGGGGGACTCGGCGTATTAATTAACCAAGGGATCACGAGAAGTGACGAAAAGCTTATTGTCACGGGGGCACTTGCAGTTTCCGTTTTAGCGATCATCGCCGATGCGATTCTTTGGATTGTCCAAAAATTATTGACGTCGCGCGGTTTAACTGATTAATATTTGGAGGTGGAAAAATGATTAAATTCGACCATGTGACAAAAATGTTCCAAGGCGGCGCTAAAGCTGTTGATGATGTCAATTTTACTGTTGAAGATGGTGACATTGTTGTTCTGCTTGGACCTTCGGGTTGCGGTAAGACAACGCTGCTGCGTATGGTTAACCGGTTGGAATCGATCACAAGCGGTGATATTTCTATCGATAATAAAAGCATTAAAAGATTGAATGACATTGAACTTCGCAGGGCCATCGGTTATGTCATCCAAAGCAATGGATTGTTTCCCAATATGACCATTGAATCAAATGTGACGATAGTCCCACAGCTGCTTCGGTGGGATGCAAAGAAACGGCACAACCGTTATAAAGAGCTGATGCAATTAATTGGCCTTGATCCCGAGAAATATGCGAAACGCTATCCCCATGAATTATCGGGCGGCCAACAACAGCGCGTCGGTGTCGCCAGGGCGCTTGCCGCCGATCCGCCGATTCTGTTAATGGACGAGCCTTTCGGCGCTCTCGACCCAATTATACGGGAAAAATTGCAGGATGAATTTCTTCAGATCCAGACCGAGGTGAAAAAGACGATCCTGTTTGTCAGCCATGATATTGATGAAGCCATCAAAATGGGTGATAAGATTGCTCTCCTACGTGATGGGAAAATCATGCAATATGATCGTCCGGCCGATTTGCTCACTCATCCAAAAAATGACTTCGTCTCCCAATTTATTGGGGAGGATCGGATGATCAAAGGCTTAAGTTTGCATACGATCAAGGATTTACTGCGAGAAGTTGGCTTAGCTGAAATGCCTCATCAGCATTATGACGGAAAAACAGTTGCGGGTTCCCAGAATTTGCGGAATACACTGTCAATTCTAATGAATCAAGGGGCTGAACAGGTGATCGTGACAGATCATAATGAACAAGAAATCGGTGCTGTCACAATTGACCTTATCCAAAGATATATCGCCAAGCAAATAAAAGGAAAAACTGACGCTTCCCTTCCCTTTGAAAGGGTGGTTCGATGAGCCGCAAGAAACTGATTACGAATGTCGTCAGGTATGTGCTTTACGCTTTGATGGTCTTATTCTTCATCTGGGCATTGCAGCATCACTATTTGGCTAGTATTTTTACAGAGTCCGATAAGTTCTTCGTCATGCTGAAGCAGCATCTTAAACTTGTTGTTGTGTCGTCCTTTTTAGCCATTATTATCGCTGTTCCTGCGGGGATCATCGTGACTAGGAAAAGTTTCAAAAAGGCCGAGTGGCTGGTGTCAAATGTTGCCAACCTTGGGCAAACGATTCCGAGCATTGCTGTTTTAGCGCTGATGATGGGGGTATTAGGACTCGGGTTTAAAACAGCGATATTTGCTTTATTTATCTACTCGCTTCTTCCTATATACCGCAACACGGTTGCCGGCATCAATTCAGTGAATGATAAGCTGATTGATGCTGCGAAAGGGATGGGTTTTAAACCTTATCAGATTCTGTTCAGAATCGAGTTGCCAAATGCGGCTTATTCTATTATTGCCGGTGCTCGGACGGCGATTGTTTTAAACATTGGAACAGCAGCCCTCGCATTTTTAATCGGAGGCGGCGGGTTTGGGACCTGGATTTTCACTGGCATTTCACTGTTTAACAATGATCTTCTTTTGTCAGGAGCCGTTCCTGTTATTTTACTTGCCATTATGGCGGATTACTTGCTTCGTTTATTGGAATATCTCCTTGTACCTAAGGGTGTAAGACGCTCTGCAAAAACATCATAAGGGGGGTATTTAAATGAAAAGGTTATTGAAAATCTCAATATTTATTGTCAGCATATGTGTGTTATCAGCCTGTTCATCATCCGGCGGCAAACATGTCACAATCGGCGCCAAGGATTTCACCGAGCAGTTTATCCTGTCTAAGATGGCGGTTTTCCTGCTTGAAGACCACGGTTTTAAGGTTGATGAAATGGACAACCTGGGAAGCAGCGTTCTTCGAAAGACGATGGAGACAGGTCAGATTGACATGATGTGGGAATATACCGGGACAGCACTCACCACGTATTTAAAGCAAGATCCCATTTCTAATCCGGATAAATCCTTTCAGAAAGTGAAAAAGATGGATGCAAAGCAAAATGATATCGCTTGGATGAATAAATCTAACGTAAATAATACGTATTGTCTATTGATGGACAAAAAAGAAGCGAGAAAACTTGGGATAAAAACAATCAGTGATCTGGCCGATTATATCAATAAACACCCAGGGAAAATGACAATGGGCACAGATGCTGAATTCGGCAGCCGTGCCGATGGGTTAAAAGGCGTAGAAACAAAATATGGTTTTCAATTTGGAGCTAAGCAGATTAAACAAATGCAGATCGGTTTGTATTATAAAGCGCTGCACAATGGTGCTGTAGATGTTGTTGCTGGATTCCAAACCGATTCAGGCATCAAAAAATATAATCTTCTCGTATTAAAAGACGATAAGAAATTTTTCCCGGTGTATGATGCTGCGCTTTCCGTCGACGCCGACATTTATAAAAAATATCCAGAAATCAAAAAGATTACAAAACCGCTCGCTGAAAAGTTAAACAGTGATGTGATGCGCGAGTTAAATTATAAGGTGGATGTCGAAGGAAAGAACGTATCTGTCGTCGCCCATAATTGGCTTGTTAAAAATGGGTTATTAGAAAAGTAAATACATGAATGAAAAATACGATTGGCAGGCATCGTATTTTTCGTTTTTCCGAAAAGTTAGGGGCAATAGAACAATCAAGCGGATCGAGCCTTTTAAAACTGCCGTACCGAGGCGTCCTGTCATTAGCATTTGCCATTTACCCCATTCCCTCGCATATAATAATTATAAGAAAAGAAAGTGAAAGGCGGTATAATATGTACTATTCTTATGCGGAACAGCACAGGCAAGATTCTCCACGGGTTATGACTGCTAATGGCGAGGCGAGCCTCTTGGTTAAGCCGGACATAGTCAGTATACAATTAGAGGTAATGACGGAAAACAAATCGTTAAGCCAAGCCCAGCAGGAAAATGCCTATAAAATGAATCGTGTGATTCAATCGCTGTTACAAGCGGGAATTCCGGGAGAAAATATCCAAACATCTGCTTATAATATAACTCCCAAATATGATTATATCGATGGGAAGCAGGTGTTCAGGGGTTATGAGGTAACCAACACGATCACAGTTAAAATGAAAGATATCGATCAAACCGGCCGGATCATTGATCTTGCCGTTAATAATGGTGTCAATCACGTGTCCAATATCCAATTTACGATTGATAATCAGCAAGAAATCTACCAGCAGGCGCTAAGCAACGCTTTAAAAAATGCCTTGGCGAAGGCGCAGACAATCGCCAATACTTTAAACGTAAATCTTGATGCCGCGCCTATAAAAGTTGTCGAAAAATCCAGTGAACCACCGCATACCTTTCAAACATTTACCGCAGCGGAAAGCACTGGCACAACCCCTATTGAACCAGGGCAAATTATGATTCGCGCCAGTGTGGAAGCACAGTTCCGCTATTGACGGCCGGCATGCGCCTGTTACCAAAGAATACTATAATGACTTCACCACAAGCGTCCATATAAAGAAATGGGCGTTATTTTTTTGTGAGGACGCAAAAATCCCAGTGAGGACCAGGGGATAGAAGAGATGGTAAAAGAAGTGAAGCCAACCATACATGACATGGGTGCAGCTTTGCTTCTTTTTTATTTTGCTAGGCGAAAGAATAGCATTGGCCGAAGAGTGTTAACCCATTGTTGTGGATTAGAAGGGTTAAAGTCCCAATTACTTGTTGATCAATTAATAAAGTAAATACTTAGGGGCTTTGCCCCTAAGTATTTACTCCGCTTCACCAACCACGGTAAATCTCTCGTTAAGGTGACTAGGATTTTCGATTTCATCGGCCACAGCTGCCGCGAAGTCGGCGTAACTGATATAGCTTTCACCTTTAGCATTCACAAGCAAATTGTCTTTTCCTGTTTGATAAGAACCTGTTTTTGGGCCATTAGGATCAAAAACAGCCGAGGGACTAATGAAGGTCCAAGTCAGACCCTGAGATGCCTGCAACTCTTGAAGATTTCTTGCTTGGCCTCTAGCGGTTGGTTTAAATTGATCAGGGAAATCCGGTGTATCGATAACCCGAGTGTTTTCATCAACATATAGGCTCCCTGCTCCGCCGACGATAATGACTCTTGTGTCTGTGCCTTTTAATGCTTCGATTAACGCATGTCCGGCTGTAACGTGTGGTTCTTCTTCACCTAATGGAGCCCCGAACGCATTAACTACAACGTCGTAGGGCTTGAGATCCCCTGATGAAAGGTCATAGATATCCTTCTCTATAACCCCCACATTTTGATCCGTTATTTTTGCAGCATGTCTTACGATAGCTGTGGCTTCATGCCCCCGCTTTTCAGCCTCTTTTAGAATAAGGTTACCTGCCTTACCGCTTGCTCCAATAACAGCTATTTTCATTTGTCATTCCTCCTCAAAAGTTTTGTAACAATAAAAGTTACAATCAGGCGGTGAAAAAATCTCTTTTATTCAAAGAGATGGTCTAATATGTTTTGAAGTGTTTGGTTGGCCAATTCCTCTTCTATCGTCTCCTGAACCTTATGGAACGTTGCATCCAAAGTAGACTGTATGTTCGCTCCCACTTCACAGTCGGGATTGGGATTCTGATGTATTGAAAAAACAGACTCCCGGTATCCTTGTATTGCTTTATAAATGTCCAATAAAGAAATATCAGAAGGAGACCGCGTCAATTTGATCCCGGGAATGCCTGGTTGTGAAGTCAAAAGACCGGCTTTTTTCAGTTCACTTGTAAGCCGCCGGATAACGACCGAGTTCGTTTGAACACTGCCAGCTATGAATTCGGATGTTAACTGATCACGCGGATTTAAGGCAGCCAATGAGAGAATATGAATGGATACAGCCAAACGATTATTTTTCATACCTGTTCACCACCGATGTAACAATTATAGTTACATTTCGAAATCATGTCAAGTTCGGTACTGTTCCTTAATAAAGTATCCCATAAAACAACTTTATATCCTTTCACGTCCGTTTGTGAAATGAGAGGAGGCGCTATAAAATGTGACAGGCGCATTTTATCAACCATTTTAAAAGCTTGTACGGCATGACGCCAAATCAAATTTTCACGGCAAAATCATGGACATTTTCTGGGTTCATAATCCAGTATCATTTGTTTTTTCTACATAATAACATTTTAATGAAATAAATATAGAATAGTCTTTGTTTTCGTGGCTATAAGAAAGGATAACTATCTAAGCCCAAAGGGGGGCTATTATAATGGAAACAGTCGGCCATAGTGTGATCAGAAAAGATGCATTTCAAAAGGTGACCGGGGCGGCTGAGTATACCGCTGATCGGAAAACCGTGGACACATTATACGCTAAATTGGTCATCAGTCCATACGCCCATGCCAAAATTCTAAATGTTGGCATTGCAAGGGCACAAAAAGTGACCGGCGTTCGGGCGATTTTAACCGGACAAAACACCACCCATCTATTAACGGGGGAAGAAATCAGGGATCGGCCGATCATAGCCTATGACCGTGTCCGTTATTACGGCGAGGTTGTCGCTGTCGTGATTGCTGATTCACTTGCCACCGCCAAACAAGCTGCTTATTTGGTCGATGTTAGTTATTCACCCCTTCCAGTTGTCAACTCCCCAACAGAAGCTTTTCAACAAGATGCACCACTCATCCATGAAAATCTAGGCAGCTACAAGAAAATTGAACATGTTTACCCCATACCTGGAACAAACATTTGTAATCACAACAAAATTAGAAAAGGCAACATGGATAAAGGTTGGCAAGCGAGTACCGTTATTGCCGAGAGAAGTGTGACGCTGCCTATCGCCGATCATGCTGCGATGGAAACACGGAGTGTAAGCTGCGAAATACTGCCAAACGGCCACGTGATTATTCATTCGGCATCACAGGCTCCGTTTGCCATCAAAAGATGGTTCGATAACCTGTTCAATCTTCCACAATCAAAAATAACTGTCTATACACCACTTGTCGGAGGGGCTTACGGCGGGAAATCCGCCATCCAATTAGAATTTATCGTTTATTTGGCATCAAAAGCGACAGGCGGTCAAAAAGTGTCACTAACAAATTCCAGAGAGGAGGATTTCGTTACATCACCCGTTCACATTGGTCTAGACGCACAGGTGAAGTTAGGCTCAGATTCGGAAGGCAATTTGCAGGCGGCAGAGATCCTTTTTCTTTTCGATGGCGGGGGTTATTCTGACAAAGCAACAGATATGAGCAAAGCGGCTGCGGTTGATTGCACGGGTCCCTATCATATTGAAAATGTCCGTTGTGATTCGCTTTGTATGTATACCAATCACCCTTACGCAACATCCTTCCGGGGATTCGGCCATCCTGAATTAACCTTTGCCATCGAAAGAACGATGGATCTATTGGCAGAGAAGCTTTCTATGGACCCGCTAGAATTGCGCTGGAAAAATGCGATCACGTGGGGACAGTTAACACCGACACAAGTTATGTTGAATAAAAGTGACATCGGTGATACCAAACAATGTATTGAAGAGGTAAAGGGATTGATTGATTGGGATGAAGGCACCCGGTTTGAAGTCGCAGAGAACATCGTACGGGCAAAAGGTGCCAGTTGTTTTTGGAAGACATCGAACATCGAGACGAACGCGGGTTCCGGTGTGATCCTGACCTTCAATGAGGACGGAACGGTTAACCTTAGCTGCGGGGTCGTTGAAATTGGAACAGGGTCACGCAGTGTTCTAGCGCAAATTGCCGCAGAAAGACTGGATATACCAGTAGATCAAATATATGTAAAAATGGATATTGATACAAGCATAACGCCTGAACACTGGAAGACTGTCGCATCAAGAGGTCTGTGGATGGCAGGAAGGGCGGTGCTTCGGGCGGCCGAAGATGCGATCGGACAGCTGTTCTGGGTTGCCTCACAAGTCTTGAGAGCTCCACCGGATGACTTGGAAATAGGCGGCGGTTATGTCTATATAAAATCGGAACCGCGAAAGAGAGTGACCATTCAAGAGATTGCCTATGGCTATGTCTATCCGAACGGCAATGGCATAGGCGGGCAAGTCATTGGAAGAGGCGTGTATACACTAGTGGGCATGACGTATCTGGATCCTGATACAGGCAAAGGCGATCCGGGCCCCGATTGGACGGTCGGTGCTCAAGCTGTTGAAGTAGAATTTAATGCACGGGACTTCACTTATAAATTGCTGCGGGCTGCAACAGTCGTTGACGCTGGAACAATCATTAATCCAAAACTCGCGGAAGGGCAAGTCATGGGGGCAATGAATATGGGGTTGAGCTATGCGAGCCGTGAAGGATTTATATTTGATAAATATGGGCGGGTGTTGAATAACCAATTTCGAACCTACAAATTGCTGCGCTACGGAGAAAATCCAGAATATAAAGTAGGATTTGTTCATACGCCTTCAAGGGAAACAGCTTATGGTTTGCGCGGGATCGGCGAACACGGCGTGATCGGCATGCCCGCGGCATTGGCAAGCAGCCTTTCCCGGGCATGCGGCGTGCCGCTCAATTTCCTCCCCTTGCTGCCTGAAAAGATTTGGCGGGCAACCATGGGAGGCAAAGGATGATTGGCTTTAATTTTGACTACTACCGGCCGACAGACGTCACTCAAACCGTCCAGTTATACCAAACTCTTGCTTCACAAGAAAAGCACCCCGAATATCTTGCGGGCGGGACGGAATTGATCACAATGGCCCGTTTGGATCAAATCAGGATGGGGGCCGTCATTGATATTGGCCATCTGCCTGAAGCATCTGCATACGGGTTTCATAACGGGCAGCTTATTATTGGATCAGCTATTACGCTGACACAAACTTCCAAAACGCCACACTTTCCACTTCTGGCTGAGGTCGGAGGGGAAGTCGCCGATCATACGGCAAGGAACCAGATCACAGTCGGCGGAAATATTTGCGGAAGAATCTATTACAGGGAAGCCGTTCTTCCTTTTCTATTAGCTGACAGTACAGTTATAACTTTAGGCCCTAATGGCTTTCGCTCTGCGGCGATTATGGACGTTTTCGACAAGCGCTTGCGGCTTCATCGGGGCGAATGGCTCGTTCAGCTTATGGTCGACCGCGCGATAACGACATTGCCCTTTTATAGTGTCAAAAGACGAAAACTTGATCAAATTGGCTACCCGCTATTGACGCTTGCCGCCTTGAAAAAGGATGGTTTGATTCGCGCCGCCTTTAGCGGATTATGCGCTTTCCCATTTCGTTCAACTGAAATTGAAGACATTTTGAATAACCGCGATTTATCAAAGATGGAGAGAATCAGTCAAGTCATTGATAAAGTGCCTGGCCCGATTCTTGATGATCTGCTCGCATCTTCTGAGTATAGGATTTTTGTCTTGCGTAATACGTTAATGGAGATGTTTTTGGCATTGGAAAGTGAGGGAGCCTAAATGAATCACTCGGATGAGCGGATGCGTATTGTGCTTAACGTGAACGGTGAGGAGAGAAAAGCGGATATCCGGGCTTCGGATATCCTGCTTGATGTGCTGCGCGGCTCCTTAGGTTTAACGGGTGCCAAGCCGGGCTGCCTGAACGGGGATTGCGGCGCTTGCACCGTGCTTGTAGACGATATCCCAGTCAAATCATGTATCATGCTTGCCGTACAGGCGAGGGATTTACCCATTACTACGATTGAAGGATTAAAGTACACAGCAACGCAAAAGGCGTTTATTGAACAGAATGCTTTTCAATGCGGCTATTGTACATCAGGCTTTATTATGAACATTGAAGGTCTGATCAGAAACGAAACCGACTTGGACGATGAAACGATTGAAGAATGGCTGCAATCCAACATATGCCGGTGTACTTCTTATGAAGAAATCAAGGCTGCTGTTTATTCAGTCATTGAGGATGCTTCAATAAAATAACCTGTTATGGAAAAGTCTATCCGAAAATCAAAACGTCGTGAGCGTTGTTGCAAAAAGCCCTTTCTTGGGGCTTTTTTGTACTTTAAGAATGTTTAAGTTCGCTAAAGCGAAAAGGCGGAATAAAGTATAAGGGCAACTAAGGCTTTCGCCGTTAAAGCTTGGCGATAAGCCAAGTTTTCTTTAGTTAATCAGAAAGTATCCTGAAATATTCATAGTCTAATGTCGATGTCCCAAGAAATTGGGTTATATCAGGGTTTTCAATGCCATAACTTTCACCTAAAAAATGAAAGGGTT
>NZ_SLXK01000011.1 GCF_004341035.1 Scopulibacillus darangshiensis
GTCCTCCTCAGGGATTTCTGCGTCGAGTTCGATAATCATTGCGTCTTCGGCATGGGCTCTGCGTCCTTTTGAGCGGCGATTGCGTCCTCGGGAGTGTCAAATGCGTCCTTTTCAGAGATTTCCTCCATTTATACGTTCGTATAATTCTTTTAATAGCAGCCACTATATCAGACAAAACACAAAGGTTTATTTTATTTAGATTTGTTGTATAATGAATTTAGAAGCTAAATACAATAAAGAAGACCGACGATGCGGTTACATCATCGGTCACAATAGACCAAACCCCAACAAGAGGGGCAAGGCAGACTTTAGGACAAAATAATCCCTCATCGCCTGGCTAAAGCACATGAGGGGTTATTTTTTGTGGTTGGATACAATAAACGCTACCAACATCCCAAATGAAATCATCAAGGATAAGGTATGAAACGTCGTACTATCCATAGGCAACACCTCCCTCCTGGGAAGTCTCCCAAACGAGACAGACAGAAGGTCAAATAGCGCTGCCCAAACCCCTCATGTGAAGCCGGTCCATTGATAATTTTATTATAACATGACATTTATCTAAATGTTACCAATATTATAGGAGCACCAGCGGTTTAATCGCAAAAAACCCTCTGAGATGATCCATTCACTTCAGAGGGCTTTTATGACATTGACCATACACTTCAGTCCAATTCTCCCATGGTAACTTCTTCAAATATTTCATTATAACTTTTTCAAGGTTATTAACCCCCAAAAAAAGAACGCCGATCATGTCGACGTTCTAAAATAAACTGCCTTCAAGACTTACGGCCGCAATATTTATAGCGCGGTCCAACCACCGTCAATGACCATTTCGGAACCGGTCATGAAAGATGATTCGTCTGATGCTAAATAAAGGACACCGTAAGCGATATCTTCTGGTTTACCCAAACGGGGCAATTGCGTCAAGCTTGTATAGTATTGCTTCGCTTGATCATCAAAATGCTCTTCAATCATTGGGGTCACAATAATTCCTGGGTGCACTGAATTGACCCGGACATTTTGCTTTGCATACTCGACTGCCGCTGCCTTCGATAATGAACGCAGCGCACCTTTTGCAGCAGTGTATGGGCTTGTCCCTGCCATACCAACGAGACCGCCGATTGAAGAAATGTTAATTACTGAGCCGCCGCCCGCTTTTTGCATTTCCGGAATCGTATATTTCATTCCTAAGACGCAGCCTGTCAAATTAATATCCATAACCCGCTGCCATTGTTCCATTGTAATATTTAATAACGTCTTTGGTTCACTTACGCCTGCATTATTGACAAGAACATCCACTTTGCCAAATGTTTCTGCCGCTTTTGCAACAACGCGTCTCCACTCTTTCTCGGAAGCTACATTATGTGTAATGGCGATCGCTTCTCCGCCATCCGCATTAATATCATCCACGAGTTGTTGAACAGCCTCTTCTTGTATATCGGTTGCGACGACTTTGCCGCCTTCCTTTGCAAAAAGAACAGCTTCCGCAGCCCCCTGTCCATTAGCGGCACCGGTAATGATAGCAACCTTTCCGTCCATGCGCCCCATAAAACAACATCCCTTTCATATCACATTTGTATATTTTTCCCGCCACTAAAAAAGGTATTGCCCCTTAACCCCTTATAAAGTAAGGCCGCCTTCCACCGCAATAATCGAACCCGTCATGTAACTTGATCCGGGGCCGGAAAGAAAAGCAACGACATTCGCAATTTCCTCCGGATTGCCCATCCTTCCCATTGGGGGATAATCGATTTGCGGAACATTTCCGGTTTCTTCCCAAGTTTCCTGGAAGTCCTTCACTAAATTCGTTTCAACACCGCCCGGACAGATTGCGTTTACCCGAATGCCTTTGTCCGCATATTCCTTTGCAGCAGCCTTTGTCAAACCTAAGACTGCGTGCTTGCTCGCTGAATAAAGTGCGAGACTGTGCTCCACACGTAATCCTGAGCTTGAAGAATTATTGATGATCACCCCGGAACCCTGCTTTTCCATAACCTTTAGAACATACTTCATTCCGAAAAAGACACCTTTAAAATTGACGGATGTCACGCGATCATATTCTTCATCTGGAATATCGGCAAACAGATACGGTTTTTGGATGACACCAGCATTGTTAAAAAATACGTCGATTCGGCCATATGTTTCAACAGCTCGATTAACATAATGCTGTACATCTTCGCTTTTGGTTACATCAGCCTTTACAAAGATCGCCTCACCGCCATTTTTCTTTATAAGGTTGAGAGTCTCTTCACCTGTTTGTTTATTGAAGTCCACCAATACGAGTTTCATATCATTTTCAGCTAATTTTAAACTGGCAGCACGGCCCATGCCACTTCCGGCACCAGTTATCACTGCAATTTTCTCAGTTTTAGCCATGACCATCACCTCTGTTTTCATTTTAATTTACATGATGTAGTATTATTAACACCATGTCTATAATATATCACTCGTGCTAATGGTTTACAATTTATCTGCTTTAAATATAGAAAGTTTGACAGTAAAACTACATTTGTTGTTTAATCAACATATTGCAGTAATTTGTATATTAGGTGGTTAAAAAAGTGAAAAAAGAAAAACGATTAGATCCCCGTGTAAAACGAACACGCCAGCTGTTAAAGGACGCGCTCATATCGTTGATAATGGAAAATGATTATAACCTTATCACGGTTCGAGATATTACCGAACGAGCGACCCTAAATAGGGTCACCTTTTATTTGCATTACAGCGATAAGGACGACTTAATGAAACAAAGCACGGACGAATTGCTTGAAGAATTAACTGACAGTGTTGCATCCATAGGAGAAGTATCCGAATCCTTTGATTTCCGTGGCACACAACCGCACCCTACATTTGTTCAGCTGTTTGAACAAATTGGACAACACAGTGATTTTTACCTCGTTATGTTGAAGGGGAAAGTAATGCCTCATTTTTCATTAAAAGTGATGAGTATTTTAACGGAATATATATCTTCGGGGTTGGCAAGTGTGGAGCCTGATGACCAAGGGCTTACGGTTCAAAGGGAAATTGTTGAGAGGTATATTGGCTCGGCTTTTTTTGGTGTGATTATGTGGTGGCTTGAAAATGATTTGCCTTATACCGCAAAACAAATGGCAGCCAAGCTTATGCGTTTGGCTAATAAAGGGCCGTATAAGGAGATACCGTCATAGGATTAAGCCTGTGTAACTAAGAAAAACCGAGCAAAAGGCGCTCGGTTTTTCCTGTAATCATTACATTTGGACTTTATTGACTGTTTTTTGTTCCACTTCTTTAACGCTTTGGTAAATTAAGGAGAACAATTCCTCGATATCCTCTTCTTCAATACAAGAAAAGGCAACACGCAAATCCGTTTCGCCTAATGCAATGGTTCCAATACCGTAATAATCAAGCAAGTGCATGCGAAGTGATTCAGCGTCAACCGTTTTTAATTTCAAGCACATGAAATACCCGGAATTAAAAGGATAATACTCCCATACATTATTATACTTTTCATCATCGAGTACTTCTTTTACAAGATTAGCTCTTCTTTTCATAATCACAAACTTTTCCTGTTTTTGCTCGTGAAATTCCGGTGAATTCAAAGCGTGCAAAACAAAGGTTTGTGACGGATGCGGACCGCTGGAAATGGTCGCTCTGATAATCCCCATTGTTTTCTGTTCCAATGCATTCAAAAGTTTGTCACTTTGTGAAGCGTATGTTAGAAACCCGACACGGAATCCCCAAATATATTCTTCCTTTGTAGCCCCGTCGATTTTAATAGGCAGGATCCGCGGGTGAAGCTGGGATAGCCCACCGAAAAGGGATTCTTGCAATGAGTCTTCAAAAAACAGTCCAAAGTAAGCGTCATCCGTGATGACGACAATGTTCATTCCGCTTTCAGCCGCGTCTTTAAGGGCAGCCAAAATTTCTTTGCCCTCTTCTATTCCAGGTGTATAACCCGTTGGATTGTTCGGGAAATTCAATATAACAATCGCTTTGCCTTTATGTTTCTGATTCAAGACGGCTTGGCGCAGACCCGCAGCATTAAACTTTTCATTTTTATCGTAAAATGGATAACTAATGATCTCGGCCTTTCTGCGGATCCCGAAAGTCAATTTATAATTTTCCCAGTTTTTGTCAGGGATAATAATGCTGTCACCTTCATCTACAAATAAATCAGCAGTGATGCTTAGACCATGAGTAAGGGCATTGGTTACGATCGGATTCCCAAACTCTTTGCCTTTAAGTGATGGATTTTCACTAAGCATTTTGTTGCGCCATGCTGTTCTTAATTCTGGCTTTCCTGCTGGCGGTGCATAATTATAAATGTCTTTCGGCGCGAAAGAAGATAACGTGTCTTGAATGACTTGTAAATGCATTGGTTCATTATTTTCCAAGGCAATGCCTATAGTTGCGTTAAACTTGTTCGCTTTTTGTTTTGCCTCAGCGGACTGGCTCAGTATACCTTCCTTAGGATAATAGATTTGTTTTCCTAAATCGGAAAGCATTGAATAGACATATGGGTTTTCATCCTGAATTGTATCGTTCAATTGTTTAGCTAGTGCATGCATTGTTATTTATCCACCCCAAAGTATATTTTTAAGTATTATAACACTTTTTTAGTGCATGGAAAGAGGTAGGCACCTAATAAATTATCGAATCAGTTAAATACAAATAGCCCCCGCAAAAACAAAGAGCGGGGGCTATAGTGTCATCATTATTCGCCGGCACGCGGCGCACTTTCAAAATGAATGTCTTTGTGGGTCCCGTCGCAAAATGGTTTGTTCGAGGAATGGCCACAGCGGCAAAGGGATACAGCCTTTTTCGTCTCAAAGGCATGTCCTTCGGCGTCAACTAATTCAAAAGACCCAGTAACAACATATGGTCCGTTGTCATTCACTTTTATGTTCGATTCTGGCATTATTGCACCTCCCGTCACTATTTTATGCCAATTGTAACCAAGATAAACCACTATATCTTGAAAACAGATTAATGGTCACTAAATATTCAAATTTTTATAACAAAATAGGGCTAATGTCGTGTATAATAATAGATAAGAAAGGTGGAATTAACGATGAGAAAGAAAGTTTCGCTTAAAGCACTCGTAAACAAAAATAGATTAGAAATTTCAAAAGACCAGAAAGCCCTTGAAAAGATAGAAAACAAAATTGAAAAAAAACACAGCTAAATATTAAAGAAAACTCGTCGATTGGCGAGCCTTTGGCAAAGACAGAGGCGTAGTTGCGACGCACAGGACGTGCTAGTACTGGCGTTGTAACAGGATGTTACGTCTTTAGCCAGTGCACTTATGTGCGTCAGAAAGTTATACTTTCTGATTAACTGAGAAAAGCCTAGATTTTAAAATCTAGGCTTTTTCTTACCTAAAGTGTTCTTCAATAGAATTTCATCACAAATGGGAATGCCGTTTTCGGCAACCAAAGGAATTCCCGGCTTTATTTCTCTAGCTTTTGGAACCGCATTTTGAATGATTTTTACAATCCTATAACCCCTCTTTTGATAGAACCCGAGCGCATGTAAATTAATATTCGTTGTGATAAGCTTCATATTATGGCATCCCTTTTCACTTGCCACTTTTTCCGCTTGTTTTAGATGGCCATTACGGAACTTGTTTTTTATGAATCAACCATGAAACGATTTTTTTAATTTCGTTCTTCTATATTCCCTTTCCAGCTCACCGATTGTTAATTCGTATAGCTGCCGGCCTTTAGCTTTATAAACACCGTAATCTAATAATTTTTTTATAAAGTAATTCTTTTTCTTTTCCATTGATTCTGGATGACGTTTTGACAATATCATCACTCCTCAGGTTATACTATACACCCCGCCCGGCCTTTCATTTAAAAATATCGATGACTTTACACATCCGTGTCTTTTTTATGAACTTGTCCTGAATAACGACTCTGGTTCCTTTTTTACCCTTTTTTATTTAACAGTATAAATTTCCCTACATAAAACAAAGCTACAACAAATGGTGTTTTTATCAGGATTAATGGGAAAGGATGACCGTGTTGAAAAGAAGTTGGCGGAAATCTGAAAAGGGAAGGAAAATGCAGAAAACAGAATATGAAAAAAAAGAACAAGATTCACTTTCCAATAGCTTTAATAACAACGTCCAAAACCTGCGTGATATTTATAAAAATTGTTCTGATGTTGTCTTTCGCCCTTTTTTCATTGCTGGGAAAGGAAAAGCAATTCTTGTTTATATAGAAGGACTCGCCAACACCGAAGAAATAGACGATAATGTCCTTTCGCCGCTTATGCAGGAATCAACTGAGTACGATGACATTAAAACATTATTAAAAAAAAGGATAGCAGTTTCCAATGTAAAGGAACTGGCCACGTTTTCCGATTGTGTTGATCAAATATCAATAGGCAATCCGGTGATATTAATCGACGGGAGGGCAACGGGTTTTTCGTTAGATCTCTCAAAATGGGAACAGCGGTCAGTTGAGGAACCGTCCGCTGAACAAGTTATTCGCGGCCCTCGTGAAGGATTTATTGAAACCTTACAAGTTAACAGTTCGATGCTTCGAAGGAAAATTAGAAGTCCCGAGTTTAAAATGCAGGCAATGGAAGTCGGACGCTATACCAAAACAAAAGTTATTATCGCTTATATGGATGGGATTGTAAATAAGACTTTACTCGAAGAAGTCAATAACAGATTGAAGCGAATTGACATTGACGGGGTATTAGAAAGCGGGATAATAGAGGAATTCATCGAAGATAATCCGTATTCTCCTTTTCCTCAATTGTTAACGACAGAACGCCCTGATGTAGCCGCCGCCAACCTCCTTGAAGGACGTGTTGTTATTATGGTGGATGGCACGCCATTTGTCATGATTGCTCCAACGACGCTTTATTCATTTTTCCAATCAAATGAAGATTATTATTCGAGGTTTCTGATTGCATCGTTAATTCGCTGGCTGCGCTATTTTTTGGTTGTCATGTCTCTTTTGCTTCCTTCTTTATATGTAGCTGTGCTCACCTTTCATCAAGAGATGCTGCCAACCACTCTTATCATTAGTGTGGCGGCATCCCGAGAGCAGGTTCCCTTTCCGGCCCTCGTGGAAGCCTTGATCATGGAAATCACATTTGAGGCTTTGCGTGAAGCAGGCTTAAGGCTCCCCAAACAAGTCGGGTCCGCCGTCAGTATTGTTGGTGCCTTGGTAATTGGTGAATCGGCTGTTCAAGCCGGAATAATTTCCGCTCCTATGGTCATTGTGGTTTCTTTTACGGGTATTGCTTCTTTCACCATTCCCCGTTACTCCGCGGCAATTGCAATTAGAATGCTGCGTTTTCCTATGATCTTTCTTGCCGGGACGCTCGGTTTGCTCGGAATTATGTTAGGGATCATTACAATCATCGTACACCTCTGTACACTGCGTTCTTTTGGTGTGCCATATCTTAGTCCAATGGCACCGATGAACGCCTCCGGTATGAAGGATGTGCTGATAAGAGCACCATGGTGGAGTCTAAGGACAAGGCCGCATTTCACAGGGGGATATAACAGATACCGGCAGCCCCCAGACCAAAAACCCGGCCCGAAGAAAGGGAAAGAAAAGTGAGCAGTCTTTTTAGCCGGATAGAGGTGACACGACATGATCG
This sequence comes from Scopulibacillus darangshiensis, assembly GCF_004341035.1. Taxonomy (GTDB): domain Bacteria; phylum Bacillota; class Bacilli; order Bacillales; family Sporolactobacillaceae; genus Scopulibacillus; species Scopulibacillus darangshiensis. The sequence continues at coordinate 7,606 of NZ_SLXK01000011.1, forward strand.
AAAAGAGCAGAATTTCATCATTCCAGATGGCTATCATGATGTATCCAACCATTTTAGCTACAGCTATTCTTCTAGTCCCGTCTATTACCGGAAAATTTGCAGAACGTGATATGTGGTTGTCACCTATCTTGGCATCTTCCATTGGTTTTTTAAATGTCTTTTTGGCGGTCCAGTTAAACAAACTCTATCCAAAAATGACTTTAATTGAATACAGCGAGAAAATTATCGGCCTCATTCCTGGAAAAATCCTTGGTTTTGCCTATTTGTTCTTTTACTTACAAACGAATGGCATTGTATTCAGGGAATATGGGGAGTTTGTTGTTGGGAACTTTCTCTCTAAAACACCAATGATCGTTGTTATTGGAAGCATGGCGCTTGTCTGTGCCTTCTCTGTACGAGGTGGAGCGGAAGTTATTGCAAGATCTGCCCAAATATTCGTTCCGTTGGTCGTCATCCTCTTACTGTTCATTTTTATTCTGCTTGTTCCGGACTTAGAGCCAAAGAATATGTTCCCAATAATGGATAAAGGAATCATGCCGTCGTTCATGGGATCCGTGGTCCCGGCGAGTTGGTTTAGTGAATATACGCTTATCGCCTTTCTCCTCCCTTTTCTGCATGATCGGGGAAAGGGATTGAAATGGGGCTTTATATCGGTGTTCACCGTCATGATTACGATGGTGGTAACCAATATGTCCGCACTATTTTTATTCGGCTCCATTACAGACAGCTTCACATACCCAGTGATGAGTGCTGCCCGGTATATCGATGTGGCGGACTTTCTCCAACACTTGGAATCCATTGTCATGGCCATTTGGGTTGCCGGAACGTTTGTCAAAATTTCTGTATTCTATTATGCCCTTGTACTAGGAACGGCGCAATGGTTAAACATGTCTGACTATCGGACGCTTGTTTTACCGCTCGGTTTTTTATTAGTGATTTTTAGCCTTTGGACAGCCCCTAACCTTATAGAAATGGTCCATTACCTTACAACAACCTGGGTCTTTAATGCCCTTACGATGCAAGTTGCAATCCCAATATTGTTGTTGATCTTGGGGAAAATAAGAAGAAAAAGGGGGACAAAAGTGGGGAGCACAAGAAATGATTAACCTTTATTTTCGAAAACTCACCAATATTCTGCTTTGTATCTGCCTTTGTTTCTTTATGCTTCTGCTGACGGGGTGCTGGGACCGAACGGAAATCAATGATTTAGCCCTTGTGCTCGGAACAGGCATTGATAAAACGGATGATAATAAAATTCAACTTTCTGTACAGCTTTCTATTCCTAAAGCAATGGGCGGCACCCAACAGGGAACAGGAGGCGGCGGTTCAGGAAAGCCTACGATCGTCAAAAAAGCAACAGGTTCAACAATTTACGATGCGATGTCCCGATTACAGGAAAAAGTTTCTCGTAAAATTTTCTGGGGACATAATCGTGTGGTTATTTTCGGTGAAGCATTGGCAAAGGATGGGATTCGCAAGGATATTGATTTCTTCGCCCGCCATCCAGAGCCAAGGCTAAGAGCCTATACATTTGTCAGCACTGGAAAAGCCATCGATATTCTAGAAGTGATCCCGGAATTGGAACGAAGCTCGGCGGAAATAGCAAGGGAATTAGCCAATTTTAAAATCGGGATGAGTGTGACCGTAAAAGACCTTTTACAAATGTTAAACAGTGGAGCAGATTCGGCAGCCCTTCCCTGGCTTGAAATTAATCCCACTGAAGGGTTACGGGTTAATGGAACGGCTGTTTTTAAAAAGGACAAAATGAAGGGCAGTATAAATGATAAATTAACCAGAGGTTTATTATGGCTTAGAGATGATGTTCATTTAGCAACCGTGACGATTGAGCCAAAAAACACAAAAGGCTCCATTTCATTTAATCTTCTCCGCTCTAAAACGAAACTTGTACCAAAGATCGTTGATGGCAAGTGGCAAATGATAGCCAAAATTACAACGGAAGATGACGCGGTAGAAAACGACACAGCATTAAACCTGATGGATCCAAAAATTGTGAAGGACCTTGAAAAACAATTAGCCCAAAGAATTAATCAACGGATTCGCATGACCCTTAATCTCGTTCAAAAAGATATGAGGATAGACGTCTTTGGTTTCGGCGAAGCCTTTCACCGCAAATATCCGAATGAGTGGGAAAAAGTAAAAGGTCATTGGAGTGAGAAATTCCCTGAGATAGAAGTCAAAATTGACAGTAAAGCACATATTCGCAGACCGGGAATGTCTACCGAACCACAAGGCATACCGAAAAATGAGGTGAAAAAATGATTTGGGGATCTATCCTTGGGATAACATTCGTTGTTGCGTTAATAATCTTATATGAATGGCCAAAATTAAAACAAGGTTCGAAGAAGGAGAAAGCCACGGTTGTGGTGTTAACTGGGGCGGGATGGCTTCTCGCCGTTCTCCTCGTTTTCTTTCCGGAAATGCCTGGGCCAACTGATGTGATTAAGGCTATTTTTCAGCCGCTCGGACGCTACATGGAAAAATAATAAAGGGGTCGTTTTTAATGATTGAAAAAGGAAGGATTTCCGCCTTCCAAATGGCGATCATGATGTACCTTGTCGTTGTTGGCACCGGAATTATTTTTATTCCCGGTATTACGGCAAAGTATGCCAAACAGGATATGTGGCTATCCCCAATTTTGGCATCGCTTGCCGGCATTCTTGCGGTGTGTACCGCCTTTCAACTTCACAAGTTGTATCCTAAGCAGACACTTATTGAGTATAGTGTAAACGTCATTGGCAAAATCCCAGGTAAAGTCCTAGGTCTCATTTTTTTGTTCTTTTATATTCGAATGAATGCAGGAGGTATACGAATATATGCGGATTTTGTGGCGGGTTCCTTTTTTACCGAGACCCCGTTAATTGTGATCATCTCCACCATGATCCTTGTCTGTGCCTTTGCCGTTCACGGAGGTATAGAGGTAGTGGGAAGGACATCTCAGTTTTTCATCCCTCTTTATGTCTTATTTCTATTGATCATTATTATTCTGCTTCTGCCGGATCTGGATTTTAAAAACCTCTTTCCCGTTATGGGGAATGGCCTTATGCCCTCGATTAAAGGGGCCATAACACCCCAGAGTTGGTTTGCTGAATTCTTGCTTACAGCCTTTCTCCTCCCCTTTTTAAAAGATGTTAACAAAGGGAGGAAATGGGGGCTGATCTCCGTATTTGCTATTATGTTTACATTTGTCGTAACAAACCTTGTTATACTATTTCTAATGGGCAGTATCACAGCGAGTTTTACATATCCGCTCCTAACCGCGAGCCGATATATCAGCATCGCTGATTTTTTGCAGCATCTTGAATCGATCGTAATGGCCATTTGGGTAGCAGGTACGTTCGTCAAATTCTCAGTCGTTTATTATGCGATTGTTCTGTCCACCGCCCAGTTGCTGGGGCTTTCTAATTACAGGCCCCTCGTTTTTCCATTAGGCTTTCTAACTATGTTATTCAGTATTTGGGGGGTGGCAAACGAGACGGAATCATCTAGTTATAACAGCACCATCTTCCCTTTCTTTTCACTTGTCGTTCAAACGCTCATACCACTTTTGTTACTTCTTGTCGCTTTCCTACGAAAAAAAAGCGGCCGAAGAAAGCCAAATTAAACAAAGCCAGTTCCACGGGCATCATTCGCCCCTTTTGATACCCGTAGAACCCTGTTTTCCCAAACAAACAAAAAAGAGCCCCAATGGCTCCTTAATTATTCGTTTAAAAGATTTAAATATTCATCCTCGCTAAGACCGAGTGCCCCGCATATTTCTTCATCCGTATAGCCGCTTTCAACGAGTCCTTCTACTAGTTCTTTTTCATTGGGATCTGTCAACATGACTCACTCCTTGTTTGTAGTTTTCCCCCTTTATTATTTACATTTTTACTTATTTTACATACAACATGACTAAGTAGCAATAAGAACTTTTGTCAACACGCCATGTTCACACCAAAAAAGGCGAAATTTCTTCCGCCCCTTGTTACGCAAGCCTATTCAATTGCCAAAAACATCCTCTTTTTATTATTTTTCGCTGCCAAGTATGATTTTCCTCTCAAGCCGCAAAGAAACCGCCAGGAAAATATTCCGGCGGTTTCCTTTAATTGATTAGGCTCGATCGAGAGCCACCTTATGGGATTGTCTTATGTTTGATTTCGTCTCTTCTTCTGGTGTTTTATTTCGTCTTATAAAGAAAGCCAAAATCAACGCGACGACCGCAAAGGCGGTTGCCACCATGAAAGCGTCATTAATCCCATTGATTTGCGCGAGATTAACAGCCTTAGCTAACTCGGATTTATCAGCTGGATTAAGGTGATGTGAAAGGATAACATCCTTCATGCTGTTTTCCGTTTGCTTTGTCATCACAGTAACCAGGAAAGCTGTGCCGATCGCACCCGCGACTGCCCGAACGGTGTTTACCATCGCTGTGCCATGCGGATTCAATCTTTGCGGAAGTGCATTAAGACCTGCAGTCATAATCGGCATCATTAACATCGACATCCCGAACATCCGAATCGAGTAGACCACAAGGAGATATAAATAGCTTGTAGAGTCCGACAGCTGGGTAAACATAAAGGTTGTCACGACGGTTATCAAGAGCCCAACGACGGCCAGCCATCTGGCCCCTACCTTATCAAAAATTTTACCTGTAATCGGCGACATGATCCCCATAATAATCGCCCCCGGCAAAAGCATCAACCCTGATTCCAGCGGACTGAAACCAAGAATGTTTTGCAAGTAGATCGGGATTAGCAGCATTGGCGCAAACATGGCGACTGTCACCATGATATTGATGACTGTCGTAAGGGAAAAGATGCCGCTTTTGAAAACCCTGAAATCAAGCATTGGTTTTTCCGAAACTAATTCTCGCCATACGAAAAGAGACAAGCTGACAAAGCCTACAGCAAGAGTGGCTACAACGGGAAGACTCGTCCAGCCATTGTTGCCGGCAGTACTGAAGCCATATAAGATTCCCCCAAACCCTAGCGTTGATAACATAACAGCTAAAATATCAATCTTCGGAAATGTCTGTTTCGTAACGTTCTTAAGGAAGATAAAGGCAAATATGATATCGATCACCGCAATTGGCAAAACGATATAAAATAAAACTCTCCAAGAATAGTTCTCAACGACCCAGCCGGAAAGGGTTGGACCGATAGCCGGAGCAAAGACCATTGCTACACCGATCAAACCCATCGCGCCGCCTCGTTTTTCAACCGGGAAAAGCGCCAAGACCACAGTTGTTAATAACGGCATGATAATACCGGCTCCGGCTGCTTGTACGACCCTTCCCAAAATTAACACTGTAAATCCCGGTGCGATCGCACAAATAAGCGTACCAGCAGCAAACAACGTGATTGCTGTTAAAAATAGTTGCCGCGTTGAAAATCGTTCCATCAAAAACGCAGTGATTGGAATAAGCACACCGTTAACCAGCATAAAACCTGTGGTGATCCATTGGGCTGTACTCGCCGTAATATTTAAATCCTTCATAATTGGCGGCAAAGCGACATTCATTAAGGTCTGGTTCAAAAGCGCCACAAATGCCCCCAGAAGAATAACTCCGAGAACTGGCCCCTTCTTAATTTGTCGAACTGATTCAGTTGTTGTTTGACTCATTTTAATTACTCCATCTCCTTATACATAAAAGGGGTTTTAGGACCTTATCCTTCTTCCCCGTTGTTAACATTAGCCAATATTTTCTTATATATTTGAATTAAATTCCGAATATCCTCTTCTGATAAACCATTAAAAAAGTCCTCCATGAAACGCTTTCTGAAGGCTTCCATTTCTTCCAAAGCGGTTTCCCCTTTATCTGTAATACTAAAAAAGACGACTCTGCGGTCATTTTCATCCCTTTTTCTATGCACGTAACCTTCTTTAACAAGCTTATCGGTAATCCCTGTAATTCCGCCCGAAGTAATGTCAAGATGATTTGCCAGATACGACGCCCGCTTTGGACCCTCGGCTTTAAGGATATAGAGCACCCTGACATGTGATCTTGTAAACTTACGGTTTGCGTTTTTCTGCCATGTGTTCTCCATCTTTTTCATAACCTTGCCAAACACCTTTTCTAGTTCCATAAGACTAGATCGTTCAAACATTCCACTACTCCTTTCACAATATTATTTATTTCATTAATATCTTATTAATTACTATCTTACCACTAAGATATATTGTACTGCCCTCTTTCCATCTTGTCAATTATTCTATATCCATATTTTTATTTCCATTATTTTAAAATTTAAGGAAGGCAATGTATAATTGACTTAATACAATCAACAGTGTTATCTCCTAAAGATCCTGGTTCACCTTTTTCACGGAATAACCAGCAGTAATTAAGGGGGTTTATGTATGAATGAGGGCAAAATCATTAAATATTATCGTGAGAATGCGGGAATAACACAAGAAGAACTTGGAAGGGGGATTTGTTCAGTCACGCATATAAGTAAAATCGAACTCGGTCAAACCCACTACTCACCAGAAATTATTTTACTTTTATCCGAGCGGCTTAACATCAATATCAATCAAGAAATGAACGCCTTTAAAAATATAAAACAAAAACTGGATCTATTACACGAAGCGATTATCATGCAAAGAATTCAAGAAGCCGATTCAATCATTGATGAACTTGAGAGGAACGAATTAATCCACATATCAGATTTTAAAATCCTTTACAAATTGATTCAGGTAAGGTATCACCACCTTCATGGAAGGATTGCCGAAGCCTATAAAATCATAAGGCAGCTTCAAAAGGATCATAGCAACCTTCCTTCAAATGAGGGTCATTTATTCAAACACGTCATGGGCATCTTACATATATGCAATCAGGAATATCAAAAGGCGATCGAAATCTTGAGAACGATTAACAATAACGAATACAAAAACAGGGAGTATTATTATCATTTAGCCATATCTTATCACGCTGACAACGCGAATCTGATGGCGTACACATGTGCTGAAAAGGCTCTTCAATTTTTTAAAGAAACGAACAACTTCCTCAGAATGATCGATGTGCAAATGGTGATTTTGATTATACACAGTCGGGACAAGCATCACAGTTTTAAAGACAGGATAAAAAAATACGACGCTTTAATTCAAAGTTGCGACCTATGCAACGACCCCGAAAGGAAGGCCATCATTCTACATAATTTGGCCCTTGAATATTTTAGAGTGAAGGAGTATACATCAGCTAGTAAAATATACAAACAATCGATGGGCTTAAAGAAGAAGGGCACGGGCAGATATTTGCTTTCCCTTGAGGGTTATATCCAAAGCTGCTTGAAATCAAACTTACTATCAAAAGGGGAATTGTTGACGCTGATCCAGGAAGGTCTTGCGGCTGCGGAAAAAATGAAAGATCCAATCTATATGCATCTCTTCAAACTCCCTTTATATTTGGTGGAAAATCAGGAAAGTGAATATTTTCAATATCTGAGTGACCATGCATTGCCTTTTTTTAAAATGTATGGTCAAGTGTTTTTCGTCGAACGTTTTGAAAAGGAATTATTCGATTATTACGCCAACACAAGAAAGTTAGATAAGGCTATGGCTATTGCCCGCAATGTTATGAATGCCGGCAGTTAGAAAAATCCAGCAAGGTCTAAAATAGACTTTGCTGGATTTCCTTTACCGCTTATTTATTTATTCTACTCCGACGGCGTCATATGCCTTTTTCACGGATTCCACCTGGGAGGAGTCAGCACCATAAAGATCTGTCGCTGCTTGGATCGCGGCTTGGCGCATCATGCTGAAGTCAGAGTTGGCAGTCATGTAGTTATTTACGGCACGATAATAGATTTGTTCAGCTGCATCGCGTCCGACACCCTTCACTGTAACCCCATATGCTGTGCCACCATCGGAAAGGAGATAAGCTGCTTTATTGTTAATGCTTGAGTTAATGTGAACACCGCCATGGTCCAGATCACCAGTATATCGCTTGCTGTAATTATCTGGATAACCTTCAGAAGGGTTAAGCGGATTTGGTATGGAGGCCGGGTCATTCAACGAACGCAAGGCATCGCCCTCTATATCAGGTGTGTAAATATCTTCACCCATTTGCCAATCGTCACGGTCAACCATGGCTCCCATAATATCCGACAAGGATTCATTCAAAGCACCTGGTTCACCCTCATAGACTAAGTTAGCAGATCTTTCCGTTACGGCGTGTGTCAGCTCATGAGCAATGACGTCAAGCCCGCCTGATAATGATGTAAATGTTGTACCATCACCATCACCATACATCATAAGCACGCCGTTCCATGCGGCATTATTCCAGCCATTGCCGACATGGACGCTGGAAATGAGCTGCGCGCCTTCATTATCAAAGGAATTGCGATTAAATGTATCCTTGTAATAATCATATACTTTCTCTGCATTGACATGGGCATCAACCGCGGCTGGATCACTGAAAAATTTATGATTACTCTTTATTTCCTCACCTGTGTAACCAAACAAGCCTGACAGGATATTGAAAATAAAAGGCGGTATTTCTTTTGCATCAAAAGTGTGGATGCCTTTGCCGCGAGTACCGTCGTATAGGTAATATTGACCATCGTCCCCTTTGGCTATTTCAAACTTTTGTTTTTCGCCAAATACGCCTTTACCAAAACCTGTCATATTATCAATGGCATTGACTTTATGAATAACCTTGCCATTTGTTGCGTCGATAAAATAATGCCAGTAGCCTGGTGCAGGGTCTGAAAGAGATGCTTTGACAAGATAGGCTAGGTAATACTCTCCATCCTTTTCATAGACATATAGTTTACTTTTCACGTCACCATCATAGTGATCTACTTTGCCAATCTCCTTTTCTATGTCTTCCTTAGCGATAGATACCGCCTTGTCACCTGAAATAGAAGCTTTCGTCGGGATATTTTTATCCTCTAAATTCGGGATCACCTGCCCAAAGAAGGATGTGACATTATTATTATCATCAAGAGCAATTTTTTGATCAGTTGCAAAAACCGGAATACCCTTATATTGTTCAACAAGTTTGATATGATACGTATCCGTTTTCTTATCTGCGTGTTCCTTGACAACTTTAAAGTGATTTTTCATATCGCCCTTTAACTTCAACTGCTTGCTTTTATAGTTAAGATAAGCAAAGGCTATGTCTTTCTTGCTTAGCGATTTGGTTTTAGCCAGTGTTCTTGGCGCCTGCCATTTCTCTATGATATAGGACGGTGTTTTGAACTGGTCATTTAACTCAACTTTCGGTGCTGCCTTTGCATGTGATACATTCCCAACAGCCGCAAACCCTCCTAGGGCGATAGATAGAGCTAAAGAAGACGAAATCAACTTCTTTTTCATAAAATCATTCCTCCCTATTTTCAATTATTATTTTTCCTCACCATCTGTTTGCATTGCGTTAAATGTCCATTCAAGCTTGAGCTTGTCACCTTGGAAAACATTTTGATCTTCTCCATTATCTACGAACTCGAATTCGACCCATAGATCATTTTCGGCACCCGCTTTAAGCCCGCCTTTTTTCTCCCATAGTGGATCAAAAACGTCCTTTTTCACAACGTCTGGATCCATTTTTTTCAGATCGTATAAGGTCGTTTCAAAGATAGGTTCACTTTCCTTGTCCCAGTTCCATAAGAAGTTGACTTTGATGTGTTTGCCAAAGTCCACATCTGCATTGTCGCCTTTTTTGTCGACGACTGAGTAATTTGTCAAGAGGTTGATAGTTTTAATATCCAGCGACCCATCATTTTTTAATTTAAAGTCGCGTGTCATGGTATCACCTGGTTTGAGGTTACTGACATCAATGACAGTTTTTGGATTCATAGATAAATCCAACGTCCCTGCAGCGAACGCATTATTTGTTACTTCAGAATCGCTGAAATAAGCAAACGTCCCCCCTCCGATTAAAGATAGGCCAAGTGATGCTGTCACAATCCCTGCTCCCAATTTTTTCTTAAAACCCACATCAATCTCCTCCTTCAATTTTCTTTTTATTAAACGCTTAAGCCCCATAGGGATACTTAAGGATAATAAACAAATAGCATCATTTTAAGCAGATTGTTCTTTTTACTTTCCTTCAATTTCTTTGACCGCGCCAATCGTCGACGCGACGGCATATATTACAAGAAGAACACCTGGAATAATTAATAATAGCGCTGCGCCGATCTTGGAATTAGCATAGTTTAATAGATAGCCAATATACGGAATCGTAAAGCCTGTATATTTGCCAATCACATTTTGCGAAAGTACCGGATTCTGATCAGCTTCTTCATTGTTATCGCCTTTTGTTGTATATATGGCTTGTCCATTTGTTTTTTGGACTTTCATAATTCTGTGGGTAATGATTTTGTTATCATCAGCTCGAAATGTAATGACATCCCCTTTTTTATAGGACGCGCCAGTATCCGCGGGTTTAATTGCAATGATTGATCCCGTTTGAAAGGTCGGTTCCATTGATCCTGAAAGCACTGATTTTAGTTGGTAACCAAGCACCGTCGGTTCACCGCCGCTCGCCTTTGCTGAAATAGTGATAACAATGAGACAAATCATGGCGACAACCGTTATTGTTGTGATTAATCCACGGGTGATTTTTATTGCCTTTTTCATTTGTTCATCCGCCTCCCTTAATTTTTTCTTTTAGTTCAGTCATATCCTCATCCATTCGTTTTAAAATATCCTTTTGGTCTATTTTGTCATTTAATTTTTGGACTTCATTAAGGCCTGTCCTCAAATAGTCGAAGCTATCGTCGACAGCTTTTTTATTGGATGTTGCCGCATTTGTTAACTTTAGGTACTCTTCCAGCTCATCCAAAATGGCTTGCAGTTCTTTTCTTTTTTCCTTGATGTCCTTACGTCTCGTCTGGCATTTAGTCAGCATAGCTTTAGCTTCTTTGCGGGTTAGATCAACTAAGTTGCGATTCGCCTTATTAACATGAGTGTTAGCCAAATCCGCAGATAAATCCCTTGCCCTTTCGACTAATTTGGCCACTGTATCGGGAAAAACAGCAGCAGCGCTCATTGTGGTGATTGATTTTTCCTGATCAGAAAACATGGCTTTTGTCTTACCCATAACCTGGGATGAAAAATAGAATGTTATAGAGCAAAGACAGAGTAAGATCACTCTTTTATTTATTGGTTTGGAGCTTTTTTTGGATTGCTTCGTCATTTTTTCACCTGCGATTCTTTTTCTGCTTGTCGATGTCTGTAATAAAAACTTTAAACGTTTGTTAGAATATTGTAAATTGGGGGAATTATTTACTTTAAAGATAGGATAGTAAATACAAATTTGGTACAAATTTAAGGAATTGGATCCATAAATTTTTAAAATTTCATTGCAAGCGGAAGCATTGTATACTGCAAAATGACCATTTTAATCCCCCAATAAGGAAAAACGGCCTATAAAAAAAGGGTCAGACCCCTAGGGGTCTGACCCTTTTTTTGCTTAGGCAAATATTGTTTCATACAGTAAAAACAAATTGAGGAAAACGACGAGTGCGGCGACACACCAAGCAATAATCGTTGTGATGCGATGATTGACAAGTCCGCCCATGATCTCCTTATTGCTCGTAAAAATAACCAGTGGAACAAGTGCGAAAGCAATGCCAAAAGATAAAATGACCTGACTCATGACAAGAGCATAAGTGGCATTCACACCCAGGGCGATCACAGCGAGCGGCGGGATCATCGTGATAAACCTTCGCAGGTAAATAGGGATTCTTCGCCTGATAAAACCTTGCATGACGACATCTCCCGACATCGTTCCTACTGAGGAACTAGATAGTCCCGCGATCAAGAGTCCCATTCCGAAAAGCACTGCTGCAAGCGGGCCAACCAAATGAATGAAATCGTTAAAGGCAACATCCAAGTCTTCTACAACGAGTCCGTTTTTGAAAAACAGCGCCCCTGCGACAATCAACATACTCATATTAATGGCTCCGGCAATAATCATCGCGATGACGATATCAACGAATTCGAACCTGAAGATTTGCTGCTTTTCACGTTCATTTCTTCCGATAACCCGCTTCTGTGTCAATGACGAATGCAAGTAAATGGCATGTGGCATAACAGTCGCTCCAAGAATACCTGCGGCAAGCAAGATGCTGTCGATACCTTCGAATCTTGGCAAGAAGCCTGCTAATACGGCTGCCGAGTCAGGCTTTGCAAGCACCGTTTGCAAGGCAAAGGCCAAGACGACAATGAGGACCATTGAGGCAATACCCGCTTCCAAGGCACGATATCCTCTTCTTTGCAATTCCAATATCGCAAATGACCCCACTGCGGTAATGAGCGCTGCTGGCAGCATCGGAATGTTAAATAACAGATATAGGCCTAGAGCTGCACCGATAAACTCAGCGAGATCCGTTGCCATAATAACAAGCTCACCTTGTATCCAGAGAAAAAATGATACAGGCTTTGGAAATCTTCTTCCGGCTATTTCAGGCAGATTCATACCTGTGGCAATGCCAAGCTTTGCTGAAAGTGATTGAATCAAGACAGCCATTAAGTTAGAAAAGGCGATGACCCATAACAGTAAATAACCGTATTTTGAACCAGCCGTTATATTGGTAGCAAAATTTCCGGGATCTATATAAGCAACAGCAGCGATAAACGCTGGCCCTAAAAATGGAATAAATCGTTTTAAGCCTTTTATTTCACCACGCAATGCAGCGTGAGCCGATTGTGTTGTATTTCTTTTTCCTGGGGTATATTTTCGTGATAATGTTTTTTCGTTCACTTCATGTTTCCTCCCCGCTCAAAATTAACCCGTTAACAAAAAAGTTTCCTAAGTGCAAAACTTATATCTGATATCAGTTTATGCAATAAACCGAATAAAGTCAAACAATTTTAACTGTTATCTTGCCCAAATAAAGGATCGATAAATGCGCCGATATCACTTGTCATGAAGTGGAAAACAATTTTATTGCCAAATCATTATGCTTTCAATTATAATGAAGATAACTAAATAAGATGTTCCTTCAGGGCAGGGTGAAAGTCCCGACCGGCGGTGATGAGGCTTACCTCTAAGTCCGCGAGCCATTTTAATGGCAGGATCTAGTGAAATTCTAGAGCCGACAGTAAAGTCTGGATGGGAGAAGGATGATACGTAAGGTTATGCGAGGGAAGCAGGCATCACCAACATGGTATCAATAACAGACGCATGGCATCTTGACGCCATCGTTCTCTTTGATATGGAAAAATGGTGAATCAAATACCTGCAGATCCAACTTACAATCCAATTCAAAGCAAAAAGCCCAAGGAATTCATTCCTTGGGCTTTATTTTTGGCAAATACCTCTACGCTATCATCAGACTCAAAAAAAAAGAAAAATGAGGTGATCTGATGAAAACAACGTCTTTGAAGCAAACAGTAAGTGTTGCCTTGCTGTCAGCCATTGCTTTCTTAATTATGGTATTCTCTTTTCCGATGCCTTTGTTTCCAGTGTTTTTGACACTTGATTTCAGCGACGTGCCAGCCATTGTAGGCACCATCATGTTTGGACCCGTTGCGGGCATTGTAATAGAAGGCTTGAAAAACCTTTTGCATTACTTGCTTATCGGATCTGCGACAGGTGTGCCGGTTGGCGAATTAGCTAACTTTATCGCCGGATCTTTGTTAATTGTTACCGGGACTTGGATCTATCGAAAAAGAAAAACAACAGGCTCATTAATCGGGGGCCTTTTGTTCGGAACAGTTATTATGACCATTGTGATGAGCATTGCCAACTACTTTATTATTTTCCCAAGCTATGCGATGTTCCTTGGCTTCGGCATAGATCAAGCTGTTGCTGCGGCAAATGCTGCCAATCATTCGATCCATAACTTATTGACACTGATCGTTTTTGCAGTTCTGCCTTTTAATTTACTCAAGGGCATTATCTTAACCGTGATTATCATCCCAATATATATCAGATTAAGACCTAGGCTAGGAGCAATGACGCTTCCCAAGGTTAGATGATCATAAATGAGTAAAAAGGCCACCGATTAGGTGACCTTTTTTGTTGTTTTATGCACTTTTGTTATAGATGGCTCGACTTACCAAACGTAAGCTGTTCCAACAATGATTAGTAGAATGAACAAAACAACGATTAACGCGAAGCCGCCGCCACCGTATCCGCCTGCATAACCACTCATATCGTCAATCGCTCCTTTAAATTTATTTGGTTGGAGATTTCTTTACATCTCACATTACATCATATGTCATAATGTAAAAATGTGAGTGGACAGCTGCGGATAAACAAAGCCATTCAGGCGGATGAAAGAAAAATAAAAAAAGTTGTGAGAGCTTTGTCTAGCTTCAGCGCCTAGCCCCTCGAGTCACTTCGGTCCCCTTGCGGCGGCAACAGCCCCCTCAGAGGCCCTCCAGTGCTTTTCGGGGCTGACCAAGGCGCTTGCGCTTTTCTTTCTTAATCAAACAACATATTAAATTGGTTTTTCAGCTTTTCTTTAAGCTGTGCTAAATAGGCTTCACTTAGTGTTCCGGTTCCGCCGCGCAATATTTCATTTGCGTAAATATCTGTCGGCTTAAGCTCTTCGGCTTTGTCACATACAATAAAGGTTAAAACATTGTCAGACAATTCGCCGTTAATGTGACACGATATAATAGCAGGACGGTAATGGCCGGCCTCGACACCCTCACGGATTAATAAATAGGCAAGCCCTTCCTTATTAATATGATATACCTTTCCTTCAACAGCGCCGCCATGCTCGACGATATCTGCGGCCCCGCCTTTCGCACCTTTCATCGCGAATTTCAGTGTATACCCGTCTAACACACCGCGGCCTATTAAGTTTTGAAAGCAATGGACGATTTTTGCCTTTTTGAACCTGTCATCATCCATACAGGAACCATAAGCAAAATATAAGTAGTCCTCTTTTTCATTAAAAAGCCTGTGTACTTTCCAATCATTATATAAAATAGGGCCGCCGAGTACTTCATGCTGCTTATCTACTAAAAGATAAACAAAAGCCTGAAGTGTCTCCGAATCTGTATGAATGGCAGTGGCTTTACGATCATATAAATCCGTTTCCGGGTCGCCCTTATGGTTCTCAAGTTCATCGAGCTGTGCCAATATCTCATCCGTAACAGTATACACTTCACCGTATACCAAATCTTCCCCTAAAATCATCGCTGGGTAATAAGAATCCGTTGCAAACAGTTGACCGTTGGTCCAAGCCTGTTCGGCGATACATGGCGAATCAGCCAGTAAGTGATGATTTCTTTCACCTTTTCTTAATGTTCCGTACACAAATACGTTATGAGCCATCAGATCACCCCATTCTTATCTTATTCCCAAGGCTTTTTCGTCGTAAAAATCTTGGCAAAGCGCTTGCTGTCATCCCTTCTTAACCGGCGGATTTCATTTCTGCTCGGCGCGCTTTCATGAAGCATAATTTCTTCATCACTTTGAGGGATGACTTTGGCTACATCAGTGGGCTTGCCATCTTTGCCTAATGCAACAAAAGTGAGGAATGATGTTGCGCAAAGCTTGCGTTCTCCGGTCACCATGTTTTCAGCTATGACTTTTACGAAAACCTCCATTGACGTCCGATGTGTCCATGTGACAAAGGATTCAAGACAGACCGAGTAGCCCTCTTTTATCGGATTCAGAAAATCGACTGAATCCGTTGAAGCTGTCACAACAAGATTTCTCGCATGACGAATCGCAGAAATCGCTGCTATATCATCTATGTAAGACATTAATTTCCCGCCAAACATCGTGCCATGATTATTCGTATCTAATGGTAAAACATGTGATGATTTTACCGCTCTTGATTCATTCACATACTTTGGTTCCATAATGCAGCACCCCTTAAACCCTATAATGTCTAAGTATACGCAATTATTAAAGCTAAAATCAATTGTCCCGGAGATGGCGAAAAACTCTTATTTAACAGTTATTTTGGATATTGCTAACAGACATCAGATATCATGAACAATTGGCTGATGTTTGCTTTTGTTATCTAATTGTAACCTCATTAAAACACGTATGTGATGTTTACCTACTAAAATGCTCATTAAGAGTTTTTTAATTTAGAAGCTAGAAATTCTAGTACATACAAAAACTCTAGTAATTACCGAGTCTATGACTCAAGGAGGTATTTTAATGAACTTGCTTAGAAAACTTGCGACGGTGGCATCAATGGCAGCTTGTATTGGTTTTGCAGTCCCAAGCATCAGCCATGCAGCTGTAGGCGACCAAACATTGTACCCGGGAACAAAAGATAACGACGTTGCACAACTACAACATATACTTAAAGATAAAGGCTACTTCCAATACCCAGAATCGACCGGTTACTATGGCCCGATTACAACAAAAGCAGTAAAAGATTTTCAAAAGGACCATGACCTATCGGTTGACGGTATAGTCGGTTCAAAAACATTTTCCGCGTTGAAAATTGGTGATTCGATCGGACCTGAACTGCTTTCGAGCGGTGACGAAGGATATGATGTCACCGTCATTCAGGACAAGTTAAAAGAGCTTGGTTATTACAAGGGAAATGTTGATGGTCTATTTGGCTCATTGACCCTAAATGCCGTTAAAGATTTCCAGGGTAAAAAGGACTTGGCTGTCGATGGCTTAGTCGGACCAAAGACCAAACACGCTCTCGGACTATCCATTGATCAGGATGCGCTGCCAGGTGATGCAAATGCTGCAAAAACCGAAATAAAACAGCCAAAACAAGAACCTGAAAAGCAACCTGAAAAAAAGGTTTCTGCTGAAAAATCTGCCCCTAAACCGGATAAGCAAAAGTCAGCTAAGTCCGAAGGCAAGACCATTTCAGTTCATAGTACGGCTTATACAGCAAACTGTTCTGGATGCTCAGGCAAAACAGCAACTGGCTTGGATCTAAAAGCTAATCCTAATGCAAAAGTTATCGCTGTGGACCCTAATGTCATTCCGCTTGGCACGAAAGTCTATGTTCCAGGCTATGGTACCGCGACTGCTGCTGATACCGGCGGCGCCATTAATGGTAACCGCATAGACATCTTCTTTTCATCTAAAGACAAAGCAACTAATTGGGGTAATAAACAAATTAAAGTAACCATTCTAAAATAACTGCTTCAAAAGCCCGATGGGGACCCATCGGGCTTTCCTTTATTTGTATATGCTTCTTTCTTCCAAAGAATCATCTGCCATGCCTTTTAATTTCCCACGCTCGTTGTTATTTCTCATCATGCTGACCGCGCAAGCGCCGACACCTAATCCTGCAAGCATCATCATCGTTGTCTTCTTTTTCATATTTATAACCACCTTAAATGGATTGTGTTCTGTATTAGTGTTAGTTTTTTATAAAAAAACATTCATGTATATTGCTCAGTTTGAGCGATATTTTTTAACCTTTCTTCAATGCGGCGTTTCTTATAAAACATTTGCCCGGTTTCCGCTACGTTCTCAATCATCCCTTTATTTAAAAATGAACCAATGATCATCCCGGCTATAGGAATAACTTGCAGGAGCTTTTTCCAGCCAATGTGGTCACGGTAGGTATTAAATACTTCCCGCCAGCCTTGAAACTGTGACATCATTTGTTCATCATGATCAAGACTCCGGAAATGGCGGATTTCCTTTAAGACTGCCTTCTTCCCGGCTGCTTCGGCATAAGCAAATTGCAAGCATTTAATAATAAAAATCCGCTCACTTTGATTTCTTGGATCATAGCCATAGATCAGAGCCATTTCCTGTAAAACCTTTAATGAGGTGCCTAATAAAATCGGAATGTCAGCGGCTAATGTAAATGCACCTCCGACACCCGTTGTTGCCCCCTGAATCCTTGCAAAGGTTGCCCTATTATGTGTTAACCGTCTGGCAGCATCATCCATTTCGGCGAGCGGTAATTGGCGGATCCTCTCTGACCCTTGAACGCCCAAGCGCTTTTCTACAGCCTTTTCACTAACCAGATAACGCCCGCCATAATCAACAAATTTGGCAATTTCCCCTATAAGGACATTCAACTTTTTCTGGATAAAAGCAGGTGTGATACGATCTAACAAGACAAAGGGCAAACGGCCAATGTGTTCCCAAAAGAAAATTCTTTCCTGATCTTTCTCCCACTTATTGATGGTTTTAAGTTCCTTTTTTAACGACTTCTCCGATTCCATGATGCCTTTGCCCCTTCCTTGTATCTTTTATTAGTTTGACTTATGGCCTAAGGGTTTATTCTCATTAAAGCCAGTGTCTATCAGGTGTCCGCCGGTAAAATAGGTCTTATCACCCTTCACCTGCACTCTGATTATGGTATATTTAGGATGGTTTATTATTTGGGAAGGGGAGAAAAAATATGAATAAGTTTATGCAAAAGCAATTTGAATTGACCCGGGGTTATTTTATTAAGAATGTCGAAATGATTCCTGAGAACATTGCAGATGTACAGCCAGAAGGCTTTAACAACACGATCCATTGGCACATCGGACATGTCTTAACCGTTGGTGAACAATTTTTGCTTGGCTTCCCGCACAAATCCACTCATCTTCCGGCAAACTACATTGAATTATTCGGGAACGGCACAAAGCCGGCCGATTGGAAAGGCGATGTACCTTCAATAGGGGAGCTAACGGCACAGTTAAAAGAACAGTTGGGCCGCATCAAGGAAGTTTCTGATGATCAGCTGGACCAAACATTAGAAGAGCCCTTTATGGGACTAAAAACTTTTCGCGAATTAGCCGGGCTTACCCTCATGCACGAATCAAACCATTTAGGGGAAATCAAGGCGATGAAGCGTGTCGTGGAACAGGAAAAGGTTAAGTCATAAATAAATTAGGGGTCTGCCCCTAAACATTAACAAAAAGGACAGCCTGGGCGGGCTGTCCTTTTCAGGAGGCATGACATGGCGTAACAAATGACTATAAACAGCGAGGAGGTAAGGTGTGTGACATGAATTATCTCATGTCCAATATTAATATATTCAAAATGAGAAGGATGGTAAAAGACAAGTGTGGAATTCAGTGAAAATACGCATTTACACCACGTTAAATGCCGCTATTCGATGCGGTAACGAATATTTTGGCGCTCCTCATGCCGTTCGATCCCTAGATTAATCAGTCTGTCAATGAGGTCTGCATAGGATAAACCGCTGTGCTCCCAAAGAAGCGGGAACATGCTGTAAGGTGTGAAGCCTGGCATAGTATTAATTTCATTGATGATGACTTTCCGGTCAGAGTCTCTAATAAAGAAATCAGCTCTCGCCAAGCCTTTGCAATTTAGTATTTTAAATGCCTTAAAAGCGGTTTGCTCGACCTCTGTTCTTATTTCTTCCGTTAAATAGGCAGAGATTAACAGCGTACTGTTGCCATCCTGATATTTTGATTGATAGTCGTAAAACTCACCGCCGGTTTTGATTTCCCCTGGCACAGAAGCAGCAAGCGCATCATTGCCAAGAACACCGATTTCAATTTCCCTGCCAATAATTTTCTCCTCAATGATCACTTTATCATCAAAGCAAAATGCTTCATTGACTGCTTTTATTATCGCCTTTTCCTCTAAGCACTGGCTGATGCCAATGCTTGAGCCAAGGTTTGCCGGCTTAATGAAGCAAGGACACCCGATGGCTGCTTTTATTTTTTCAAAAATATCGGACTGCCGGTGTTCCCACTCATACTTAGTAACGGAAAGATATTTTGGTTGATTCAATTGATGGGCCTTAAAGAGGTCCTTCATTATGACCTTATCCATGCCTGAAGCCGAACCTAGAACACCGGAACCTACGTAAGCGATGCCTAGCAGCTCCATCAATCCTTGCACAGTACCATCTTCCCCGTTTGGGCCATGTAAAAGCGGAAAAATAATATCTGGCTTGGACTGGACAGGATTCACAGCAGCGGGGGTCAGCCACTTGCCTGCAGCCATTTCGTTGCCGGTCTTTTCGCTTAGCAGAAGCTGGCTCTTATGCTCAAGTTTGTCTTTAATTGCTGTCCCTTCAATCCATTGCCCCTCATGCGATATGTGAATGGGCATGATCTCGTACTTCTCTTTATCGATCGCATTGATGATAGAGAAAGCGGTTTGAATGGAAACATCATATTCCGCGGACTTCCCGCCATACAAAATGGCTACCTTTTTCTTCGACATGCCACACCATCCTCATCTAAGCTATTTCCCAATCACTTTGACATCATTGTCACCTTCCGGAATAAGAACTTTACCTACAATATTAATGAAAAGGCCATTTTCGATGACACCCGGGAGAGCATTCAACCATTGCGACAGCCTTTCTGGTTCAGTGATTTTGCCAATGTGGCAATCCAAAATAAAGTTCCTGCTGTCAGTTCGGTATGGGTTTTCTCCGTCCATCCGGAGTTTCGGATCAAGACCTTTTTCCCTTATCGCCCGAGCTGTGTGCTGGGATCCGAATGGCAGCACTTCAACAGGGAGCGGAAAAGCGCCTAATATATCCACCTCTTTGCTCCCATCAGCAACCCAAATGTTGCTTTTGGACGCTTTAGCTACAATTTTCTCAAATAATAAAGCACCGCCGCCGCCTTTGATACCGTTCAACTGTGGATCAAACTCATCAACCCCATCAATGGTTAAATCAATATGGGAAACCTCATTCAACTCTTTCATAGGAATCCCCAAGGATTTCGCCAGCTCAGATGTTTGATTTGACGTCGAAACACAAGTGATGTTCAAGGTTTCCCTTTTCAAACGTTCGCCAAGCTTTTTTATCGTAAAGGCAATGGTTGAACCTGTTCCAAGTCCAACGATCATCCCATCCCGAATATAATCAGCCGCCCTTTCACCGACAAGCTGTTTCTCATATGATTTTCGATCCATTATTGTCTCTCCTTTGCCATTTGTATGTTGTTTTTTCATATGTATACCTGCATCCATTCTTTTCAAATATGCGTTGCATTGGTTCATTTGCCGCATCAGTTGTGCCAATATATGTGGCGGCACCTAATGCTTTAAGTGTATCCAATGAGCGCTCATGCAACAGATTCCCTAAGCCTTCACTCCGAAATTCAGGCAAGATGCCGAAGTAAAAAAGCCGCCCTTCATCACGTGTACCGGGTTCAATATGCGGAACGGCCACACCAATGCAATCATCACCAAGGAATGCCGTCAAACAGGAATCCTTATATGACTCACCCAGTTCCTCCTTCAACCCTTCAAAAAGCCCATCTTTAACGGAAAAAGATCCCGGAGCATTTAATGAGCCTTCCATCGTCTTCTGCCATGCCGAGCAAAAAGTATGCTCCGAAAGATTATTCAGGCTTTTCAACCCCAATTTCTTAGCCTGTTCTGATGCCCCCTTCCAAGCTTTTAGACCCCTTTCAAAGCTTTTCCTGACGCTTTGTACGGTTAAACCGGCCTCCTCGAGTCTGACAACAGCCGCTTTCTCGTTTGCCCATTTGTCATCTAATTCTATGGAAACTGCAGCGATATTTTGCTTATCCCGCATCTCGCAAAGGTCATCTATTAGCAGATAAAATTCTCTTATGCCAAACGACTTGGACAGCTCTTCAATGACCATATAACGCGGAAGACTCTGAACGATTTTACATTGCGAAAGAAGCGACAATCGGATTCCCCCTATCCGCTTACATCTCTTTTTTAAGTTTACCATAATGCAACGCAAAAACAGCCATCTCTCATATTGAAAAATGACTGTTCCAAAAAATATTTACTTTTTACCTTTATAACCCTCTATAAATTGGATTCTTTCCAACATCGTCGGGTGACCGTACATGAAAAACTTCACAAGTGCCGGCGGGTTGACATCACTGAGCCCTGCGACTGTTAATTTTTGGAAAGAAGATATACCTGCCTCCTTGTCGTGTGTAAGACTTATCGCATACTTATCCGCCTCATGCTCATAATGGCGGGAGACAGCATTTTCTATCGGTGATCCGATAAAAGACAGCAGCGATATGATTAAAAGTAAAACGGGCAGCGAGGCGATGTCCCCGGGATGACGAATACCAAGTCTTCCGCCCCAACGGCTGGTTGCCCATATCAATATTTTTGCCGTAATGAAGAGACCCACTAAAGCCATCACGATTGATCCGGCGACACCCCACAGCAAATGATGCTTTACATAATGCCCCATCTCATGGGCCATCACAAACAAGACTTCCCGGTCGTCCAAACGATGGACAGTGGTGTCATAGAGAACAATGCGTAAATTCGATCCGACGCCGTTGACATAGGCATTCAAGGCATTGGTCTTCTTGGACATATCTACCTCATAGACATTATCGGCCGGAATGTTTGCCTTATCGGCAAGATGGAGGATTTCATGCTTTAAAGTGCTGTCCTTCAGTGTGTAAAAATCATTATAAAGTGGATCTATGACGACCGGTTGAATGTAGGTCATGAAAATCACAAATGGTATTGACAATAACCAAACCGGCAGCCACCATCGTCTTGGGTTCTTCCTAATAAAGAAATAGATTACCGCCACTGTCACAAACATAATAATCCAATTCACCCAAAACCCAGTTATATCGTCTTTTAACCAGCTCGGAAACGATTGAACGGAAATGCCGTAATGGAGCGAGATCTTATGGCTGACCAAATTAATTGGAAACGAGATGACCCATGTTAAAACCGATAAGGCTAGAAAATAGACCGCTGTATGTAATAAAGAAAAGCGGCTAACCTCTTCCGAACGATTTCTCAACCATCTAGAAAAGCCAAATACAAGAATAAAAATGTAAATGCCCCAATCGAGCGGCATCGTCAAGAAATAAATTAAATCTTGGATCCTTGAATAATCCTGGCTTAGAATGGTTTGCTTATGTGTCATAAAAAGCGCTGGATCAGCAGCGGTTCCTTTCACATTAGCCGGAACACCCGGGTCCGTCCAAACAAAGAAATACAGAATCATGCCAATGATATAAACAACATACAGGCCTAGAAACCACCATGCGACCTTCTTCAAATTAACCCTCCTTACCAAATCGAACATCCTATTATAGTTTAGTCCAAAAATAGCTTGTTTAGAACTTGGCGCTGGTTTGCCAATAGTTTTTTTAAAAGTTTGACGACCTTTGTTTTGGAAAATGCAGCAAAAAAGGCTCCCCTACGGGAGACTCCGCTTGCCTTCTATTTCGTTTTGTTCTGAAACCAGTCTGTTATAAAACTGATGATTGCACCGCCTAATTCATAACCTTGTAATATAACCAACAATGCCCCTGTAAAACAGAAAAAGCTTGAGATTAAAATTGCAAATACCCGGAGCCACATCACCGATCACCTTCCATAAATGGATTGGGGGTATTATTAATTGTATTAGTGGTAACCGGGAAAATGACCAAATAAACTTTCTTAAAGAATAAACCATTAAAACGGCTATTTTACCGGACAACAACACGCCTAGCTCCGTCTGTTCATATAATAAAGCACCAGTTTTTTGTAAACGGAGGCTACCACCTTGGCTGACAAAAAAAAAGAAGATATTCATCAATGTGTCCGGTGTGCACATGTTTCAGATGATAAGGATAAATATTGCACGAAATGCGGCGCTCCGCTCATTAACCGCTGTTCTGATGAACCTGGATTGGTATCTAAAGGATGCAAGCATGTCAACAAGCCAACCGCGGCTTTTTGTGCAAAATGCGGGGAAAAAACTCTTTTTAATAAAGAGGGACTTGTTGATCCATATCAACCGGATATGCCATGGATTAGGAGGAAGTAACATGGCGTCGTTGATTTACGCTCAAGGACGCTTGCACCTTCCACTCTAATCAAGGTCACAGAAAAAGCACATCCCAGAAATGGAATGTGCGCCTCTAAAAAGTTATACTATTTTAAATCTAACATCATGATTTCCGGATGCTGTAGAAGCTCGATAATCCGGTTAGTGAAGGCTACCGCTTTGCCTCCGTCCGCCACCCGGTGATCAAATGACATTGACAGATTCATCATCGACCTGATGACAATGTCGTCCTTGTCATTAACAACAGGCATTTTCTTTGTCTTATGGAAAGCCATCAGCCCGACTTCAGGATAGTTAATGATTGGTGTCGCACCAGTACTTCCTAATGGACCGACATTGCTGATTGTAAAGGTGCTGCCCGTCATCTCATCCCGCTTCAACTGATTTTGTTGTGCTTTTTTGATCAAATCCTTCATTTCTTTATGGATCGCTAATAATGACTTCCTTTCAACATGCTTGATGACAGGCACAATTAAGCCTTCCTCTGTGTCCGTAGCGAGACCCATATGAACAGCCTTCTCCATGCGGACAACTTGTCTTTCTTCATCAAGCCTGGCATTAAAAATTGGGAAGTCCTTTAAAGCAATGGCAATGGCCTTAATGAAAAAGGCGGCAAGCGATACATTGTAGCCCTTCGTAAAGTCTGCATCCAATTCTTTTAACGTCGCCTTCAATTTCAATAGATCTGTTACATCTGCTTCGTCAAAGTGAGTCACATGCGGGATCGTATACAATGATTGCGCCATCTTCTTGGCAATCGCCCTGCGCCGCCCGATAAATGGTATGTCATCATAACCGGATTCATCAGAATGAGTAACAGGTTCTTCTACTGACGCTGTGCTCGCGGCTGATTCGGACAAAACGCTAATACCCGAGGCGTGTCTTTCAACATCTTCATCCGTGATCCGGCCGAGCCTTCCCGTTCCTTCAATATTCTCAATATTGACTTGCATGGTTCTCGCCAGTTTTCTCGTATGAGGTGCAGCCAAAATCCGGCGAGGCCCATTGGAACGGGAAATTGCTACATTTTCCGCCATTGAATCATTTGTCGATGAGGAAACTTTTTGTATAGAAGCTTCCCTTTTCACATTCTTTATGGTTTCGCTTTTCCCATTGTCAATGATGACCATCGTTGCGCCAACTTCGATCACATCACCTTGACCGACAAGAATGTCTTGAACCGTCCCAGCAGCGGGTGAAGGCAGTTCAGCCGTCATTTTATCTGTCTGTACTTCAACGAGCGGCTGATCAATGGCAACGTGATCACCAATTTTCACGAACAAATGTATGACTTCCCCTTCAGTCATGCCTTCACCGATATCATGCAATTTAACATCAACCATGCGGGCCCTCCTTTTCTAGTAGTTATAGACATGCTCTATTTTTTGTTTAATCCCATCACCCTTAGGCAGATAGTGATCCTCCAAGGAGAACATCGGGACGGGAACATCAAACCCCGTCACTTTCTCAATCGGGGCTTTCAATGAAAGAAAAGCCGTTTCTGTATCGTTGATTAGCGAAATGATATCCCCGCTGACACCGCCTGTTTGATGCGCTTCATGCAAAATGACAACCCTTCCCGTTTTCTCCACGGACTCCCGAATAAGATCGCGATCAAGAGGATAAAGTGTTCTCAAATCTATCACATCACAACAGATGCCTTGCTCCTTCTCAATCTGTTCTGCCGCCTTCATTGCAAGCGGCACCATCGCTCCCCAGGTAAAAAGGGAAACATCCTCGCCATCTTTTAACACGTTGCCCTTGCCAAGCGGAACGGTGTACTTCCCTTCAGGAACCTCCTTGCGTCCCGCGCGGTAGATCTTCATTGGTTCTAGAAAAAGTACAGGGTCAGGATCCTCAATGCTTGCGATCAAGAGCCCTTTTGCATCATAGGGATTTGACGGCACGACGACTTTAATTCCCGGCATATGTGTAAATAGTGCCTCCATGCTGTCGGAATGAATTTCCGGTGCTCTTACACCTGCACCATATGGCGTCCGGATCACCATTGGTACGGTGAAACGGCCAAGCGTCCGGCTCCGGATCCTGGAGGCATGTGTCATGATTTGATTAAAGGCTGGATAGATAAAACCAAAAAACTGGATTTCCGCAACCGGACGGAGGCCATTGACAGCCATGCCGATTGACGTTCCAATAATGCCAGATTCTGCGAGCGGCGTATCTATAATACGATCTTCGCCATATTTTTCGTACAAGCCTTCTGTCGCCCGGAAGACACCGCCATTTTGGCCAACATCCTGACCGAGAACAAGGATATCCTCATTTTCAGAAAGCATCACATCAAGGGCATCCGTAATGGCTTGAATAAGTGTTAACTGCTTCTGCAGAGTCTGCGTTGCCGTTTCCATTAAGCATTCACTCCCCTTGATTTTAAATAGTGATCCTTTTGTTCTCTAATCGGCCATGGTGATGTTTCGAAGACATAATCGAATAAGTGATTAAGCTCTGCAGGCGCTGCCTTCTCCATTTCACCGACAGCTGCTTCAATTTCCTCAGATGCTTTCTTCTCAAGCTCATCTAATGCCTCATCCCACATGCCGCTCGCTTTCATAAAACGTTCGATTCTCGTCACCGGATCACTCGTTTCCCTGCGGACATCATTTTCCGTTTGATCGCGGTATTTGGACGGATCATCAGATGTTGTATGGGCGCCGTATCGCCATGTGACCGCTTCAATCAACGTTGGACCGTCCCCATTGCGGGCCTTCTCAACGGCATCAAGTGCAGTAAAATATACAGCAAAGAAATCGTTGCCATCAATCCGAACGCCGTCCATGTCATAAGCCAATGCTTTCTGGGCAATCGTTTTTGAATGCATTTGCCTTGCGGTCGGCACACTGATCGCAAACCCATTGTTTTGGTTAAAGAAAATAACGGGAGCCTGAAAAACGCTGGCAAAATTCAATCCTTCATGAAAATCCCCTTCTGATGTCGCCCCATCTCCAAAGTAGGCCATAGCAACCCGGTCAGTGCCTTTTTTCTTTTCGGCCCAAGCCGCACCGGTCGCATGGAGCAGTTGTGAAGCGATAGGGACGGCCGGCGGGAAAATATTCTTCCCTTTAGGCGGCAATACACCTTCATAACGTCCGTTCCAATACATCAGAACGTTGCGCATGGAATGGCCAAATGTCAATGTTGCACCGTGGTCCCGATAAGTTGGAAACATCCAGTCATCATCGGACAATGCCATGGCACTGCCGACCTGAGCTGCTTCCTGTCCTTCAAATGGCACATATGTTCCAATCCGGCCCTGCCTTTGCAAATTAACACATTTCCGGTCAAACATTCTGGCGAATAACATCTTTTGGTAAACTTTGGTGACAAAGTCTTTGGTCAGCTTATCTTTGTATGACGCATCAACTAGGTCACCGTCACCATTCACAATTTGTTTTATGGGAAATGTCACGTCCATGTGCAGACCCCCTCCTGTTTTATCGGATTTGCCATTTTGGCGGAATACTCGCTGAAAAGAAACTATTTCTTTGCTTTCTGTTCTCAATCCGTTCATCACAAAAGACGTTTGATGCATGGACAGTTGACCAATTTTCCCTGTCAGCATGATCATAGATTTGGACAAGAGTGTCATAGATCGCGCGGGTTTGCTGAAGTACACGCTCTTTGTTAGGGTGATGAAGCTCATCGGCAACCTGAATTAATCCGCCTGCGTTAACGATATAATCCGGTGCATATAGAATGCCGCGCTCCTTAAGAATATCCCCGAGCCGGTCTTCAAGCAGCTGGTTGTTGGCAGATCCAACAACTGCTTTTACTTTTAATTTTTCAATCGTTTCATCATTGATGACACCGCCAAGTGCACAAGGCACGAAAACATCTGCTGGTGCCGAATAAATGTCATCACCTTTAACAACTTCAACCTTGCCTGGCAGGTGTTCGGCCTGATTAACAAGCTCCTTGATCACGCTTTTATTAATGTCCGTCACAAAAAGATTGGCGCCATCTTCAAGCAGCTTTTTTGCTACCTTAAAGCCAACCTTGCCAAGCCCTTGGATCGCAAATGACATATCCTGAAAGACCTCGGTTCCCCAAACCTTCTTGGCGGTTGCTTTTAACCCATAGATAACTCCTTGGGCCGTAGGTACGGAAGAATCACCGTGTCCGCCATATGCTTCAGGAATACCTACGATGTTTTTTGTCTCTTTAAGGGAATGGACAAAATCTTCCGGCGTTGTCCCCATATCAGTTCCCGTGTAGAAGCGGCCATTCAATGATTCGACAAATTGTCCGAAGGAACGAAAGAGATCAGGTGATTTATCTTTTAAAGGGTCGCCAATAATGACAGACTTGCCGCCGCCGTGATCCATGTCCGCTGCGGCGCATTTATATGTCATCCCTTTCGAAAGCCTTAACACATCCTCAACCGCTTCATCAACAGTGGCGTATGGCCTCATTCTGCAGCCGCCAAGAGCTGGTCCGAGCGTTGTATCATGGATGGCGATAATAGCCTTCAAACCAGATTTTGGATCATTGCAAAAGACAACCTGTTCATGATCTTTGATTCTTTCAAACTCTAACATTATGATCCCCCCAAAATATAAGTAACCGCTTTCATTTCTGCGAAAAAAGTGGATATTTTATTAGTTTGTTATTGAGTCTTTTTCTAATTTATGAGTGATCTCATCTTTATTTAGGATAAATTGGGTGACTTCACCTTTACCTGCAAGACCCTTGCTGTTATGGACTTCAACTTCCGTTATCACAGCTCTCCCTTTTAACTCTGTTAGTGTTGCTGTGACGGTTATGTCTTCTCCTACAGGAGTGGGTGCAATATGTTTGGCGTTGACAGCGCCCCCTATGCCCTCCTCATGCTCTTCTAAAAAGGGAAGTATTATCTGGCGTGCTGCCCATTCCATGTGATAAACCATCGAAACGGTTGAATAGGCCGGATGAACGACTGTACCCTCGAATTGTGCGACCATCTTTTGTGTCACGGTGTCTGTGATTGTAGCCTTTTGGCCTATCTTCATACCTGGTTTCATAAAATACCTCCTTAACAGAAACATCGTTCAAAACATGTCATTTGGAAAATGAATTTTCAGAAGTAAAAAACTACTTTATTTATATAACGTTTCCATAACGCAATCATACCAAAACGTTAAACATCCGTCAATTTGGCGAGATAGACGTTTTATGCTTTAATTCCCTTTAAGCTATAGATCCCACTGTAAACAGCCCTTAATTTCTATTTTATGATTTTTTCACACCTTCATTCTTCATGACCTCTTTATATAACGAAAATAAAATAAGCGTTACATTAGTGTAACGCTTTTAAGCGGTAAAGCGGCGATTAAAGCATATTATTTTTTTGACTTAATATTTCCTTGGCTCTTGACACCATGCCTGTTATTAGTTCCCTTACAGATGGCACATCATGGATCATACCCGCAATCTGGCCGCTGTTAATAAAGCCTTCTTTTAAATTGCCTTCAATGGCACCGATCACATGGTGCCGCTCATTTGTTTTTTCGGCATATATGTCAAGGGTTGTTCCGCTCTTTTCCATGTCTATTAAAATATCGGCATAATCGTTTTTCATGATCCGCCTGATTCTCTTATACCTTCGACCAACAATAGTCGTGGCGTCATCTTCAGCGGTGAGGATCGAGGACTTATAAGCATCATGATAAGGAGCTTCTTTGGTTGCAATAAAACGTGTGCCCATTTGGACACCCTCTGCCCCTAGAGCAAGGGCAGCGGCTAACCCTCGGCCGTCGGCTATCCCGCCTGCGGCAACAACAGGAACATCCACAGCATCAGCAATTTGCGGAACCAGGGTCATTGTTGTTGTTTCAAGATTTGAATTAATCCCCGCTGCCTCATATCCTTCACACACGATAATGTCTGCCCCTGCTGCTTCAGCTTTCACGGCTTGTCTGACTGAAGCTGTCACACAGATCACCTTGATTCCATTCTCATGGAATAAGGGAATATAAGGCTTGGGATTTCCTGCAGAAAGTGAGACAATCGGAACTTTCTTCTCAATGACCATATTAATGACTGCCCTTGTCTTGGGATGAACGGACAATGGAATATTGACACACCATGGCTTAACAGTCTGACTCGTCATCGCCGCAAGTTTCACCCTTATTTCTTCCAAAGGCATTGTTCCGACCCCGATCGTTCCAAGCGCACCGGCATTAGAAACCGCCGCGGCGAGTATAGCATCGCTGATGTTGCCCATTCCGCCTTGAAAGATAGGGTATTGAATACCTAATATATCCGTCATGCGGTTTGTCATACAAACACATCCTTGCATGTTATAATCAAAGAAAAGCTGAAGCTAGTCAAACCAATTTATTCAACCTAAAGGAGGCTCTTAATCTTGTTAATTCCATATCGCTCAAAACATCCAACGGTTGATGAAAGTGTGTACATTGCTGAAGGTGCCAAGGTGATTGGTGACGTGACAATTGGGGAAGATTCCAGTGTCTGGTTCAATACCGTCATTCGCGGCGATGAAGCCCCTATCACGATCGGCTGTCAGTGCAATATTCAAGATAACTGCACGCTTCACCTCTATGAAGATCAACCGTTGATTCTAGAAGACCGGGTCTCAATTGGGCACAACGTTATCCTGCACGGCTGTAAAATCGGCTGCGGCGCTTTAGTCGGCATGGGTGCAGTTGTGCTGGATGGGGCTGAGATTGGTGAACAAGCCTTTATTGCGGCAAACACCTTGATTCCCCCAGGCAAAAAGATCCCGCCTAGAACCATGGTGATGGGCTCCCCTGGTCAAGTTGTCCGGGAGCTTAATGACAAGGACTTTGATCTTATTCAGCTGACTATTGATACTTATATGAAAAAGGCAAAAGAATTTAAAGCCAGTCAAAAATAATTGTTAGGCTGCCTGCATGTTTGCCGGCAGCCTATTATTTTCAATCAATAATCAGCGGATGGTCCATGACATCATATTCCTTGCTTCGCTTAGCTTTACCGTTATTTCCGACAAAAATATGCTCAAAAAAACGGTTAGCAGGCTTAGCCAGCGCCCGGTAATAATCACCGAACAGTGCACCAGCGTATTCCCCCAGCCATTTCTCCGGCAATAAGTCCAAAGGAAGCCCCGGGTCGACAAACAGGAATTTACGATATTCGTGGACAAGCTTCGTTCTTTCAACAAAGCATTCTTTGTCGCTCATAACGCCTTTTTCAATTTTATTTTTATCAACGACATATTTTTCACTATAAAATTTTATAAACTGATCATAGCGTTTATTAATGTCTTCGATATCCCAGCAGTCATGGACAAGCTGCTTATTATTCTGAGGTCCTTTATTTTCAGCAGTGAATATATGAACATACCGGTTGATATCATATTTCTGAATGATATCCTCAACTTGTTTATCTAATATATTCGGCGTTATCCAACAGCTGCTTGACAGCATACCGAAACCGCTCCATACAAGCTCTTTTCGGAGCTCATCACGAATATTCCTTTTTTCCTCAGGAATGGTGTACATGAACATCCGCCATTGTCCATCCCATTTTTCTGGCTTAAGCTTAAAAATACGGTGGGCCGCTTCGTCCATTCTCTTGACCCCCCGGTCTGTTAAAGAATAAAACGATTTATTCCCTATTTTTCTTGCGGTTACCCACCCTTGTTTGTTCATTCTCGAAATGGCCGCACGAACGGATTGCTCGTTATGTCCAAAAGGTTCAAGCAAACGAATTAAGCTGCCGATCCAAATTTCGCTTCCGTAATGTCTAATGTAATCGCCATATAGTGTAAAGATCATTGAACGTGTATTTAAACTATTTCTCATCAAATGTCATCCTTTTATCCGGACGTTTTATACTTTATTCCCCTTTAAATTGAGCAGGGCGCTTTTCGTTGAAGGCTGTTAATGCTTCAACGCGGTCCTTTGTCGGTATAGTCATCTCGTATGCTTTGGATTCGATTTGCAAACCCGTTTGCAAATCAACATTCATGCCATTTCGAATCGCGAATTTCGCCTGTTGGAGGGCAATCGGACCATTTTGCATCATTTCCTCCGCCAAGCGGGTGCATGCTGACATTAACTCAGCTTTGTCAACAACCTCATTAAGAATACCATAATCCTTGGCCTTATCGGCTGATAGTTTTCTTGCTGTCAAAACAAGCTCCATAGCCTTAGCCTGGCCTATAAGTCTTGGCAAACGCTGTGTTCCGCCTGCTCCTGGAATGATTGCCCAGCTTGTCTCTGTGAGGCCTAATTTAGCATGAGAGCTGGCAATGCGGAAATCACAGGCTAATGCCAATTCAAAACCGCCTCCGAAGGCATAACCATTCACTGCCGCAATGGTCGGCTGTGGTAATGATGCAATCTGTGAGAAGACATCACCGATTTTCTTAACGTTGCGTCTGACCTCTTGTTCATTTAATTGCTTTCTTTCTTTTAGATCAGCACCGGCGCTAAAAGCTTTTTCGCCGGCACCTGTGAAGACGACCACTCTAGCATCCTTAGATGTGTGCAGTGTTTGTACAACTTCTTCTAGTTCCAATAATGTTGAATAATCAAAGCAATTTAATACTTCTGGACGATCCAGCGTAACATAGGCTAAATGGTTATTTATCTCAAATGTAATTGACGGCATAATGATCCCCTTTCAGATTCTATATGGTTTCTACAATTGTCGCAACGCCTTGGCCGACACCGACACACATTGTCGCCAACCCGCGCCGTACTTTTTGTTTTTTCATCCCATGAATGAGGGTGGTCAAGATCCGTGCTCCGCTCGCCCCAAGAGGATGGCCGAAAGCAATCGCACCGCCGCTAACATTGACCTTTTCAGGGTTAAGCATGAGCTGTTTTATACATTCAAGCGATTGTGAGGCGAACGCTTCGTTAAGTTCAATGAGATCAATTTCATTTACATGAAGCCCTGCCCGTTTTAACGCTTTCCGTGTTGCCCCAATCGGACCAAGCCCCATCACTTCAGGTTCAAGAGCAGCGGCGGCACTTGCTACATACCGTGCTAACGGTTTAATCCCCAATTCGTCGGCCTTGTCAGCACTCATGAGTAAAACCGCTGCTGCCCCATCATTTACCCCTGAGGCATTGCCCGCTGTAATCGTACCACCTTCGAATAAAGGCTTTAACTTTGCCAGCTTTTCCATGGTTGTACTGGCACGCGGATGTTCGTCGGTTTTCACTGTAAAGTGATTCCCTTTGCGATCCTGATAGGTAACAGGTACAATTTCATCTACAAAGCGGTTTTCCTCCATGGCGGCCTTTGCCTTCATTTGACTGTTAAGAGAAAACTTATCCTGCTCTTCGCGGGAAATATTATAGCGCTTCGCCACATTTTCAGCTGTTTGCGGCATGCTGTCCGTCCCATACATATCATGAAGTTTGTGGTTAACAAAACGCCAGCCGATTGTTGTATCAAAAAGCTCTTGAT
This sequence comes from Scopulibacillus darangshiensis, assembly GCF_004341035.1. Lineage (GTDB taxonomy): Bacteria > Bacillota > Bacilli > Bacillales > Sporolactobacillaceae > Scopulibacillus > Scopulibacillus darangshiensis. The sequence continues at coordinate 40,656 of NZ_SLXK01000011.1, forward strand.
TCCCACGGGGAAAATCGACATCCGGTTTGGCCATAACATACGGTGCGCGTGTCATGCTTTCTGTCCCTCCGGCAATATAGATTTCACCGTCTCCGACCATAATTGCTCTAGCCGCTATATTAACAGCGTCAAGTCCGGAAGCGCACAATCTATTAACAGTTGATCCTGCGACATTTACGGGAAGTCCCGCCAAGAGTGCAGCCATTCTGCCAACATTTCGGTTTTCTTCACCGGCGCCATTGGCGTTTCCCATAATCACTTCCTCAATAGCTTCCACTGGCAATTTTGGCTGGCGGCTAATTAAGCCCTTTATAACTGTTGCGGCCAAATCATCGGGGCGAACGGATTTTAGCGCCCCGCGGTATCGGCCGATTGGTGTTCTAACAGCGTCAACAATAACAACATCATTCATTATGAACGCACCCCTTCACTGTAATCATAGACACCCTTGCCTGTCTTCCTCCCCAACCTGCCAGCTTTAACATACTTTTCGAGGAGCGGCGCCGGACGGTATTTATCACCTAGTGTCTGGTGCAGATATCGGAGGTTATTCAGGCGGGCGTCCAATCCGACAAGATCAACAAGTTCAAATGGTCCCATTGGATAATTTAGTCCAAGCTTTATTGCCTTATCGATTTCCTCAGGCGTGCCAACACCTTCCTGCAGCATATAAAAGGCTTCATTCCCGACAAGAGCGCTGATTCTGCTCGTCACGAACCCGGGAAACTCATTAACAACAACGGTTTCTTTGCCCATTTTTTTGGCAGCTGCTCGGGCAAATGAAGCCGTTTCGTCACTTGTTTCCAGACCCCTAATTATTTCCACCAACGGCATTTTATGAACCGGGTTGAAAAAGTGCATGGCAATCACGGCTTGAGGCCTTTTTGTAAATGAACCAATTTCGGTCGGACTCATTGTAGAGGTGTTCGTTGCCAGAAAACATGATTCAGGGGCATTGCTATCTATCGTTTCAAAGACGGATTTCTTTATTTCTATCTTTTCAGGGACAGCCTCGATGACTAGGTTTGCGTCCTGAACCGATGAAGCCAAATCTGTTTGGTAACACAGCCTTTCCATAGCTTCTGCTGCTGCTTCCTTATTTATTTTTCCCCTATTAATACCCTTTTGAAAAATCAAATCAATTTCTTCTTTAGCATGGTTTAAAGGTTCTTCAGCTATATCTACCAATGTCACATGATATCCGCCGACTGCCGCGGCATATGCGATACCCCTGCCCATGACACCTGATCCGACTACCACTAGTTTCTCTTCCACGCCTAATCCCTCCATGATCATTTGGGGTCAGACCCCTATGTAAAGTCTGACCCCCCTGATATTTTTTCTCTATAGGTTAAATGGGTTAAGCGGCTTGCCGCCAATATAGGAAAGCACACTTTTTGTTTCAGTATAAAGATCAAGACTTTCAATGCTTAATTCACGGCCAAAACCTGACTGCTTATAACCGCCAAATGGTGTACCCGGGAAGGCTGAGAATGGTGTATTAACCATAATAATCCCCGCTTGGATTTTGTCTGAAACCCGCTTAATAAGACCTTGGTCCTTGGCCCAAATCGCTGCAGCCAAACCATATTTTGTATCATTCGCAAGCTTTACCGCTTCTTTTTCGTCCTTAAAGCTCATGACCACAACGACGGGGCCGAAAATTTCTTCCTGTGCAACTTTCATGTCGTTCGTCACACCTGTGATAATGGTTGGAGCATACCAATAACCATTTTCATACCCTTCCACCTTAACTTGGTCGCCGCCGGCTGCAACCGTTGCACCTTCAGCCTTTGCTGATTCAACGTAATCGTGAATGGCATCCACTTGGGCTTGGCTGATGATCGAACCGACATGTGTTGATTGTGACATTGGATCGCCAAGTGTCAGCTTTTTCGTTTTTCCAATGAATTTTTCCATGAATTGATCATAAATGCTTTCATGAACAAACAAACGCGAGCGTGCCTCACAAGATTGCCCTGTGTTATAAAAAATACCGAATAATGAGCCGTCAACCGCACCGTCAAGGTCTGCATCAGGAAAAACAAGGTTAGGTGATTTACCGCCAAGTTCTAAAGTGACGCGCTTAAGTGTTTGCGACGCCTTCGCCATGATGTCCTTGCCTGTTGTTGTTTCACCAGTAAAGGCAATTTTGTCAATGCCTTCGTGCTCAACAAGGTAAGTTCCAATTTTGGCACCAGGTCCTGTGATCACGTTCACAACACCTGCCGGCACTCCCGCTTCATGGCAAATTTCAGTTAGGATAATTGCGGTAATTGGTGTCAGGCTTGCTGGCTTTAAAACAACTGAGCAGCCTGTTGCAATCGCAGGTGCAATCTTCCATGCCGCCATCATAATTGGGTAATTCCACGGAATAATTTGTCCGGCAACACCGATCGGTTCTTTTTGTGTGTAGTTAAAGAACGGTCCTGGGACGTTATTGACCGCACCCCGATGGCCCACAATGGCACCGGCGTAAAATTCAAAGTCTTCAATTGCTTGCATAACTTGACCTTGCGCCGCCATCAGCGTTTTTCCGCTGTTCAAAATTTCAAGCTCAACCAGTTCATTGAAACGTTTGCGCATAATAGCAGCAATCTTATTGAGGACTCGGGATCGCTTGCCAACCGGGGACTTCTTCCACTTCCCGTGGTCAAATGCTTGTCTTGCAGCCTCAACTGCGCGGTCCACATCGGCTTTGTCAGCCTTCGGAACGGAAGCGATCGCCTCGCCAGTTGCAGGGTTGTATACTGTAATGGTGTCTTTTGATCCTGCCTCAACTGCCTCACCATTTATGACCATTTTATAGGCTTGTCTCTTCATTTCTGTCGGAAAATGTGATGTCTCTTTTACCGCTTGACTCATAATATCGATTCGCTCCTTTGTTAATCATAAGATGTGATTTATTTCCCAGTAAATGCGGGTTTGGATTTTGATAAAAAGGCCTGGATGCCTGCTTGGTGATCTGCTGTCTGACCTGCGGTTCTTTGGGCAAATGCTTCGTTTTCAAGCATCTGATCGAGATTTGTTTCAAAGCTTTGTCTCATATATCGTTTGATCAATCCGATCGCTTTGGTTGGCATGCCCGCTAACTTTTCCGCGAATGCCTGGACGCTCGCATTATAGTCATCATGAGGAAGAACTTTGGTGACGAGTCCAAGGTTCAATGCTTCTTCCGCGCTCACCTTTTCCCCAAGAACTGCAAGCTCAAGCGCCTTGGCGTAGCCGACCAGGCGCGGCAAATAATAAAGATTGCCTGAATCCGGAACAAGCCCCACATGGATAAAGGCTTCTATAAAAGATGCTTTTTCGGATGCCAAACGGAAGTCACAAGCGAGTGCCAGACTCATACCTGCACCTGCTGCCGTGCCATTCACCGCCGCAATCAACGGCTTTTCAAACTTAGCAAGGCGCTGTACCATGGGATTGTAGCGTTTGCGAAGAATATCGCCAAAATTGGCATCCTCTTGAACACCGCTAAGATCTTCACCTGAACAGAACGCACGGCCTGCACCTGTAATAACAACCGCGCGAATGTCATCATCCTTTTCCGCACGCTTAATGGCTGCAATGATGTCCCGATTCATTTGGTCATTAAATGCATTCAAACGATCTGGACGATCCAGTGTGACCCATGCAACATGATTTTCCACTTCAAAAGCAACTGTCTCCAAGCGTCATTCCTCCCAGTTATTCACCGCGAAATTCGGGCGGTCTTTTTTCAATAAAAGCCTTCATGCCTTCCTTTTGGTCTCTTGAGGCAAAGAGTAGGTAAAAGTTCTTGCGTTCAGCCTGCATCCCTTCGTAGACACTATAATCAATGGCTTTGTTCACCGTATCCTTGATCAAGCGCAATGAAAGCGGTGCTTGCTGAACTAACCTGGCAGCAAAAGCGAGCGCTTCCTCAAGTAAGACTTCGGGCGCCACTAGCCGAGTAATTAATCCATGACGTTCAGCAACAGCTGCATCCATTGAATCACCCGTCCAAAGCCATTCGAGTGCTTTTGCTTTGCCCATCGCCTTCGTAAGTTTGACTGTGCCGCCAGCACCAGGCATGACACCCAGCTTGACTTCAGGGAAGCCGAATTTGGCATCTTCTGCGGCAAAAACCACATCACAGCTAAGTACAAGTTCAAAGCCCCCGCCTAGGGCAAAGCCATGAACAGCGGCAATGATTGGCTTCTTAATCCCTTGTATACGGTCCCATTCAGCAAACTGATTAAGGAGTTCAAGTGAAACCGGAGTGTCGCCTGCCATCTCGTCAATATCAGCGCCAGCGGCAAAAGCGCGGCCGCCCCCATTTATGACAATAGCTGAGACGTCGTGATCCCGGTCAAACTGTTCCAGGGCCGTTATGATCTCCGTAACCATCGGCCTGTTGATCGCATTTAATACCTTAGTGCGGTTAAGTTCGATCCGGCCAATGCCGTTTTCCTCCCATACCCTAATAAATTTATGATTACTCATTGACTTCCTCGCCGATCATCATCGTTACGATGTCACCGGCGAAAGACATTACGTCTTTTCCTGAAGCTTTGGCTTCGTCAGATTTCATTGCAGCTTTGAAAGCATCCTGGCTTTCGTAATACATTTCACAAAGCAGGTAATATTCGCTTTTTCCCATTGGAGAACCGATAATTTTTGTGACTTCCATCTTCTTTAGTCCAGGAATTTTCTCAGTGATCGGTGTATGAACATTTTTATAATGTTCATCGAATGCTGCTTGATCTTTCGGCTGCTTGTAAAGCGCGATCATTTTAATCAAAACTATCAACCTCTCTTTATCATGATTTTAATTTAGGGTTGCCACCGGCTTCATTGCTTCAAATGGATTCTTGCAGCTTTTGCAATAGAGAATACTCCGGCATGCCGTAGGGCCAAAAATGTTTTCCATTGTAACATATGTTGAACCGCAATAAGGACAATCTATCTTCCAGGGCTCGCCCTCTATATGATGAGCGGGCGGAGGGGAGACACCGTATTCTTTTAGCTTTTCACGGCCTTCGGGGCTAATTCGGTCTGTCGTCCACGGCGGGTTGAATATAAAACTAATTGTCGTCTTACCGATATTTTCAATATCGCTGATAGCCTTCCTGACATCCTTTTCGATCAAGTCAAGCGCCGGACAGCCGCTAAAGGTAGGCAATAGATTGATCGTGACATCATAGCCATCAATTGAAATGCTTTCAAGCATGCCGAGCTCAACAATACTGATTGAAGGCAATTCGGGATCTTTCACTTCCTGTAACACATGATGGACCTGCGCTTTCAAAACGTCACTGCTGTCTTGATCTTGTGTTGAAGTCATGAACACACCTTCCTTCTCTAAGATGATCCTTACCAGCCTGTTGCTTGAGGGTCTGACACGTAGACTTCACTCAATGTTTTCAGAGCATGCTCCAGGTCTTCCGTATGTTCACCATTTCGTCCGTCACCACGGATCATCAGTGGTTCGTTATCAATCGAATAATTGACTTCGTTGAACAGCTCTTGGATTTGATCAATAAATCTTTCCCTAAGGGCTGCTTCATCCTCAATAAGCCCCGCCGATACCATTTTTTCGGCATGCGGTCCAAGTGTGAGCACTCCCCCGAAATCCTTCCAGACTCTCTTGATAGCCGTTTCCATCCGATCCCTTGCCTCTTCAGTACTTGTCATCAGCTGTTTGAACCAAATCTTCCAATGCAAAAGATGATAATATTGTTCTGTTAACATTTTTCTTGCAGCATCAGCCAAGGGTTCATAGGATGATTGTTTTAATGATTCAAGGCGAATCTTTTTTGCCACATCATAGAACAGGTGGCGGATCACTGTGAACGCCCAATCGTAATTCGGAGAATCAAGATATTCCCCCGTACCGTTTTTTTCTTCTAAAATAATGGCATTGCGAAACTGCTCTTTCTTCCTTAAATGCGATAAATCATCAGCTTTGCCTTCCCCAAGCTCAGAAAGGATTCTATAATACATTGTTGCGTGTCCCATGGTGTCTTGATTAATGGAAGAAAAGGCGACATCCTCCTCAATGTGCGGGGCCAGACCAAGCCATTCAGAGCCGCGATGGGCGTGGATAAAATCGTCATCTGCAAGCTGATATATCAGTTCAGTTAATTCTTGTTTGTTCGATTCAATGCTCATGCCTTTTCCACCTTCTTCTCATCTGTTCCGTTATCCTGCTTTTCTTTAAAATTACGCCATCGTTGATTAAGGTCAGCATAACCTTTCGTTTCCCGGTAATGTTTATCAAGCTTTTTCAGCGATTCTTTCTCGCTTTGGGAAAGTTTCCTTATGGCGTTGCGTCTAACTACCCAAATATCAACGGCTTTTTCACGGCGAAAGAAGTTTTCTTTTGCCAAGACGATTGCCATTTCTTCATTCGGTGCTAGGAGACTGAACTGATATTGCAAGGGTCCATCCTCTTTCTTTTTGCTGAACACTTCAAATTCTTCATAGAAAGGATTCAACCCATTCTTTTGTTCATCCATTCTAATTATCCCCCTTAAACAACTGCTGTTTTGACGTGCCCTAGGGCCTCTCTCACCCATTCAGTATTTTCATAGGATGATTGTCTCAAACGTATGCGGTCATCAGATTTCGGCCCGTTGCCTGATACGATTTGTTTGAATTCATTCCAGTCAGGATCCTGATAATGCCATGTGTTCGACTCTTCATCAAAACGAACCGTTTTATCAGGTACCTTGAGCCCGATCAATTCAATCTTTGGAATGTATTTTGTAAAGAACTCCTGTCTCAATTGTTCATTTGTTTTCGTGCGAAGTTTGTATTTAATATTTTTATCAACATTGGTATGGCCTGTTTCTTGCTTTGATTTGGGACCAAAAAACATTAATAAAGCATCCCACCAGCGGTTCAATGCATCCTGAAGCATTTGTTTTTGCCGATCGGTTCCTTCGGCAAGTGAGAGGACAAGGCTTTCTCCGTGCTTTGCATGAAAGGATTCCTCCTGACAAATGCGCTTCAGCGCACGGCCGTATGGTCCGTACGATGTATCAAGCATCATCGTCTGAGACATAATCGCAGCTCCGTCAACAAGCCAAGCGATAATAGCCGCATCACCCCAAGTTGGTGATGCCATGTGAAAGACATTGTGGAACTTTAGACGTTTGGTGAAAAGATCGCTCATAATATTGTCACGGTTTTTCCCAAGGGGCTTCATTAAATCTTCAGCAACACGAAGCAGCAATTGACCATGTCCCATCTCGTCCTGGACTTTAGCCATGATCGCAAGCTTGCGATGAAGTGTCGGGGCCTTTGGAACCCATTCCTTTTCCGGAAGCGCACCCATTATTTCACTGATCCCGTGCATTGAAATCAAACGGATAAGTGCTATACGATAGTCATCAGGCATCCAATCATCTGCTTCAATTTTTTCATCGCGGTTTATCCGGTCCATAAAGTGGTCATATTTTTGCTCTTCACTTAATTGATCAAATGTTAAATGATCCAACATGTTTTATCCACTCTCCATTATATGACGTATTATTAACGCAATTATATTATAACGTTATATAAAATACAAACCCTATTTACAGAACCTTATCTTTCGGCTTCTTTCTGGAATCGATAATTCGTACTGCTTTCCCTTCAGAACGAGGAATAGAACCTGGATTCATTATATTCACATTCATGCTGACAAGGCACTGGCTTTTCAATCCGTGCATGATTCTATGTTTCAACCGGATGACTTGTTCGTGAGCTAAATCCTCTCCAACCGCCGCAAAAAATGCTGGATCGATTTCGACCATCAACTCTGCAATATCGAGCGGGCCCTTTCTTGATAAAGAAATCTGGAAATGCGGGACAAGCTCTTCGATTTGCAGCAATGTGTTTTCTATTTCAGACGGAAAAACATTGACACCGCGAATGATCATCATGTCATCAATTCTTCCTTTTACCCTGGACATTCTTATCGTTGTTCTCCCGCATGAACATGCCTCTGTTGTTATCGATGCGATATCTCCTGTACGGTAACGGATGACTGGCGTCGCCTCTTTTGTAAGACTAGTAAATACCAGCTCACCCTCCTGACCTTCTGGCAGCGGTTCCAGCGAACCAGGGTCTATCACCTCAACAATAAAGTGATCATCGGCAATATGAAGCCCGTTCTGAGCTTGATGACACTCGATCGCGACGCCCGGTCCCATGACCTCACTCAATCCATAAATATCAACCGCTTTAATGCCAAGACGTTCCTCAAGCTCTGCTCTCATTTCTAAGGACCATGGCTCAGCACCAAAAATACCGTATTTAAGACTTGTTTTCCGCGGATCTTTGCCAAGGCGCTCCATTGTTTCAATGATATTTAAAATATATGATGGGGTACCGGAGATCACAGTTGGTTTGAAATCTTCAATAAGGAGAATCTGCCTTTCGGTGTTCCCGCCTGAGACAGGCACTGTTGCCATGCCAAGTTTTTCAGAACCGTAATGAAGGCCAAGTCCCCCTGTGAAAAGCCCATAGCCATAGGCATTATGGAGAACCTCACCTGGTTTTCCCCCAGCGGCGGCAATTGCTCTTGCGACGATCTCCGACCATACCTCAATGTCAGAGCGAGTATAACCGACAACAGTTGGTTTCCCACTGGTTCCCGAGGACGCGTGCAGCCGCACAATGTCTTTCTGTCCAGCAGCAAATAACCCGAATGGATAATGATTTCTCAAGTCCTTTTTTACTGTAAAGGGAAGCTGAGTGATATCCTCTAATGATTGAATGTCAGCCGGCGTGACATGGTTCTTTTCAAAAGCTTCCTGGTAAAAGGCAACATTGTTATAAACCCTCTGAGCAGTTTCTTTCAATCTTTTCAGTTGAAGCGCTTTCATCTCCTCGCGAGACATTGATTCAACTTCAGCATTATAGATCATGCTTACACCCCATCCCTTTTTATATAACGTAAAAAAATCGATATTATTAATTTGTGTCATGTTATCTAAATGATAATCCTTTTTAGACGCAACTGTCAACATGTTCTGAATATTTAAGAACGAGAGAGATAAAAAAAAGCCTCACCCGTGATTAGGTGAGGTTTCTACTTTCTTAAAACAACATTGTTAAAATGTCCCCTTTGCTTATTTTTCCAAAGTAGTGGCCTGAATTAATATCCGAGAGCTTAGCTTCAATCACATCACGCTCATATTTGGCTCCAATTAAGAGTTTTTCGATATCCGTTATATCCCCAACACCAAAGAAATCGCCAAAAATGGCGGCGTTCTGTATAACACCTTTCTTCACATCAAGACGGATATCTATCCCTCCCGCTCCTGGAAAGCGATGGGAGTACTTCATATTAAATTTGGGGGATTTGCCATAAACCCAATCCCAATTACGATATCTTTCCTCCGCGATCTGTCGGATGTTACCCCAGTCTCGCTCACTTAGTTTGTATTCCGGCACATCGAAGTTGGTTTCGAAGACATATTTCAACAACATTTGCCTGAACTGATCAATGTCCATATCCACATCTAAATGCTCTCTTATGTTCGTGACACGGCTTCGGACTGATTTAATACCTTTCGATAAGTATTTCTCGGCATCGGGGTTTAAAGCACGTGCTACATTTTCAAGGTTGACATCGAAAAGCAATGTCCCATGGCTGAACATCCGCCCTTTCGTTGAAAACTGCGCATTGCCCGAAATTTTCTTCCCGCCTACCAAAAGGTCATTTCTTCCGAGTAATTCCGCTTTGACACCCATTTGATGCAGCGCCCTGACGACTGGTTCCGTAAACTTTTTATAGTTATGAAAGCTGTTGCCATCGTCCTTCGTAATAAAGCTAAAACTTAGATCTCCTTCATCGTTATAAACAGCACCGCCCCCAGAGAGCCGGCGTGTGACATTGACCTCCTGCTCCCTTATATAATCCATATTGATTTCTTCCACGGTATTTTGATTTTTCCCCACAATCACTGTGGGATTCATGCTGTAAAACAAAAGATATGTCTCATTAATATCCAGTTCGGTTAAAGCGTACTCCTCTATAGCTAAATTGATAGCCGGATCCATGATGCCTTGATTATTAATATATTTCAACTTATTTATCCTCCAGTTCAAACAATGAATGAATAGTATTCCTTTATTTTACCAGATAATAATACAGAAATGCACACCACAGATTAGACGGCTTGTTCAGATAGATTTATGAAATATGGACCTATTTTGAGTTTTTTAACATTAGTCGTAATTACAGACAGCGTTTTCAATACGTGATAAACTGTTCATTAGTCCTTGTTTTTCGGCAATTTTCGACAATTACATCAAGAGGTGAGACTATGCAAAATAATATGAAAAGAAATATCGGAACCTTTGCGTTAACAATGACCGGCATAGGTTCAATTATTGGCTCCGGTTGGTTATTTGGTGCTTGGAAAGCAGCAAAAATTGCCGGACCTGCCGCCATTTACGCCTGGATTCTTGGAACAATTCTTATATTATTAATCGGCCTTACTTTTGCCGAACTTGGAGGCATGTTTCCCGAAGCGGGCGGGATGGTGCGATACGGCCAATTTTCCCACGGCTCGTTTGTCGGTTATTTATCAGGCTGGGCAAACTGGATTGCCATTGTGTCAGTTATTCCCGTGGAAGCGGAAGCCTCTGCTCAATACATGAGTTCCTGGCCCTTTGCTTGGGCACATACAATCTTTAACGGCAAAGAATTATCAACAGCGGGTTTACTGATTTCAGCTGCCCTTGTGGTTGTCTACTTTTTTGTAAACTACTTCACGGTTCAACTCTTTGCACGTGTGAACACCGCGATTACTGTCTTTAAATTTATCATCCCCGGTTTAGTCATTATCGGCCTATTAGTTTCGGGTTATAACAGTGACAACTTTACGCAGTATGGCGGATTTATGCCAAACGGATGGTCAGGTGTTCTTACAGCGGTTTCCATTTCAGGTATCGTTTTTGCCTTTAACGGCTTTCAAAGCCCGATTAACATGGCCGGAGAAGCAAAGAATCCAAAATTCTCAGTGCCATTTGGTGTTGTGGCTTCGATATTAATTGCGGGTGTCATCTATGTTCTACTGCAGATCACCTTTATCGGAACTATTACACCGGATATTATAAAATCAGGGTGGGCACACATTAATCTAAGTTCACCTTTCGCAGATCTTGCATTTGCATGGGGCCTTAACTGGTTGGTTCTGCTATTATTTGCGGATGCCTTTATATCCCCGTCTGGAACAGGGATCACATACACAGCAACAACAGCAAGAATGATTTATGGGTTGGAACAAAACGGCTATTTCCCAAAAATATTTGGAACGGTCGATGCAAAATCAGGCATTCCACGTCCGGCAATGTGGTTCAACCTTGTCGTGTCCTTTGTATTTCTGTTTCTATTCCGCGGCTGGGGACAATTATCATCAATTATTTCTATTGCAACACTGATTTCTTATATGACAGGACCAATCTCTGTCATGGTGTTCCGAAGACATAGTGAACATTTGAAAAAGCCATTCAGAATCAAAGGCATGCGCATTATTGCTCCGCTTGGTTTTATTGCGGCCTCTATGATTTATTACTGGGGCGCTTGGCCGTTGACTGGTAAAGTTATGATCATTATGATTATCGGTTTGCCTATCTATTTCTTTTACCAATTTAAATATAATTTTAAAAACTTTAAGCGCGATTTTAAAGCCGGCGCTTGGATGATTTGTCACCTGCTATGGATGGTCTTCTTATCCTTCATCGGCAGTGAAAAATTCGGCGGCTTGAATATTATTCCTTTCGGCTGGGACTTCCTGGTCATCGCGATATCCGCCCTCGTCTTTTATTACTGGGGCGTCCACAGCGGTTGGGAAACTGATGATATTAAAAAAGGCAACGATGAATTTTTGGATAATGAACTTGCTTAAGCAGATATGAAAACCGGGGGCAAATGGTCCCCGGTTTTATGCACTCCCACAGGATTTTATGCATGACAAATCACACCTTTTATCCTTAAAGAGCCTTCCCGCATCAGCGGAAAGGCTCTTTTTTTATTCGGTCAAGGACTCCTCATGTCTGACCATATTGTCTTTATTTTTTTTGAAAAAGAAAATATAGAATATCATGGTACATATCATAAAACCTATGAGGAAACAGGCCAATACTAAAGCGTGTGACTTTAACATATCCAGCTGATTACCTGCAATGATATTCCTGAATCCTTCTATACTGTAAGTCATTGGCAACCATTTAGGCACACTTTGCAAAGGCTCTGGAATCAATTGCACCGGGTATGACCCGCCGCTTGTTGTCAGCTGAAGTATAAGAATGATCACGACAATGAAACGCCCCGGATTGCCGAGTGCAGCCCCAAAGAACTGGATTAATGCCATAAAGGTCAAGCTTGTTAATATACTGAACAGAACAAACAGCATTGGATTATTAACCATGAGCCCAAGGCCGAATAATATAACCAAGTCTGCAATCACGGCCTGACATATACCCATCACAGCCATCACCATATATTTGCTGAGTCCGAGTCCTATGCCGGATCGAGGCGGTCTCTGTGATTCCCTCAAATCATAAATGACGGTCAACATGAGCGCTCCGACAAATAAGCCTAGCGACAAGAAATATGGCGTAAAACCGGTGCCGTTATTGTTAACATTTGTGTGTGTTGCATCCGTTAACCTGACTGGCTTTGCGAACATATCCGCATGGTCATCATCTGTCGGTGTTTTCGCTGCCTCATCATGCGCATTATGAAGCTTTCCAGCGAGCTCCGAACTTCCGTCATAGAGTTTGCCAGCCCCATCCTTGAGTTCGGACACACCGCTATTCATTTTGCTCGCGCCATCGCTAAACTGTCCCATCCCGTCGGCAAGCTTTTGCATATTCGTATTAAGTTCCTTACTGCCGGCAAGCAGCTTTTCGCTGCCATTGTCAAGCTGTTCGATGCCGCCTATAAGAGTCGGCCAGCTTTTATTCAGCGATTCTGTTCCTTCTGCAAGCCGGTCAGCCCCTTCCTTCAGCGCCGCCGTTGCATTCGGCAATTTATCAATTTGCTTTTGAAGCTGCTCCATGCCGCCGACTAATCGGTTTTCTGCGTTCTCAAGTTGATTAAATTGGGTTAATGCCTTATTTTTTATACTCGAATATTGATCCAATTTTTGTGTCAGTGCTTTGGCAGCCGCTGCTGCTTGCTCTGGATCACCGATTTCCGAACGAATGTGTTTCAAATCATTGTGAATCTCATCCATGTTATTTTTCTTTTCTATAATCTTTTTGAAATTTTCATCGTTCTTTACCTCGGGATGCTCCTTAACAAATTGATTCACGGCGGCATCTAGCTGCGGCTGATTTTGATCAACGACATCGATAACCGCATTTAGATCAGTAAGAGCCTTTTCAAGTTGATCAGTATTATTTGTTAGATCATTAAGCAATGGTTTAAAGCTTTCGATCTTTTTCTCCAGCTGATCAAATTCATTTATTTTTTCCCTGACATCATCCAGGGCTTTATTAATGTTGGCTTGTATTTCCTCGGCTCCATTAACAACTTTTCCGTTTGCCTTAGAAATTTTCGTTACACCTTTATTAAGTTCATCTAGTTTATCGGCAAGCTTATTCGCTCCCGTTGCAAGCTTTGCAATATCATCTGTTTTGGAACTGGTTTGGTTATAAAGCTTTTGTGTCCCGTCATTTAAATCACCAAGCCCATTTTCCAGCTTAGCAGAGCCTTGGGCGAGTTGAACTGACCCATTCGTTAAGGCTGCGCTTGCGGTCATAAGATCCCCGAAATGCTTTTTAAGTTCAATCAGCCCATTGTATTCTTTATTGCTGCCATCTGAAAGATCGCCTGCTCCGCCCGCAGCTTTTTTCAAACCATCTGTCAGCTGATCCAATTTATCGTACATCGCTTTCACATACGATTTCGTTATTTCATTTGCGACTTTATTCTTAACTTCTTTTACTCCAGTTTCGCTCATTTTTGACGCGGTATAATTGTAGCCCCGATTTAGTTTGTATGATAAGGGAGGTTTTGTTATTTTTTCATCCTTTATAGTTGTTGCATCCTTGGAAAAACCCTTGGGAATCATGATTGTCATAAAATACTTATTTTCTTCCATGCCTTTTTCAGCTTGTTTTTCAGATACGAACTCCCAATCGAAACTATCATTCTTCTTTAAATTATCTACTAAATCATTGCCTACTTTAACTTTTTGGCCCGAAAGAACAGCCCCTTTATCCTGGTTAACAACCGCTACCGGGAGCTCGCCGGTTTTATCGTAAGGATTCCAGAAAGCATAAAGAAACATGCCGCAATACAGTACCGGAATCGCCATAACACCTATCATTTGAATAATCGCTTTAGGACTCTTTGTGATTGATGCCATTTCTGAGAAAAATAAGCGCAAAGCATTCACATGACGTCACCTTTCTTTTCTTTAGTAATTAATGACCATCTTGGTCAAACGGTCAAGTTACCACATAAAAAAAGCCGCTTGCAAGCAGCTATCTTTTACCTTTTCATAAGTCCCTTAACAAGGTAAAGATCAAATAAATGAGCAATTTCCTCCTTTTCTAATGGCTGGTGACGCTGTTCCCATTCAAAGACTAAAGCAACATAAAGTTTAAGCATAATAAAAGCCGTCATAGCCGGATCACATGTCTTTAGTTCGCCTTTATTCATTGCTGTCTTAATGTGCCCTTCAATGAAATGCAAAATGGCATCCTCTAATTTTGTCAGGGCGTTCTTCGCGGGCAGCGTCCCGATCTCCCGAACTTCTTGAGACAATTTAATCGTCAATTGGTGTTCTTTCCTAAAGGCTAATATGCCGTACAAAGCCCGATGAAGATTATCAAAAAAGGAGTCTTCGGGACGGATGGCTGTTGTTGCTATGTCCTTAGCTTGATGAATTAATTTCTCAATGATGTCATCAAATAATTCCTCTTTGTTCTTAAAAAATGTATATATGGTGCCTTTGCCGACGTTGGCGATTCTCGCCACTTGATCCATTGTCGTTGCCTTATAGCCAAAAAGGGCAAAGGACTCCTCTGCTGCCTTAAGTATGCTTGTTTTTCTATCCAAACTCATTGGCAATCTCCTGTTTTTGACCAATTGAACATTTCAGTCATATTGTTTTACAAGAATTAATATACCATTGAACAAGCTAGGTTTGCAAGGTGATTGGATAATTAAATTTCCTATTAAAAAAACCGGAACGTTTTCAAGTTCCGGTTTTGATACGTTCTATTATTTTTTGTGCAGCTCCTTTTCCTTGGCGGATACAGTCGGGCAGTCCGACACCATCATATGAAGCGCCAGCTAAATAGACCCCTGGATAATCATGAGGCAGCTTGTCTTGTATTTCAGCAAGCCACAGCTTATGGCCGACAGGATATTGGGGCATCGCTTCCCGCCACCGGGTGACGACAGAAAAGTGGGGATCCTTCTTGAAATCAACGACGCCGCTTAAATTTTGCAGCGATGTGGCAATAAGCTCCTCATCGGATTGTTCAATGATGGCATCATCACCGGCTTTTCCAACATAGCATCTTACCAAGGCCTTTCCTTCTGGCACTGTATGCGGCCATTTGAGGTGTGTCCAAGTCGATGCTGTGATCGCGATCGGTTCCTTCCGGGATACGACGAATCCCGTGCCTTCCTTTTCGAGTGTCACGTCATCTTTATCAAAGGCCATTGCAACCGTTGCAACTGATGTATTCGGATCGGCATTTTCCCTCTTAAGGTATGCGGCATCAGAAAAAAGGTTAGCGGAAATATCGTTTGGAACAGCGGATACAACCATATCAGCGGTTATTTTTTCATTATTATTAAGTATAAGTTCATATTTATGATTTTCACGTTTAATTCGGCTGACAGTGACCCCCCGCAACAGACGGGCATCTAACGAGTCCACAAGCCGCTCAATTAATGTTCCTAATCCGCTTGTGAGTGTCGCAAACTGACTCGTTTTCTTTTTTGGCTGTTTTCCGTTGAAACCCAAGATCAAACTGCCTGCATCCCTTTCGACATTAATGAATTGGGGCTGGGTTGCAGCTAAGCTTAATTTATAGATGTTCCCTGCATAAATTCCAGAGAGAAGCGGACTGATAATATGGTCAACCATTTCCTCACCAAGACGGGCGGAGAAAAAGTCACCAACAGACATATCCTCGTACTCCGGCAGCTGCGGCAGGATCAAATCATTTAATGCTCTCGCTTTGCCGTCTTCCGAAAGCAGGCCGGAATCCAGCATCGGTTTCAATTGTGTTGGCACACCCATTACTGAGCCTTCGGGAATAGGATGAAGCTCACCGCTTTTTAGAATATAAGACTTCCCGGTATGGTTAGAAACGACTTGATCACCCAGTCCAAGAGCTTCCACAAGCTCGAGCGCTTCCTTTTTTCGCTTCAAAAAGGAATCCGGCCCTCTTTCAATTGTAAAACCGTCCCGATGTACCGTCTCGACTTTACCGCCAAACTGGTCTTTTGTCTCGATGACTGTGACATGAAGATCAAGATGGCTGCTTGCAGCAAGCTTTTGAAGATAAAAAGCTGCGGTTAGTCCTGTAATCCCGCCGCCGATAACAGCAACATGCTTAGCCATTGACCTTGCCGCTTTTCTCGGATAATGTCTTAAGCACAACATTGGTGAGACAATCAA
Source organism: Scopulibacillus darangshiensis (assembly GCF_004341035.1). Lineage (GTDB taxonomy): Bacteria > Bacillota > Bacilli > Bacillales > Sporolactobacillaceae > Scopulibacillus > Scopulibacillus darangshiensis. Next base: position 57,269 of record NZ_SLXK01000011.1, read on the forward strand.
TAAATTCCGGATTCGCATTTGGCATATCAGGTCTGTAATAAGCCGCACCTAATTCATCTGTAATCACTTTACATTCAAAGTCATTATCATATAAAACCTCGAGATGTTCAGCGACAAAACCAACAGGACAATAAATGAATGACCGGTAACCTTCTTGTTCATACAGGTCCCTCGTCAAATCTTGTACATCAGGGCCAATCCATGGATCAGGCGTATTTCCGGCGCTTTGCCAGCCGATGGCGTCATGCTGAAGATTTGCAGCCTCGCTGATCAACTTTGCTGTTTCCTCTAATTGATTGGGATATGGATCACCTGTAGAAATAATCTTCTCCGGAAGGCTGTGCGCTGAAAAGACGACGACAGTTTGCTCATGATCTTTTTCAGGAATAGCCTTGAATGTATGCCTGATTTGATCTGCCCAGTATGAAATAAACGCTGGCTCACGGTACCAGCTTTCAACTGATGTGATAGATGGACCGCCAAGCTCTTTGGCCGTTTGGATGGCTCGTTCGTTGTATGCTTTCACACTGAATGTGGAGAAATGAGGTGCCAACACAAGGCTCACCGCTTCATCAATACCGTCTTCATGCATTTGTTTGACAGCATCCTCTATAAAAGGGTGTATATGTTTCAGACCGAGGTAAGCTTTGAATTCGACATCATTTTGCCGTTCATTCAAACGTTTCTCCAAACCTTCCGCTTGTTCTTTCGTGATTTTCGCTAAAGGAGATGTCCCGCCAATCGCTTCATATCGGCCCTTAAGATCCTGAAGAAGGTCATCCGTAGGTCTTCGGCCATGCCGAATATGTGTATAATATGGTTCAATGTCTTCAGAACTGTATGGTGTGCCGTAAGCCATGACTAGTAAACCAATCTTCTTTTTTGCCATCTTTTCTCCCCCATTTTATTTACTAGTGTAATCATGCACAAAATCCGTTAACTTTTTCAGTGTTGCAACGCTTGCTGCCGGGAATATACCGTGGCCAAGGTTAAAGATATGGCCGGTTGTCTCTTTGCCTTGATCCAGAATGGTCTTTGTTCGGTCCCTTAGCATATCAAAGGGTGCGAGTAATAAAGATGGATCAAGATTTCCTTGAAGACCTTTCTGTATGCCCATTGCTCTGACATCCTTAATCGATGTTCGCCAGTCAATCGATAACACATCTACAGGCAGCTTATTCCATTCCTTTAATAAATGGCCCGATCCGCTGCCGAAATAGATGGTTGGAACGCCCGTTTCTTTCAAAGCTGTGAAGATCTTCTCCATTGCAGGAGCGATATAGATACGGTAATCCTGTTCCTCCAAGGCACCGACCCATGAATCGAAAACCTGGACGGCTTGTGCACCGGCCTTAATTTGTGCTTTAAGATATACGATCGTGAGTTCAGCAAGCTTGTCCATTAACGCTTGCCAAACGCTGGGCTTGGCATACATGAACCCTTTCGTCTTATGGTAGCCTTTGGATGGGCCGCCTTCAATAATATAGCTTGCCAAAGTGAACGGTGCTCCTGAGAACCCGATTAACGGCACATTCAATTGCTCCCTAAGAAGTTTCACCGTATCTAATATGAAAGGAACATCGCGATTCGGATCCAGGCTTCTCAGATTTTGTATATCTTCTATTGTTGAAACAGGATTTGAAATGACCGGTCCGACTCCTTCTACAATTTCAACATCGACACCGATCGGTTTCAGCGGTGTCATGATATCCGCGAACAGAATAGCAGCGTCGACACCTAATTGATCTACCGGGAGCTTTGTTACCTCAGCACACACTTCCGGGTTTTCATTAATGTCAAAGAAGCTGTATTTCTCTCTGATTTTTCGGTACTCAGGCTGATAACGTCCCGCCTGTCTCATGTACCATACAGGCGTATACGGGACATCCTCACCGCGGCATGCCTTTAAAAATACATCATTAAACCTATTCGCCAAAACACGACACCCTTCCTCGTCCGTAACATATTCATTTCTATTTTATCTAAAAGCCGGATGAATTGCATTGATAAACGCTCGATTTCCTCCCCAACATCAATTGTTCAAGAAAATGTCTTAATTAAAAGCCCGGAAACCAATCCACAGCCGCCCCGGGTGACGGGGCCCCTTCCTGTTTGGTTTGTACGTTATAAGGTACGACCACAAAGGAGCCCGTAGATAATGGGTTGGCGAAATCAACAACATATTCGCCTTTACCTGTGACTTCTCCAATCTGCTGCCTTTGTCCGTCCTTCATTTCGTAGATACGGTAAATGACACGGTCATCCTCAAGCGGCGTCCATGTGAGCCTTACCGCGGGCAAACCATACCTGCCTAATGTCACCGATGCTTCTAGATTTTTGATACTGCCCAACCGGATCGGCGGCTCCAAATCCTTCACACCTCTCGGCTTATGGAATGTCAAATGCTGCTGCTTCGGGATATCATTGATGATATCCTTGAATAGCCTGGTGGCATCACCGCTTCCGCTTGTCACATATTGATCCTCGGTGGTTGTATTATAACCAATCCAGACCGCGCCGACGGCTTTCGGTGTGTAACCGACAAACCAGGCATCCCGTAGTCCGTCTTTCACCTTTTCGTAACCAGTAGATCCAGTTTTACCTGCCAATGCAGTGTGTACCTCTCCTGCCTTGCCCGTACCATTTTGAACAACCGATTCAAGCATTTTTGTCATATACCATGCTGTTTGTTTTTTAAAGACCTTTGTTGCCTTGGGCTTCGCATGGCCGATCAGTTCACCATCATGGTTGTAAATGGCTTTAATAAAATAAGGTTCAACTTTTTCACCATTATTAGGGAACACACTGTAAGCAGAAGCCATTGAGAGCGGAGTGACCCCTTTTCGCAAGCCGCCAAGGGCAATTGCGAGGCCTTTATCCGGAAGCTTAAATCCCAGCTTTTTCAGATAGGCTTTGCCTTTTTCAATGCCAATTTTATTAAAAAGCCAAACTGCAGGGGCATTTGTTGAGTGCGTTAAGGCATCATACATGGTGATCTTTCCGGCATACTTGTGATTATAATTCTCAGGTGTGTAATCATCGTATTTGGCATATGTCAGCTTTTTATCGGTAAGCAAAGAATAAGGTTTATATTTCCCGGAATTAAGCGCAGGGCCGTAAACCGCCAAGGGCTTAAATGTCGATCCGGGCTGGCGTTTCATCGTAACGTGGTTCAGCCCTTTTTTGACATAATGGCGTCCTCCTTGTACTGCAAGTACACCGCCTGTTTTCGGATCCATTAGGACAAAAGCGCCGTTGGGGGTTTTATTTGGATTAGAGCCCTTGAAATAGCTGTCATCTTTAAAATGCTTGTAGGATGCTTTTTGCGCTTTAATATCCATTGGGACGATGATTTTATACCCCCCGCTCAACACTTCTTCATTCGACAGGTGGTATTTCCTCTTAGCTTCATCTAGAACCATATCGACATATGTATAGAATTCAGGATGACTTTCATGCTTTTTCAGATCCAATCCAAGAGTTTTTCCCTGCAATCTGACAGCATCCTTTGAGCTGATATAACCTTGTTCTTCCATTAAGGATAAGACAAGATTACGGCGTTTCAGTGCTTTCTTTGGATGAAGAATCGGCGAATAAGTTGACGGCGCTTTGAGCATGGCTGCAAGCATCGCCCCTTCGTCGACGGTTAATTCACTGACATCCTTATTGAAATAGAACTTTGCAGCAGATCCAATCCCATATGCGCCATGGCCAAAATAGACGTCATTAAGATACATCTCGAGGATCTGCTGTTTGCTGTATTTTCGTTCAAGGTTTATAGCAATAACCGCTTCCTTTATCTTCCGCAGCCAGGATTTTTCATTTGAGAGAAAAACTCTTTTTGCGAGCTGTTGTGTGATCGTGCTGCCGCCTTCAGATTTGCTGCCGGATATGATGTCCCTAAATGCGGCTCTAAAGGTCCCGCGAAAATCTATGCCATAATGCTGATAGAAACGCGAATCCTCTGTTGCGATGAACGCTTCCTGGACTGACTTCGGGATTTTTTCGATCGAGACAAGCTCTCGGTTTTCCAAATAAAGCTTGGAGATTTCGTGTCCCTCCGTATCGACTATTTTAGTTGTTGTGTCCATGACGAGATCTTTTTTGTCAATCACATAATTACCTGCAAAAATAATAATGATATAGCCAATAAGTCCGAGTATCAGCATCCCCAAAATAACATTGACAGCAATAAGCACTTTTTTTAGCAAAACAAACACACCCCCTTTGGGCTGTTTTTCTTTTCTTTATCTTCCGCAAAAAAGAATAAAAAATGAGTGATTGATTTTTCTTTTTCGAATGTATAAACCTTAACTTTAAGGTTACATTAATAATTGTCGTTGGGATATAGCCAAGCGGTAAGGCAACGGGCTTTGACTCCGTGATTCGCAGGTTCGAACCCTGCTATCCCAGTCACATAATACCTAACCAAATGTTATAGAAGAAAATTTGTTTGTCAAGATAAAAACAGCCGCCAAATTGGCGGCTGTTTTTATCTTTTTTTTAAGACGATTGCCGTTCGGATTCATTGCCTACGCTATTTTCATCATTGTTTTCGCAGGCAGTGTTGTTTCCTTTTTTGTTTTTCCTGAGTCCGATAAACAAAACACCTATAATGATCAACCCTTCAATGCACCACTTCCAGATGGCATGGCCTGTGAAGAAGTCTTCCATGAATGGTTCGCTGAACAACATTTTTGCTGCGGTGAATGCCAAGACGGCCGAACCGGCATAGATGATCCAAGAATAACGATCGACGAGTTTTAAGAACAAGGTGCTTCCCCACATGATCATAGGAATGCTAATGATTAGCCCTAATATAACCATGAAGTAACTGCCATGAGAGGCACCAGCAATGGCTAAGACATTATCCAGACCCATTAAGGCGTCAGCTATAACAATCGTCCGAATCGCCTCTGTTAAACTCGTCCCCGCTTTTATACCATCATGCCCTTTATTGTCAATTAAGAGCTTATACGCAATCCAGATGAGCAGGATCCCGCCAACCAAATGCAGCCCTGGAATCTTGAGAAGCCACACCACAATTAAAGTGGCCGTCGCCCGTATTGCCACCGCGCCTATCGTTCCCCAAAGAATTGCTTTCTTTTGCTGTTTTTCAGGCAGCCTGCGAGCAGCAAGTGCTATGACTATGGCATTGTCTCCGGCAAGAATTAAATCCAAGCCAACAATCAATAACAGCGTTGTCCAGAATTCTAAAGTAAAAATATCCAATATCCCACTCTCCCCAATTTAAGATTTGTTGTAAGACCAAACAATAATTTCTTTTTTAATATTGCCGTTTACTTTGCCGAACTTTTTCTACTTCTTATAAACAAAAAAAGCAACCTTCACCCTCCTTTCGGATTGGGTAAAGGTTGCCTTATAAAATATAAAAAACCTTTACCCCGAAACGTTCAGGCAAAGGTCTTGCTAACAACATTTAAGTTGCCAACAAAGCCGGGGACATTGATCCCGTAATGACGACCTTGTTGTACAGCTACTCCCCTTTGAGAGTTATTCATTTAACCTCATAATAAGCTATAAAAGGGATTCCGTCAACTGAAAAAATTGTAACGAAACTGTAATGAAAACCCTCTCCTTCCCGGCAAAACGCCATTTTAAGGATATTAATACCAGCAGTCCTTAAACACATATAATTGTTTTTCTTTTTTTATAAGAGTAAAATCCCTCTCTGCAAACCAACTTTGACGGAGATGATACAAAATGGATACTATCCAGCATATTCTTACCACTAGAGCAGAACAAACCCCTGAGTTAGAGGCCTTAGTGGCCGGCGGGAAGCGTTATACTTTCCAAGAATACAATGAACGCGCGAGGAAGCTTGCGCATTATTTGTTAACAGCTGATGTCCAAAAAGGAGATCGCATAGCGATTCTCGGCAAAAACAATCATACCTTTCCAACTATTATTCAAGCGGCAATAAAAATAGGAGCTATCGCTGTCCCTTTAAATACTCACTTGACCTCCTATGAGCTTGACGGCATTATCTTGAACAGCAAACCAAAGGTTTTCTTTTATGACGATGAATTTTCCAATACAGTGAATGCCTCCGAAAATACTAGCATGATAACCAACATCATTAAAACCTGTATTGGCATGGAAACAACAGCTGAATTTGATAACTTATTTGCTGGGCAACCTATTACTGATCCAACCGTGGCTGCAGAACCGGAAGATCCCGCTGCCATCCTATTTACTTCGGGGACAACTGGGAACCCAAAGGGCTGCATTATCGGTCATCACCAAGTGGCAAGCTACTTCAATCAAATGGAAAATTTAAGCTTCAGACAATCAGGCGGACGTTATCTTGCCGTCCATCCTCTCTTTCATATGAGCGGTTTTCTTAACATATTGAACGCTATCCACTATGGCCTGACGATTGTTTGCCTGCCTGATCAAGATCCTGCAAAAATATGGGCGATCATTAACGAAGAAAAAATAACAACCATGATGGCATTCCCATCGCTTTACACCTACATGATGGAAGAATTCAAACAAAACAACTGGGAAGCCCCTTCCTTAAAATCAGTTTCAGCCGGCGGGACACCTGTTCCGGAACAACTTATCAAACAGTATGCTGATGCTGGCATCATGATGGGACAAGGTTTTGGCAGCACAGAGGCCTGGGGTGTCAGCTACTGGCATCCGCAAATGGGTTTTGAAAAGGTGAGCTCGGCCGGAAAACCCTTTAATCATGTCGAAGTCAAAATTGTTGACCCTGAAAGCGGGGATGAGCTTCAGGCAGGTACAATCGGGGAAATTATTATTAAAAGTCCTTTTCTCTTCAGAGGCTACTGGAATAACCCTTCGGCAACTGACAGCGTCCTAATTAATGGCTGGTATCATATCGGGGACGCCGGCTATCTTGATGAGGATGGCTATTTGTACATTACTGGCCGTTATAAAGATATGATTGTCTGCGGCGGTGACAACATCTATCCTGACCAAGTCGAGGAAGTCATTTACGAATGTGATGGTGTCCTCGAAGCAGCGGTCATCGGTATTCCTGATGACTTTTGGGGAGAGGTGCCAAGAGCTTATATTGTCCAATCAGCGGATGGTTGCTTGACCGATAAAGATATCATTCAGCACTGTCAAAAGAAAATCGCCGATTATAAAGTTCCAGAGATTGTTTTTGTAGACCAGCTGCCAAAAAACAGCCTAGGAAAAATATTAAAGCGTGACTTAAGAAAAGAAGCGGTCGGTTAATAGAGATACTAGAAGATCGGAGGTATTAGCCCCCGATCTTTTTATTAAAATAAACACGTCATAGATTAATAAAGGATAACAGCCGACAATCTTCGGGATTATTTCCCCGGAAATAATCCCCGTATTGACAAAAAGCAACAACAATTTGGTATAACCCTTAGAAGGTTTATTTCTACGCCCCTGGACGGAGTTAACCCTAGTCACACCCAAATCCTCCCCCGCATATTTTATAGGCAAACAACACGTTAATCTATAGGAGGAAGGCAGATGGGCATTGACTTAACAGTTCTTCATTGGGTCTACCTTTTATTTATTTTTATCATTATTGCCGTCATGATTATGAGGCGCGATACGACGCTAGTGTGTATTATCGGTATATTCCTGCTCGGTTTGCTTGCTACATCCTCATTAACAACCGCATTAGGCGGTGTTTTTAACAGCCTGATCTATGCTATTACTCAATTATTAGGGACAATTCTTGTAATTTCAGTCATTGTGGCGATGAGTCATGTCATGACGAAAACTGGAATCAATGATGTCATGATTTCCCCTTTTTCTAAATTCATTAAAACCCCTACACTTGCCTTTTGGGTCATTGGATTCTTGATGATGGTTGTCTCCTTGTTCTTCTGGCCAACACCAGCTGTAGCCCTTCTTGGTGTAGTGCTGCTTCCGGTCGCGCTAAGAGTCGGTTTGCCAGCCATTGGCGCCGCGATTGCTATGAACTTATTCGGCCATGGAATAGCGCTTTCGGGCGACTACATTATTCAGGGGGCTCCAAAGCTTACAGCTGATGCAGCTGGCATCCCCGTATCAGACGTCATGGTTGCCAGTGTACCGCTTGTTATCATTATGGGTGCGGTAACGACTGTGGCGGCCTTTATTTTATTGAAAAGGGATATAAAGCGAGGAGCTTTGGTTGTAGATGCAGCTGAGATTAAAGAGCTGGATAGGAAAACCTCAAGGGGGAAGGAAACTTTATCCAGGAAAAGCAAAGTGTTATTTGCTGTCCTGATCCCCGTACTCCTGCTCTTAGATGTAACAGGCATGATCTTATTCCATTTGCAAGGCGGAGATGCCACGGCATTAATCGGCGGCACAATTATTTTCATACTTATGGCTATCTCACTAGCTGCACATAAAAATAAAGGTTTAGAGAAAATAACTGAGTATCTTATCGAAGGCTTCCAATTCGGCTTTAAAGTTTTCGGTCCGGTTATTCCGATTGCTGCCTTCTTTTATATGGGGGATTCGGGATTTCAAGCGGTCTTCGGCAATGTTCTTCCTGCCCATTCAGAAGGCATCGTGAATGACCTCGGTTTTGCTTTAGCGCATGTGGCTCCGCTTAACACGGAGGTCGCCGCCGGAACATTAACCATTGTCGGTGCGATTACTGGTCTTGATGGATCGGGTTTCTCGGGAATTTCATTAGCAGGTTCGATCGCCCACCTCTTCGCCACTGCGATCGGCAGCGGAATAGATACTTTGACTGCGCTTGGGCAAATCGCAGCCATTTGGGTTGGCGGCGGAACACTCGTCCCTTGGGCTCTCATTCCCGCTGCCGCCATTTGTAATGTCGATGCATTTGAACTTGCAAGGCGGAACTTATTACCGGTCATTATCGGGCTTGTCGTAACCACAATCGCTGCCATGTTTTTGATATAGATCAAAAGAAAGAGGTGTAGCCACCGGGAAAACAGGGAAATACATTCACACAACTTTATGTTCGTGAAAGGAAGTCATAAATGAAAACAGTTTCGGTCATCATTAATCTAAATGCTGACGGGCAAATGATTAAACAGGATGATATCGATAGAATCGACACGATCCTTTCATCGGCTTTTGAGACCGTGGCATTCTATGAAGCAAAACTGAAAAGTGAATGTACAGGACTTGCCCGAAGGCTTGCCAAAGATTCTGACGTCCTAATTGCCATGGGTGGCGACAGTACCGTTTACGAAATTATTAATACGATAGCTATATTAAAACACCGTCCCGTATTTTCTATTATCCCCGGGGGTAAATGTAATGGTTTCTCAAAGGCATTAGGTTTGAGCCGCCAGCCGATAAAAGCTGCCGAGCAAATCGCCAAAAAGAACATTAGAAGTTTTGATGTCGGTCACGATGGCACCGAATACTTTATAAACCTTTTGGATTTTAAAAACCCAGATGAACATGGGCCTTTTCATTATGAGCTATCGAGCAAACATTACTATTTTTCTGGCAAAGCGGAGTCAGTCCTCGTTGCAAATAATCCATACGCTTGCGAAGGACTTCCTTTACTCCGGGATGTAGACCTTCAAGACGGCCTTCTTGATGTATACATTCTTAGGGAATCCAAATATGATTCGTCACTATTAAATACTGGATTAACCTCTATTTTCAGTGACGATATTATCCATTTCCAAACACCTGACTTGGCTATCCAGACCTCCCCGAGCTATATTCCCGATCGTGACAGGGAAAGACTTCATCGTCCGCCTGCAAATATTCACATCAAGCCCGGATATTTAAAAGTCCTTGCAGGATAGGTTTAACCTTTGAATATTAGGGTAAATAATATTATGTGAATGATTAATAGAAAGGATGACAACTAATAATGGATGCAAAAATGAGAGAACTTATTGAAGGACTGAACGAAGACTTAGCTGGTGAATATTCAGCGGTCATACAGTATACTTACTACGCTTCGACAGTGACAGGGATGTACTACTCAGTGCTTAAGCCTTTTTTCGAGAAGGAAATTCCCGACGAGCAGCAGCACGCTCTCTATTTATCAGAGAAAATCACAACTTTTGGAGGTCAGCCAACAACGACACCTGCAGCCGTCAAGCAGGTGACTGATGTCAAAGAAATGCTTGAAGAAGCAAGAAATGCTGAAAAGGCGACCATTGACCGCTATGAAACACGCCGCAAACAGGCAGATGAGCTAGGTTTAACGGAGCTTGTTGTGACATTGGAAGACATCATTTCAGATGAAACGAAGCATATGGAAGAAATGGAACGCCTTCTTAAGGATCCCCGTTTAAAATAAGCGTTTAGAAATCACCTGCAGCTAAGCAGGTGATTTCTTAATTTTCCTCCGAACATAGCCGTATGAAAATAGAAATGCAATGAATAATCCGGTGATAACGAGTAAAATGACGCTGGTAAATGTTCCTATCACAAACGCGCCGATAAGCCCCAGCACGACCCCTTGAATCATTAATAAATTTAATAAAATCATAACAAAGCTTCTCTGCTTTAATACATCAGCGACTGGATAGAGATCTGTTAGGGCTTGTGGTGTCGGATGGTGCCAAAGGGTTAGCAGCTGAAGCCCAGTGATGTACACAATCGCAATCAAAACAAAATAAGTCGCATAACCATCTGTAAATAAAACCTCGATTATACCGCCAATTATTGTCAGCCTTATATAAATACCAAAGTATTCATGCGCCCTAATGAAAGTTTTCAAGAAATATTTCTTAAAAACTGATTCTTGTCCATAGGAAAAGCGGTTTGTTAAACCGTTTAACCAGAGCCGTGGCTTGATCCTGGTCTTCATTTCAGGCACATCAGTGATAAGATTCGCAAACTTTAACAGCAGCATAAGCTGCTTATGTTCAACCGCCAGTAACCGATCCCAATTTAGCAGCCGATCCTGTGCCTGTCTATGGGCATAAAAAAACGAAAAACCAAACATAACAGCAATTAACAGCAGAACAAAAATAAAATGGTTCCCATTTAATAAACTGTATAAAAACAAAAGTGATAAGCATCCTCTTATCAGCTTGGACTCCCATGGCCGCTGCAAAAATTGTTCCTGCCAGCTTGTATCCACATTCCACCATTTCACCCCGAAAATTAATATGAGTGTCGCCGCAAATCCCCAAAAGTCCGGATTAATTGTCCTAAAATAAAGGGGGGAAAAAATGACCATCACAAATAGCAGCGTCACACATTGTAACAAAAAGCTGTATTGCCGGCTCTTTCTAAAATAACCATTAAGCCGGGGCTCAAGCGGCAGGAGAAAAACAAGATCCGCTTCTTGTACAAACGTTCGAATCGGCGTGCGAATCACAAAGATGCCCGCCACAACAGTGATCAATAAGGCGCTTGGAAAGTTATCAGGCAGCCCATCCAGCCATTGTTTATAATAGTAGCTCCCCACAATAATAATTACATACAGCGAAAACATTAACCCGCTGTTTTTCCCGACCAGCTTCCAATAGCGCAGTGCCATTTTCCAATAATCCGAACGGCGGCGATACCACAGCGCTATTATTTTATCCATGGTGACTCCCCTTTTGCAACAGCAATATATATATCATGAAGCGTTGCTGCGGGATCGCCGTAGCTCTCCTTGATTTCATTTAATGTCCCTTGAATAACAATTCTGCCGTCATGCAAAATCAAAAACCGGTCGCAATATTGTTCAGCAGTTGAGAGGATGTGTGTTGACATTAGAATAGCGGCACCTTTTTCTTTCATCTCTTTCATTAAGTCCAAAAATGATTGAATGCCAATTGGATCGAGGCCGACAAAAGGCTCATCGACAACATAAAGCTCTGGCCGAACAAGAAAGGCACACATAATCATGACCTTTTGCTTCATCCCTTTAGAAAAATGCCCTGGAAACCAGTTAAGCCTCTTTTCCATGCGAAACATTTTTAGAAGCGTGTCCATTCTATTTTCAAATGCCGCTTGGTCAATTTGATATGCCATTGCCGTAAGCTCCAAATGCTCCTTTAATGTCAACTGTTCATAAAGCTCAGGTGTTTCCGGTATGTAGGTCATTTGCGAACGGTAAAATAGTTTGTCTTCCTTTATCGTCTTGCCGCTGACGCGAATTTCTCCGCCAAATGGCTCCAATAACCCTAGAATATGTTTAATCGTCGTACTTTTGCCCGCACCATTTAAGCCAACCAGCCCAACAAGCTCACCCGGTTCAATTTTGAAAGACACATTATGTAACACAGGCTGACTCAAAGCATAGCCGCCTTTTAATTGATTAACATCTAGAATTGCACTCATTTTTCGTTTAACCCTCTTCCTGTAGGGATTCTTGCTTCTAAGTTTATCAAAGTTTTCCTAAGACATCTAACCTTGAGTGCGGCATAAATTCTCTTTATACTAAAATAAAGAAAGGAAAGGTGATAACATTGGCTCACGATCCGAATTGTATCTTTTGTAAAATTATTAGTGGTGAGATTCCGAGTGCGAAGGTGTATGAAAATGAAGATGTGTATGCCTTCCTCGATATCAGCCAAAACACGAAAGGTCATACATTGGTCATACCGAAGGAACACACTAAAGACATCTACGATCTCACACCCGATACCGCAGCGAATCTCTTTCGCGCTGTTCCAAGGATTGCAACAGCCGTCAGAGATGCCTTTGATCCAATCGGTTTAAATCTCCTTAACAATAATGGGGAATTTGCAGGCCAATCCGTTTTCCATTACCACATCCATATTCTCCCGCGTTACGGTAAGGGTGATGGCTTTGGCGCTGTATGGCATTCACATGAAAGCGACTATTCCAATGAGGATAGAGAAAACATCGCCCATCAAATTTCCAATAAGTTATCCTAAATTAGGATCCATGTGCATTGCTTAATGGCGCCAAAAATAGTATATTAGTAGCAACCCTCGCAATAAGCCACAGGGCATTATTGGAGGTTAAGACTAAAGCCTGAGATGAGGAGAGTTGAGTATGAAAGTACAAAAGCTTGTTTTAATGGCACTATTTCTAGGGATCGGTACAATCCTGCACGCTGTCATTCCCGGTTTCTTTTTTGGAATGAAACCCGATATGCTGCTCTCAATGATGTTTGTTTGCATCTTTTTGTTTGCGGATAAGGGCAATATTGTTATTTTGGGATTGGCTGCAGGGATTCTTTCAGGGCTCACAACGACAATTCCCGGAGGATTTCTCCCTAATATCATTGATAAATTAATTACATCAGCTGTTATTTTTCTGTTGTTCGCTGCATTAAGACATCTTTTAAACCGAACACTTACAGCTGTTATTTTAGCTGCGGCCGGAACGCTAATCAGCGGCACGATTTTTTTATCGGCAATGACAGTTCTTGGCGCATTGCCGGCAAAAGCAAGCTTTATCGCTTTGTTTGACACCGTTGTGCTGCCAGCTGCGGCACTTAACACCATTTTTGTATTGATTATCTTCCCGATTGTTCTTAAAATCACAGATCAATCACGACTTGCTTCAACAACACCAACAGCAAAGCGCGGCTAGGACTATCCCAGCCGCGTTTCTTTTTTAATTTCCCTGGATGACAAACCATGACACAACAATCAAAATAATTCCCACAACACCGATTAATATGGTCATTTGTTGGCTTTTCATCATTTTTTTATTTTTAAAAGCAAAGCGCCTTTGGGTGCCAAGCTGACTTAACATATACAAAAGGCAAAGCACACCCACAATAAAAAGTATAATAATGAGCAGGACGACCATCTTCTTCGCCTCCTATAATGCTAAGATATGCAACCTGTATTATAATAATGTTAAGGAAAAAGGTATTTTATTAACTAGAGAAATAGGGAAAAGCATTTAAGTACATAATTTATGAAGAGGTGAAAAAGATGGGAAAATTAAAATCTTATGCAGTTGGTGCGGCAATCGGCGGTGTGATTGGAAGCGTTGCAGTTCTCCTCTCCACACCAAAATCGGGATCAGAGATGCGCAGCGATCTTAAAACTAAGGCCGATGACGCAAAAGAGCCCCTAAAAGACTTTAAATCGTCTTTTGGCGGGCTTAGGCAGCAGATTAAAACCATTAAAAACGACGGCGTTCCGGCTATAAAATCGACGGTTAGCGACGTCGCGGAATTAGTCAAAACGTTCCAAAAGGAAATCCAACCGCACATTAAACAAATCAAGCAAGATGTTAATGAATTGGAGAAAACGAAAGAGAGACTTGAGGCAAATACCAACGAACCGTCTTCTAAATAGAAGGCGGTTTTTTTTTGGTTAACTAGAAAGTATAGTTATGCTCCTCCACTTCGTTTTGTCGCAAGGCAGCAAAGAAGTGTAGCAAGCAGTAGCCTTTCTGACGCACATAAGGACACTGGCACGTCCTGTGCGTCGCACTACGCCTCTGTCTTCGCCAAAGGCTCGCCAATCGGCGAGTTTTTTTTATTCGGGAAACTGTTTAAAAAAAGGGTTGATTTTCTTTTGCATTCGCAGTACATTAATTGAGGATATTTTAAATTAATCTTTTAATCAATGATTTTTTTATATGGGGTGAGGTTATGAACTGCTGGAAATCATTTAACATTTCCAAACAATATGGATCGATTCGGCTATCCCTTATCTCGCTTATGGGGACGATTTTTTTCTTGATTATTTTCTCTTTGCTATTTGTAAACAATCACCATGAGATTGCGTTTTCGCCAATGAATCTTATCATTTTAATTATGATGCTTTTTATTGTGTGGCCATTGCATAAAATTTGCCATTGTATACCGCTATGGCTTGTTGGTAAACGCGCTTCACTGTCCATAGAACGGTCTAACAAACCGATTCCAATAATTTATACAAATATACCAGGAACAACATCGAAACGCCTGGCAATCATTATGTCGGTTTTTCCCGGCGTGGTCATAACTGCAGTGATTTTTGTTGCGGCCTCACAATTTCCATCCATGCTGTACTATCTTTCGTTCGCAGGCGCTTTGAACTTCGGCATAAGCATGAAGGACTTTGTTTACCTTACCCATCTGGCAAAGGCACCAACACATGCCTATATTGAAGATGACCGTGACGACTGCCGGATCCTTATAAAACAAACACTGTAAATATTAAATAAAAGCATTCAAGCAAGCGCTTGAATGCTTTTATTTTTGATAGACATTAAATTCAATATCGTTTTCACTAAGGTTAATTTTTTTCGCTTTCAAGTAAAAACGGTCTTTCAGCTTCATCTTTGTTAAATTAACATAAATTTGCTTTTTGTCCGGTTGAATAATCACCCAATCCGGGAGCTCTGTTCCTTTTTTAATAAACTTTAAAACCTCTTCTTCCGGAAGACTGATTCTGCCCAAGTGCACCGACTTTTCCTTTAAAATAATATCGCCATTTTTAACGACGGGAGAAAATGACATATTAAACGGGATATCTAAGCCCAAGAGACCTAGATAACCATATAATGTGACATCTTTATCAAAGTCCACATTATATGTCAGTGTACCGCTTTGGTGCTTCTGCAGTTCGTTATTCACCATATCACTTAAATGCCGTTTGCTTGCCTGGACCATAAATATCGGGGAGTCAACGTGCGGTGCATCATTCTTTACATTTGGCGATGTAGATGGGGAGCCGACCAGACCAATAAATGTTCCAATGATTGCGATGACAACGATTAATATAATAATTATCAATGTAAAAAATGCTGTTTTCCATTTGTTTTTCACCATATCACCTCTATTGTATTACACTATCATTTTATATAAACTTTTGATAATCTTATTATATGCGATTAAACCCACCCTTCTTGGAGGTACCAGTATCATGTTAATTACCTTTATTATTTTTGCAGTGTTTGCTTTATTTATATTTAATAGTTTAACAGATGCTCTTTGTATTAAGAAAAATATTCCCGAAGAGCGTCAGCCAAAAGTTTTCCAAACCATTAATATTCTGCTCACTATTTTGCTGCTTTCCGGCTATCTGAACATCTGGACACAAATATAGCATTGGCCTAATTCCCTATTATTCGCGAGGGACCCCTAAATAGGGATGGCCGTTTCGAAAGATGTTAACGACCGTCGAGTGCAAAATACATAATAATCAATTGTTTTACCGGTTAAGCTAAAGAACTGAAGATGATTTCTCAGAAATTATACCTGATAAATACAGGGTTAGGAAAACATGTGATTTTTCACATTTTCTCAACAGAGTTGTCTAATGTCAGGTAAAATGTGCTATATTAAGATCATTGTTCCTTAATAAACTTTGACTAGGAGTGACATTCATGAAGAAATTAGTTGTTGTTCTAGCTGTTTTATTAGGTCTATCCAGCCTAGCCGCATGCGGTAACAGCGCAGTTGTAAAAACAAAGGGCGGAGACGTCTCTCAGGATGAATTCTATAAGGAACTTAAAACACGATACGGTGATCAAGTATTACAAGAAATGGTTTACGAAAAGCTGTTAAATGATAAATATAAAGTATCTAAAAAAGACGTCGACAAGAAAGTTGACGAAGTTAAAAGCCAATTTCCAAATGATACTGCATTTAAGAATGCTCTAAAGCAAAGCAAGCTTTCTGAAAAAGATTTCCGCAAAAACGTCAAGCAGCAGCTTTTGCTATTTAAAGCTCAAACAGACGGTGTTAAGGTGTCAGAGAAAGAAATGAAGGATTACTGGGACAAAAATAAGGACAAGCTGAAAGAAGTCAAAGCAAGCCACATTCTTGTCAAGGATAAGAAAACGGCTGACGAAATCGAAAAGAAACTGAAAAATGGCGAAGACTTTGCCAAGCTTGCCAAAAAGTATTCAACTGACCCAAGTAAAGACAAAGGCGGAGACCTTGGCTGGTTCCATAAAGGCGAAATGGTTAAAGACTTTGAGAAAAAAGCCTTCGAACTCAAAAAAGGCCAGATCAGCGACCCTGTTAAATCCCAATACGGCTACCATATCATAAAGGTAACCGGCAAAAAGGATACTTATGACCAATTAAAGTCTGAAATCAAACATGCTGTCCTTGAACAAAAAGCTAAGCCTGCACAAGAAGTTCTTCAGAACCTCGTGAAGAAAGGCGATGTTAAAGTTAAAGACGACCAATTCAAGGATTTGTTCAAACAGCCATCCGCTCCGACTCAACCGACACAAACTGACTCTAAAGATCAGGACAAAAACAAAGATAAGTCGGATCAAACGAGCAAAAATGAAGACAAAAATAAAGATAGCAAGCAAGACCAAGAAAAGTCACAATCATAAAGAAAACTTGCCGATTGGCAAGCCTTTAATAGGCGTAGCTAGAGGCTTAGTTGCCCTTATGTGCGTCAGAAAGTTATACTTTCTGATTAACTAAAGAAAACTTGCCGATTGGCAAGCCTTTAATAGGCGTAGCCAGAGGCTTAGTTGCCCTTATGTGCGTCAGAAAGTTATACTTTCTGATTAACTAAAGAAAAAACAGGTGCACTCATCGTGAGCGCACCTGTTTTTAGGCTTCGTTATTATTAGGGTGTCTCCTCTTTTTCTCTTCCCTCATCCTTTTTATGAAGACTTCACCTTGTTCTTCAATCCACTGCTGATCGACTTCCTTGTCCTCTTTGGAGAGGGTCAAAAATTGATAAGCGCTAATTAGGATTCCCAAGAAAACAAGATACATCCACCAAGGCAAACTTTCCAAATGACTAATGATGCCTGACAAGAGATGTAATTGCTGAAGTATAAAGACAAACATGATGAGCGCAATAATAATGAGTGACCTCTTAGTATTTTTCAAGTAAAAACCCTCCATATACAAGCCTTATTTACAAAGAATGTATGATGGAGGTTGCAATAATATGTCAACGAAATTTATTATTTCGAGTGATTAAATGTTATTCGACTGGCAATTTGCTTTCAAACTGCGGTCGGTAGAGCGTTCGATTATCAAGTGCAAAAAGCCGTTCCGTAAAGTCACCCGGTTTTGCCTTTTCCAATGCCCGGTCCATCATGTTCATTTTTGCATCAAGATTATCCAACATATGCAAAATTTCTGCTTCCTTCACAAGCGGCGGTTTTGGGCTTCCCCATTCAGGTTTGGAGTGATGGCTCAGTACCATGTGCTGAAGAATCACAACCTCTTCGCCATCTACACCAATTTCTTTAGCTGTCTCGGCAATCTCATTTACCATAATCGATATATGACCGAGCAGCTTTCCTTCCAGTGTATAGCTGGCTGCCGTCGCACCAGAAAGTTCCGTCACCTTTCCCATATCATGAAGGATGATGCCGGCGTATAAGAGATCGGTATCAAGTGAGGGATATAAGCCTGCAACTCCTTTAGCCAAGTTCAACATGGACACGACGTGATAGGCAAGTCCTGAAACATATTCATGATGGTTTCTTACAGCTGCGGGAAATTCAAAAAAAGCATCTTGATGTTTTTTTAAAAGTGCTCTTGTTATCCTCTGAATCGCTGGGTTTTTGATTTCAAATATATATTGTGTCACCTTATCAAGCATCGTATTAACGGATAATGGAGCCGACATGACCAAATCCGCCTTCTTGACCTGATCATTGGAGGTCACAAGCCGGATCCCTTTGATCCGTAATTGATTTTTGCCTCGGAAAGTCGTGATATCCCCTTCAACCTTAACCATGGTGTCAGGAATAAAATCATGTTCGTCTTGCGGTGATGAATCCCACAGCTTTCCCTCGATGTCACCCGTTTGGTCCTGCAGTATCAAAGTAAGAAATGGTTTGCCACCGCTTGTAAGACCCTTAGACGAAGATTTCACCAAAAGATAGTGATTCACCTGTTCCCCTTCATTGTAATGCGCAATTCCCTTCATTTTTCGATTCCTCCTCTTCTATTATCTTTCTTCTGAAAAATGCCTGGGGAGACGTATGATAAAGGCAACACCGTCCTCATCGTTTTTTACCTTAATTGTTCCGTGATGCTTATCAACGATGCGCTGGACAATGGCCAAGCCCAATCCAAACTGCCCTTTTTCCCCTTTATTAAACGGCTGAAATAACGTCTCTATTTCAGATTCTTCGATGTGACTGCCGTCATTTTTCACAATCATTTGTGAACTTCCCTTATCATCCCGTGCAATTAACCAGATATTTGATTCCGCATAACGGAGGGCATTCTCAATCAAATTTTCGAGAACAATTTGCCATTGTTCCCGATCAACAATCATTTCGGTATTCTCACCTTTGATATCGATGGCTATCCCCGGCCGTTGATAGGCAAGCCTGTCCTTCATTTTTTCAGCAATTTCGCCAAACTGAACTTTGGTGAGATTGGGCCTTTCATCTTTTAACGACGCAACCCTAGTAAAATACAATAATTTTTTAACACGATTCTCCATTTGTTCAGCTTCTTCAATGATGACATCCATCGTATCATCAAGCCCTCCCTGGGGGTATATGCCGTCCTTTGCTGACTGTGCATAGCTCTGAATGACCATGATCGGCGTCTTCAATTCATGTGAAGCTTGCTGGAGAAATTGCTGCTGGGATTCATCATATTGCAGTAAATTGCGCCTCATTTTTTCAAATTGAGCCGATAATCTCTCAAATTCATCCCCGCTCTTCCATTCAAACGGCTTTTTCCAGTTCATTCGAGAGATTTCTTCGAAACGCGACCCCAATACATCCAAAGGCCTTTTTAGATAATGAGCCATCCACGCAGCAATAGCAAGTCCTAATATAGCTGCCAGAACCAAAACATAGATTAGCCTTGCCCAAAGCCTTTTCATCATTGTGTTTCTGTAGGTGTCCCACATATAGGATATGAGAAAAGCTGTGTTAGGCTTAGCATCAAGCTTGCGGACCACATAAAAGAGTGTCTTCCCTTTATAATCCAGATTATATTGACCAAGCTCACCTTTTTGTTCATTCGCATGCTTTGCCATCCGGCCCAGAACCTTTTTTGGAACAGGGTCACCTTCAGGCAGGCCGTAACCATTAACAATAAGAAAATTATTAACTAACCTTTCGGCTTGGCGGCTGTCAATAAAACTGGTATCTGAGTCAGGCAGTGAAAAATTATCAGCCTGTTGAAGGACATTTTGCTGCTCTTGCCGAATGATCGTAAAGGTTTCGTCCCTCAGTGCTCTCTGAAGTGAAATAGGGTAAACTAATCCAACAATAACACCGACGATAATAATAAGGATTATAAAGGATAACCAGATTCTCTGAGTTAGCGTCAATTTTATCATTATGATACGATCCTGTAACCCGCGCCATAGACTGTTTCAAGTGACAATCGCTCAAGTTTTTTTCTGATCCGGCGAATCACATCATCAACCGCCCGGTCACTGCCGACATAGTCTTCGCCCCACACAGCCTCGAGTATTTCTTGCCGTGATTTGGCAACATTCACATTTTCAATGAGATAAAGCAAGACATCAAATTCTTTGGATGTCAATTCTATCGGCTGATCTTCATCATCGGTGACCCTTCTGCGGTTAATGTCCACTTGATACTGGGAGACCGTAATAATGTGGGAGCGGAGGCCTTGCCCATAGACACGGTGAAGCAGCTTTTTGGCCCGGATAACAAGTTCCTTGGGCAAAAAGGGTTTGGTTAAATAATCATCACTGCCCATTTCCAGACCAACAATTTTATCCAAATCCTGATCCCTTGCGGAGATAAATATGACAGGCTGCTCAGAATGATTTTCCTTGATTTTTTTTATCAGGTCATAACCCGACATGCCAGGCAGCATAATGTCTAAAATCCATAGATGCACACCATTATGAAGGTATTTTAAAGCGTCTTCTGCCGTGTGAAAAACTGAAACTTCCCAGCCTTCTTTTTGAAGATAAGCCTTTAGTACAGAAGCAAGCTTTTCCTCGTCTTCAACAAGATTAATATGAAATGTGATGTCACTCACTAAGATCACACCCTCTTTTTCTTTTCACTAAAGTCTTATTTCCTACCGCTTAAATTATACCATGACAGGCAGGGTGTGAAAATTGCACCGCTCCCTGCTTATAATGTCACCCATGCTTCTGAGGGGTGTCCTTTGTACCGGTCTTTATGACAAGTGAAAAGGATAACTTGATGTTTTTTGGCAACATCATTAAGCAATGTCATAACTTGCTTGTGGCGGTTGGGATCGGTATTAACCAAACTATCATCAATGATTATCGGAAACTTATCTTTGGTTTCGAACATTGATGCAAGAGCGAGCCTGAGCGACAGGTAAAGCTGTTCTTTCGTTCCCCGGCTTATTTCAGTGACATGGAATCCGGTCCCATCCTCACGCTGCACGGCAAATCCAAAGTCTTCGGTTAAATAAATTGATTGGTAGGCACCTGAGGTTATTTTTGCGAAATAAGAACTTGCCTGTTTTAACACCTTTGGCAGCTTATCATGGCGGTAATTTTCTTTGGCTTTGTGAAGCAGCGTTTGGGCAGCTTTATAGACAGTCCACTGTCTCGCTTTTTCATTTAATAATGCCTTAGTCTCTTCAAATCCATATTGCAGTTCGGTATACATTTGATTTTCTTCAAGATGTCTTAGTTCGGACTGCCAATCAATCAATTGTTGATTCAAGGCGGTAATCGTCCTCTCAATCTTTTCACGCCCGTCACGAAGCGACGCTTCCGATGTGCCTGTCCACTCCCCTGTCTCAAACCAGCTAAAGCATCTCTCAAGCACTTCCTCACTTGATGCCGCTTGACTCATCTGATATTTAAGCTCTGAGCGCTTCGTCAAAAGCATTCTGCGTCTTTTATCACGCTCTGCTGCTTGGCGGAAGGCTTCCTCGGATGACACACCGGAAACTTCCATGATCTTTCTGCATTCCCTATAAAAGCGTTCAACCTTATCTTCAAGCGCTTCTTTTTGCTCTATTAATGATTTTTTTTGATTTAATCGCTGTGTATATGTTTGGTATTTTTCCTTTTGCAGCGCCAATTCTTTTTGCAAGGCTGCTATATCATGTTCAGGTACGTTAAGCCTTTGGGCAAGCTGCTTTTTTGTTGTTTCAAATGTGCCGATCCGTTGTTCCCGCTCCTTAATCTGTACACCGTATTGTTCAATTAATTGGCTGGCGGCTTTGCCCTCCTCAACTAATTGATAAATATCTTCCAATACATTGTATCTTGTTGTTTGCAAAAAACCATTTTCTCGGAGCCATTCGGCTAGACCCTGTTCATTCATTTCAAAATGAAGAACGGCTTTATCAAGCTTTGTAATGGCCTGTTCGTAAAGCCTTTTTTCCTCGTTCATTCGTTCTTCTTCCATATGGAGCGTTGTTACAACCTGAAGATCCTCCTCAAGACTATCTTTGAGTGCCGCTAAATCTTCCTTAGGTTGACTTAAAAGGTCATCAACATCCTTTAAGCGCTGGGCCGTTTTGGCTTCGCTATGATATGGTCCGGTTTTTGCAGACGAGGAAAGCATAAAGACAACGAAAACGGTGCTTATTAGCAAACCCGTCCCGCCTAAAAGCAAACCGCTTATGGGTTGGATGAAAAGCGAGACTGTTAATGCTAAGAAAATTGACAACAGTGTCCCTGCTACGCCGATAACCAGACCTGTTTTTTTCAATTTATCTGCCTGTTTTTTCTGGATACGTACAGTTTCTAACTGCTGCTCGAGCCAGTCTTTTTCACGTATAAGACCCTCTTCATCGCCCGTTTGTGCAAGCTTACTTTCAATTTGCCTGCGCCTTTCATCACTGAGCTGCCGGCTTTTTAATCTTTTAATTTTTTCTTCGTTGTCACGACGCCTGGACAAACTTTGATTAACAGAAGCTTCATGCTGCCCCTTTTCACTGGTCACCTTTTGCCTCTCAGACAATAAGGATTTTAGGTGGTCCTTGACTTCAAGACCTGTTATGGCCTGACTGACTTTTTCCGGTGACCATTCACCTCCGAGCCTTTGAAGAATGTCATTAAGCTTTTGCTGTGCCTGATGACATTTTTCATTTAATACCTGAAGATCCTCTTTAAGATAAGCCATATCACGTGACTTTTGAATTAGTGTGACAAGATTCCGTTCCTCTGCAAGCCATTTTTCATCAAAAGATTGCTGAGTTAACGTTTGATCGATTTGTTCAATCTTTCTGGCCGCCTCGGCTATTTCGCCTTCTAGAGGAATAGCTTGCGCCTGCCATTTTTCAAAGCGCTCAAGACCTTTTTCCGGAAATGTATGCTGCGGTATTAACTGTTTTAACTCATCGTTAATTGTTTGGAAAGCGATGATCAGCGGCTTAAGTACCATGTACTGGGCGAACTGCTGGTTCCGCTCCTCCAAATTCCTCTTCTGCCGCTGTTGCGTTGCCAGCTTCTTTCTATTCTCATGAATGAGATGCTGCAAGTCATGATAGCGGTCAAGCTTTTTCTCCCAACTTTTCATTTCTTCGCGTTTTTGATCACACTCAGCCAGTAATTGATTTATAATGGGCCTGCGTCCCGAAGGCTTAAATAACTCGGCTAACCTTTTATCCAATGACTGTTCTAGCTGAAAAAGCTTCGTGCTGCCCATCATCCCTGCGCTGAATAAGAAATGGTTCAATTCATCAGGTCCAATTTTCTCCAAACCCTGAAGCCCGTCTAAATCAAAACAAAAAATTGCTTCAAAAATAGATCTGTCTATACCGTGGAAGAGTTTCTGTATATGAGAGATTGGCTTAATCTCACCGTTCGCCATATAAATCCGCGGTTCTTTTTTGTTTGCCAGCCGCCGCTCCAAAGTAATGCTGGAAAACTGTTGGGTATCAAGCACCAGTGAGCCGCCCGGATCAATACCATTTCGCTCAAGGTAGGGTTCTAGCTTTCCTTTCTGAGGAAACCCAAACAACATATGATTTATAAAGGTTTTCAAAGTAGATTTCCCTGCCTCATTGGGTCCATAAATAATGAGGAATGGATGATCTGGCAATGTAAAATCGGCATCGGAAAAGCGGCCAAATCGGTTGATCCTCATCTTTGTTATCTTCATTTCACCTATCCGTCCCTTTTTTTTCATACAGGGCGTCTATTAATAATGCCTCTGCTTCCTTATAAATGTCACATATATCATCTGTCTTGGGTGATTCAACGTATCGCTTAGCCCTTCTGTGTCCTAACAGCTGTGATAAGGACTCCTTCATATCCGGCAGTTCTTCCGCTTGTGAAAGGCGCAGTAAATCGCCTATGAAATGGGGACCGGCCAAGAGGTCCTCTCGATGCCAATCCGGCGCTGTATCGTCCTTTAAAAAGGTAACCCACACAAAAGAATCACGGTCGTCTTCACCGTCCCGTATTGTATCGAGGATGTCATCCATTAATGTACCGCTCTGTAAGGTATGATGAAGAGGGCCATTTCCTATTAATTCAATTCTAAGAAATATGCCTTTAGCCTGGCTCCGTAATGATTCTTTTTGTTCATCAATTTTATCCAGGAGGTCATCGATTGTTTGGCATGCGGAAATATCTACAGTTTCATCATGCCACAGGATATCAGCTGTCGGTATAAACTCTGCTGATGAGCCTGAGTCATCCAATTCGACAAGGAGAACCCCTTTTTCACCGGTTTCTTTAATAGTGAGGCCTTGGATGTTGCCGGAATACCATACATCGGGATTCTCTGAAAGCCGTTGCCGTTTATGTATATGGCCAAGCGCCCAATAATCAAAGTCCTTTGCAGCCAATGACTGAACGGAAAAAGGGGCGTATGTATCGTGCTCGGTGTCTCCTTGTACTGAACCATGTAAAAGGGCAATATGAAAATCTGCTCCTTCAATTTTTTTGTAAAACTGTGTTTGATCTTCCATAACGTGTCTTTGCGGATAGCTAAAACCATAGAGGTGAACCCGTTCACCGTTCGGTTTCTGATAAGGCATCATCTCAATTTTCGGTCCAAAGATACAGACATTGTCCCCCGCCTTCAGCTGATTCCATTGATCTCCGAGATGGTCGTGATTGCCATGCGATAAAAAAACAACAATGCCATGTTCATTAAGCTGTGACATAGCTTTATTAAACCGCTGCTGTGCCTTAAGGCTGCGATGGCTTTGATCAAAAATGTCACCGGCAATAACGATGAAATCAACTTTTTCAACAATCGCCCTATTCACCAGATTATTAAGGGCTGTAAATGTGCTTTCCCTTACCCGGCCGCGGATCACCTCAGGCAGATGGCTCACTCCCTTAAAAGGACGATCCAAATGCCAATCAGCCGTATGGATAAACCTTATTGCCACGCTATTCGCCTCACTTTCTCGTTACTACCATTCTAGCATATCCAATCTTGCATGGCGATCGTATGTTCCATTTTTAATAAAGAGAAAAGACACCCAAGGATAACATCTTTAGGTGCCTTCTTAGCATTTTATTTTTATGATTCTTTCGTAACTTTAAGAGCGCCTTTCAGCAATTTAATCATCGATCCCGAGTTGTAAGTAAGAACGCCGCCTTTATATATCCTTGTTCCAATTGAAATTAACAGAATGATCGAAGCCAGCATAATGACTACACTAATGCCAATTTCCCAAAGGGGTATAGAGAGCATACCGATTCGCAAAAACATAATGATTGGTGTGAAAAACGGGATAAACGACATAACGGTAATGAATGGTGATTCTGGATTGGAAAACAACCCATACATAGCAATAAAAAAAGTAGCCATGACAAGCATCGTAATTGGTGATATCGCCTGCCCGACATCCTCCACCCGGCTGACAAGGGAGCCGATCATTGCGAGCAGTGTGGCATAGAAAAAATAACCTAAGAAAAAGAAGACAACTGCAAAGATGATCGTCTCGGTCGGGAGATTATTAATGTCAAGATAATTCGTTATGTTAAATGTGCCATTTGCGGTCTGAGACTGCCCAGCCTTCACCGAACTGTAGCCGACAAGGATGAAGACTAAGTATTGTGTCAGCCCAAGCAGGCCGATAGCCAGGACTTTTCCAAGCATATGCTTGACGGGCGATACACTTGATACGATCAACTCCATAACCCTTGAGGACTTTTCTGTCGCGATTTCCGTCGCAATCATCGATCCATACATGAGTACTGTCATATAAATAAGCAGTACAAGGACATAGACGATCACCCTTGCTTGTGTTAATTCTTTTTCATTCTTAGCCGATTTATCGAGTGCCGTTTTATTAAAATCAACAGGCGAATAAACCTCAGCTACCTTACTGGGGTCTAAACCGAGATTTTGCGTTGCCTTCATGACTTTGATTTGCTGGAGGGCCTGCTTAACCTGGCCGCTTGTGTTTTCATCTGTAATTTTCATTGCATAATAATTAGCGCTTGGCACGCCCTTATCGTTTTCTTTTATGATCATATATCCCGTAAAAGTACCGTTTTCAACTTTATCTTCGGCTTGGTTGGCCCCTTTATTAAAGGCTACCAACTTTATATCAGCAGCAGTCTTTTTCATTTGAGCGGCTAATGGTTTATAAATATGGCCTGTTTTATCAATTACAGCTATTTTGTCATGCTGATCTTTATTAAAGTAATTAATAATGTTATTGATATTGGTTGCCCCAATCAAGAGGACGACCATAATTGATGTGGTGACAATGAAAGATTTCGATTTTAATTTCGATAAATATGTATGAGTTAATATAATCCAAAATTTATTCATTTGCCCGGCCCACCTTATCAATAAAAATATCATTTAATGATGGTTCTTCGATCGCAAAACTTCTGACAAATCCTTTCTTGGCAAGCTCTTGAAAGATCTCCTGCGACACCGCCTCGTTCTCAATCTTAAGATAAGCACCGCGATTATCCTTTCGGCACCCCAAAACGCCTGGCAGCGCTACCAAATCCGCAGTATTAAAATCACCGTTTACGAACACCGTTTTTCGTCTATAAGCGCCTTTCACACCTTTTAGAGAGCCGGTCAGAAGCGGTTTGCCCCGGTCCATAATGCAAAGATGCTCGCAAAGCTCCTCAACATGATCCATCCTGTGGCTGGAAAACAGGATCGAAACACCTTGATCCTTTAATTCAATTACCGCACGTTTTAACACTTCTACGTTAACGGGATCAAGACCCGAGAATGGTTCATCCAAAATCAGCAGTTTAGGCTTATGAATGACCGCCGCGATGAATTGGATTTTTTGCTGGTTTCCTTTTGACAATTCCTCGATTCTTTTATCATAATACTCCGAGACACCGAACCTATCCAGCCAACCTTTTAGTTCCTTTTTTGCATCACTCTTCGCCATACCGCGCAATTTACCTAAATAGACAAGCTGATCGCTTACCTTAAGCTTCGGGTATAGTCCGCGCTCCTCCGGCAGGTAACCAATCATATGACTGTCTTTATAGCTGATCTTCCTGCCCTGCCAAAGGATTTCCCCTGATGTCGGTTTCAGCAGATCTAATATCATGCGGAAGGTTGTCGTCTTCCCGGCACCATTTACTCCCAAAAAGCCAAACATTTGCTTTTCCGGTATTTCAAGTGTAAGGTGATCGACGGCAGTATAATTACCAAAACGTTTGACAACATCATTGATTGATAACATCATGATCGCGTTCCCTCTTTCAGGCTTTTTTCCATTCAATTTCCATATTGTTAATAAATTCCCCACCCTTTAATTAAAACACAATTAGCAGGAATTTCACCCCGCAATTTAGAATTATTTAAATAATGGCACCGGAAGGAGGGGCAACTGATGCAAAAATACACACTCACAGTTTATGAAAAAGACGGATCAAAATGCCTGGAAGAATCTTTTGACGCAGCAAATGACCAAGAAGGGAAAACGATGGGCGAAAATAAGCTTAAAGAAAACAATTATGATGCACATACAAGCAGAGTTACTTCTGAATCGGGGAAACTTGTGCATTTTCACAGATAATTAACTAAAAAATCCGCTCTGGATGAGCGGATTTTCACGGGCTGTCACTGGTTCTGTTGTTGTAATTCGTAGAAATCAACGGAAATCAGTTTATTTGTTTCGGGACTATATTTAACCCTGACCTTAACCATTCTCTCTTTCTGTCCGCGTTTGAGCTCAAATTCAAACCAATCTGCAGCAACATTATCCGCAATTTTTTCATGCCCTTCGTAGTCATAATCGCTGACCGCGCTATCGGGATATCTTTCCTTGGTCTTTTCCACTGCTATTCTTCCCCATTTTTCATAATCAGTCTGTAAATAAGCTTCATTCGGGAAGGAAAGTAAGAAAAGGCCGAACATCAGCATGAATGGAACAACATACCGGCTTATTAATTTCATAACAATTTCCTCCTTTCATATTGTTCGATGGTTAGTTTGTACCAAAAGTAACCATTAAACACCTAATAAATAAAATTTAGCTGATTGAAAATAATATGGTAAATGAAAACAATTTAAATTTAGTTCTATTTGCTTGACTATATGTCATTACCGTTTTACACTAAAAAAGATTTTAACGCATAAATTCCTATAAGAATACTGGGGGATGGATATGAAAAAAATTCTTACATTGTTGATGTCATTGTCACTCGTTATTGTTCTGGCGGCTTGCGGGAATAACGATGATAATAAATCTGCTGACAAAAGCCTGTACGACAAGGTGAAATCAAAAGGGGTAATTACCATTGGAACGGAAGGAACCTATGCTCCTTTCACATTCCATGATAAAAAGTCTGGAAAATTAACAGGCTTTGATGTTGAGATAGCAAGAGAAGTGGCCAAACGAATTGGTGTGAAGCCAAAGTTTGTTGAAACAAAGTGGGACGGCATGTTCGCCGGACTTGACTCAAAGCGTTATGATATGGTAGCTAACGAGGTCGGTATCCGTCCTGACCGTCAAAAGAAGTATGACTTTTCGGATCCATATATTGTTTCAAAGGCGGTATTGATTGTCCGTAAAGATAATAATAAGATTAAGAACTTTGATGATTTAAAAGGGAAACGGGCAGGACAGTCATTAACGAGCAACTACAGTAAAATTGCCAAGGATCACGGAGCCAAGGTAACACCCGTAGAAGGCTTTAATCAATCAATTGATCTCCTAACTTCAGGACGAATTGATGCCACAGTTAATGACAGCCTTTCTTATTTAGACTCGAAAAAGACGCGCCCTAATCTGCCTATAAAGGTTGCATACGAAGAAAAGAATGCAGCAAAAAGCGCATTCCTATTCCGCAAAGGCAGTGATGAGCTCATTAAAAAGATTAATAAGGCCTTAAAGGATATGCACGATGACGGCACATATTTGAAAATATCAAAAAAATGGTTTGGAACTGATGTCTCCAAATAGGCATATTGGGGTGATTTATTATGGATGATCGCGCACAGAGAGTTATTGATATCCTGATACACTCCTTTTGGCCGATATTAAAAGCGGGTCTCGAATTTACGATCCCGCTCACGCTTATCACATTTGTCCTGGGATTGATTCTTGGGCTGCTGACAGCATTTGCACGGCTTTCGGGGATTAAACCGCTTGTTGGGATCGCAAAGTTTTATGTGTGGATATTTAGAGGAACACCACTTCTCGTTCAATTATTCATTATCTTTTATGGTCTTCCAAGTGTCGGGCTAACCTTAAAGCCCCTGCCTTCAGCGATTATTGGCTTTACCCTGAATATGGGGGCCTATAATTCAGAAATTCTTCGCGCAGCCATTTCGTCAATCGGCAAAGGGCAATGGGAAGCCGCATTTTCAATTGGAATGACGAAAGCTCAAGCTATGAAACGCATAATCTTGCCGCAGGCGACTCGGGTATCGATCCCGCCGCTTGGCAATTCATTTATCAGTCTTGTTAAGGATACATCTCTTGCCGCAACGATTACCGTTTCTGAGCTGTTTCAGAAAGGACAACAAATCGCCTCAGCGACTTATGAACCGCTGTGGCTTTACATTGAGGTTGCAGTCATTTATCTCATTTTCAGCACGATCCTGACATATGCTCAATCAAAAGTTGAGTACCGCTTTGAGCGTCATGTCGAAAAGTAACGGAGGATCACATGATTAATATTAGTCATCTTCATAAACAATTTGGGGACCTTGAAGTATTAAAAGGCATTGACCTGAACATGGAAAAAGGGAAAACAACTGTGATAATCGGGCCATCCGGATCTGGAAAAACAACGTTGCTGCGTTGTTTAAATTTGCTGGAGATTCCCAATCAGGGCGAGATCTCACTTGGCAATTATGAGCTTTCGTTTAGCCCTGGGAAAAAATTAAGGCCCCAAGAAATCAGCGCCTTTCGCAAGCAAACAGGCATGGTTTTTCAAGGGTATCACCTTTTTCCCCATAAAACAGCCTTAGAAAATGTTATGGAAGGTCAAATTGTTGTCCAAAAAAAATCCAAGCAAGAGGCAAGGGAGAAGGCATTGGATATTCTTGACAAGGTCGGGTTAAAAAACCGCGCTGACAATTATCCTCATCAGCTCTCGGGAGGACAGCAGCAAAGGGTTGGCATTGCCAGGGCGTTGGCCATGGATCCCGAAGTGATGTTATTTGATGAACCAACATCAGCACTTGACCCTGAACTGGTTGGTGACGTGTTAAAGGTCATGAAAGATTTGTCAGAGGAAGGGATGACGATGGTTGTCGTGACACATGAAATGCGGTTTGCCCGCGATGCCGCCGACCAAGTCATCTTTATCGATGACGGTGTGATCGTAGAAAAAGGAACACCCGAAGAAGTATTTGAGCATACAAGTCATAACCGGACCAGGCAGTTTTTAAATAAAATTGAGGAAGCTTAATAAATAGTTAGGGGCCAGGCCCTTGTCTAAAGACCCGGGCCTGGCCCCTGTTATTTGCGTTTCTTACAGCTGAACACGCAACTGTTTGCGGAAGACTTCTTTAATCATATACGCAACACCGTTCATATCATTAGAACGTGTGACCCATCCCGCTCTATTCCGAACTTCCTTAGGTGCGTGGCTCATGGCAACACCGAGGCCGGCCTTTGTGATCATCTCCATATCATCGTAGCTGTCGCCGACCGCCACAGTTTCAGAAATTGGTACGCCAATTCTTTGGGCAAGATGAACCAATCCATCATACTTTGATGTATTCATTTTTGTCAGCACCAACTGGGTGTCTGATGTTTGACGCACTTTAAGAGTTGGGAAAAAGTCACCAACTGCTTCAAGCACTTCCTCCATATTATTCTTATAAATCTCCAGTTTCACATCTGTCGCGCTTTCAATATTTTCGTGAAGATAATGCGTTAACGAATCTACATAGGTGATGGGATAAAATAATGGCTCACTCACACCTACTGTCATTTTCGCAATAAGATTCTTCTGTTTCGGTTTATTGCTTATGGATAATCGTTCGTGTGAAATTCTAATATGGCTTGGATATGTTTCAAGAAATTCAACAAGCTGGAGCAGGACATCATGTTCAATTTTACTTGTATACAAAGGATCATCAATCGTCGAGGAGACAAAAGCGCCGTTATGGGCAACGATTGGATGTCTTAACTTTAATGCCTTTGCAACTTTTGCAGCTGAGTGGAAATGCCGTTCTGAGACAAGCGTGATTGCCACACCTTTCCTTCTGGCAAAAGCTATAGCTTCCTTTGTCTGCTTGTCGAGTTTGTGATTGCTTCTTAAAAGGGTGCCGTCGATGTCTAAAGCTAGTAAGCGATATACCAAGGTAATCCCCCTTTGCATCAATAAAGTTATACTAAGCCTTCTGTTTTCAACTTATGTTTGGTTATTCCGATATAGAACAGGCATTTTAAAGGGTCTGACCCCCTTAAGGTCAGACCCTTTAAAATTACATCAAATCCTCTGGCTTACCATAAAGATCTTCCAAAGGCTTTGTGATAATATTGTTAAGGTCATTGATCAGCATGCTCATGCGTTGTTCAGAAGCCATTAATTTTGAGATCGCCTCATGCTGCTGAATGACTTGTACTTGTTGTTGTGCCTGCTGCGCTTCTTCCTCAGTGATTGTTTCGCCAGACATTTGCTTTTGCTGAAGCGTCATTTGCAGGTTGCGAAAGTTATCAAACATCTTTTTCGCCATTTCATCCTCGTTAACAGCTTTATATGCATCTGTTAATGTTTGATATTCCTCACTGTTTCGAATCGCTTTTTCTAAATCGTAAGCCACATCATGTAAATTATTTGCCATCATTAGCCTCCTAATATATTGTCACTCTTTACTATAACTTAATAGTCATCATAATTCATCCCATAAATAGAAGGAATACCCCTTGAAGGAGGCCAATAAGTCCACCCAGCAGTGCCCCCAGATAAGTAATCATTTTAAATTCCCGTTTAGATATAATTAAAATGACTTGTTCCAGTTCCTGAACAGAAAAGGCTTTAACCTGTTCGGTAACCATGTCTTCAATTTCCATACTTTTAAGCAGCTCATTAGCCTTTTGGGCAGCAAATCCAAGACCACTATGAACAAGGCTTGGTATCGTTTTATCAAGAAAATCTGTCTTCCATTCACCCGCGAGAGTGTCAATCGGTGCTGACAGAAGTTTTTGATATGGAAGGTGTGCTCTAACTTGATCGGACATATTTTTATAAAAACGATCTTCGTTGAAACCAAGCAAAACAGCTATGTCATTCACTGATTTTCCCTGAACCTCTAACCATTCATTTTCCAACATTTTATGTAGCATTTGTTTAAATGATGGCTGCTGTAAAAATTTTATGAGTTCAGGGTACACTTTATCAACGATACTTTGATTACCCAAGAACATGCCAAGCATATTCCCAAGCATCCCCCTTCCTTCAAAAAAGCTGTCAAGCTGTTCTTTAACCTTTATGCGGCCTTCATTGCTTTCTAAATAATCGACCGTTTTATCGGCCAGAATCTGGGCGACAGCTGGAAGCTGCCCATCAATTTTTCTCCTCATATCTTCAGGCAGAACATCATACAATGATTGTTTTTTATACGTTTCAATTAAACTTTCCGCTTCATTCATCAGCCAATCCGTTGTTTTCCCTTCTAACCTGACGGCTAATTTTTGGCTGTCAACAACCTTGTCCAGAATACTTTCTACCGTCTGATTACTGGCAAAAAGCTTCCCTGCCTCCTTTGTCACTCGGTCAATAATGACTTTTGAAAAGCGTTCTTCCTTTAACTTTTTTTCGATGCTGTCAGCTGTAATTAAATGTTTCATCACCAGCCGGCCAAGCGATTTGGCAATTTCCTCCTGCCTTTTTGGAATGACACCTGGTGTAAATGGGATCCGGAATTTCCCTAAGTACATCGCCTTATATGGTCTGAACAGCATTTTTATCGCAATGGAATTTGTTATCCCCCCGATAAAGGCGCCGATAATAATTAATACGAAAAAATTAATAAAATCCGCCATAAAATGTCAACTCTTTTCTCCAAATCACAATAGTTTCACCCACTTCACCATTATAAGTGCTGATCATTAAGCCATGCAAACGGTATTCCCTTCTTAACCAGCTTTAACACATGTTATAATGTAGGCAGCCACGAACAAATCGGTTCTATAGCCTTTTAGGAGGAACATCGATATGATTTCGCATTTTACATACAAACCATTTCTATCTGCAGAATCCAGGCGCCGCGAATACCTCTTCTCTTTTTTCTTTAAGGGGAAAGCTTATAAAGGGATATACCGCTATAACGGTGCTATCGAGTGGCTTGAAGGCAAGCCGGAAGGACAACATATAAATAATTTGCAATCAAAGATTCATGAATTGATGCTGTTTCACGAGTATGACAATTAAAAGAACCATTATTTTTTTCACCTTATTATGTTTAATTTGCCTTCAATCGGGAAACTTTTAAAGTAAGTGGGGTGAACAAAATGACACATTCTGATAAAAATATTGAAAACAACAAATATGAAGGTAAAAAGGATTATGCTTTTGATGTTGATCGCATGATTAATGAAGGATTAGGCGGTGGAACAGTTAATCTTGAATACGATCATCCAGCCATTGATGAAGCAAGGCCGTTGGATGATGAGGATCCCCCAAAGGCTGATAATACCACTAAGCGACATGTTGATGAATCAGGGAAATCAGAAGAAGAATAAAGAAAACTTGGCGGATAAGGTCCCGGTTTTGATAAACCGGGGCCTTTTTTCTGTTATTATAAAAGTAAAAATGATGACATGGTTAGGGGCGTTTCTATGTTAGATAAAATAAAAGCGATGTATGGCAAAGCATTTATTGAAGGGTTCCAAGCAGCCTCCGTTCCTGAACAATATGAATGGTTCCGAACGGAGGATCATATCATTTTTGGGATTTTAAAAAGTAAGCTTACAAATAAAGAGGCACGCCTCCTTTCAATCGCCTTTATTCCCATGGAGGCAGAAAATCTGAAAAAAACGAAGGCGGAGCGGATCTGGTCATCATTATTGCTTGAAGGCAAGATATTAGATCGGGATAAGGGCGACACGATCTTCTCTAACTTTTTTTATATGATCCATTTCTTTCTAAAAGAAGCTCCGGATGATAAAGCTGATTTTGAAGAAGCCATCAATGGATTATTATCTGTTTCATTTACGATTGTATGGGAAAACCACATTCAGGGAGTTATTGTCGTTCATCATCATGAGAGAGCTCGGCATGAGGAAATGGCTGATATTATTGCCACCGACTTTTATATCGATATCAGCATAATGGTTTCCCAGGTGACATCCTTGCAAAATGGTCATGCCTATTACGTTGAACAAAAAAAGCTTTTTTTTGCAGCCCGCAGGCTTTACCCTGGAAGGCACGTCTTTTATCATGAAAACTTACTGCCTTTATCGCTGATTCAAACACTCCCAAGCGAGAAACGCAATGTCTTGTTCGGACAAAATAATCAGATGGATCATATAGACCCGGAACTTATTCACAGTGTCTCGGTCTTTTTTGAACATAATTTAAATTTAACGACGGCCTCGAAGGCTTTGTTCATTCATCGCAACAGCCTGCAGTACCGTATCGACCGTTTTTATGAGGCTACACGTCTTGACCCGAAACATTTTCATGATGCTGTTATTATATCTCTTCTCATTTTAGATCAGAAATACGAACAGTTTGTTCAATTATCACAAAAGTAAGATAAAAGTTTGTGCATGCGGTCAATATCTCTTTAAGATGGAAACCCTTACAATGATATAAACACCAACAAAGCGGAGGAGATAAAATGGCTGGCATCACAATGAAAAGCATCGATAAAAGATATGATAACAATGCCCTTGCAGTGGACAACTTTAATCTGGATATTAAAGATAAGGAATTTATCGTCTTTGTCGGTCCTTCAGGCTGCGGTAAATCCACAACACTTCGGATGATTGCAGGACTTGAAGAGATTACCGACGGAGAGCTTTATATCGGCGAAAAGATTGTTAACAATGTATCCCCAAAAGACCGTGACATTGCCATGGTGTTCCAAAATTATGCCCTTTACCCGCATATGAACGTCTATGACAATATGGCTTTTGGCCTGAAGCTGCGAAAGTTTAAAAAAGAGGAAATTAAAAAGCGTGTAAACGATGCTGCCCGGATACTTGGGCTTGAACAATTCCTTGACCGCAAACCGAAAGCTTTATCCGGGGGACAAAGACAACGTGTGGCATTAGGCCGGGCTATCGTCCGTGATCCGCAAGTCTTCCTTATGGACGAACCACTTTCCAACCTTGATGCCAAACTTCGCGTACAGATGCGTGCTGAAATATCTAAGCTCCATCAGCGTCTTCAGACGACAACAATTTATGTAACGCATGACCAAACAGAAGCAATGACGATGGCGACGAGAATCGTTGTTATGAAAGACGGTATTATACAACAAGTGGGTACGCCAAAAGAGGTCTATGATCTTCCTGAAAATGTTTTTGTTGGCGGCTTTATCGGTTCACCAGCCATGAACTTTCTGCAGGCAAAGCTTGGAGACAATTATGTAAACGTTGCTGATATTAAGTTGCATGTTCCAGAGGGCAAAATGAAAATGCTCCGTGATCAAGGGTATGTTGGCGAAGAAATTATTCTCGGCATCCGTCCTGAAGACATTCATGATGAACCTGTTTTCATCGATGCCTCCGAAGGCAGCACATTTACTGCGACAATTGATGTCGCCGAGCTTATGGGTGCAGAGACTTTTCTCTATTCAATGATCAGCGGTCAAGAATTTATTGCAAGGGTCGATTCCAGGAACGATGTTCAAAACGGTCAAAACCTGACCCTCGCCTTTGATATGAACAAGGCTCACTTCTTCGATGTTGAAACCGAAAAGAGAATTCGATAACAATTAAAGAAAACTCGCCGATTGGCGAGCCTTTGGCGAAGACAGAGGCGTAGTTGCGACGCACAGGACGTGCTAGTACTGGCGTTGTAACAGGATGTTACGTCTTTAGCCAGTCCACTTATGTGCGTCAGAAAGTTATACTTTCTGATTAACTAAGAAAAGCGCGAGGCGCCTTTGTCGCAAACAATAAGTTAAAGGGAAGCAGCATGAGCTGCTTCCCTTAGCCATTTATTTGTTTTTTCAGTTGTTATTGTTGTCCGCCGAATTGTGATTGAGCTTGAGCAACAAGACGCTTTGTGATTTCCCCTCCTACAGAACCATTAGCTCTGGAAGTTGTGTCAGCACCAAGGTTAACACCAAATTCACGTGCGATTTCGACTTTCATTTGATCAAGTGCTTGTTCCACACCGGGTACTAATAATTGGTTGTTGTTTGGCATTTTATTCACCTCCCTTGTAATCATATTGTGTGCACATTTCGCCGTAATATGACGGAGGCGGGATGCCAATTTTTGCTTATCTACTGGGGGATTTGACCAGTTTAGTGTTATGCCTTACTGCCGTCCGAAACAACATCAAGCTTGCCTGTTTTCGGACAAATAGCAAGACCGTGAACAACAACATACTCAGGTAATAACGGGTGAGACCGAACGAGTTCAACACTCTTTTGAACTTGGTCCTCAACCGACTCAAACCCTTTGAGCCAATGATCTAATTCGATGCCATCCTTTTTTGCCTTATTTATCATTTCTTCCTCAAGACCCTTTTGCACCATATGATCAACCATCGTATTCCCTTTTAATCCAAGCATACCGCAATCATGGTGGCCGATGACAAAGACTTCTTCAGCTCCAAGTTCATAAATTGATGTCAATAAGCTTTTCATGGTATTGCCATAAAATTCTTCAACCATTCCGCCTGCATTTTTAACAATGTTCGCTTCACCATTTTGAATGTTTAAAGCCTTTGGAAGCAGTTCAATGAGCCGCGCATCCATGCATGTCAGCACAACCATTTTCTTCGCCGGCACTTTGCCTGCTTCGAGGGTCACATATTTCTCTCCTTCAACAAACGCCTTATTATGTAGAAGCATTTCTGATAATTGTGTCATTTGCCCACTCCCTTTCATTTCTTATTATATAGAAAAAGACCGTCCTATAAAAGGACAGTCCCAGAAAAAGATCTTTTCGAATTATAATTTAGTAACGTTAGCTGCTTGTGGTCCGCGGTTGCCTTCAACAACTTCGAACTGAACGCTTTGGCCTTCTTCTAAAGTCTTGAAGCCGTCGCCTTCGATAGCGCTGAAGTGTACGAATACATCGTTACCTTCTTCGATTTCGATGAAACCGAAACCTTTTTCTGCATTAAACCATTTTACTGTACCTGTTTTCATGAAAGAAAACCTCCTAAAAATTTTAAATATGCTCATGTTTTATCCTTGAAAATAAAAAATTCACATATTATAAAAAGTACCAAACGAAGTGATAACTCTTTATAATACATGAATTATATACTTCATTGTTCTCATATTAAATAAAGACCTAACACAAACTTCAAAATCTAAATCAAAATATTTTTGACGACTAAAACAACGAAAGCCCTTCCTCTCTTCCATCCTTACGGCTCCAATGACCGCGCCAGTGAGAATTAGCTTATCAACAATATTATTTTCATACCATCCCTCTTTTCCCTTATATTTTTGGCATTCTTAAAGGTGTGCCCTTGTTAAGAAGAGCAAATATCGGAGTTATCCTTGTGTTGCGGCCAAGCCATAACTTCCTTATAATTCAAAAGACAGTATTACCGTTCATTTCCAAAAAAGTTACTTAGAAATGTATTTAGAGCATTTATATTAGGTCAATTTTATATTTTACACTAATCAACAGATATTGTCAAATTTGTTGAAAGTGTATCTTTTTTAACCACTTTCTTAGAGTACCACGAAATTCTATTGTGCGATATACCCAATTATTAATATTCGAAACTTTTTTCGGTTATACACTAAAAATTTATCGAATGAGAAAACATAAAGGTGCCTGTCAAAGCGCACCTGCTCTTACTTAGCTTATTTTTTTTCGATGAATTCTGTTTCCATCATTTGTGAATAAAATAGCATGGTCTTCAACTACCGTTTCTAGATGTACAGTTCTTCCCCATAACTGATGAAGGTATTCAAGCACCTTCTCAAGATATTTGATATCCAGTTCAATTCCTTCGTAACGATGAGCTAAATACAGCTCGCCGCTTTTCATATAATCACCGTCTTCGACGACGATATACGGGAAGCCTCCGTTGACGCGGGTCGATACGAGCTGATCTCTGACGTCCTTCCATTTCTTACTCGTAATTTTATATTCATTTTCTTCTCTTTCAAATAAGAAGAGGTCCTCTCGCTGAACAAGCTCCTTATTTAGATAATTCCTGATAAATGATTGATCTGACTCCAGTTCCCTGACTTCAAATAATTTCGCCCTGCCCGAGCCTTCTTCCACACCCATTTCCTTCATTTCTTTAGTCGGATGATCGTACCGTTCCTCAATATCCTCGAACAATTTTAAGCCCAAATAGTAAGGGTTAATTCTCTGCTTGGAAGGCTGAACGACATTGGCATTAAGCGATGCAAATTCAATCGCTTCACCTGATGTAATATCAAGTTCTCTCATAATTCTCGCGTGCCAGTAAGATGCCCAGCCCTCGTTCATAATCTTGGTTTCAAGCTGCGGCCAAAAATAAAGCATTTCTTCACGCAGCATGGTCATAATATCCCGCTGCCAATCGTCAAGTTCCTTGCTGTGTTCTTGAATGAAAAGCAACAAATCTTTTTGAGGATGCTCCGGGAATTTCTTCAGTTTTTCCTTATCAACGTCATCCTTTTCCTCCTGATCGAGGGAGAGCATATCCTCATATTGCGAGATCGGTGTTCTCTTTTTGCTTTTTTTCTCGTCTTTCGGCCTTTCTTTGCGAATTAATCTTGGATCAACATGTTCTTGAATCGCCAGTACCGCATCTATGAACTTTTCAACCTCATCTTTTCCATATTCCTCTTCATAATGCCGGACTCTGTCTGCCGTTGAACTCATACTTTCAACCATATCTCTCCGGGTATTCATAAAGCGGACATTGTTTTTGAAAAAATCGCAATGTGCCAGCACATGAGCAACAATCATTTTATTTTGAACAAGACTATTTGTATTTAATAAAAATGCATAACAAGGGTCTGAATTAATAACAAGCTCATAAATTTTACTTAAGCCCAAATCATACTGAAGTTTCATCTTATGGAATTGTTTGCCGAAGCTCCAATGGGAAAATCGTGTCGGCATGCCGTAAGCGCCGAAAGTATAAATCACATCAGCCGGGCAAATTTCATATCGCATCGGATAAAAGTCCAAGCCAAACCCTTTGGCAATTTCAGTAATTTCATCGATCGCTTTATCTAGCTCTAACATTTCCTCCTGCTTCACCAGTGAACCGCTCCTTTGTAAGCTGCCTTTAGGAACAATGTATGTTACGAATAGTTTATACATGTATGAATAGATTGGTGAAAAGTGCAAACAAGCTGACGATGATCTTCGCCAGCTTGCTTGAATAACATATCTTATTTTACGAGAGCGATAATGCCTTCCTCGTCATCAAGCACAAGCTCAATTCCGGGGGCCACAGGATCAATGTCCATTTGTGTATCAAGCCAGAATCTGAGGGCTTCAATCATGTTAGCCGTAATGAGGATCTGCTTCCTTCCGCCCGCATAAGCTTCGGCTGAGAACCCATATTTATCATCATACATAAGTTCGATCTCAACTTCTTGCGGTGGTAGACCCTTTTTGTCGGCAATATAAAGGCATAAAGCATTAATAATGTCCTGCTCGGACACTTTTACCCTCTCCATGTTGGATCTTCTCTCCTTCGCTTCTTCCTAAAGCTCGTAAAGATCATGCGGATGATGGAAATCACCGCTATAATTGCGAAAATATTAACCATTAAACCAAGGATTGAGCCAAGTCCGCCTAGGTTACCTAATAGACTCCCGAAAAGGAGACCGGCCAAGCCGCCATATAGCAAGCCTTTCATCAAACCGCCTTTTTTGGATGTCTTCCTGTTTTGAAATAGACTGTTTGACTTTTGCTTATTTGTTTGTGACTTGTTTTGAAAAATTGACTTGTTGCTGCCTTTATTCGTGTTAAAGGATTTTATCCCGGATCTGTATCCTTTAGCACTCGCTGTTGTTGTATCATCGTGGAAAATAACATTTCCGACAGGTGTGAAAAGAAAAGTCAGAACAGTAAGAGCTGCAACGATTTTTTTCATCATGTATTGTTTCCTCCTGTATCTATATCATGTTTTTTGCTTGTTTAATTTACGATGGCGGCATAAAAAAGGTTTCAAGTGTTTGGTTGGCACTTTTATCCACTAAAGGAAACTTGCCGATTGGCGAAGACAGAGGCGTAGTTGCGACGCACAGGACGTGCTAGTACTGGCGTTGTAACAGGATGTTACGCCTTTAGCCAATGCCCTTATGTGCGTCAGAAAGTTTATACTTTCTGATTAACTAGTAAAAAGAATGGTGTGTTGCTACTCACACCACTCCTTATTTTATTTTCCAGAATCCGCAAGCAAAACATCTGGATATTTCTGTTGGAACCAGCGAAGACCGAAGTCATTTTCGAAGATGATAACCTGACGCTCCTGATGGTCCGTTACTATGAGATTGTTTGATGATTTTTGCAGCTTCTCCGCATCCTCTTTGTTTGGGATCCACTTTGCTATTTGGTGCGGCATCGGTTGCATATCAAGATCCACACCATATTCAGCCTTCATCCGGTAGATAAACACATCAAATTGCAACTTGCCTACCACACCCAAGATAGTTTCCTCATATTTTGTCCGATAGACCTGGATCGCACCTTCTTGCGCTAATTGGTTTACACCTTTTAGAAAGTGCTTTTGCTTCATAGCATTTTTTGCCCGGACTTTGGCAAAATGCTCAGGCGGGAATTGCGGCAGCTCACCGAAATTAAAGGTATCCTTTGCAGCGCAAACAGTATCACCAATTTGATAAAAGCCCGGATCGTATAAACCGACAATGTCACCCGGGTAAGCATCATCGATAATCTCCCTGCTGTCGGCAAAAAATGCCTGCGGCTGTGCAAGCTTAAGCTGCTTTTTTGTCCGGTCTAATGTTACTGACATTCCTCGCTCAAATTTTCCGGAGCAGATGCGCAGAAAGGCAATTCTGTCACGGTGCGCCGGATTCATATTGGCTTGAATTTTAAAGACAAATCCAGAGAAACCTTTTTGGTCAGGCTCAATCGTACCGATACTTGATTCCCTTGGTGCCGGAGGAGGAGCCATTTGTAAGTAATGTTCCAGGAATGACGGAACGCCGAAGCTTGAGATCGCACTGCCAAAAAACACGGGTGTTTGTTTCCCGGCTTTTACCGCTTCAATATCGAAGCTATTCCCCGCCTCATCAAGCAACATTAACTCTTCTTCAAGCTGATTGATCGCCGCTTCATCGGCAACATCCTTCAGTGCCTCACCAAGCTCTTCGGCAGAATCAAGCGCCAGCGTCTGTCTTTCTTTTTTCTCGTTATACCATTCAATTTTATGTTCAAACCGGTCATAGACGCCCTTGAACGATTGGCCCATTCCAATTGGAAAGTTGATCGGAAAAGATTCAATGCCAAGAACGTCCTCAATTTCTTCAAATAATTCCAGCGGGTCTTTCCCTTGGCGATCAAGTTTATTTATGAACGTGAAAATTGGAATGCCCCGATCACGGCAAACTTTAAATAATTTGATTGTCTGGGGTTCAACACCTTTTGCGACATCGATAATCATCACAACACTGTCAACCGCCATTAGTGTCCGGTAGGTATCTTCACTAAAATCTTGGTGACCCGGTGTATCCAAAATATTAATTTTAAAATTGTCATAAGAAAATTGCATGACACTCGAGGTCACCGAGATACCCCTTTGTTTTTCAAGCTCCATCCAGTCAGATGTCGCGAACTTTTCTGACTTTCTTGATTTAACGGCCCCTGCCGTACGAATCGCCCCGCCGAGCAATAATAATTTTTCAGTCAGTGTTGTTTTCCCGGCATCCGGGTGAGAAATAATCGCAAAGGTTCGTCGCCTTTGTGTTTCCTGTTTTAATTGACTCATGCCAAGTTCCCTTTCTTTACTAAAAGTAGCTTTCTTACTGTACAGCTGATTTGACGCGTGTCATAACGTCATTTTTAATTGTATCAAGCTTATGTGCACTGTCTTCGGCACTTTCGCTTCTTACACCGAAATAAAACTTAATTTTCGGCTCGGTTCCCGATGGCCGCAGACAAAACCATGAGCCATCCTCAAGATGATATTTTAAGACATTAGAGACCGGCAAAATAATTTTTTCCGTTACTCCAGTCTGAACGACATGTCTTTCGGAAGACTGATAATCCTCAGAAACAGCGACACCAATCCCTGCAACCGCATCGGGCCGATCCTCCCTGAAATTCCGGAGAATCCCTTGAATTTGCTCTGATCCCTGTATACCTTTTAAGGTCAGTGATTCAAGGCCCTCACGGAAAAACCCGTACTCCTGATAAATTTCTTGCAGTGCATCAAAAAGTGATTTTCCTTGACCTTTATAATAGGCCGCGGCCTCTGCAGCCAGGAGGCACGCCTGAACGGCGTCTTTATCACGGACAAAATCACCGATTAAATAGCCGTAGCTTTCCTCGTAGCCAAAAAGGAATGTATGTGCTTTGTTTTCTTCATACTCATGAATTTTTTCACCAATAAACTTAAAACCCGTCAAAGTATCGACAGCCTGCATGCCATAACTTTCGGCAATAACCCGGCCGAGTTCAGATGTGACAATCGTTTTTAACACAACACCATTGTCCGGAAGCTGCCCCTTTTCTTTCTTTTCCATTAAAAGATAATGCAGTAAAATTGCTCCGGTTTGGTTCCCTGTTAAAACCTGATACACGCCATCATTATTTTTGACGGCAACACCCATCCGATCAGCGTCAGGGTCAGTTGCAAGCAAAATATCCGCATCGATTTTACTTCCGTATTGAGCGGCCAAGGTAAAGGCTTCATGCTCTTCCGGGTTAGGCAATTCAACGGTTGAAAATTCCGGATCAGGCTTTGCTTGTTCTCTGACGACCGTCACATTCGAAAAACCCCAGTTTTTAAACCCGTCCATTACCGGCTGAAGGGCTGTCCCATGCAGCGGAGTGAAAACAACTTTCAGGTCCTTGCCCGCATCTTTGATTACATTGGGATTGACCGAAATCGTTTTTAGTTTTTCCTGGTAAGCCTCATCAATTTCCTGGCCAATCATTTTTAATAAACCAGAGTCCTTTAGTTCAGCCTCATCGCCAATAGAGATCGAAAGTTCATCTTCAACCTGATTGACATAGTTGATGACTAGATCGGCTTCTTTTGGCGGCAGCTGCCCGCCTTGGTCGTTATATACTTTATAACCATTATATTGGGGCGGATTATGGCTCGCGGTAATCACGATGCCGGAAAACGCATATAAATGTCTTACCGCAAAAGACAAGACCGGTGTCGGCCTTAAAGATTCAAAGACATATGTTTGGATGCCGTGCTTAGCTATCGTTCTCGCTGCTTCCATGGCAAATTCCGGTGAAAAGTGTCTGGAATCATAGGCGATCGCTACGCCGCGCTTTATAGCTTCCTTCCCATGATGAAGAATATATTGTGCCAAACCTTCCGAAGCTTTTCGGATCGTATAGCGGTTCATCCGGTTCGTTCCCGGCCCGAGCTCGCCCCGCATCCCGCCTGTCCCAAACTCGAGATTTTTATAAAAACAGTCCTCTAATTGACTGTCATCGCCGGCCATTTTATCCATTCGGCTTCGCATATGACCGTCCAAATCCGCCTTTTGCGCCCACTTTTTATAGGATGCTTCCCAACCCATACATATTCCTCCCAAAATATCACATCAATCTTACATTTCCGTATCAAATTATTTTTCAACTCATTTATTATATCAAATCTTTTATGCGGGAATCACCATTCTAAACGAATTTTGCATAATATGGTTGACGGGAAAATCCTAGTTATAGCAAATGGAAAAGAGCGCGGAAGAACGTACAAACTGCAATAAGAAGCTTCACTGATTCATTATAGGACTCAGATTCCTCTATTTGCTAAGAATTAACTCAAATGACCTCTTGAATGACCGAATATAACGGAACCACAGTCCGATAAAATTCCTAACAATAAACTTACGGTAATGTGCAGATGGTCGGCTCCTTAATTTTTACAATTTAAAAGAGAAGTAACTTCCCATCTGTATAAAAGTCAAAAGTTACGGACAAACCCGCATTTTTTTCGGATGGACATGCGATTTTTACGGAAGTCCTCCTGAATCTTACGTTTTAAGACCAAAAAAGCTTTCAACAGAACGTGTTTACCCAAATCATAATTTGTTCAATAATCATTGTAATTTATCCAAAAATCACTATAAATTTAACCATCTGGCACCAGTTATCCTGACAACAAAAAAAAGCCCCATAAGAGGCTTATTTTTTCCACTGGATGTCATATAAATCCTTACGGCGGTCTTTCAATTGGGTGACACTGCCGATTTTACGCTGCCTTCGCAAAATTTCCAGATCAACATCACCAACGACAACGGTTTCGATATTCGGCGGGCATTCACCGATAATCCCGTCCCTAGGGAAGCTGAAATCTGACGGTGTGAAAATCCCGGATTGGGCATATTGAATATCCATGTTCTCAACTTGCGGCAAGTTGCCGACCGTTCCGGAAATGACAGTGAAAACTTCATTTTCGATC
Source organism: Scopulibacillus darangshiensis (assembly GCF_004341035.1). GTDB lineage: Bacteria > Bacillota > Bacilli > Bacillales > Sporolactobacillaceae > Scopulibacillus > Scopulibacillus darangshiensis. The sequence continues at coordinate 102,136 of NZ_SLXK01000011.1, forward strand.
GCTCTGGCTTGGGAACAATAGCGAACTCTCAAGTACCCTTTTCTCTCATCGGTACAAAATGGCGTGAAGATGATATTTGCCCCACGATCAGTGGCATAACGGGCCAGTTCCGGAAACTGAATGTCATAACAAATTAAAATAGAAATTTTACCGCAGTCCGTATCGAAGACTTTTACTTCGTCACCGCCGGTAATCCCCCACCATTTGCGTTCATTCGGTGTAATATGGATTTTGTATTGCTTGTCAATCGTGCCATCACGGCGGAATAGATAGGCAACATTATAGATATGATTGTTCTCCTCAACGAAATGGGAACCGCCAATGATGTTGATATTATACTTAACAGCTAGCCCTGTGAAAAGCTCTAAGTACTGCGGTGTGTATTCGGTCAATTTTCGGATAGCCTCGCTTGGGCTTTTCTCATCTAGGAAAGACATCAGCTGGGTCGTGAAGATTTCAGGGAAGACAGCAAAATCTGAGCCGAAATCAGCGGCAACATCAGCATAATATTCCACTTGCGAAGCAAATTCATCGAAACTGTTGATCTTCTTCATTTCATATTGAATGACACACATCCGGACGGGAAAAGACGTCTTAAATTGACGTTTGCTCGCCCTTTTGCGATATTCCATGTTATTCCATTCCATTAGCGTGGCATACGATTGCGATGCTTTATCATCTGGGAGATAGTCAGAATTAAGCCGCTTGACCGTAAATCCGTTCATTAATTGGAAAGTCAGGACAGGATCATAGATGTTGTGTTCTATGACTTCAGCAACATATTCTCGCGGTGTCATCTCTTTACCATAATCCCTGTAGTTCGGAATACGGCCGCCGATAAGAATGCTCTTCAGGTTCAAACGGCGAGCGAGGTCCTTCCTTGCCTCATACAAGCGGCGACCGATTTTCATGCGGCGGAAATCGGGATGGACCATCACCTCTATCCCGTAGAGGTTATCGCCATCAGGATCATGATTAGTGATATAGCCTTTATCCGTAATCTCATCCCATGTATGCTCATTGTCATATTCATCGAAATTAACGATTAAACTTGAACAGGTACCGATAATCTTGCCATCAAACGTGACACAAAATTGGCCTTCAGGGAAAATACTGAGGTGGCTGATTAAATGCTCGCGCTTCCATGGCTCCATGCCTGGAAAGCACAGCTTGCCGAGCGTTAGCACGTCAGCTATATCATCTTCTTTCAGGTTGCGCAGCTCGATCTTTGTTTCAAACTGAGAAGTATCTATTTTTGGCATAGCAATTGCTCCTTCATTTTATTTCCATACACTCATGCGTTCAGTCAAGTTACTTGTATGCAGCTCAATCATGTTGCCATCAGGATCATCGTCAAATGATTGAAGCCTTTCATATAATTGCGCCCCTTAACATCCTGACTTATCTTGTATTTTATCATGTTAGTTAAAACGAAAGAAAATACAAAAGAACCTCCGTTAAAAAACGGAGGCAGAGATAAAACCAAAAGAGAACCCGGAACGGGTTCTCTTTTCCTTATTTAGGCTCTGAAGGAGTGGAGATGTTTGTCAGAGCTTCTCCGGCTTCATTCTGATAGTCGTTCTGCGTTGCAAAGTCGCCGAGTGAGACCATTCCCACCATTTTGTTATTGTCAACAACAGGCAGGCGGCGAATCTGATTCTGAGCCATAATTTCTGACGCTTCGTGGACGTCCATTTCTGAAGTACCGGAGACGAGGTTTTGGCTTGTCATGCATTGTGAAACAGAGGTGTTTTCTTGGCCGCCTTTTGCGGTTGAACGGAGTGTGATATCACGGTCGGTGATCATACCCCTTAGCTGGCCATTTTCAACGACAGGGAGTGAACCAACGTTATATTGGCTCATTAATTCCGCTGCCTCCTTAATCGACTGATTAGGTGCAACTGAAATGACGTTTGATGTCATAATGCTTCCGAGTTTTTGTGTCATTAGAAAAGCCTCCTTTCCTGATATATTTTGACCCGGAAAGGAGGACATCATTACAAAAAGGACAAGATTTTCAGAAGGTACATTATGACATCATCACATATTTATTCCGCTCTTAAAGACCAAATGGGTCAAAATAAGGTGCATGCACCCCTAATGTGTTCTTATCATCTTCATAGGTGAACAACACTCTTTTCCCGTCACTGATCGCTACAATCGTGCCCAACAAATCCGTCCTGTATGTTGGGATCTTTAAATACTTTAAGCGGTTAATCACTGCTCTTGTCGGAAAGCCATAGCGGTTATGCCTGCCCACTGATATGATAGCGGCATCGGGATCGACTCTTTTCAAAAATGGCAGCGTTGACCCCGTATCCGCTCCATGGTGGCCTATTTTAATAATATCAGCCTTCACATTGACATCATTGCTTAAAAGGGCTGTTTCGCTTTGCTCGCCGGCATCAGCCATTAGCAGAAAGGTGTTCTCCTTGTGTACCAATTTAAGCACATAACTGTAATCATTCAACATATCGTAACGCCCTTTAAGCGGGGCGATAATCTTTACCCAAATTTTTGGCTCAACTTCAATTTTGTCACCGGCCTTTGCTTTAAAGACCATCACTTCCTCTTCTTTTAACGCTTTATTTAGACGCCCGAAAGCGTGTGTTTTGATATTGAGATTTGGCATATAAAAGGATTTCACCTTAAAATTGTACAATATTTCGGGTATTGACCCGATATGATCATGATGCGGATGGGTGACAATAATAGCGTCCAGGGTCACAACCCCATGTGATTTTAAATATTGAACTAGCTTTGGCCCGGACGGCTTGTCACCCCCGTCAATAAGAATATTTTTGTGCTTTGGGGTTTGAATGAGAATGCTGTCAGCCTGACCGACATCAATAAAATGGACTCGCATTAATTTTTCTTCTTCAGCATTCACAGGGCGAATCGTACCAAAAAGTATAAAAACTGAAATAAAGAGCATCACCCATTTTTTCATCAGTGCAACCTCTTTTCAATTTTGCCGGGTGTTTTTTAGTTAGGTTCACCATTTTGTTTGATGTTTATTTATTGATGAATAGAAAAAACACAAAGTTAAAAAACCGGCGCCATTATTTGGCACCGGTTTTATGTTAGGCTGCTATACCAGCTCCGCTTCCTTTTTTGCAAAAAAATGCTTCATCGCATAATAGACATCACTTTTTTGTTTTAGTATGAAATACTGAAATTTTTCATCGTTGAAATTCTGATAGGCGTTCATTAGAGTGCTCTTCCTATTGTAAGGATTTATCTCACCGTATCCAAAAAAGTTCGAGATCGACATGATTTCATCCACCAGCTTAACACATCTTTTGTTATCTGAAGTGAGATTGTCACCGTCGGAAAAATGAAAAGGATAGATATTATACCTTGATGGCGGGTAACTTTCTTCTATGACCTCCAGAGCTTTGCGATAGGCCGAGGAACAGATCGTACCGCCGCTTTCCCCCTTAGAGAAAAAGGCTTCCTCTGTCACGACCTTGGCTTCGGTGTGGTGTGCAATAAATTCAATATCGACGCTTTCATATTTGGTTCTTAGAAATCGGGTCATCCAGAAGAAAAAACTTCGGGCGATATATTTTTCCCAATTCCCCATACTGCCGCTCGTGTCCATTAATGCCAAGACGACAGCCCTGCTTTCAGGCTTAACAATTGTTTCCCATGTTTTGAATCGCAAGTCATCTTCTAGTATGGGATTGATTTGCGTTTTGCCCTTCATGGCGTTCCGCTTTATAGCTGAAAGGATCGTCCGCCGTTTATCAATATTGCCCATTAGCCCCTTTTTACGGATATCCCTGTATTCAATATCTTCGGTAAAAATATTGGCATCCTGCTTCTGCTTTAAGTTAGGCAGCTCAAGCTCCTTAAAAAATAGTTCTTCTATCTCCATCATTGAGACATCCGCTTCATAGTAATCGATGCCGGGCTTTTCACCCGCGCCTTCGCCCTTACCCGCTCCTTGCTTGCCTTGTTTGGGCGGCAGCCTGCCAATGACATCACCAACCTGACTGTCACCTTCTCCTTGCCCAACGTGTTTGGATTTATCATAATTGTAGCGGAGTTTATATTCATCAAGAGACCGAATCGGGATCCTTGTTATGCTTCGGCCGTTGGACATGACAATATTCTCTTCACTCACAAGGTCTGGTAAATTATTTTTGATCGCATCTTTAACCTTTTCTGTATGACGCTGTTGATCTTGATGGCCTTTTCTGTGCAAATCCCAAGATTCCTCAGAGACCAGAAAGTTCTTCATAGGACTCCCTCCTTATAATCATCAGTCGGGTCAAAAAGCTGTACCATAAGTCAAAATTTTTCGTCAAGAGGGTTGATTACTCTATCCTATGCACGTCAAACTGAGAATTGATTGGATTTATTAAGAAAATGGCTGCTGCCTCTTAAAAAAACTGTTCGGCCGCACATTTCTTCAATTGCAAAAATCAAAAAAACAGAAAACATAATGTTCTCTGTTCTTTGCCGAATTATAGTCCGAAATTAAATTCTGAAACTGGCCAATAGCGGAGATCCACTTTACCGACAACCTGGTCCATGTCTACAAAACCGAAGACGCGGCTATCCACACTGTTTTGTCTGTTGTCACCCATGACCCAGAGCTTGCCTTTAGGGACTGTCGCCCGTCCAGTGTTTCCTTTTAAGGTAAAATCCTGTGTCAGCTGCCCGCTTACAAGTTTATCCTTGTAAGGCTTTAAATAAGGTTCTTTAATATATTTGCCATTGACGTATAATTTGTCATTCTTATAAACAATTTTATCACCCGGAAGGCCGATGACCCGCTTTACATAGTCCTCAGTTTTCGTGGCATGGAAGATAATCACATCGAATCGGTCGGGCTTGCTGATATCGTAATCGATTTTATTAACAATTAAGCGGTTGCCATCTTGGAGAGTCGGCATCATTGACTTCCCTTCAACAACATAATTAGTAAAAATAAAACTGCGGACAAGGACGGCAATGATGACAGCAATGCCCAGGGCCTTGATCCATTCAAAAGCTTCGTTCTTCTGTTTTTTCTTCATCTGCGTACCTCCAAATGTCCTCGCGTTATAATAAATGTACATGATTATAAACGATTTAACAAGGATACCAACATAATGATCCAAAAAACAACCATTCCCGATAGGTTCAGGAACGGTTTTCATCTATCATCTATATTATTTTATTTCCCAATGTTCCTCCAGTTATTTTCTAAATCCTTTAATTCCGCAAGCGCCCCAGCCTTTTCTTTGCCGTCAATAAAACCATCCAGCTTGGCAAGACTGTTGCTGATCTTATTCATTTCGTCCCTTTCCGCGCTGAATTGGACTCGCGGGACGACCCTTTTCCATGCAGACTCCAAATCGTCACGATCGGTTGAGGCGGCCTTCCATTTCCTTTGTTGAATGTCGTTATAAAGGATATTGATATTTTTTACTACGTGATCATCCTTGCCCATTGGTTTTTTTAAAAATATGCCGCTCATCATGATAAAGATAAAAATAACCATTAAGAGAACTGGTATCCCTATAACAATAATCCGCCTCAACATACATTAGCCTCCTTACTCATGCTCCGGATAATCACTCATATCTGTCAGATTCTTTACCTTATCTTCATACCTGTCTATATAAAACTGACCGCTCTCAGGGTCAAAGACGGCAAGGAACACCTCCGACTCATCCTTAATCCCATGCATCTGCAATTGGGTATCTAACCATTTGCGGTCGCGATTTACCTGTTTTAGATTTTGATGATAGACAACGCCATCATAGATCAGCTCTGTATTGACGCCTTTCTTCCCAACAGGCATATTCAAATCTTTTGGCGTCACCGGCTGATTTTCTGCCTTTTTCAGAACAGAAAGCCGTCCATCTGTTTCTAATATGGCAAATTCAACTTCCTGGGGACTGAATACCCCTTTTTCACGAAGCTGTTCCATAAGGTCGGCTCCCCGGAATCTCATTTTTTTAATTGTGCTCTCCATAATCTTTCCGTTCATTATAGCAACTGTCGGTTCTCCGCCGATAAATTTCCCAGCCCGCCGCCATTTTATCGTTATCAATTGCATGGATAATGACAGCACTGTCCATACAACCAAGCCGATCCAATGGGGCAATGCCCTGCTCGTCAAATCAGTCGTCAGCGTCGCCGCGATAGAGCCGATTGTGATCCCCACTATGTAATCAAAGAACGTCAGCTGGCTGATTTGTTGCTTGCCGAGAATACGGGTGAAAAACAGCAAGGAAAAAAAGGCGATAATCCCTCTGACGATAACAACCAAACTTTCATTCAATCGTTCCACCCCCAAAATGATAACCATTAGCTTCACCTTTTTGGGATGAAATTATTCAGGGGTCTGACCCCAAAGGGTCAGACCCCTGAAAAAAATTATCGATTCAACAGACTGCCGACATATTTCAGCAATTCATTTGCTGAAGTCGAATTGTATCCATACTCATCAATTAGCCTGGCAATAACCTCGTTAATTCGCTTAAGCTGTGTTTCATCAGGTGTTTTGGTAGATGTCGTGATTTTAACGACGTCTTTAAGGTCGGCAAACAATTTCTTCTGTATCGCTTCCCTCAGCCGTTCATGGGATTGATAATCGAAGCGCTTGCCTTTTCTTGCATAGGCAGATATACGGATCAAAATTTCCTCACGAAAGGCCTTTTTGGCATTTTCGGAGATCCCAATTTGCTCTTCAATGGACCGCATCAATTTTTCATCCGGATCCATCTCATCGCCAGTAATTGGATCCCGAAGCTTATTCTTATTACAATAGGCTTCTACATTATCCAGATAATTGTCCATCAATGTCTTCGCAGACTCTTCAAACGAGTATACGAATGCCTTTTGTACTTCCCTTTTTGCAATCTCATCATATTCCTTTCGTGCCAAAGCAATAAAGTTCATATAACTCTCTTTATCCTCTTTGGAAATAGATGGATGATGATCAAGCCCCTCTTTAACCGACCTTAGTACATCCAGTGCATTTATCGATGACACATCCTTACGAATAATCGCCGACGAAATCCGATTGATTACATAACGGGGATCAATCCCGCTCATGCCTTCATCCTGAAATTCAGTTTTCAATTCAGTTAGATCGGCAGCATTAAAACCTTCTACATTTTCCCCATCATACAATCTCATTTTTTTGACAAGATCAATGCCGCGGCTTTTTGATTCTTTTAACCGTGTTAATACAGAGAAAATCGCCGCCGTTTTTAATGCATGCGGTGCAATATGAACATGTGCCATATCACTTTCCCTAATCATCTTTTCGTAAATCAGTTCTTCATCACTGACCTTCAAATTGTAAGGAATAGGCATGACAATGATTCTGGAATGAAGCGCTTCATTTTTCTTGTTGCTGATAAAAGAGCGGTACTCTGATTCATTCGTGTGAGCCACAATTAATTCATCTGCGGAAATGAGTGCGAACCGGCCTGCTTTAAAATTCCCCTCCTGCGTTAATGAAAGAAGATGCCAGAGAAACTTCTCATCGCACTTCAACATTTCCTGGAATTCCATTAAACCGCGGTTAGCTTTGTTCAATTCACCATCAAAACGATAGGCTCTCGGATCGGATTCTGATCCGTACTCGGCAATTGTGGAAAAATCAATGCTTCCCGTTAGATCAGCAATATCTTGTGATTTTGGGTCAGAAGGGCTGAAGGTTCCAATCCCAACCCGTTTGTCCTCGGAAAGAAAGACCCGTTCGACCATGACATCTTCCAAGCATCCCCCGTACTCTTGTTCAAGACGCATCGTATTAAGCGGTGACAAATGCCCTTCAATTCGAATCCCATATTCCTCATAGAATTCCTCACGCATTTCATCAGGCACGAGGTGCATGGGATCTTCATGCATGGGACAACCCTTTATGGCATAAATCGCTCCTTCATCTGTTTTGGAAAATTGCTCAAGACCTTTCTTCAACAATGTGACTATGGTTGATTTCCCGCCACTCACCGGCCCCATTAATAGTAAGATACGTTTTCTGACGTCTAGACGCTTTGCTGCCGGATGGAAATATTCTTCTACAAGCCGTTCAATCGCTTCCTCTAATCCGTAAATGTCGTTTTCAAAAAAACGAAATTTCTTCGTTCCGTCTTCATCTCTTATACCGGCGTGTTTAATCATATTATAAAGACGGGCATGGGCGGATTGCGCAATTTCAGGACGCTCTTTCACCAATTCAAGATACTCCGAAAAAGTGCCTTGCCACTCAAGCTTTCGCTCATGTTCACGGTTATTTTTCACTTTATCAAGAAAGTTCATTAAAATCCCCCCAAAAGGTTTCAGCGAGTGTATTACATCCTATGCAAGATGCGCCTAACCTTTTCATAAAACATGTAACCATCCTTAAGAATTAGGAGTCAGAAATAGCTCGTGGAGGGCTGTTAACGCACAAGTATATATTTTTTATAAGAAAAAAATATGAAAGATAAATTGATATCCTTTTCCGAATATTTCAAAGAGGGACATTCACAATGCAGTGGTCTTTCGTTATAATAAAGGTGGACAAAGATCAGCTTGTAAGTAACAGTCATAAAGGAGGCGTGCCGTTAAGTGAAAACATTTGTGATTCTAATCGTCATTATTTCTTTTCTTGTATCGATTTTCACGGCGGGATATAATGATAAGCCTGAAGCAAATAAGTAATACGAAAAGCGGTATTTGTATTTAAAAAAAGCAGCCTGATATCAGGCTGCTTTTTTGTTTAAGTTAGCTCTGGGTAGTTTTGCTGGCGCAGCGCTTCATAAACCATAACCGCTGCAGTGTTAGACAGATTAAGTGACCGCATGACAGGTGACATTGGAAGCCTTAGACAGCGGTCCTTATTAGCCTTTAGTAAATCGTCAGGCAGCCCGCTTGTTTCCCTGCCAAATACGAAGAAGTAGTCTTTAGATAAATCACTGTATTCAAAAGTTGAGTGAGCTTTTTCACCATGCTTAGTAAGAAAAAAATACTCTCCATTTTCGTATTTGGCAAACAATTCATCCAATGAGTCATAGTAGTTGACATCAACGTGCGGCCAATAGTCCAAGCCAGCCCTTTTTAACATTTTATCATCTGTAGAGAAACCTAGCGGACGGATTAAATGAAGCGCCGTATTGGTGCCCGCGCACGTCCTGGCAATATTTCCTGTGTTTGATGGAATCTCTGGTTGATATAGTACGATATGTAACCCCATGATTAAGTGCACCTCTTTTTGTTTGATTATAACATATGGGGTCTGACCCCGAGGGGTCAGACCCCTAATCCTTGATATGAAAAAACTTGTATTTTATATTTTCGGTCCAAGCTGTTGAATCCTCATATGACCAGTAGCGATGTCTAGAGTTCACGGTATGTGCATTAACAAGCGGCATACCATTAGCATCCCTTTCGGTCACAAATGTGGTGTGATCCCATTTCCCGTCCCCTTCAAAGTCAAGACAAATAACATCCCCCGGGACAAGCTGATCAGGGCGCTCGACCGCAACAGCCCCCATGATGTTTCGATCTTTGCTTAAGTACCACCTAAGGGCGTTGGCGACAGTCCAGCTGTAGCTCCAACTTTTTCCTTCAAACCACCAGCCCGATGTTTTATTATATTTCCCTGACATTGGCACACCACCCGCATGAATACATTGTGAAATAAAATTAGTGCAATCCACATCGAATTCTTTAAATTGCGGGTTATGGCTGTTCCACCAACGGTCCGCGTACTTCACGGCTTCCAATCGGTTATAAGCCATGCTCTTGCTCCTCTCTTCCTGAACGGCAATATGATATTTCTCCCCGCCATCAAGTGGTTCCTGAGCAAGGGGGCGGTCAAGCAGCAATTTTGAATCCTCAAAGATGGCCTGCCTTTCTTCAATTTGCTCTTCGACATAGAAATGTTGTTTCTGTTTGATTAACAATTTCATGTGAAGCAGATAATCAACCTTTCTTTTATTCCCGTTCTCCTCCACATCTATTAATTTTCCATCAATCATGCTTTTCTCTATTCTTGCTTTACGGTCCTTTAAGACCTGCTTCTTACGTGTCATCGCATTTCTTTCTTCATCAGTAACACAATGATAACGGTCATAGCTTTTATCAACCCAATACTCAACGGTCCCTTTTAAATGCCTTTTTATTTGGTCAAGCCATTCCATAAACACATACCCGCTTTCCTTTTTTCTATCAAGGTATGATTGCCCGGCTCGGTCTTATGAGTGGCTATGTCTTACAACTTTGTTCAAAAAAAAATAAGACCAAACCCGGATTATTCATAGGACTAACCGAAGAAGCAATTTGGATGAAAATTGGCAAACGCCTTCATTTATTTCGGAATTTGAAGGTGTTTTTCTAGC
>NZ_SLXK01000012.1 GCF_004341035.1 Scopulibacillus darangshiensis
GTTGGCGAACTATTCCGTGCCCTTTGAAGGGCTGGCCAGTAACAGAGGCTTTCAGCCGCAGAACAAACCACCCGTTCTCACGGGTGGTTTTGATTATATTGTTAGGATTTTTATCGGACTGTCGTTCCGCTATTTGTGACAAAATGCTATATTTCATGAGCGTATCGGACTGTGATTAACTGTGATTCCGTTATTCGGACATTCAAGAGGCAATTTGAGTGGCAATTGAGCAAATAAGGGAATCTGAGTCCTATAACCTCAAAAAAGTGACACTTTTTATAGTAATAGCGGAATCTGAGTCCTATAATGAATGAGTGAAGCCGAGTTTTCTTTATTCACCGTTTGTTGATGATATAATTATTTCAAGATTATAAAATTGAGGGGGATTGCCATGAAGGTCGGTATCATCGGGGGCGGCGCTCTAGGACTGTTGTTTTCCGCTTATCTAAATAAATCCTTTGAAACAACACTCTATACAAGGCGTTTGGACCAGAAGAAGCTTATCAAACAAGAAGGAATCATAGTTGATACCAAAGATTCTATGTTCAACAGCTTCCCATATGTGAAAAATACCGATGACACCTGGGATGATGATTGCCTTATTATTGCTGTGAAGCAGCCGGCATTAAAAAACATGCTTAAAGAACTGAATAATAAGACAGCCAAGGAACAGGCGATAATTTTTATCCAAAATGGCATGGGCCACATTGAAGATTTGTCTGGGTTGCACCATCATAACCTATACCTTGGTGTGGTTGAACATGGTGCGAGGAAAAAGTCTGATGCCAGGGTGAGTCATAATGGTCCGGGTAGGACAAGGATCGCTTCCTATAAAGGGGACCTCTCTCTTCTCGCGCCTTTTTTTGAGGTGAATACCTTTCCCTTTTTACCGGAGTACGATTGGCGGAACATGCTAACCAGGAAATTAATAATAAATGCAGTGATTAATCCCCTTACAGGGATTTATAATGTGCAAAATGGTGAGCTTGTTAGGGACCCTCACTATCGTTTGATTATGGGACAATTATTTGAAGAAACAGCCAATATTCTGATGCTTGCGGCACGGGAGAAGGAGAAAGGCTGGAGGGAACTGCTTGAGATATGTAAGAATACTGAGGAAAACCGTTCTTCTATGCTACAGGACCTTGACGCCGGCCGCTGTACTGAAATTGAAGCCATATCAGGCTATGTTTTGCGGGAAGCTGCTCGTTTGAAAAGACGGGCACCCTTAACACTGTTCCTTTACCACAGCATATTAGCGGCCGAAAACCGGTTTAAATAGGGGGTAAAACGTGATTCATCTTCTAGCTTTGTTAATCGCTTTATTCTCAACAATGCCAATTTTAACGCTGTTCTTTTTTATGGCTATTTTTAGAATAACAATGGCAAAAAGGCGGGCTGCCTTTGGATTGGCCATTGATATTACAACGCTTTTTGCTGTGCTTTCCGCAGCTGCTCTCGCCCTCCATATATGGCATCGTACTCTTTTTGGTCCCATCTTACTCATTATTCTGTTCGTCGCTTTTATATTTACTATTATTTCTTGGAGAAAGAAAGATGATTTTAAAGTAAAACGGTTATTCAGAGGAATTTGGAGGCTGAATTTTCTAGTATTTATGGTTCTTGACTCGTTTTTATACATATATGGATTGATGATTGAAGGACTGCATAGGATATAATGCAGTGTCTAAAAAGTGCCTGAGCACACCTTTTGGGAAAGAGGTTAAAATTTGCTATACTCAAATGGCAATGAGTGCAGTTTGAGAGAGGAAGAGTAGCATGGATCTTAAAGTTATTGAAGTCAAGCACAACGCTAAGCTTGTCGAAGACTACCTTACACAGGGTGAACGTATCCAATCTTTTTTTGATTATCCATTTAATGAACAGTCAGCTTATCAAGAGCGCCTTCAATCCATTCATCAGCGTTCATACGGCCGTGAAGATCTTGTCCGTGTTCTAGGTGCTTTTAATAAAAAATACACAGACCACGAAAATGTTTTTGCTAATATAGAAAAATTGAACAATGTTAAGAGTGCGGCCGTTGTCGGCGGACAACAAGCGGGGTTATTAACCGGACCTGCCTATTCAATACATAAATGCATATCGATTATAAAGCTTGCAAGAGAGCAAGAAGGACAGTTAGGGATTCCGGTTATTCCGATTTTCTGGATCGCGGGCGAAGACCATGACTTTGATGAAGTCAATCATGTCCATATTCCAGCAGATGGAGGCCAAAAGAAGCTTGTTTATCAAAAAAAGTTTGGTAACAAAACATCCGTATCCAAGCTCACAATTGATAAAGCGGATCTGATGCAATGGATAAACGCTGTTTTCCAAGCCTTTGGGGAAACGGATCACACTGCTCAAATTTTGACTGATTTGGAAGAAGCAGTCAATTACTCGCGCACAGTTGTTGACTTTTTTGCCTGTTTGATCCATAAGCTGTTTGCCCCATACGGGCTGGTTCTGCTTGATTCGGCCGACCCGGCTGTCAGAAAGCTTGAAGCGGGGTACTTCCAAGAACTTTTGGCACATCATAAAGAAATCAATCAAGCCGTCATCAGCCAGCTCAACCATTTAGAAGGGAGCGGCTACAAGGTTGACTTAGATCAGGCTGAGGGCAATGTCAATCTCTTTTATGATGATAAGGGGAACAGAGAGTTGCTTGAGGAAGATGGCAATCTCATTAAAGGAAAGAGCGGGACCGTCCGCTTTGACCTTTCGCAATTGCAAGGTATTGCGGAAGAAACACCAGAGGTCTTGAGCAATAATGTGGTGACGCGCCCCATTATGCAAGATTTGCTGCTGCCCACATTGGCATTTATTGCAGGTCCCGGTGAAATTGCTTATTGGTCTGCCCTGAAAAAAGCTTTTCACCAAGTATCCATCGATATGCCTCCGGTTGTACCGCGGCTGCATATGACTCTTATTAGCCGGGGGGCAAAGAAGTGGCTGGATAATAAAGAACTTTCTATTCAAAAAGTCCTTCAAGCCGACATCAACCAATTGAAAGAGGAATGGCTTAGTGCTCAGCATGATTGGCGTGTTGGGGATACCGTTAATACGTTTAGGAAGTCCGTAAAGGATGCCTACGGGCCCATGAAAGAGCTAGCTGTTGATATAAGCCGTGGCTTGGACAAAATTAGCGATAAAAACATCGCTATTATTGAGCGGGATATTGATGTGATGGAGAAGAAAATGATGCAGATGATTGAACTGCAGTATGAGTCCGAACTGAAACGTTTTCAAAGAGTTGAAAATAATTTATGTCCATCCGGTGTCCCTCAGGAAAGGTTTTGGAGTATTTTTTACTTCATTAACCGACATGGTTTTGGGCTTATCCCCCACCTATTGGATCAACAGTATCAATTTAATGGGTATCAGCATGTCATAGAGCTGTAGATTTTGTCAAAAAAGCAAGGCCAAATCGGCTTGTTATGACAACGTTTGAGAAGAATTTACCAACTGAATTTTATTAAAAAATCCTGTCCTATGGCAGGATTTTTATTTGTTTCCACGAATAATTAAATTAAAGTGGTGAAAAGTGGGGCGATGTGGTAGAGTAGGGGTAGTAAGAGGGGGCAATGTCCATGTTTATGGGTGAACATCAACACAACATAGACATTAAGGGCAGGCTGATCATACCGTCCAAATTTAGAGAAGAGCTTGGCGAAAGCTTTGTCTTAACGCGGGGGTTAGATCAGTGTATTTTTGTTTACCCTTTAGATGAATGGAGTCAAATCGAACAAAAGCTTAAATCCCTTCCATTTACAAAGAAGGATGCGAGAGCCTTTACCCGTTTCTTTTTCTCGGGCGCATGTGAGTGCCAGTTGGATAAGCAAGGACGGGTCTCCATCACTCAGCCCCTTAGGGATTATGCCAAACTAGAAAAAGATTGTGTTGTCATTGGGGTCTCCAATCGTATTGAAATATGGAGCAAGTCAGTCTGGGAGACTTATTATGAAGAGTCCGAAGCATCATTTGATGATATCTCGGAAAGTCTTTTGGATTTTGACATGTAGCCCAAAAAACACAATACCCGAAAGGATTTCACCATGTTTGAACATGTTACTGTCTTAAAAAAAGAAGCTGTTGAAGGGTTGAAAATTAAACCCGATGGACTTTATGTTGACTGCACACTTGGCGGCGGAGGACACAGTGAGGAAATTGTAAAACAGCTTGACCAGGGTCACCTCTATGCATTTGATCAAGATGAGGCGGCTTTACAGGCTGCGAATACAAGGCTGCAGCCCTATCAGGGTAAAGTTACCTTTATTAAAGCTAATTTCCGCCAAATCGAAGAAAGGCTGACGGATTTAGGGGTACCATCGGTTGACGGCATCCTCTATGATCTTGGTGTCTCATCCCCGCAATTTGACCAAGCCGATAGAGGATTTAGTTACCAACATAACGGCCCCCTTGATATGCGTATGAATCGGGATCAGGAGCTGAATGCTGCAGATGTTGTTAACGGCTGGCCTTATGAAGACCTCGTACGGATCTTCTTCCGGTATGGCGAGGAGAAGTTTTCAAAGCAAATCGCCAGAAAAATAGAAACGAGGCGAAAGGATCACCTGATCCAGACCACAGAAGAATTGGTTGATATTATCAAAGAAGCTATTCCGGCACCAGCTAGGAGAAAAGGCGGTCATCCTGCGAAAAGGATCTTCCAGGCATTAAGGATTGCCGTGAATGATGAGCTGAATGCATTCGAGGATTCACTTCAACAGGCGATTAAGCTTATAAACCTAGAAGGGCGATTATCGGTTATCACTTTTCATTCCCTAGAAGATCGAATCTGTAAAACAATTTTTAGAGAACATAGTGAACCGCCGCAATTACCGCCGGGGTTTCCGGTCATTCCTGATGAGGCGGCACCAGTGCTTAAGTTAATTAAACGCAAACCCATTCTGCCTAATGAAGATGAGTGCAATGAAAATCGCAGGGCACGTTCTGCAAAACTAAGAATCGCGGAGAAAGTAAGAAAAAAATAGATGTTAGAAAGTCATCACTAACGCGGGGTGAAACTATTCTAATACATAAAAAAAGGAGGACTAGGGTTGAATCAAACGGCGCGCCATTTAACAGAAGGAGAACAAGTCGTAACTCGAAGACACTATCAACAGGAAACACCCGTTTTACCAAAAAGAACGGTTACGAAGGGAGAAAAGTTGCTTTGGTCCATCGGTGCATTAGTCGTTATGGTCCTTGCCATCTTGATCGTTTCAAATCAAGCCAAACTATTTAGTGCCTCAAGTGATATTAGCGGCTTGGAAAACAAATTGGATACACAGTCGAAGGTGAATCATCAGCTTAAGGTTGAAGTAACGGAGCTTGCTGCACCTGAGAGAATTATTCAATATGCAAAAGATAAGCTTGGGCTAAAGCTTGATGTCAAAAATGTGAAAGTACTTCCATAATAGTGAGTGATTATAATGTTTCCAAAGAAAAATAAGACAATCAACAAATGGGCAGCGGTTATCGCAACGATCTTCTTGCTGCTCTTTTGTTTGCTCATTGGCAGATTTGTTTATATCGCAAACGGCAAGGAAATAGATGGACACCAGCTCGTTAATATTGGAGAAAACCAATGGAAAACGGTAAAGGTGGTCGATGCCCACAGGGGCAGCATTTACGGCAGAAACGACCATGTTCTGGCCCATGATATACCTGCCTATACAATTTACGCGGTCATTAGTCCTAAAGCGGGCAAAGGCAATTATGTTAAAAACAAGGAAAAAACAGCCAAGCTTCTTGCGCCTATTCTTGATATGAAAGAATCCAAAATCCTGGATTTACTAAATAAAAATTTACAAAATAAGAATACCTGGCAGGTTGAATTTGGTACAAGCGGCAAGAAGCTAAGCTATGACAAAAAGAAAAAGATTGATAAGCTTAAGCTTCCTGGAATCAAATTTAAGCAGGAAACTAAACGCTACTATCCAAACCAAAAGTTTGCGTCATATGTTTTGGGATTTACACAATATGATCAGGAAAAAAAGAAGGCAGTTGGTAAATTAGGTGTCGAACGCTCATTGAATGACTACCTCACAGAACAGGACGGTAAAGTCACTTTTAAAACAAGTCAAGAAGGCGTAAAAATGCCTGATGCCAAAAAGCACCTCAAAAAGCCCAAACAAGGGGATAATGTCTATCTTACCATCGATAATAAAATTCAAACCGTGCTTGGGGAAGCCATGTCAAGCGTAGCCAAGGAATACAAACCTAAGCGAATGATCGGTGTTGTTGCCGATCCAAAAACGGGCCAAATTTTGGCGATGTCAAACAGGCCAAGCTTCAATCCAAATAAGCGAGACATTGAAAACTACACAAATTTCGCCGTGTCATCTCCTTATGAACCCGGCTCCGTCATGAAAATGTTTACTTTGGCAAGTGCGATTGATGCAGGTGTTTATAATGGGAATGCCACCTTTCAATCGGGTTCATATGACGTCGGCGGCATCACTGTTCATGATTGGAACCAGTCATGGGGAAGAATCAGCTTTAACGAGGGTCTTCAGAGATCTTCAAATGTTGGTTTTTCAATCATTGCTGATAAGCAGCTTGGCACCGATCGATTTTATGACTATCTCAAAAAGTTTGGATTCACGCAAAAAACAGGTATCGATCTGCCAAAAGAGAGCAACAGCAGAATGAGTTTCAAGTGGAAAGCAGATCAAGTCTCGACGGCTTTCGGCCAGGCTTCCGCATTTACAAGCCTGCAGCTTGTCCAAGCCGCAACAGCGATCGCGAATGATGGGAAAATGATGCGGCCGTATGTCATAGAAAAGGTCAAAAACCCGACAACGGGCAAAGTGGTCTTGAATCACAAGCCAAAGGTTGCAGGGACGCCAATTTCCAAAGAGACAGCCGAAAAGACGAGGAAACTGCTTAGAACGGTTGTTCACGGGAAACACGGGACAGGCAAGCCATATGATCTTAAAGGCTATGATGTCATCGGAAAAACCGGAACAGCACAGATCGCGGTCAACGGTAACTACTTGACAGGAAGAAACAATTATATCTTTTCTTTCATGGGGATGGCCCCCGAAAAGGATCCAAAGCTGATCGTGTATGTCGCGGTGGACAGGCCTCATCTAAAGGATACTGAAACAGGATCAGAGCCTGTGGCTAAGGTGTTTAATCCAGTCATGAGCAATGCGCTGCAATATCTCAATATCAAGCCTGAAAAAAAGGCTGATAAAAAACAAACAACCTCTGAGCAAACAGTCACCTTAAAACAATACAAAGGTGAGCCGTTTGACGAGGCTGCAAAAGATCTAAAGGCTAAAGGAGTCGATGTGGTTACTGTCGGCAAGAAAGGCAAGGTCACGAAACAGGCGCCGTTCGACGGGACAAAGGTTCTAAAAGGCAGTAAGGTGATTTTGGTCGGCGAAGGCAAATTAGAACTTCCTGATCTCACGGGCTGGTCATTATCCGATTCCCTAAAAGTCGCCAATCTCTTGTCACTGAAACCCAATATTATCGGCAACGGTTTTGTCATAGATCAGAAGCCTGCAAAAGGAACGGTTGTAAAGAAAGGGGACTACCTGGTCCTCAACCTGCAAGCAGAAGATAACAAAAATAAAGAGAAGCAAGGTGACGCACAAGATAAAAAGAAAAGCAGCCAAATGGACTGACATAACGTTCCATTAGGGCTTGTTCTATCCCTCCTATTTTATGCATACAGTAATACAAGCATAGAATAGGAGGGGCCAGATGTGCGTGTATCAAATGTCACCGTGCGCAAGCGTTTAATTGTTATCCTACTCATCGGCATTGTTGTTTTTGCTGTATTTATTGTGCGGCTCGGGTATGTTCAATTCTTTAAAAATGGTTGGCTGTCCGGCAAAGCTTTAGATTCCTGGAGCAGGCAAATTCCTTATGAAGCGGAGCGGGGCGATATCCTGGACCGTAATGGGAAGGAGCTTGCAACCAATGTGAGCCGGCCGTCTGTCCTTGTTGTCCCAAAACAAGTCAAGGATCCCGTCAAAACCGCGGAGAAATTATCATCTGTGTTAGGTATGTCCAAGGAAGATGCGTACAAAGACATAACAAAGAAAGAATCAATTGTAAGGATTACTCCTGAAGGCCGGAAAATCAGCAATGAGAAGGCTGCTGAAGTGAAATCGCTGCGTATGCCTGGCGTCTTTATTGCTGAGGACTTTAAGCGGCACTATCCGCATGGAAGCTATCTGTCGCATGTATTGGGTTTTGCTGGCATTGACAACCAGGGTCTGATAGGATTGGAAAAATATTACGATGATCGTCTTAAAGGAGAAAAGGGCCACGTTTCTTTTTTCTCTGACGCTCAAGGTAACCGGATGTCCAGCTTGAAGGACAAGTATGTTCCGCCAAAAGATGGCTTGGATTTGGAGCTTACGATCGATCATCAAGTCCAATCGATCATAGAACGCGAGTTAAATAATGCTGAACAAAAATATCATCCGGACAGTGCGATCGCCATCGCTATGAATCCAAATACTGGGGAGATCTTAGGCATGTCATCGCGCCCGGACTTTAATCCTGAAAACTATAAGAATGTACTGCCAGAAGTTTATAATCATAACCTTCCAATCTGGCGGACATATGAGCCGGGCTCAACATTTAAAGTTATTACATTGGCAGCGGCCCTTGAAGAAAACAAAGTTAACTTAAAACACGATCATTTTTATGATCCCGGCTATATTACGGTCGCCGGACATAAGCTTCACTGCTGGAAAAGAGGGGGGCATGGTTCAGAGACTTTCCTCGAAGTCGTAGAAAACTCCTGCAACCCGGGCTTTGTAGCATTGGGGCAAAGGCTCGGTAAAGATAAGCTCCAAAAGTATATTCGCGATTTCGGATTTGGCCAAAAGACAGGCATTGACCTTCAGGGTGAAGCAAAAGGTATTTTATTTAGACCAGAAAAGATGGGTCCGCTTGAACTTGCTACAACATCCTTCGGTCAAGGGGTATCAGTTACACCGATTCAGCAGGTCACAGCAGTGTCGGCAGCTGTTAACGGCGGTTACCTCTATGAGCCTTATATTGCCAAGGCGTGGAAAGATCCTGAAACAGGTGAAACGGTCAGCCGAACAAGTCCTACCATGAAAAGAAGGGTGATTTCAGAGGAAACTTCGAAAAAAGTCCGATACGCTCTTGAAAGTGTCGTTGCCAATGGCAGTGGTAAAAACGCTTATATTGATGGCTACCGTGTCGGCGGGAAGACAGGCACTGCCCAAAAAGTTAAGGATGGGCATTATCTGAAAAATAATTACATTTTATCATTCATGGGATTTGCCCCTGCCAATGATCCCAAAATCGTCGTATATGTCGCCATCGATAATCCGAAGGGTGCCATACAATTTGGCGGGCAGACCGCTGCCCCGATTGCGAAGAATATTATCGGTGACAGCTTGAGAGCGCTAGGCGTCAAAAAACAAAAAGGCGGCATGGAGAAAGAAAAAAGCTATACAGATGAACCTATAATTGAGGTGCCTAACCTTGTTGGCAAGGACAAAAAAGAAATCAGGCACAGCTTATACAACCTAAAGATTGACACAGCGGGTCAAGGGGATGTCGTTGTGATGCAATCCCCAAAGCCCGGCGTAAAATTGAAAAGCGGCTCGACAATTAGAATATATTTAGGTGACAAAAAGCAACCGGACGATTAAAATAATCATTGTACCCTTAGCCAAGTGCTTGATGCCTTGGCTTCTTTTCACGAAAAGGACGTGACATGATGAAGCTTAACGAATGTATAAATCCACTGTTGAATTATAAAAAGTCTAATGACCATAACCCTGATATTCTCAGACTAGAAATTGATTCAAGAAACGTTGAACCCAATACATTGTTTTTCTGTATAAGCGGTTTGCAACTGGACGGCCACAAGTTTGCTGCGGAAGCCGCTAAGCGCGGTGCGGCTGCGATTGTTGCTGAGAAGCCATTAGAGGTCAATGTCCCGGTTATTTATGTCGCCGACAGCCGCAGAGCGCTTGCGATTATATCCGATTATTATTATGGTCAGCCAAGCCATAATTTGCATCTAATTGGTGTGACAGGAACGAATGGCAAAACATCAATTACACATATCATTAAAGCTATTCAGGATGATGCCGGGGTATCCACCGGTCTGGTAGGAACGATGGGTATCCGATATAATGACAAGCTTGTGCCTGTCAACAATACAACACCGGAGTCATTTGTTTTGCAAAAAGCATTCAGAGAGATGGCAAATGATGATGTGGCATCAGCTGTCATGGAAGTCTCTTCCCACGCCCTTCATCAAGGGAGAGTACGGGGCTGTGATTTCAACATTGCTGTTTTTACAAATTTAACGCAAGACCATTTGGATTATCACCCGACAATGAAGGATTACCTTTATGCAAAAGGGCTTCTTTTTTCACAGTTGGGCAATACATATGATACTAATCATGTGAAAGCTGCTGTATTAAATCAGGATGATGCTGCTTCTGAAGAATATAAGCATATGACTAGCGCTTCCGTTTTTACATACGGGATTGAGAATCAGGCGGATTTTCGCGCTGAAAATATTGAAATAACCAGTAACGGAACCCAATTTGATCTGGTCACAAGGGATGGACGATTTCCCGTGATGATGAAACTAATTGGGAAATTCAGCGTATACAATGTGCTTGCCTCAATGTTGACTTGTTTTATTAAAGGCATTTCAATTGATTCTATGATTCATACGGTTCAGCACATCGATGGCATAGACGGACGGTTTGAAACGGTTCAAGGCGGTCAACCTTTTACAGTCATCGTTGATTATTCCCATACTGCCGATAGCCTTGAAAACGCGCTTTTGACGATAAAGGAATTTGCTAAGGGCAGAGTGATTACCGTAGTTGGTTGCGGAGGTGACAGGGATAGGACGAAACGGCCGGTCATGGCTAAAACAGCCGTGAAATATAGTGACCTCACAGTGCTAACCTCGGATAATCCACGGACGGAAGACCCCGAGCGGATATTAATGGATATGGAAGCAGGGGTTAGGGGAGCATCATATGAAAAAATAGTAGACCGCAGTGAAGCGATCAATTTTGCAGTGCGTGAAGCGGAAGATCATGATATTATATTAATCGCCGGCAAAGGGCATGAAACCTATCAAATCATGGGTACGGACAAAATTGACTTCGATGATCGAAAAGTAGCAAAGAACGCTATAAAGGAGCGCCTTGGGTCATGAGTATTAGTGTCGAACTTATAAAGAAATGTGCAACAAAAGTAGAAGGTCATGCGGATGACATAGATGATTTAGCAGTGTTCACCAATAGCCGTGAGCAGGTCGTTAACGGTCTATTCGTACCGATTGAAGGTGAACGGTTTGATGGCCATCAGTTCTTGGAGCAAGCGATTCAATCGGGAGCCGTCGCGGCGATCTGGACAGAAGGAAAAGCCCTTCCCGAGAATCTCCCAAACGACTTTCCGATATTTTATACGGATGACAGTTTAAAGGGATTACAGCAATTGGCAGCGGAGTATCTTAAAGAACAGTCGCCCAAAGTTATTGCTGTAACCGGCAGCAACGGCAAAACGACAACAAAAGACATTGTCGAACATGTCACAGCTACGGCATTTGAAACATATAAAACACAGGGGAATTATAATAACCATATTGGTTTGCCATTAACCATCCTAACAATGCCCGAGACTTGTGAGGTTTTAATTTTAGAAATGGGGATGAACCATTTTGGCGAAATCTCCTTATTAAGTAAAATAGCTTCTCCCGATATCGCTATCATCACAAATATCGGTGAATCGCATATCGAGTTTTTAGGCAGCCGCGAAGGCATTGCCAAGGCGAAGCTAGAGATTGTTGATGGATTGAAGCCTGGCGGAACATTGATTATTGACGGTGATGAACCACTCTTGACAGGGTTTCGATCTGAGCAGCACACCATCATGTTATGCGGGTACAATGGGAGGGATCATATCCAAATTACACAGGTTACCGCCGATATAAATGGCTATAAATTTCAGATAAATGAGAACGAAGGATCATTTTACATTCCTCTGTTAGGAAGGCATAATGTTAAAAATGCAGCCCTTGCTATTGCAGCGGCAAAACAACTCGGGATTCATTGCAGCGATATACAAAAAGGATTTGACCATTTATCTGTAACTGGGATGAGGCTAGAAACAATTCATGGCCGGAACGGCGCTCTAATCATTAATGATTCTTATAATGCCAGTCCGACATCCATGAAAGCTGCCATTCAAACTGTTAGATCTCTGCCTGGATTCCAGAAACGTGTCATCGTGCTTGGGAATATGTATGAACTTGGCGCTGACGAAGAAAAACTTCACAAACAAGTTGCCGAAGATATTTCGCCGCCGGTAACCCATGTTATAACTATAGGTGAAAAAGCGAAATGGATTGCTGAGGAATTGGCATCAAATGAAGACGGCATCACTATTGCAGCCTTTTCCGATAAGACACTGGCCATCCCTCATTTGGAAAAATTGCTTGCGCCTGGAACGGTGTTATTATTTAAGGCATCCAGAATCGCGGCTCTTGAAACTTTAGTAGCGGAACTGAAAGCATAGAAAGGAGGCGGTATCGTGACAATCGTATTATTATTCAGCATGGCTGCAGCCTTTTTAGTTGCTTTGATTTTTGCGCCATTTTTCATACCGATTTTGCGAACGTTAAAGTTTGGCCAATACATTAGGGATGAAGGCCCCGAAAGCCACCAAAAAAAGGCGGGAACACCGACAATGGGCGGTGTGATTATCTTGTTTGCGCTTATATGCGGGACATTAATTGCAGCAATAAAATACCATTTAATTACAACGGACACTTATTTATTATTATTTGTTACCGTTGGCTACGGATTAATTGGATTTTTGGATGACTTTATAAAGATTGTTATGAAACGCAATCTTGGATTAAACTCAAAACAGAAATTGGTCGGACAATTAATTATTGCTGTAATCTTTTTTATCGTCTTATGGCAAACGGGTTTTTCGACAGCGATTACGATTCCGGGAACAGATATAGGCTTCGATTTGCATTGGGCGTACATACTGCTCGTGATCGTCATGTTGCTTGGCACATCAAACGGTACGAATTTAACCGATGGGGTGGATGGGTTGTTAACAGGTACAGCGGCCATTGCATTCGGCGGATTTGCTATTGTTGCTTATCATACACTGCAAATGGATGTGGCTGTCTTCGCAACAGCAGTAACGGGAGCTTTGCTCGGCTTTCTTCTCTTCAACGCTCACCCGGCGAAAGTTTTTATGGGAGATACAGGGTCCCTCGCTCTTGGAGGTGCATTGGCAGGCACTGCCATATTGACAAAATCGGAGATTCTCTTGATTATCATTGGCGGGATCTATGTTATTGAAACCTTATCTGTCATGATCCAAGTCACATCTTTTAAAACAACTGGCAAACGGGTATTTAAAATGACTCCGCTCCACCATCATTATGAATTATCGGGCTGGTCTGAATGGCGGATTGTCTCAACTTTTTGGTTCTTTAGCTTAGTCTTCGCTGTGCTTGGAATATATTTAAAGGTGTGGCTGTAAAATGAAAAACATTTTTGATTATAAAGGGAAACAGGTCCTGGTTCTTGGGCTGGCTAAAAGCGGCTACACCGCGGCTAAATTGTTGCATCGCCTTGGCGCTGAAGTGACAGTCAACGATATGGCATCCTTAGATCAGGATCCGCATGCGGCGGAGCTGAAAAGCATGGGTGTGCATATAGTTGATGGCGGACACCCGGATTATTTGATACATGAAAACTTATACACCATTGTTAAAAATCCAGGCATACCTTACACAAATCCGTTAATTGCAAGCGCTATGGATAAAAAAGTACCAGTTATTACAGAAGTTGAGCTAGCATCACAAATTTCTGAAGCTGAATTTATCGGGATAACGGGATCGAATGGCAAAACAACGACGACGATGATGCTTGGGGAAATGATGAAAGGAAGCGAGTACGAGGCAATTGTTGCAGGGAATATCGGGACAGTTCTTTCTGAAGTTGTCCAGGATGCAACGAATAATAATATCATTGTCACAGAATTATCCAGTTTTCAACTCTTGGGAACGAAGGATTTTTCCCCTCATGTTGCCATCATTCTTAATTTGTTTGAAGCGCATCTTGATTACCATGGGACTTTACAAGAGTATGGACGGGCCAAAGCAAAAATTACAGCGAACCAAAAAGAAAATGATATTTTAATTTATAATGCAGATAACTTCCATGTTGTTGAGCTTATTCGGGATTCAAAGGCGACAAAGATTCCTTTTTCGGCAGCGGCATCCACCAAAAAGGGAGCATATATTGAAATGGGCGCGATCTATTACAAGGGAGAAAAAATAGTTCATGTTGATGACATGGCTATGCCAGGGGCTCACAATGCCGAGAATGCGCTGGCTGCGATTGCTGCTGCAAAAGTCTACAATGTTTCCACGGGCTTTTTACAAAAGGTTTTAAAGACCTTTTCGGGTGTGCCGCATCGTTTGGAATTTATTAAAGAAAAGGACGGCAGGCTTTTTTACAATGATTCTAAGGCAACGAATATATTAGCAACAACAAAGGCGCTGGCGGCCTTCAGACAGCCCACAATCCTGCTGGCGGGAGGGCTTGACCGCGGAGGCAGCTTCGATGCTTTGATTCCGGCCTTAGACAGGGTAAAAAGCGTAGTAGCTTTCGGAGAAACGCGGGAAAAAATAAAAGCGGCGGCTGAACAGGCCGGAGTTAAAACGATAAAAATTGCCGATAACGTTGACGAGGCCGTCCAACAAGCATACGGCTTATCGGACACAGGCGATGTCATTTTACTTTCCCCTGCTTGTGCCAGCTGGGATCAATACAAATCCTTTGAACAAAGAGGAGACATGTTTATTAAAAGGGTGCATATGCTTTAGTAGAGACAGGTTGTCTCACCAGGCTATCCAAACATATTGCCTGGATATCAACCAGTGACTGAGGTGTTTGATAGATGCCTAAAACTAAAGCAGCACCAGACTTTTTTCTTATTGCTGTTACCCTAACCCTGCTTTTAGTAGGATTACTTATGGTATACAGTGCCAGTGCCGTAGGGGCGTCATACAAGTTTGACGATGCCTTTTATTTTGTCAAACGGCAGATGTTATTTGCGGCGGTGGGAATCATAGTTATGTTTTTGGTTATGAACATCCACTACTGGACATGGCGTTCATGGGCAAAAATAGCAACCTTGGCATGTTTCCTTTTGCTCATTGTCGTTTTAATACCAGGGGTCGGTTTGGCACGCGGTGGTGCTCGCAGTTGGCTGGGTGTCGGAGCATTTTCGATCCAGCCATCCGAATTCATGAAAATGGCATTAATTGCTTTTTTAGCAAAGTATCTTTCAGAACATCAAAAGAATGTGACGTCAATAAGAAAAGGACTGATCCCATCACTAAGTCTCGTATTTCTTGCATTCGGGTTAATCATGCTCCAACCGGACTTAGGAACCGGAACAGTATTGGTCGCAACATGCATGACAATGCTTTTTACAGCTGGGGCTCGAATAAGACATTTCGTCTACATGGGTTTGTTGGGATTAGCCGGATTGGCAGGATTGATTATATCAGCGCCATATCGGATACAGCGAATCACATCCTTTTTGGATCCGTGGAGCGACCCATTGCACAGCGGTTTTCAAATCATTCAATCGTTATATGCGATCGGTCCGGGGGGATTGCTCGGCTTCGGATTGGGGCAAAGCAGGCAAAAGTTTCAATACCTGCCAGAACCGCAAACTGATTTTATATTTGCCATCATATCTGAAGAACTCGGATTTATCGGTGCGGGATTTGTGTTATTATTGTTTTGCCTATTACTGTGGCGTGGCATTCGCATTGCGATGGGGGCCCCTGATTTATACGGCAGTCTTCTGGCCATCGGGATTATTGGCATGATCGCCGTACAGGTAATGATTAATATAGCGGTGGTAACAGGACTGATGCCGGTGACGGGGATCACGCTTCCTTTCCTGAGCTATGGAGGCTCCTCATTAACATTAATGCTTGTCTCAATCGGTGTACTGTTGAATATTAGTCGTTACGCAAGATATTAGGTCATAAGATCATTGGAATAGAAACAGCCCTGTTTCTCTATTGAGCAGGGCTTGTTGTTTTATTATGACCGGCTGGTAAGATTCGTTATAATTAAGGGATAGTTAGAAACACAAGTGTTGGGAGGATAAGAAGAAATAATATGGATGAAATTTATACTAAACTAGACGTGCTGAAGGTTGGAAAAGTTAGGTTGAATGAACCGTTGGCAAAACATACAACATTAAGGGTTGGCGGGCCGGCAGATTTATTTGTTGAGCCGGACAGTATAGATAGCCTTGTAAACACTATGGATGTCATCAAACAATACAACTTGAAATGGCGCGCGATTGGCAAGGGCTCTAATCTTTTAATCAGTGATGAAGGAATTAGAGGCGTAGTCATTAAGCTTGCCAGAGGGATTAATCATATGGAACTTGACGGCAACAGGCTGCTGGTTGGGGCGGGTTATCCCATGGTCCCGCTAGCCACCATTCTAGGGAAAAAAGGCTTGTCGGGATTTGAATTTGCCGGAGGGATCCCAGGGTCAGTCGGAGGGGCAGTGTATATGAATGCCGGAGCCCATGGCTCAGATATGTCGCAAGTTCTTTCCAGGGCAAGAATTTTATCCCCAAATGGTGAGCTTAAATGGCTGAGTTTGGAGGAATTAGCATACAGCTACCGTACCTCAGTACTTCAATCCCAACAAGGGATTTGCGTGGAAGCCGAGTTTGAATTAACTTCTGGGGACGCTAAAGTCATATCAGAAAATCTGCAAGCATTTAAAGATTACCGCCATAGCACACAGCCCTATGATTCTAAATGCTGCGGCAGTGTATTCAGGAACCCCTTGCCAAACCATGCCGGCAAACTCATAGAAGATGCTGGATTGAAGGGATATAGGCTAGGCGGGGCGCAAGTCTCACCGCTCCACGGGAATTTTATAGTTAATGCAGATCATGCGCGGGCCCAGGATGTTCTGGATCTTATCCAATTCGTTAAAAGATCTATAAAAGAGAAGTATAATATTGATCTTCATACAGAAGTAGAAATCATTTCCTAAAAAGAGGGCATAAACATAGGGAAAAGTGTGATATAATCAGTGTAAAACAAAACGGCATGAAAGATGTCGTTTTGTTTGATTTTCAATATTTATATGATGAGGAGCACTCTTCACATGCCTGAAAAGAAAGTCATTCCTATTGAAGATCGCATTCCAAAATTAAAACAACAAAGAAGGCAAAAAGCCAATCGCAGATTTATTTTTTACATCACAGTTTTTTTTATTTTGATACTAGCAGTCATTTATTTCGAATCGCCGCTAAGCACAATCAGCAAGATTACAATTGAAGGAAATCATTATACACCAAAGCAAAAAGTGTTAAAGGAGAGCGGTTTGTCAACTGATAGTCATTATTGGGATATCGAGCCTGATAAGGTAGCTGCCCGGATCGAAAAGCTGCCAACAGTTCAATCCGTTGACATCCAAAAAGTTTTTCCCAGCAACGTTACGATAAAGGTTAAAGAGTTTCAAAGAATCGCATACTTGGACAAAGATGGTTCGTACATACCCATTCTTGAAAACGGATCGCTATTGCCAAGATTGGGTAAAGGTCAGCTGCCAATAAACGCCCCCTTGCTTATTGGATGGAAGCAGGACGAGCATTTAAAAAATATGGCGAAACAGCTTTCGAAAAGCCCACAAGCTATCATCCATAACATATCCGAAATACACCCCGCACCAAAAAAGGGTGGAGATGAAACGGTCATGCTTTATATGAACAATGGCTTAAAGATTCTGGCAAACATCTCTAACTTCTCGGAGAAAATTTTGGCTTACCCGGGAATTGCGGAAAAATTGCCTAAAGGCACTAAAGGTATCGTGCATTTGCAAGTCGGTGCATATTTTAAACCCGATCAAGCACAGAAGAAAGAGGGCGCTGGAGATGAAAAAAAATAGCGTCTTGTTTTCAGTTGTCCTCCTCGTGACTGGATTCATTTTAGCGTATTCCTTTCAATATGTTAACGAAAAACGGGACAGCAGTGCCCATAAATCTGATGAACAATGGAAAAGGGAACATCAATTAAGAAATAAGCTTATCCATGAACAGGAAGCGAATAGGGATCTTGAAAACAAACTTGTTAAAATGCGAGACAAGGTCCAAACCCATGAGAAAAAGGTGGCCGCCCAAAAGAAGAATGCCGTTCATTTGGTGGAGCAGTTAAATAAATACCGGATGATAGTCGGGACTAGGAAGGTTGCGGGGGAGGGCATATCCGTGACATTATCGGACGGGAATTATGTAACTAATGGCGATAATCCAAATAATTATATTGTTCATCAGCAGGATATTCAGGAAGTTATATATGAATTATTGGCTGCAGGTGCTGAAGCTGTTGCTATCAATGGAAAGAGAATCACAACACATTCGTATATCGAATGTGTCGGCCCTGTGGTAAAAGTCGACGGCAAGCGGTTTACCGCCCCCTTTATTGTCTCCGCAATAGGTGATCCAAAACTGCTGGACGGCGGCCTTAAAATGAACGGCAATACTGTTGATCAGTTGGAGGCGAGGGGCATCGATGTTATGGTAAAAAGGGAGAAAACAATCGTTTTGGATCCTTTAATTTGACGGAGGAGAGTATGAAAAAGCGGCACGCATTAACGATGACCCTTGTAACGCTAATTATTGGATTCATGCTGGCTATCCAATTCGAAACAACCCGCAACCCCCAAAAGAGGGATACACGTGATATTTGGCAGCTTCAAGAAGATTTAGCCAAAGAAGAAAAACGTCATATCGAATTAAATAATGAGTTTAAGGAGACCAGCCAGCTATTACAAAAGTATAAAACAGAGCAGGGGAATCAAAAAATCATGGCAATGAAAGAGGCCCTTAAAGAATTAAAAGAAAAAGCAGGGGTCACTGAAAAAACGGGTCAAGGTGTCATTCTTCACATCAGGCCCATGGTTGATACAAGCTTGATTGAGGAGTCATATTACAGTGTTTCAGCCATCTTGTTAAGGCGGCTGATTAATGAACTAAATCAGTATGGTGCGTCAGAAATCGCCGTTTCTGGCGAAAGAATTATTAATACGACTCCTATTCGCGTTGTGCAAAAAAAGCTCTTCGTCAACGATCACATGATCAGTGATGTGCCATTTAATATCCATGTGCTGACCCCCCGGCCAAAGGATTTTGCAAAACGAGTAGATGTATCACAATCAGGTGAAGACCTAGCAAGAGAAGGTTTGGTCATTACGGCGGAAGTAAAAAAATTGGTCAAGCTCCCTGCCTACACTCCGAATATCGGATTAAATTATTTGCACACGGTTAAGGAGGACTCTTAGGATGTGGCTGCCAATATTAGGGTTAATTATTGGGCTTTTCATAGGACTTTTTACGCATTATTCAATCCCCGAAGTCTACGCCAATTATCTATCAATTGCTCTCCTGGCTGCATTCGATACATTACTTGGCGGTGTACGGGCCCAGCTTCAAGATACATATGATAATTTCGTCTTTGTGACTGGATTCTTTTTTAACATTGCATTGGCTGCAGTTTTAGCTTTTCTAGGTGTCCATCTTGGTGTAGACTTATATTTAGCCGCAGTTTTTGCATTTGGGGTAAGGCTGTTTAATAATATTGCCATCATTAGACGGGTCATGCTTGCTAAATGGAAAAAGAAGGCTTAGAAAGTTTACAGATTTTATCCCTGTAAAGAAGGGATACGTCTAAGAATGTTGAATACATTGATATGATCGAAAAAATGTTTTATTAATTATGATCACGTGTGTGTTCGAATGAGGACTTTTGGAACGATTCCGTTATAAGCGATGAATCATGTCGCTCTATCAAACTATCGGAAATTCGAACATCCTCTACTAATAGATACAGATCAGGCAAAGGAGGTGCCATAGAATGAACAGCAACGACATTTATGTAAGCTTAGACATCGGTACATCCAATGTGAAGGTCATCATCGGAGAAATGACCGGTGACTCGCTGAATGTCATAGGCATAGGAAAATCAGTGTCGAGGGGAATTAAAAAAGGTTCTATCGTTGACATTGATGAAACTGTTCGTTCGATTCAATCGGCCGTTGAACAGGCAGAAAGAATGGTAGGGTTACAAATTAAAAGTGTGATTGTGGGAGTGACAGGCAATCATATTCAATTGCAGCCATGTCATGGCGTTGTAGCGGTTTCAAGTGAGAACCGTGAAATCGGCAACATTGACATCGCCAGGGTGATGGATGCAGCGCAAGTCATGTCGATACCGCCGGAAAGAGAAATCATTGATGTGATACCTCATCAGTTCATTGTAGACGGATTGGATGAAATCAATGACCCAAGGGGAATGGTCGGTGTCAGGTTAGAAATGGAAGGCACGATCATAACTGGTTCAAAGACCATCTTACATAACTTATTGCGCTGTGTGGAGAAATCGGGATTGCAAATTGCCGATATTTGTCTTCAACCGCTCGCTTTAGGTTCTGTTGCCCTGTCTAAGGACGAAAAGAACCTTGGTGTTGCTTTATTGGATATCGGCGGTGGTTCGACCAATGTGGCAGTATTTGATCAAGGGACATTGATGTCCACTTTTGTATTGCCGATCGGTGGCAACCATATTACAAAAGACATCTCTATTGGACTACGGACACCTACTGAAGAAGCGGAAGAAATAAAAATTAAGCATGGCCATGCCTTTATTGACACGGCCTCCATGGAAGAGATATTTAACGCATCTAAGATTGGCAGCTCTTCCGATCAGACCTTTAATCAACAAGATCTAGCTTATATAATTGAGCCGCGTATAGGGGAACTCCTGGATCTTGTCCGTGCCGAATTGGGGCGGATCGGCTTTCACGAGATGCCCGGCGGTTTTGTGCTGACAGGCGGTGTGACGTCAATGCCTGGCTTGCTTGATCTTACCCAGCATGAATTAGATCATAATGTCAGAATAGCCATCCCGGATTATATCGGTGTGCGTGAACCGCAATATACATCGGGTGTCGGCTTAATCCAATTTGCTTATCATAATGTGAAAGTTCAGGGGAAAGAAGTCACGGCAGCAATCGCTTCCGAAAATTATGACGCCGGGCCCAAACAAAGAAAACAAGCGAAAAATAAAAGCCAGGGGCAAACCAAAGAATCTGGAGAGCGAGTCGGAATGACAAAGAAGGTTAAAGACTGGTTCGGATTATTCTTTGATTAACTGGCAGCGATATTTTGAAATAGGAGGAACAAATCATGTTTGATTACGATATGGATATGGAACAATTCGCTCATATTAAAGTCATTGGTGTTGGCGGCGGCGGAAGCAACGCAGTAAATCGGATGATTGAAAGCGGCATACAAGGCGTTGAATTCATCTGCGTCAATACTGATGCTCAAGCTTTAAAACTTTCAAAAGCAGAAGTTAAACTCCAATTAGGAGAAAAACTTACCCGCGGACTTGGTGCTGGAGCTAACCCTGAAATCGGAAAGAAGGCAGCCGAGGAAAGCCGTGATCAGGTGGAAGAAGTTCTAAGCGGTGCTGATATGGTTTTTGTCACAGCTGGAATGGGCGGCGGTACCGGAACAGGAGCAGCTCCAGTTATTGCGGAAATCGCCAAAGACATCGGAGCACTAACGGTCGGTGTCGTGACGCGGCCTTTTACTTTTGAAGGCCGTAAACGCTCAAATCAAGCAGCAGGCGGAATTTCAACACTTAAAGAAAAGGTAGATACATTAATTGTCATTCCAAACGACCGGCTTCTTGAAATCGTTGATAAAAATACGCCGATGCTTGAAGCATTTAGGGAAGCAGATAATGTTCTGCGTCAAGGTGTTCAAGGGATCTCTGACTTAATCGCAACGCCTGGTCTCATTAATCTAGACTTTGCCGATGTTAAAACTATCATGACCGAAGGCGGTTCAGCCCTAATGGCAATCGGTATCGCTACTGGGGAAAATCGTGCATCAGAGGCTGCCAAGAAGGCTATTTCAAGCCCGCTGCTTGAAAAGTCAATTGACGGCGCTAAAGGTGTCATCATGAATATTACAGGCGGCACAAATTTAAGTCTATATGAAGTTAACGAAGCTGCAGATATAGTGGCAACGGCGGCTGATCAGGAAGTCAATATGATCTTTGGGTCGGTTATTAGCGAGGATCTGAATGATGAGATTGTTGTCACAGTTATTGCGACAGGCTTCCAGGAAAATGAGAGTCAACAAGCATCGAATCAATCAATGAATCGCCCGCAACGGTCTTCTTTCCAGCAGCAAAGTAAACCAGCAAGCTTTAATCACAGGGAAGAACAGGACCAATCCCGGATGTCGCAAAATCAACCATCGAATGAATCGGAAGATACCCTTGACATCCCAACATTCCTGAGAAACCGTAACCGAAGAAGATAGAGAAACTCAGCTGAAATAAAATAGAATTTTAAAGAGGTGACCATGGTGAATGGTCACCTCTTTTTTAGTTAATCAGAAAGTATAAGTGCTCCTCCACTTCGTTTTGTCGCAAGGCAACAAAGAAGTGTAGCAAGCAGTAGCCTTTCTGACGCACATAAGTGCACTGGCTAAAGACGTAACATCCTGTTACAACGCCAGTACTAGCACGTCCTGTGCGTCGCAACTAAGCCTCTGTCTTCACCAAAGGCTCGCCAATCGGCAAGTTTTCTTTACATCTTCCGAGTAATTTGTATGCTAGATACCATCGTCCTAATATGACAAAAAAAATGAGAATGCGCCAAAAGAAAAGTTTGGGCACCGTCATTAAATGACAGACATCTCTAAGGTCAGCTCGTATACTTGGATCAAACACTTTTTTGGCGGGTGACGTGTCATGACTGTTTACCTGGATGTGATCTGGCTTCTGAATCTTTTTATCGATTTCATGCTTTTGAAGTTGACATCGGTTATCTTAAAAAGGCCGGTTCGTCCTTGGAGGATGCTGCTTGGCACTTTATACGCATCGAGCATCGTTCTTTTTCTTTTCACACCGCTTGCACCCATTTTTTATCATCCTATCGGCAAATTGGTGTTTTCGGCTGTGATCATCTTTATCACTTTTGGCTATCGAAGGTTGTCGTTGTTTGCTCAAAGCTTTTTAACCTTTTATTTTTCCGCATTCATGATTGGAGGAGGGTTGTTTGCTGTACACTATTTTTTTCTGTCAAGTGAATCATATGCCTCACAAAAGGCTTTCAGTACACTAAGCTATGGTGATCCTGTTAGTTGGCTCTTTGTTGTTTTTGGTTTTCCTGTGCTGTGGATCTTTTCAAAAAAGCGAATTGACAATCTCATTATAAAAAAATGGCGGGCATCAGAACAGGCTGAAGTGACAATTAAAGTGCTGGGCGTAACCATCAAAACGACTGGAATGATTGACAGCGGCAATAAATTATATGATCCGCTTTCCCGTACACCGGTAATGTTTTTGAGTAAGGAAGCTAGTCATGGTCTTTTGCCGGAAACTTTGTTTAATGAAGGGGGGGACCTCTACTCAATGATGACCGATGAATCATTAAATAAGGATTGGCTTTCCCGATTGACAATGATCCCTTATAGGGCGGTCAATGGATCAAATGAGCTCGTTACAGCCTTTCGCCCCGATGAGGTCGTGATTAGCCATGGCGGGACAGTTCTTCTGAGCCCAAAGGTGGCTGTGGCGTTAACTGAACACCGGTTATCTGGTGAGGGTGATTTTCATTGCATTCTGCACCCGGACATGATGCTTCACGGCAAGACCATTGAAACGGCATCATAAACGACTTTATATTTTTAGCTAGGGCAGGGGGGATCACATGTTGAACCGAATTAAGCTCATCTTTTTATCTTTTTGGTATAAATTGTTGGCTAAACTAGGGCTGAAGTCTGAAGAGATATATTACATTGGTGGAAGTGAAGCCTTGCCGCCGCCATTATCCAAAGAGGAAGAAGCAGAATTGCTTAAAATTCTTCCAACTGGTGATGAAAAGGCGCGTTCAACACTAATTGAACGTAACTTACGTCTTGTTGTCTATATAGCGAGGAAGTTTGAAAATACGAAAATAAATATTGAGGATTTAATCAGTATTGGCACTATTGGATTGATAAAAGCGGTCAACACATTTAATCCTGAAAAGAAAATTAAGCTGGCAACTTACGCTTCCCGTTGTATAGAAAATGAAATTCTTATGTATTTAAGAAGAAATAATAAAACAAAGACCGAAGTGTCCTTTGATGAGCCATTAAATGTCGATTGGGATGGCAATGAACTCCTATTATCAGATGTCTTAGGCACTGATGATGATATCATCACCAGGGATATGGAAAGAAAAGTTGACCGTTCACTGCTTAAAAAAGCGATATTATTGTTAAATGAAAGAGAGAAAGAAATCATGGAACTCCGTTTTGGTCTAGCCGGTGGCAAAGAAAAGACGCAAAAAGATGTCGCTGATCAGCTCGGAATTTCACAATCTTATATTTCTAGATTAGAGAAAAGAATTATTAAACGCTTGCAGAAGGAATTCAACAAAATGGTTTAAAACCACAAAAATGATCTTGTGCATAAAATTCCCTCTTAAGGAGATACTTTACCTTGTACAATGCTCCGATTAGGGGGAATCACAATGGCACGAAACAAAGTAGAAATCTGCGGTGTTGACACAGCAACATTACCTGTACTAAAGAATGTGGAAATGAGAAAATTATTTGTTGAAATGCAAAGCGGGCGGCACGAAGCTAGAGAAAAACTTGTTAACGGCAATTTAAGACTCGTTTTAAGTGTCATTCAAAGGTTTAATAACCGCGGTGAGTACGTCGACGATTTGTTCCAAGTCGGATGTATCGGATTAATGAAATCCATTGATAATTTTGATCTAAGTCAGAATGTAAAATTTTCAACTTATGCTGTCCCAATGATCATCGGTGAAATCCGCCGTTATTTAAGGGATAACAATCCTATCCGTGTCTCGCGTTCTTTGCGTGATATCGCTTATAAGTCTTTGCAAGTCAAAGAGAAGCTGATATCTAAGCATTCTAAGGAACCGACGGCGGCGGAAATTGCAAAGGAATTGGACTTGCCCATTGAAGACATTGTTTTCGCGCTCGACGCTATACAAGATCCAGTGTCACTTTTTGAGCCCATTTATAACGATGGCGGTGATCCGATTTTTGTCATGGACCAGATCAGCGACGACAAAAACAAAGATGTGCAATGGATTGAAGAGATTGCTTTGAAGGAAGCAATGACAAGACTTGATGAAAGGGAGAAACGGATCTTATCCATGCGCTTTTTCCAAGGGAAGACACAAATGGAGGTCGCAGATGAAATTGGAATTTCCCAAGCCCAAGTGTCGCGGCTAGAAAAAGCAGCAATAAAAGAAATGAATAAAAATATTCAAAACTAACACTTACCATTTGGTAAGTGTTTTCTTTAACATTTTTGTCCCTCATCTGCCATATAGTTAATAATAAAATGGATTAGAGGGTGAGGTTCATGGCAAAAATATCAGAATTTCAGGCGAAAGAAGTTGTTAATGTAGAGGATGGCAAACGATTGGGTCACATAGGTGATCTTGATGTCAATCTTTCCTCGGGAAAAATCGATAACCTAATTATACCTGGCGCCGGCAAAATGATGGGGCTGTTGGGCAGGGAAAATGATGTTGTTATTCCATGGCGAAACATTGTCCGGATTGGCTCCGATGTGATATTAGTCAGGTTTTATGATGCCCCTCCAGGAGAGTATCCGTCCTCAAAAGAGTCGTAAAATATGATATCCACAATTTAGGACAGCCTCGAAGCGGGGGCTTTTTTTGTTCTTAAAGAATGGCGTTCTGGCTCGTTTTATCGTAAAATAAAGTAAAGGAATTCATAGACAAAAGGAGTGTCACTTCCCGTTGACTTCTGAGCGGTTTTCTATTAAGGCAGAAAGATTTCTTACAACCGAAAGCATCTACTTATCAAATAACAGCGCCTTGGTCTTAGGGATAACAACTAGAGACGGCGGTGTCAGCCGCGTGCCATATGCCACTCTTAATATGGGTTACCATGTTAAGGATCACCATGAGGCTGTCTTGGAAAATAGGCAGCGATTAGGGGAAGACTTGAAAATGCCGCTCGAGAATTGGGTGGCGGGTGAGCAAATTCATGATACCAAGATTACCCGTGTGTCGGAGAATGACCGTGGAAAAGGCGCACGGGATTATGACTCAGTCATTAAAGGAACGGATGGTCTTTACACAACACAATCAAATTTGCTCTTAACCGCCTGTTTTGCTGATTGCGTGCCAATCTTTTTTTATACAAAGAAACAGCCCGCAGTAGGGGTCTTGCATGCTGGCTGGAAAGGCACCGTAGGGTCGATTGCATCAAAAATGATTAGGATATGGCATGAAGAGTTAGGTATCTCGCCTGATGATATTAATGTGATCATCGGTCCTTCCATCGGACCATGCTGTTATGAGGTTGACAAGCGTGTATTGAAGCAAGTGCAGCAATTAGACAATGATGTGGATTTAAAGGGTGTATATCATTCTTCTGATCGAACCGGCCGATACATGTTGGATTTGCAAGGTTTAAATAAGAGGATTTTAATGAATGCCGGTGTGCCCGGTCAAAACATACATATTACCAATTATTGCACAGGATGCAGAACGGACATGTTCTTTTCCCATCGCAAAGAAAATGGCAAAACAGGGAGGATCATGGGTTTTATTGGAATAGTTAAGGGTGATGTTAAATCATGACTGTTGTGAATCAATTAAAAAATGTTCAAAAAAATATTAAACAGGCGTGCGAAGCGGGAGAACGCTCTGCGAAAAATGTTAATATCATAGCTGTCACGAAATATGTGACCGAAGCAAGGGCCGAGGAAGCTGTAAAAGCAGGGCTGACCCATTTGGGTGAAAACCGAAAAGAAGGGTTGCTGCAAAAGCAAGCGGCCATTTCAGATTCTCGGGTTTTATGGCATTTTATCGGCTCACTCCAAACGAGAAAAGTAAAGGATGTCATTTCTCACATCGATTACTTGCATTCATTGGACAGGCTGACATTGGCAAAAGAAATCAATAAGCGTGCTGACGTTCCTTTAAAATGTTTCGTTCAAGTAAACATTTCCGGTGAATCTTCTAAGCATGGGATCGGTGAAGATGAACTTATGGCTTTTATAAAAGCTTTAAAGGACTTTTCGAATATATCTATTGTCGGTCTTATGACAATGGCGCCTCACACAGAGGACCAGGAATTGATCCGCCGCATTTTTCGCCGTTTAAAGAATTGGCAAGAACATATCATGGAACATGGCTTTGAGCATGCGCCGTGTACGGAGCTGTCAATGGGTATGTCAAATGATTATCAGATTGCTGTTCAGGAAGGTGCAACATTTGTACGTATAGGATCGGCCCTGGTAGGAAATGACGGATAAAGGGGAATGAAACAATGGGCCTTAAAACGGCTTTCAAGCGTTTTTTTGATCTTGATGAAGAAGCAGAAGAGATGGAAGAAAAACCAGAAATACAGAAGAAGGATGAGCCATCTGAGCCATCCGGCAAAAATGAAAAAAAGCAGAACGTTGTCTCTTTGAAAAGCATTCATCAACAAACAAAAGTGATTTTATCGGAACCAAAAACATTTGACGACGTAGAAACAATAGCCGACCATTTAAAAAATAGACGCACTGTTGTTGTTAATTTACAACGGCTCTCTAGAGAACAAGCAAAAAGCATCTTGGATTTTATGAGCGGGGTTGTTTTTGCCCTTGATGCTGATATACAAAAGCTTGGTGCTGATACTTTCAT
This sequence comes from Scopulibacillus darangshiensis, assembly GCF_004341035.1. Lineage (GTDB taxonomy): Bacteria > Bacillota > Bacilli > Bacillales > Sporolactobacillaceae > Scopulibacillus > Scopulibacillus darangshiensis. Next base: position 27,822 of record NZ_SLXK01000012.1, read on the forward strand.
GTTCGCTCCCGAAAATGTCGACATTTCGGGAATGATCTCGGAACTTTTGGATGAAGACAAATTTTGAATGAATGTTTTATAAAAAAGGACAAAAAGAGCAGAGGAACGTATGATCAAAGATACGTGAGCAGCAGAAAAGCAAGATAACGAAGAGATCCGACAGCAATTTTTCCCGGACTTTTTGAACATCATATTTTGAATGTTTAAGTTCAAAAAGGAGGACAAAAAGAGCAGAGGAGATCGAGGCAGCGCAGCTTTGAGCAGCGGAACGTATGATCAAAGATACGTGAGCAGCAGAAAAGCAAGATAACGAAGAGATCCGACAGCAATTTTTCCCGGACTTTTTGAACATCATATTAGTGAGGTGACAGAGTGTATACTATTGCAGGTATAGTCAGTGAAATCATTTATATTTACTCCTGGGTTCTAATTATTTATATTTTAATGTCCTGGGTGCCAAATATTCAAAACTCGAGCATTGGGCAATTGTTTGCCCGTGTCAGTGAACCTTTTTTACAACCTTTTAGAAAAATTATCCCGCCTATCGGAGGCATGATCGATATATCACCGATTGTTGCTTTTTTCGTATTAAGACTTGCGGGACGCGGCGTTTATGAACTCGCCTATTTGTTGAGCTGAGCAAATGTCTGTATATCAGCATTTCCGTGTTGAAGAAAGACCTTTCATTGATACCGTGCTGGATTGGAAGGAGGGTGTGCTGACCCGCTATCAACCAAAATGCAGCGACTTCCTTGATCCAAGACAACAGGATATTATCAGACATTTGCTCCCGAACCATGATGATGTACAGCTGATTTTTAATGGCGGTTACGAACAGGCAGAGAGAAAGCGGGCTATACTGCTTCCCCCCTATTTTTCCCTTGGTGAAAACGATTTTAATATAGTATTGTTTGAGATCCATTACCCAAAAAAGTTTGCTCAGCTGTCACATCCTGAACTCCTTGGCGCACTTACTGGGCTTGGTCTGGTAAGAGATAAATTCGGGGATTTGCTTTTTCATCATGATCGAGTACAGTTTTTGGCAGCAAAGGAAATAGCCGACTTTGTCCAAATGAATTTAACAAGTGTTGGCCGCGTTAAGGTATCGTGTGATATGATAGCATTATCTGAACTAGTACATACTGCAGAGGAATGGGAGGAAAGTGATGGAACCGTTTCCTCTCTAAGGCTTGATGCCGTTTTATCCGAAATTTATCGGCTGCCGCGTTCTAAAGCTGCGGCATACATTGAAAATGGTGCGGTTAAGGTTAACTGGAAGCGAATTGAGAAACCAGCTTATGACCTATTGGCCGGCGACCATCTCTCGTTAAGAGGTCATGGCAGAAGTAAAGTGAACGGGATTTATGGCACGACAAAAAAGGGAAAACAGCGGATTAAGTACAGCCATTTAAAATGAATTGATTGGTTTTGGGAAGGAATTTCTCAGGTTATATCGAAACATAACATTTGGAGGTGGCACGTATGCCATTAACACCATTAGATATTCACAATAAAGAATTTACAAGAGGTTTTCGCGGTTATGATGAGGACGAGGTTAATGATTTCCTTGATCAGTTAATTAAGGACTTTGAAGCCTTAATTCGCGAAAAAAAGGATCTTGAAAATAAAGTGAACACTCTTGAAGAAAAGATCGGCCATTTCTCAAATATTGAAACGACATTGAATAAATCCATTCTTGTAGCACAGGAAACTGCTGAAGAAGTCAGACAAAATGCAGCAAAAGAAGCGAAATTGATCGTCAAAGAGGCTGAAAAAAATGCGGACAGAATTATAAATGAAGCGCTGGCCAAATCACGAAAGATTACGCTTGATATTAATGAGCTGAAGAAACAATCTGATGTTTACCGGACGAGATTCCGGATGTTGATTGAAGCTCAATTGGAACTTTTGAAAAATGATGATTGGGATAAGCTTGCCGAACCCTTTAACGAAGATGAGGTTTTGCAAAAGTCTGGCAGTGAAGCTTGACGAGGACGCACTTTATTTCATATACTTACTTCATAAAGAAAACTTGCCGATTGACAAGACTTTAATAGGAGAAGACAGAGACTAGTTGCACTTATATGCGTAAGAAAGTTTATACTTTCTTATTAACTTCATGAAAAAGTTGATAAAAATTAATGACAATGACAAGGAAAGTAGCGGCTGTCAGACAGTCTAGCGAGTCAGGGTATGGTGAAAGCCTGATCTTGAAGCAACCGTGAAATCACCTTCGAGTTCCATTCTGAAAGCTATCGATGCGATTAAGAAGCGGCGTTCATTCACGTTAAGAATGTTTTGAGTGGGCAAAAGGCTTTGTTTTCTTTTGTCTATAAGGGTGGTACCGCGGTCCTTTTCGTCCCTTCAGGGGATGGAAGGGCTTTTTGTTTTCTTTAGTTAACAGAAAGTATATAGTTTTCTTTAAAAAATGTTTGGAGGAAAAGCTAATGGATTATAAAGATACATTGCTCATGCCAAAAACTGATTTTCCAATGCGCGGCAATTTGCCGAACAAAGAACCCAAGATGCAAGAGGAATGGCTTGAAAATCAAGTTTATGAAAAGGGATTGAAAAAGACGGAAGGCAAGCCGCTGTTTATTCTTCATGACGGACCGCCGTATGCCAATGGTGACATCCACATTGGCCACGCGGAAAACAAGGTTTTAAAAGATATGATTAATCGCTTCAAATCGATGAATGGTTATCATGTCCCTTATGTGCCGGGATGGGATACCCATGGACTGCCAATCGAACAAGCTTTGACAAAAAAAGGTGTTAATCGCAAAAAATACAGTGTTGCCGAGTTCCGCAAGCTTTGTGCTGATTATGCGCTTGAACAGGTTGACCGTCAAAAACATCAATTTATGCGGCTTGGTGTCCGGGGAGATTGGGAAAACCCATATATCACGTTGAAAAAAGAGTATGAAGCCGAACAAATTAAAGTTTTCGGGGACATGACGAAAAAGGGTTATATCTATAAAGACAAGAAAACTGTTTATTGGTCCCCGTCATCAGAATCTGCTTTAGCCGAAGCAGAAATCGAATATCAGGATAAGCGTTCACCATCCATTTTTGTTGCTTTTAAAGTAAAAGATGGCAAAAGTGTTTTAAATGGCGACGAGGAAATGGTCATTTGGACGACAACACCTTGGACAATTCCCGCTAATGTCGGTATTTCGGTTAATCCTGGTTTTCAATACAGTATTGTTAAAGTTGCCGATCGCAAGTTCATTGTGGCGTCTGAACTTGTTGCATCACTTGCTGAAGAGTTTGAGTGGGAGAATCCTGAAATTTTCAAAACAGTTATTGGACGTGAGCTTGAAAATGTTGTGTGCAGCCATCCATTTTATGATCGGGAATCACTCGTCGTTCTTGGTGATCATGTCACGCTTGATGCTGGTACCGGCTGTGTTCATACTGCACCAGGTCATGGTGAAGATGATTACTTCATTGGCAAGAAATATGGGTTGCCTATTTTGTGTCCAGTCGATGAAAAGGGTGTTATGACGAGTGAAGCACCAGGATTTGAAGGGGTTTTTTACGATAAGGCAAATAAACCGGTGACGGATAAGCTGAAAGAAGACGAAGCATTATTAAAACTTAATTTTATCACTCACTCATATCCGCACGATTGGCGCACGAAAAAGCCGGTTATTTTCCGAGCCACTGAGCAGTGGTTTGCATCAATTAAAGACTTTCGGGAAGAACTGCTTCAGGCTGTCCGAAATGTTAAATGGCTTCCCGGTTGGGGAGAAACCAGGTTATTTAATATGGTTCGGGATCGTGAAGATTGGTGTATTTCCAGGCAAAGAATTTGGGGTGTTCCTATTCCAGCCTTTTATGGTGAAGATGGTGCACCGATCATCACCGATGAAACGATCGCACATGTTTCGAATCTGTTCAGAGAGCATGGCTCTAACGTATGGTTTGAATGGGATGCGAAGGACTTGCTGCCAGAGGGTTTTACATCCGAACATAGCCCGAATGGCGTATTCAAAAAAGAAGTCGATATTATGGATGTTTGGTTTGATTCCGGGTCGTCACACCAGGCAGTCCTTGAAGCGAGAGATTATTTGCGGCGTCCCGCTGATATCTATCTTGAGGGCTCTGACCAATATCGCGGTTGGTTTAACTCATCGCTTTCAACTAGTGTTGCTATAAGCGGAGAGGCACCTTATAAACAAGTCATCAGTCATGGCTTTGCCCTTGATGGTGAGGGACGTAAGATGAGTAAGTCGATCGGGAATGTGATTGACCCCATTAAGGTCATGAAGCAATTAGGGGCGGATATCATTCGGTTATGGGTCGCGTCCGTTGATTATACGGCTGACGCACGTGTCTCTAATGATATTTTAAAACAGGTAGCGGAAGTTTACCGCAAAGTCAGAAATACTTTGCGTTTTATGCTCGGCAATTTAAACGATTTTAAACCTGAGCATGAAGTGAAAATTGAAGATATGTCTGAACTTGATCAATATATGATGGTCAAACTTAACCATTTGATTGATAAATCATTGAAGGCATATAATGATTATCAATTCCTGACTGTCTATAATACGATTCATAACTATTGTACCATTGACCTTAGTTCCCTTTATATGGATGTTGCGAAAGACGCTTTGTATACAGAACCTGCGAACAGTCTGCGCCGCCGCTCCATTCAAACTGTTCTTTACAAAACGCTTACAGCGCTGACCAAGCTGTTGTCGCCAATCATCCCGCATACCGCAGAAGAAGTATGGCAATACACGCCTGGGGCAGCGGAAGAATACGTTCAATTGGCCGATATGCCAACAACTGAAGTAGTTCCAAATGCGGATAATATTGAGGAAAAATGGGATAAATTAATTGATGTCAGAGATGATGTTCTGAAGGCGCTTGAAAAAGCAAGAAATGCTAAGACGATCGGTAAGTCACTGGAAGCAGCAATCTTATTATATCCTGCAGATAGGAATCAATCCTTGCTTTCAGAGCAGCAAGATTTGGATAAATTATTTATTGTTTCACAGGTAGAAGTCAAGGGAACAATGAATAATGCTCCTCAGAATGCAGAAAGATATGATGAAACAGCTGTTATAGTCAAAGAGGCTGAGGGTGAAAAGTGTGAGCGCTGCTGGATCGTTTCACCAACTGTTGGGGAAGATTCTGAACATCCAGAGCTTTGTCATTCTTGTGCTGAAACAGTTAAAAACTATTACGCATGATTTTAAAGGCCGGGGCTACCGGCCTTTTTTTCCTCCTTTGGAAAAGAGGGTTGTGATTGACAAAACTTAAAGCGTCTAAGGCAGGCGTAACTCGATCAAACTAAGATTGTTCCGGATTAAAAGGGGGAAGGTGAGGTTTTTGCGTTCATATCGAAGGATTAAGAAACAGCTCCTGGAAAGAAAAAAAGAACTGGAAAAGGAACTTAACGTTAATAACGAATTTGGCATGGAAGTGCCGTTCGCTGAAGGTTTGTCCTCAGGTGAATTATCTCAATATGATAATCATCCAGCCGATTCAGGCACAGATCTTTATGAGCGGGAAAAAGATATGGTGCTGCGGAAGTTTTCGCATGAAGAATTGGATGATATTAAAGCGGCTTTGGGAAAAATAGAAAACGGAACGTACGGCATTGATGAAAAAACCGGAAAGAAAATTCCCTACGCCAGGTTAAAAGCCTTGCCAACGGCGAGGACAGCAGTGGAGACATCACCGAATCAAGATAAGATAAAACACAGCCGGCCTGTTGAAGAAGAGGTTATTAGTCAAATGGAAGAAGACTATGCAACCAACAGCCAAGAAACTGAGTATAATGAGCAAAATATTTATGACATTGTCGCATCATTTAATGAGAGCTCCATGACATATGAAGGCTCCTCTTTAATGGATAATGATGACGGCATGGGCTATGTTCAGCTTGTGGAAGCAATTGGCTCGACAGGCATAGAAGGTTATAGCGGTGATGAAAATGTCCAATTTCTGCGCAATATCCAATACGACAAATGGATGAATCAAGAAAATGTTGCTCAGGATGATGAAGGCGAGGATGACTATTTATAATTTGCAGGATCGCTGATTGACTTAGTCATGATGCGATCCTGTCTTTAATATGATAAAATGCAAAAGAAGATTGCGGCTTGTTATCTTTTGCCGACATACATATTAGAACAAATGATGGGGGAGAATCGGTTGTTATATTATTTATTGGCAGTGATTGTTTTAATTTTTGACCAGCTGACAAAATGGTTAATCGTTAAAAATATGGTTATTGGGCAAAGTACAGAGCTCATCCCAAATATCCTCTATTTTACATCATCCCGAAATCGGGGTGCTGCATGGAGCATTCTTGAAGGACAAAGGTTTTTCTTTTTTATCATCACAGCGGTTGTCCTCGTTATTGTCATTTATTATATGCAAAAAATGGGACGATTTAAACCTTTTCTCGGAACAGCATTAGGTTTGGTTATTGGCGGCACCCTTGGTAATTTTATCGACAGGCTATTCAGGGGTGAAGTGGTCGATTTTATCCATGTCTATATTTTTAAATACAGCTATCCGATCTTTAACGTTGCGGATTCCTCTTTGGTTATCGGCGTTATTCTTATCCTTATTTACATGTTCATTGAAGAAAAGAAGGAGAAAAAACATGGAAATCAATGAAAAAACAGTTACTGAAGAGCATCACGGTGAACGGTTGGACAAATGGGTGAATTATCAGATCTCTGAATTATCAAGAACACGGATACAAGACATGATAAAAGACGCAATGGTAACTGTAAATGGACGTAAGGTAAAACCAAATTACAGGGTAAACACAAATGACCACATTATTGTCAAAGTAAGTGAACCTGAACCGCTTGATGTTAAACCGGAGAATATCCCACTTGATATTATTTTTGAAGATGATCAGCTGCTTGTTGTTAATAAGCCAAGAGGCATGGTTGTCCACCCCGCTCCAGGTCATGTCAGCGGGACTTTAGTCAATGCACTCGTTTATCATTGCAAGGACCTTTCAGGTATAAATGGTGTAGCGAGGCCGGGGATTGTTCACCGGATTGATAAAGATACCTCCGGCTTGCTTGTCGTCGCCAAGACGGATCAGGCCCATCAATCCCTTGCTTCACAGTTAAAAGCCAAAACTACGCATCGCATTTATCAGGCGATTGTCCACGGTGTCGTTTCCCATGACAAGGGAACGATAGAAGCGCCGATCGGCAGAGATGAAAAGGATCGAAAAAAAATGGCAGTAACTCATCAAAACAGTAAAGATGCTGTCACCCACTTTACAGTAGAAGAACGATTTGCCAAATATACATTTGTAAGGTGCCAACTAGAAACCGGAAGGACTCATCAAATCCGCGTCCATATGGATTACATTGGCCATCCGGTTGCAGGTGACCCCAAGTATGGTCCGAAGAAGACATTGGATATCGATGGTCAGGCGCTTCATGCATCAGAATTGGGTTTTCGGCATCCTGTCACAGACCTTTTTATCACATTTTCTGCACCGCTGCCAAAGGATATGAATGATCTGTTAAATAAATTGCGGGAGCGCGGTTGACAATCCGATGGATCTTTGAAATAATATTAAAAAATGAGTTCCTTTAAAGTTAGTCCCGTGAGGCTAAGAAGGATAACGGACGTTGGATACAGCGGTTTTTTTTAAATGGTCTCCGCTGCCCTCGTTAAAACCCTCTTACCTCGTGGTTAGAGGGTTTTTTGAATTTAATTAAGTGAGGTGAGGGATGATGGCAGAAAAGAATATTATGGATGAACAGGCTATTCGCCGTGCTCTCACAAGACTTTCCCATGAGATCATTGAAAGAAATAAGGGAATTGAAAACGTGGTCCTGGCAGGCATTAAAACCCGAGGGATCTATATCGCCAAAAGGCTTGCGAAAAAGATTGAACAAATTGAAGGCCAAGCGATTGAGATTGGTGAGATTGACATTACATTATACCGTGACGATTTGGTAAAAAAAACCAAATCGCTGGATCCGGAATTAAAGGGTACTGATATACCGGTTACGATGGAAGAGAAGACGGTCATCCTTATTGATGATGTTTTATATACGGGAAGAACGGCAAGAGCCGCAATGGATGCGGTGATGGATCTCGGCAGACCTGCGAGAGTTCAACTCGCTGTTCTCATTGACCGCGGCCATCGTGAGCTTCCCATAAGACCTGATTTTATTGGGAAAAATGTACCGACATCAAAAGGTGAAATCATATCCGTACAGCTGGATGAAATCGACGGGATCGATGACGTCAGCATTAAAGATAAAGCTTAACAGCCGAACATTCGGTTATTAAAAAAATAAATATGTTCCCTTTTAAAGGCAGTCCAGTGAGGCTGATAAGGGGCGACCTTAGGTATCAGTGTGCAAAGAACATGACCCTATGTTCAAGCTATCAAGAGATGCCTAACGAACCTCTTCGTCAGCTGTCTGGCGGAGAGGTTTTTTTGTACATTAAGTTATCTAAAGCGAGTTTTTTAAATTTGATTAGGAGGGATTGTATGAGGCACTTTTTGACATTAACCGATTTACCGTTGGATGACCTTTTTTCCATAATAGGCAGGGCGGAAGCAATAGCCAAAGACAAGCTTTATCGGGAAACACAACCCGTTATCGTGGCTAACATGTTCTTTGAACCCAGCACGAGAACAAGATTCAGCTTCGAGGCCGCAGAAAAACGTCTTGGCTACCATGTGCTCAATTTTAGTGCCGATACATCCAGTACAAGAAAAGGTGAAAGTTTATATGACACGATCAGGACGCTTGAAGAAGTCGGAACACAGGCGGCGATTATCAGGCACCCTCAAGATGCCTACTTTGAGGATCTTAAGAACCGGGTTTCCCTGGCTTTAATCAATGCCGGCGATGGCTGCAATCATCATCCGACACAAGCACTTCTTGATCTAGTTACTATCCAACAGGAATTCATACTGTTCCAAGGACTGACAGTTGCCATTATCGGCGATCTTAGGCACAGCAGGGTCGCCCGTTCTAATGCGGAAATTCTAACAAGGCTTGGAGCAAAAGTGTTGTTATCCGGGCCACAAGCTTGGCGCAATGATAATCTGCCAGGAGAATTTCGTCCTATAGATGACGCCATCAGCGAGGCTGATGTTGTCATGATGCTCCGTATCCAACATGAAAGACATGATGAAACATTGCCTCTTTCTAAGGAAGACTATCACCGGCAATTTGGATTGACGCTTGAACGTGCCGAAAGAATGAAGCCTGAAAGTATTATTATGCATCCTGCACCATTTAACAGAGATGTAGAAATAGCGGATGAACTCGTGGAATGCAGCAGGTCAAGAATATTTAAACAAATAAATAATGGTGTCGCAGCACGAATGGCTGTATTGGAGTGGGCGATTGAAAAAAACAAAGGGGCGATAAATTATGGGGATATTATTGAAAAACGGTAACGTGTATACAAATGGGCAAATAGAAAAAAAGGATGTCTTAATTGAAAATGATAAAGTAACAGCTATAAAGGATCACATAGAGGCAATGGAACACAAAGTGATCGACGCTGCAAATCAGCTTGTAGCACCCGGGTTTGTTGACCTTCATATCCATTTAAGAGAACCCGGCGGAGAACATAAGGAAACAATTAAAACAGGTACGATGGCGGCTGCCAAAGGCGGGTTTACAACAGTAGCAGCGATGCCAAACACATCTCCAGTACCAGATACTTCGGAAACAGTTCACGAGCTTATGGATAAAATTCAGAAAGATGCGGTTGTGAGGGTTTTGCCTTATGGTTCAATTACCGAGGGACTAAAGGGTGAAACACTGACAGACCTTCCATCTCTTCATAAGGCAGGCGCTTTTGCCTTCACAGACGATGGTGTAGGCGTTCAGTCAGCCGGCATGATGGTTGAAGCGATGCGGCAAGCTGCAGAGGCCGACGTAGCGATTGTTGCCCATTGTGAAGAAAATTCGTTGATCTATAGCGGCTCAGTTCACGATGGCGAATTTGCGAAGAAGCATGGGTTAAACGGGATTCCCAATATTTGTGAAGCGGTCCAGATTGCAAGGGACGTCCTGCTGGCGGAAGCAAGCGGTGCTCACTACCATGTCTGCCATGTCAGTACTAGGGAGTCAGTCCGGGTTATAAGGGATGCGAAGAAGGCGGGTATTCATGTCACGGCAGAAGTTACCCCGCACCACCTTTTGCTTACGGAGGATGATATACCGGGTCTTGATACAAATTATAAGATGAACCCGCCGCTAAGGGGCAATACGGACAGAGAAGCGCTGATCGAGGGTCTTTTAGATGGAACGATTGATTTTATAGCAACTGACCATGCGCCTCACGCTGCGGAAGAAAAGGCTTTGCCGATGGAAAAAGCACCATTTGGCATTGTTGGTTTGGAGACGGCTTTCCCGCTTTTATATACACATCTTGTGAAGAAAGGCGTACTGACCTTAGAGGATCTTATCAATCGCATGACTGAAAAGCCTTCTCAAGCTTTTGGGCTGGATTATGGAACGTTAGAGGTTGGTCATCAAGCAGATGTTGTTGTTTTGGACTTAAATAGGAATGCGGAAATTGCCTCAGATGAGTTTTTATCAAAAGGAAAGAATACACCATTTAATGGCTGGAAGTGTGAAGGCTGGCCGTCGGTAACCATTGCATCAGGAGAAATAGTATGGCATAAGGAGAGGGTTGCGAAATGAAGAGACAGCTTATTTTAGAAAATGGCGCTATATTTGTTGGTACAGGCTTTGGAGGAAACGATTTGAGCGACGGGGAAGTTGTATTTAATACAGGAATGACCGGCTATCAGGAAACACTGTCAGACCCATCTTACTGTGACCAAATTGTAACACTGACCTACCCGTTAATCGGTAACTATGGAATTAACAGAGATGATTTTGAATCGATAAATCCAGCGATCGCCGGATTAATCGTAAAGGAAGCAGCAGAGATGCCTTCCCATTGGCGAAGTGAACAGTCACTGCATCAGCTGCTGGCAGATAAAAACATACCAGGCCTTAAAGGCATTGACACAAGAAGGTTAACTAAGATGATACGGGAATATGGCACGCTTAGAGGCCGATTATGCGCCATGGATGCCGACGTTGAAGCGGTGGTAGAAGAGCTTAAGCAGCTTGAAATGCCAACAAACCAGATTCAAAAAGTATCAACAAAGGTTTCTTACGCTAGTCCGGGTAATGGTCCCCGTGTTGTGTTGGTTGATTTTGGCGCAAAGAAAGGCATTTTGCGGGATCTTATCAAACAAGGCTTCGATTGTCTAGTTGCACCATATCATTCAACAGCAGAGGAGATCTTGAGAATGCAGCCGGACGGTGTGATGTTGAGCAATGGCCCTGGAGACCCAAAAGACGTCCCAGAAGCACTTGACATGATAAGAGGGATTCTTGGGAAAGTGCCGGTTTTCGGTATTTGCATGGGACATCAGCTCCTAGCGCTCGCCTGCGGCGGCAACACGGAGAAAATGCGCTTCGGTCACCGCGGGGCAAACCATCCGGTCAAGGATTTAATAACCGGTAAATTTATGATGACATCGCAAAATCATGGCTATACGGTCCAAAAGGATTCTTTAGAAGAATCAGGGTTAGATATCACTCATATTGCCATCAATGATGTGACTGTAGAAGGTCTCAAACATACAACGTATTCAGCGTTCAGCGTCCAATTCCATCCTGAAGCTTCACCTGGACCTGAAGACAGTGCGGGCTTATTTGATCAATTTAAAAATGAAATCAAAGCATTCAAGAAAGCGGGGGTTCAATATGCCTAAACGCGAGGACATCAAGAAAATATTAGTGATTGGATCAGGGCCGATTGTCATTGGTCAAGCGGCGGAATTTGATTATTCAGGAACACAAGCTTGTCAAGCACTGAAGGAAGAAGGATTTGAAGTTATATTAATAAACTCGAATCCGGCAACGATTATGACGGATGCGGATATGGCAGATAGGGTATACATTGAACCACTGACATTATCCTTTGTAAGCAAAATTATTCGTAAGGAACGCCCAGACGGCATACTGGCAACACTCGGTGGGCAAACAGGCTTGAACATGGCAACAGAGCTCCATCGTTCGGGGATTCTTGATGAGTACGGGATTCAACTTCTAGGTACTAAACTTGCATCGATTGAACAGGCGGAGGACCGCGACCAATTTAGAGAACTGATGTATGAAATGGGCGAGCCGGTACCAGAGAGTGAAATTGTTACCACTCTTGAAGATGCAAAAGGTTTTGCAACGAGGATTGGCTATCCAGTCATTATTCGCCCTGCCTATACACTCGGCGGCACTGGAGGCGGAATTGCAAATAATGAACAAGAGCTTAATGACATTGCTGCTAATGGCATAAAGCAAAGCCCCGTCAATCAGGTATTAGTTGAAAAAAGCATTGCCGGCTTTAAAGAAATTGAGTTTGAAGTTATGCGTGATGGAAATGACGGCGCGATTGCGGTTTGTCACATGGAAAACTTCGATCCTGTCGGTATTCATACGGGAGATTCCATTGTTACAGCCCCATGCCAGACCCTCAGCGACCGGGATCTGCAGCGTCTGCGCAGTGTGTCATTACGCATTGTACGGGCACTAAAAATTGAAGGGGGCTGTAATGTCCAGCTGGCTTTGGATCCTAACAGCAATCATTATTATATTATTGAAGTCAATCCACGGGTCAGCCGCTCATCAGCTCTTGCTTCTAAGGCAACAGGGTACCCGATTGCAAAAGTAGCGGCTAAAATTGCGGCCGGTTATCATTTAGATGAAATTAAAAACGCAGTAACAGGCACCACATATGCCAGTTTCGAACCAACATTAGATTATGTCGTGACAAAGATTCCGCGGTGGCCGTTTGATAAATTCGATGCAGCCAATAGGAAACTTGGCACCCAAATGAAAGCAACAGGTGAAGTTCTGGCATTAGGCCGTACTTTTGAAGAATCGCTTCTAAAAGCGGTCCGGTCCCTCGAAACCGGCGTCATGCATCTCACTCATGACGGTATCAAAGACGAATCGGATCAGCAATTGATTCAAGGAATTAAAGAGGCGGATGACCGCAGAATGGCGTTCATAACTGAATTGATGCGCCGAGGGTATACTATCGAACAAATTTGGGAGTGGACGGCCATTGACCGGTTCTTCCTTTATAAAATAGACAACATTGTCAAGATGGAGAGTAAGCTTACCCAAAACATCATGGCGCCTGAGGTACTTGCTGAAGCCAAACAGTTAGGCTTTAGTGACCATATTATTGGCGAACTATGGGGAAAACCTGAAAGAGAGATCTATGACTTGCGAAAAGGCTTGTCACTAAAGCCTGTCTACAAAATGGTTGACACTTGTGCTGCAGAATTTGAATCGGAAACACCATACTATTACAGCACATATGAAGAGGAAAATGAATCAGCTGTAACGGATAAAGAAAGCGTTCTGGTGCTCGGTTCAGGGCCGATTCGAATCGGACAAGGCATTGAATTCGATTATGCAACGGTTCATACAGTCTGGGGTATTAAGGAACGAGGCTACGAAGCGATTATAATTAATAACAACCCTGAGACGGTATCAACGGATTTCAGTATTTCTGACAAACTCTATGTTGAGCCCCTCACCGTTGAGGATGTTATGCATGTAATCGACCTAGAGAAACCGATGGGTGTTATCGTCCAATTCGGCGGGCAAACAGCCATCAACCTTGCATCCGAACTACAGGAAAGAGGCGTTAACATCCTTGGCACGTCACTTGAGTCAATGGATCAGGCGGAGAACCGTGATAAATTTGAACAGCTGTTAAATGAGCTTGAGATTGCTCAGCCAATGGGCAAAACGGCATTTTCGGAAGAAAAGGCGCTTCATATTGCCGAACAAATTGGTTATCCGGTCCTTGTCCGGCCTTCATATGTCCTAGGCGGGCGAGCGATGGAAATTGTTTACCATAAGGAAGAGCTCGAGCATTATATGTCAAGCGCTGTGAAGGTCAATCCGCAGCATCCTGTCTTGATTGACCGTTATTTAACGGGTACTGAAATCGAGGTCGATGCTGTTTCAGATGGCACAGATGTCTATATACCGGGCATTATGGAGCATATTGAACGCGCCGGGGTGCACTCAGGTGACTCGATTGCTGTCTATCCGCCGCAAAATCTTTCGGAGGATATTAAGGGGAAAATTAGGGAAACCACAGTGAAACTCGCTAAAGGCTTAAAAATCATAGGTTTATTAAACATCCAATTTGTCATTCACCAGGGCGAGGTATATGTATTAGAAGTTAACCCAAGGTCAAGCCGGACAGTCCCTTTCCTAAGTAAAATAACCGGTGCTCCGATGGCTAACCTGGCAACGAAAGTGATCCTGGGAGAGTCGCTTGCATCACTAGGCTATGGGACAGGGGCACATCCGGAACCGAAGGATGTCTTTGTCAAAGTTCCGGTATTCTCCTTCGCTAAGTTGAGAAGTGTAGACATTACATTAGGACCGGAAATGAAATCTACGGGTGAAGTCATGGGCAGGGATGTAACATTGGAAAAAGCATTGTATAAAGGCCTGCTTGCCAGCGGAATGACGATCCCGACGCATGGGTCGGTACTTTTCACTGTTGCTGATAAAGACAAAGAAGAGTCGCTGCCAATGATCCGAAGGTTTTCAGATATCGGATACAACATTCTTGCAACAGAAGGGACGGCACGGTTTGTCCAGTCACACGGTATTCCGGTCACGATAGTAAACAAAATCGGGAAGGAAGAGCCTAGTCTTCTTGAAGTTATTCGCCGCGGGGATGCTCAATTCGTTGTCAACACATTAACAAAAGGGAAGCAGCCTGCAAGGGATGGTTTTAGAATTCGCAGGGAATCTGTTGAGAATGGTGTCGTCTGCTTAACATCATTGGATACAGCTGAAGCACTTCTCGGTGTGCTGGAATCTCTTTCATTTACGGCTACTAGCATGCCTAAGTTTACAAAACGCAAAGTGGTGAATGTATAGATGCTGATTGATAGAATGGAAGTCACCGATATAAAAGAAGTTGCTGAGGATATTTTCGAGCTGAAGGTGTGCGGTGATTTAGCCTCTAGGGTAAAGGAACCCGGACAGTTTGTCCATGTCCAGGCCGCCCATTCAATCGATACGCTGCTGAGACGGCCAATTAGCATTTGTGATGTCAATCGTGAAAGTCGCGAGCTTACAATGATTTTTCGTGCAGAAGGGAAAGGGACAAAACGTTTGGCCGAATGCCGTCAAGGCGAAGAGCTGAATGTTTTGGGCCCTTTGGGCAACGGTTTTCCTATAGAGAGCTGCAAACCGGGTGGCACCGCTGTTTTAGTTGGGGGCGGTGTCGGTGTCCCTCCCCTTTACTATTTATCTAGACAATTGAAGAAAAACGGCGTGAACGTCATTCATGTGCTTGGCTTTGCAAATAAGCAGGTGAGTTTTTATGAAAAAGAGTTTTCCGAGCTTGGCCCCACAAGGCTCGCAACTGTTGACGGATCAGCAGGACAAAAAGGGTTTGTGACTAATGTTATCGAAGAACATGACATCACCTATGATATTATGTATGCTTGCGGCCCTGTGCCAATGCTAAAAGCATTGGAGGCTAATTATTCCAATAAGCCCCTTTATTTATCCTTGGAACAGAGAATGGGCTGTGCGATTGGCGCTTGCTTTGCCTGTACATGCCAAACGGTTGATCCAAATGATGAAAAAGGATATCGCAAGGTGTGCAGTGATGGACCAGTCTTTAAAGCGGGAGAGGTGATTCTGTCATGTTAAATATAGCGCTTCCGGGACTGAATATGAAAAACCCTGTGATGCCGGCTTCAGGCTGCTTCGCTTTTGGAAAGGAATACGGCGAGCTTTATGATCTGAATTGTCTAGGAGCAATAGCGATTAAAGCCGCGACCAAGGAAACCCGCTTCGGGAACCCAACCCCTAGGGTAGCCGAGACACCGGGGGGGATGCTGAATGCGATCGGTTTGCAAAATCCCGGGGTCGAAAAAATCATTAACGAAGAACTTAAATGGTTAGAGAGCTTTGATACACCCATTCTAGCGAATATTGCCGGCAAGGAAACCAATGACTATGTTTATACGGCAGAACAGCTTTCTAAAGTCCCAAACGTCGGGGCTTTGGAATTGAATATTTCATGCCCTAATGTCAAGGAAGGCGGCATCACATTCGGCACTGTTCCTGAAATCGCAGCAGAGCTTACAGAAAAGGTTAAAGCTGTTTCTACCGTTCCGGTTTATGTCAAGCTCTCACCTAATGTGAGTGATATTGTTGGAATGGCAAAAGCGGTTGAGGAGGCAGGTGCGGATGGCCTCTCTATGATTAACACTTTAATGGGCATGCGTATTGACCTTAAGACGCAAGCACCTGTCCTCGCAAATAAGATGGGCGGTTTGAGCGGGCCAGCTATCAAGCCGGTTGCGATCCGAATGGTATATGAAGTCAGCCAGCATGTCACGATTCCGATCATCGGCATGGGAGGGATTCAGGATGCCGAAGATGTGATAGAATTTTTCCTAGCTGGAGCAAGCGCAGTCGCTGTTGGCACAGCTAATTTTGTTGACCCGCTTGTCTGTCCAAAAATCATCGAAGATCTCCCTGCTCTTCTTGAAAAAATGAATGTCA
Source organism: Scopulibacillus darangshiensis (assembly GCF_004341035.1). Lineage (GTDB taxonomy): Bacteria > Bacillota > Bacilli > Bacillales > Sporolactobacillaceae > Scopulibacillus > Scopulibacillus darangshiensis. Next base: position 44,435 of record NZ_SLXK01000012.1, read on the forward strand.
GTCATATCGATGAATTAAAAGGAAGGAGCTGGGGAGCATGTCAAAAGACATCATCATCGCGTTAGACGTAGCTTCCAAGGAAGAGATGCGGACTCTATTGGATAAAATTAACCCTAGTGAGCCTTTGTATGTCAAAGTTGGCATGGAGCTGTTCTATCAGGAAGGTCTTGATCTTGTTAAAGAGCTGAAGTCTAACGATCACAAAGTCTTTCTTGATCTGAAACTGCACGATATTCCAACGACTGTTAAGAAGGCCATGAGGGGGCTCGCGAAGCTCAATGTCGATATGGTTAATGTCCATGCAGCCGGCGGCTCAGAAATGATGAAGGCGGCATTGGAAGGACTTGAAGAAGGCACTTCCAACAATAAGAGGCCTATTTGCCTAGCTGTCACACAATTAACCAGTACGGATCAAGCGATGCTTGAAAATGAAGTTCTTATTGATAAGCCCCTTAATGATGTGATTGGATCTTATGGGCAGACCGCTTATGCTTCCGGGCTTGACGGTGTTGTTTGCTCTCCTTGGGAAGCCAAGTTGGTCAAGAACGGTACCTCACCGGATTTTTTGACTGTGACACCGGGGATCAGACTGGCCAGTGATTCAGTTAACGACCAAAAACGAGTGGCTACGCCTGGTAAAGCCAAAGAACTGGGATGCGATTACATCGTTGTCGGCCGAAGCATCATCAAAGCACAGGATCCAAGGTTCGCTTATGAAAAGGTATTAACCGAATGGAGGACTATCTAAATGAACAACAATAAACACATTGCGGAGCATCTTTTGAATATTGATGCGGTCGTCTTAAGCCCTGAATCCCCTTTTACATGGTCATCGGGCATGAAATCACCGGTCTATTGTGATAACCGTTTAACGCTTTCTTACCCTGAGGTTAGAAAGGATATCATAAAAGGGTTTGTAGACTTAATAAAAGAATACTATCCCGAAGCAGAAGTGATAGCAGGAACGGCGACAGCAGGGATTCCCCATGCGGCATGGATCAGTGAAGCGCTTGGCCTGCCGATGGTCTATGTTCGGGGATCAGCGAAATCACACGGGAAGAAAAAGCAGATTGAGGGTTTGATTCAACCGGGGCAAAAGGTAGTTGTTATAGAAGATTTAATTTCTACCGGCGGCAGTGTGTTGAATGCGGCTGAAGTGTTGAAGGAAGAGGGGGCAGAGGTTTTGGGCGCCGCCGCTATTTTCACGTATCAGCTACCTGCTGCTGCCAAAAATTTTGATGATGCAGGTGTCCCCTGGCATACTCTTACCGATTTTGAACACTTGATTGATCTTGCGGTTAATAAGGAAATAGTATCAGAGCAACAATTAAAACAATTGAAAATGTGGTATCAGGCCCCAGAAAAAGAGGATTGGCTGCTTCACACAAACGCCTGAAGAAAAACCATCCATACCTCAATTTTGAGGAGTGGATGGTTTTCTTAAGAGTCATTGGCATTATCTTTTAGCTTCAAGACCAGCTGTTCATCTGGTGTAACATAGATTGTTTTTTGATGATCATAGATGACATAGCCCGGTTTCGCGCCGTTCGGTTTCTTCACATGCTTAATCAGTGTATAGTCAACAGGGACACTGCTGGACATTTTGGACTTGCTGAAGTATGCAGCGAGATTAGCAGCCTCAAGCAGGGTATTCTCCGTGACATCCTTCGTGCGGATCACAACATGCGAACCGGGAATATCCTTTGTATGCAGCCAGGTTTCGTCTGTTTTGGCTTCTTTCGTAGTTAAATAATCATTCTGTTTATTATTCTTTCCAACAAGAATAAGTGTGCCGTTTGAAGAATAATAATGTTCAAGATGCGGTTTCTGTTTGTGATTTTTGCTTTGTTTCTTTTTTCTCTTTTTTAGGTATCCGCCTTCCTCAAGCTCATCGCGAATTTCTTCCACATCTTTAAGGGATGCTGATTCAATTTGCTGCATCAGCCTGTCGAAGTAATCGATTTCCTGTTCAGTCATATTTATTTGTTGTTCCACAACTTTTTTGGCTGTTTTGGCTTTATTATATTTTTTATAATAGAATTGGGCATTTTCAGAAGGTGTTTTATTTGGATTAAGAGCAATCGTTATCTTCTCCTGATTTTCATCATAATAGTTGACAGCTTCAATCTTTTCATCACCTTTTTTCATAAGGTGCATATTTGCGGTCAACAGTTCGCCGTAAAGCTGAAAAGTCGCCGATTCTTCAGCTTCCTTTAGCGTTCGATTTAATTTCTTGAGCTTTGTATGATTCTTCTTCTTTTCATTAGAAATGAATTTGTGCAAATCATTGGCTTTCTGCTTGACAAGGTCAGACTCCGCTTTTGTGGCGTAATAATGTTCAAGCATTTTGTTCACATCTTGATATATGTCATGATTTCCCTTAAGGTGTGACATCTCGATAACATGAAACTGATCCTTGCCATTTGGCGAATAAATAATAGCAGGCTGATACTTATTAGTATTGAGTTTTTCTTGAATGTTCGCAAAAGCTTCCGCAACCGCATCACGGTGTGGAAGACCGGCTTGATGCAGCATTTCCTTTGCCAATTGAGGAGAAAAGCCGCTGACAGCTTGGACAATTTGGTTTTCAAGGCGTCCGGCGTTAAAGTCAAGCACCCGCAGCAGATCTTCTGGTGTCGCCTCCAATGGATTCAGCTTATCCTGATGAGGGGGGGAGATATAATCCAAACCGGGCATAACTGTCCGATAGCTGTTCATTGAGGGTGATAGATGTTTGATGCTGTCGACGATGCGCCCGCTTTCTCTATCTGTTAAAATAATATTGCTATGTCTTCCCATCAATTCAATAATAAGTCTCTTATAAGTTAAATCACCAAATTCATTTTTCGCTCGAAAATCAAGATGGACGATTCTTTCGCAGCCAACTTGCTCAAGACTGTCGATGATACTCCCTTCCAAATGCTTTCTAAGGAGCATACAAAACATTGATGGCTCTTTTGGATTATCATATGTCGCCTTCGTTAAATGGTAGCGTGCAAACTGGGCATTTGTTGAAAGCAATAATTTATAATTACTTCCATGGGCCCGAACATGAAAAAGTAATTCTGACGGGTGGGGCTGATAGATTTTCGATAGCCTGCCACCGGGAAGGATTTGCAGACTTTTTGTGACCGCTCGGGTAACAATGCCGTCGTATACCATGGTTGATCCCTCTCTTTCTCTACTATGGGAATGCCCGAAATACTGGTTTTCACCGGCCCGAGCACTTATAATAAGTATAGCATGTCCTGATGGGAAGTTCATTTCTTCATAACCTTGTTAGGTTCCGAAAAATTATATAAAATTATAAAGCATGGAAGTGATCGGATGTTGTATAGTATGACTGGCTACGGAAGAGCGATTTCTGAAAATCAGAGACATCGTGTTAGTGTGGAGGTCAAATCAGTCAATCATCGTTATCTTGACATTTCCCTCAATATCCCTAGACAATTGTTCTATCTAGAGGATAAAATAAAGCAAATCATCAAATCATCCATAAAGCGCGGGAAACTTTATTTCTATCTTACTGTCGATGGTGAATCATTGACATCGCCTAAAGTCGAAACAAATTGGCCGATCCTAGAACAATACATAAGAGAATGCCAGCAGATATTTGAGCGGTATCCTATTCAAAATGAGATTGGCATATCCGATCTGTTGCAGTTGCCGGATTTATTTTTAACAAGTGAAACACCTCTCGATGCAGGTGATCTTGAACCGTTAATTATAAAGGCTGCCGATCGGGCCGTTAAGGATTTAACCGGCATGCGAAAGCGGGAAGGCGAACATATATATAATGATTTGTCTGAGCGCAACGATACGCTGCAAAAAATGGTTTTGGAGCTTCGCGACTACGCCCCCTCTGTAAAGAAAAACTACATGGAAAGATTAGAAAAGCATGTCTTGGAATTTTTGCAAGGGCACGCCGATATTGATGAGCAGAGATTGTTGACCGAAGCCGCTGTGTTTGCAGACAAGTCGAATATTGATGAGGAATTAACCAGGCTGACAAGTCATACAAAACAGTTTGCAGAGCTGTTGGATGCACATGAACCAAAAGGCCGGAAATTCGATTTCCTGATCCAAGAGATGAATAGGGAAGTGAATACTATTGGTTCTAAAGGAAATGATGTTTTAATCAGCCGGTTTGTCGTCGATATCAAGAGTGAACTGGAAAAAATTAGAGAGCAAGTTCAAAATGTGGAATAATTGATTTATAATATTGGGGGTCAGGAGATTTATGATAAAATTAATAAACATTGGCTTTGGGAACATCGCATCAGCACACCGAATTATTTCTATTGTCAGTCCGGAATCCCAACCGATTAAACGCTTAATTAAAGTGGCACGGGATCAAAACAAATTGGTTGATGCGACTTATGGCCGCCGGACAAGGGCGGTGATTGTCATGGATAGTGATCATGTGATTCTTTCTTCTGTCCAGCCTGAGACGGTATCACAAAGACTGATCCAAAATGACGACATCGCTGATGAAGGCTAAGTAGTGGAGGATATTTTATATGACTTTTAAAGAAAAAGGATTATTAATTGTTTTATCTGGACCTTCCGGGGTTGGAAAAGGGACGGTATGCAAGGCGCTCCGCCAAAGCGGCACAAATTTGCAATATTCTATTTCTGTTACTACCAGGGCACCTAGAGAAGGTGAAATAGACGGTATCCATTATTATTTTAAATCCAGAGATGAATTTCAACACATGATTCGTGAAAAGAAACTGCTGGAATGGGCAGAATACGTCGGGAATTACTATGGGACGCCTATTGACTACGTTCGCCAGACACTTGATGAAGGCAAAGATGTCATTTTAGAAATTGAAGTGCAGGGATTTTTTCAAGTAAAGGAACGTTTTCCAGAAGGCATTTTTATATTTCTGGCGCCGCCAAGTCTACAAGAGTTGAAAAAACGGATAACAGGAAGAGGAACGGAAACAGCTGAATTGATCCAAAATCGTCTGACTGTAGCCAAAAGTGAAATTGACTTGATGAAGCATTATGATTACGTTGTTGAAAATGATGAAGTGCATGCAGCATGCGAAAGGATCGAATCGATTGTGACCGCAGAGCACTGCAAACGTGAACGCATTATTGAAAAATATAAAAAGCTTTCGGAGGTTGATAAATAATGATGCTATATCCATCTATTGACAAACTATTGGAACGTATTGATTCAAAATATACTTTGGTGACACTTTCAGCAAAGCGGGCAAGAGCGCTTCAAGAGAAAAGCGAATTGCTTTTGGCCAGAACGAAATCAAATAAATTTGTAGGCAAAGCCTTAGAGGAAATTAATGAAGGTTTGCTAAAATCCAAATAGGATCCCAACATACAACAACCTGACTTAAGGTTGTTGTTTTTTTAAAGGAGAGGTATCGATGCTAAAAGGAAAAAAAATTGTTCTTTGCGTAACAGGAGGGATTGCAGCTTATAAGGCGGCAACATTAACAAGTCTATTAAAAAAAGCAGGCTGCATGATCGATGTTGTCATGACTTCGTCTGCCAAACAATTTGTTGGACCGTCAACATTTCAAGCCTTATCGAGAAGGCCGGTCCATGATGATCTATTTACCGAGAAGGACCCTGAACAAATTGCCCATATTGACTTAGCTGATAAAGCCGATTTAATTCTTGTTGCGCCTGCTACAGCAAACACAATAGGAAAAATGGCAAACGGGCTCGCCAATGACATTGTTACGACAACTGTTTTGGCATCCAAAGCACCCGTATGGGTCGCCCCGGCAATGAACGTTAATATGTATCATCATCCATCCGTTCAAAAGAACCTCCTGACTTTACGGGACATGGGATATCGCATCATCGAACCAGGGTCCGGTCCGCTTGCTTGCGGCTGGGTAGGCAAGGGGAGGCTAAGTGAGCCTGAAGATATCTTTGCTGCATTAAAATTGTTTTTCACGGATGATGACATGCAACCGCTTAAAGGAAAATGTGTTCTCGTTACCGCTGGTCCAACAAGGGAAGGTGTGGATCCGGTCCGTTATTTTACCAACTATTCATCAGGTAAAATGGGCTATGCTGTTGCGAGGGCAGCACACGCTGCAGGTGCGGAGGTTATTCTCGTGTCAGGACCGACAAGCCTTAAACCACCTGAAGGGGTTGAACTTGTGAATGTTATTTCAGCAAACGAGATGTACGAACAGGTGATGAATCGATTTGATAATGTCGATGCCGTTATTAAATCAGCGGCTGTTGCGGATTATCGCCCTAAGGTTATTAATGATCATAAAATTAAAAAGGCTGATAGCGAAATGATTGTTAAAATGGTCCGTAATCCCGATATTTTAGCTGAATTAGGATCGAAGAAGCAAGACCAAATTCTCATTGGTTTTGCAGCGGAATCTGAAAATATTGACGAGTATGCAAAAAAGAAGCTCGAAAAGAAAAGGCTGGATTTGATCGTAGCTAATAATATCCTTGAGGATCACTCAGGGTTTGATTCAGATACAAACCATGTGACATTCTTTTTTCCGAACGGCACGGAAAAGGACTTTGAACTCATGTCCAAGGAGGATGTTGCAAGACAGCTCTGTTCCTCTCTTGCCTCTATGTTTGAAAAGAGAGCTAAGCAATGATTGCTAAAGTTATCGTCGATGTGCCTGTCAGTCAGACGGATAGGCCATTTGATTACCTTATTCCGGATGACTTGGAGCCGGTGGTTGAACCGGGGATGCGTGTCGTTGTACCATTCGGTCCCAGGAAGCTGCTCGGCTTTGTTGTGGGGAAAGAACAGCACTCAGAATTGAAAAAAATAAAGCCGATTGAATCCGTGGTTGACCATACACCGGTATTAACAGATGAATTGCTGGAGCTCGGCTCTTGGCTTTCTGAAACAGCCCTTTGTTTTACCGTATCGGCTTACTTGGCCATGCTGCCCGCTGTGATGAAAGCGAATTATAAGAAATATATTTCGGTCGCGGATGACAAAGCCCTTCAAGAAAATTATCCAGGGGTTTATGATTTTATGACCAAACAGCAAAAACCCGTTGAATGGGAGTCAATTGTCAAGAACCAGCCTTCATATTTGAAGGACCTTCAAAATGGGATAAAAAAGGGTTGGCTTTCGGTTGAACAGAAGGTTGAGGACAAACGGAAGGAAAAGCGTGTTAAGATGATCTCCCCTGCCGATTATATTAACTTGCACAAAGCGTTAGAAGACATGGACAAGCGGGCTGAAAAACAAAAAAAGGTTCTTCGTTTTTTTCTTAATAGAAGCCAGAATGAACCCGCTGTCCTGTCAGAACTGTTAAAGGAATTAGGTGTCAGCAGGCCATCGGTAAAGGGGTTGGTTGACAAGGGCTATTTAATTGAGCAAGAAGTTGAACAATTCAGGGATGCCTATGCAAGGTCTGATATCAAACCCACTTCAGCCCTGACATTAACAGACGAACAGGAAGAAGTGCTTAAGCCTATTGAGGAAGATATTGCATCTGGGCATCATCACGTCTATTTGTGTCACGGGGTAACCGGGAGCGGGAAAACTGAAATTTATCTTCAAGCGATAGAAAAGGTTATAAATATGGGGAAAGAGGCAATTGTTCTCGTTCCGGAAATCGCCCTTACCCCGCAAATGGTCCACCGCTTTAAAGGCCGGTTTGGCTCCGAAGTCGCTGTTATGCACAGCGGTCTTAACAAGGGTGAAAAATATGATGAATGGCGAAAGATCCATACCGGGAAAGTCAGGGTCGTTGTCGGTGCGAGATCTGCTGTGTTCGCGCCATTTAAAAATCTAGGCATTATTATCATTGATGAAGAACATGAAACAAGTTATAAGCAAGAAGAGAATCCAAGATACCATGCAAGGGATGTCGCTATTTTCCGCGGGACATTTCACAATTGCCCTGTTGTGCTTGGGAGCGCTACACCGGCATTGGAATCATTTGCCCGTGCCCAAAAGGGGGTTTACCGGTTGGCTTCGCTTGCAAAACGCATTAATAATCAATCCATGCCTGAAGTTATGATGATTGATATGCGTGAAGAAATAAGGAACGGCAACCGCTCAATGTTTTCAAAGGTCCTGCATGATAAACTCCTTGACAGGCTAGATAAGAGTGAGCAAAGTGTCTTGTTTTTAAATCGGAGAGGCTATTCCACTTTTGTTATGTGCCGGGATTGCGGCCATGTCATTCAATGCCCGCATTGTGACATTTCCCTTACTTATCATAGGCGCCATGCTGAGCTTAAATGCCATTATTGCGGGTATCAGGAATCACTTCCGAATAGCTGCCCGTCATGTCAAAGTGAGCATATCCGCTATTTCGGGTCAGGGACGCAAAAAGTCGAAGAGGCCCTAACCCGCATGATCCCCGAAGCTCGAGTCCTGCGAATGGATGTTGACACGACCAGGAGGAAAGGAAGTCATGAAAAGCTTTTAAAAGCATTCGGTGATGGGAAGGCTGATATTTTACTAGGCACACAAATGATTGCGAAGGGTCTGGATTTTCCAAATGTAACGCTAGTCGGAGTACTTGCTGCCGATACAATGCTGCACCTGCCGGATTTTCGTGCATCGGAAAAAACATTTCAGCTTCTTACCCAAGTCAGCGGCAGAGCCGGACGCCATGAGAAGAAAGGTGAAGTTGTTGTCCAGAGCTATACACCTGACCATTACGCCATTGTCCATGCCGGGAACCATGACTATAACGGATTTTATAATCAGGAAATGAGAGAAAGGCAGTCACACCGATACCCACCATATTATTTTTTGGCATTAGTTACAGTATCACACACTGAGTTTCCAAAAGTCGTCGATGTCACTGAAAGTATTACCAATGTTTTGAAACAATCACTGACGCAAACAGCACAAATTCTTGGCCCTGTCGCTCCGCCGATTCCCAGGATCAAGGATAGATATCGTTACCAGTGCATGATAAAATATAAAAATGAACCAAACCTGCTTAACGTATTGAATAAAATCCAATCGCATTATCAAGAAGCTTTTACAAAGGATAATCTGCACATTTCAATAGATGTTAACCCTTTTATTTTAATGTAAAAAACGGGGCTCTCCCCCTATAGAGGATGATTAGATGAATGTTGTTTTTATGGGAACACCCGATTTTTCGGTAGCAATTTTGCAGCGGCTCATTGACGATGGGCATGCTGTGCAGGCGGTTGTGACTCAGCCGGATCGTCCAAAGGGCAGAAAAAAACAGCTCACAGCGCCGCCTGTAAAAGAGTTAGCGTTAAAGTATGATTTGCCGGTTTTGCAGCCGGAAAAGGTCCGTTTGCCTGAGGTTGTTGAGGACATCCTTTCATATCATCCGGATCTAATTGTTACCGCAGCCTACGGACAGATTTTACCCGAATCACTCTTGAAAGTGCCAAAACTTGGCTGTATTAATGTCCATGCCTCACTGCTTCCCAAATATCGCGGCGGTGCTCCAATCCATCAAGCCATTATTGATGGGGAAGATGTGAGCGGCATTACCATCATGTATATGGTGAAGGCTCTGGATGCGGGGGATATGCTGACTCAGGTTAAAGTCCCGATTTCAGAGGACGATACAGTTGGCAGTCTTCATGACAAATTAAGCCTAGCGGGGGCAGAATTACTATCTGAAACACTGCCGGCGATAGAAAAGGGTCAAATAACGGCGACGCCTCAAAATGATGATGAAGCAACTTATGCACCGACCATTCAGCGCAAAAATGAGGAAATTCATTGGGATAAAACCGGTGAAGACATATATAACCAAATACGGGGGCTCAATCCTTTTCCCGGAGCCTTTACAGTTTTTGGGGGCAAAGTGATGAAGTTATGGCGGACGGAAAAAGTGAAAGTAAAAAAACTGGCTGATCCTGGCACGGTGATCTATATAGAAAAGGATGGCTTTGTTATCGCAACAGGGAATGGAACTGCAGTTAAAGTCACTGAATGCCAGCCGGCAGGCAAAAAGAGAATGTCAGCTGCACAGTTTTTGCTGGGCGGCGGCATTGAAACTGGAGAAAAGTTGGGTAACCCATTATGAAGCGAACCGCAAGGGAGACGGCGCTTGATATACTGTTAAAAATAGAAAAGCAGCATGCATACAGTCAGCTCGTTCTAAATGAAGCTCTAGAGCATTCGGAGTTGAACCAAAAGGATAAGGCGCTTTTGACTCAGCTTGTATATGGTGTCATTCAGCGAAAAATGACTTTGAACTATTATTTGCAAACATACATAAAGCCGAACCGTAAAATAGAACCATGGGTTAGACAGCTGCTTTATTTATCGATCTATCAAAAGGCTTTTCTGACGAGAATACCTGATCATGCTATGGTTAATGAAGCGGTTAAAATCGCATCAAAAAGGGGTCATAAGGGCGTAGCAGGCTTTGTAAACGGCGTCCTTCGTCAGATGCTGAGACAAGGTCTCCCGGATTTATCGGCCATTCAGCCTAAAGATGAAAGATTAGCCTATCAATATAGCCATCCTCAATGGCTAATTAAGAGATGGACCGAACACTTTGGTGAGAAGGCAGCGGGTCAAATCTGTGAGGCAAACAATCAACCGCCGCAAGCTACGATTAGGGTGAACCGATTAAAAACAGATGTTAACAGTTTGATTGATCGGCTTAGAAAAGAGGGCATTGAAGCTAAGCCCGGAAGCGTATCGCCTGATGCTGCTGTTATTTTAAGCGGTAATGCCGCGCGCACCACAGCCTATCAGGAAGGTTATTTTACTATTCAAGATGAAAGCTCAATGCTTGTCGCTCCTGCTCTTGCACCGGAGCCTGGTATGAAGGTTTTGGATGCTTGCGCCGGGCCTGGAGGGAAAACGACACATCTAGCCGAATTAATGAATAATGAAGGGACAATTCACGCGTTAGATTTACATACACATAAAACAGGTCTGATCGATCAGCAGGTGAATCGTATTGGCGCGGCCATTGTGGAAACCCGTGCACTCGACGCAAGACATGCTGTAACGGTCTTTGGAGAAGCAACGTTTGACCGTATATTAGTTGATGCCCCTTGTACAGGGTTTGGTGTTATTCGCCGTAAGCCCGAAATTAAATGGGAGAAGACGGAGGAGGATGTCCGCAATATCGCCAATGTTCAAATGGCTATCCTGAGCCAGACTGCTCCTCTTCTTAAGTCAGGCGGAAAATTGATATACAGCACATGTACAATTGAACGAAATGAAAATCAGACGGTTGTTCTTGACTTTTTGAAAAACCATCCGGAATTTGAATTAGACCCAGCTGTACAAAACCATGTTCCGGACCGTGTGATGGCGGAAGGTCTTTGGGAAGCTGAAGCGATGCTGCAAATACTCCCGTACCAATTTGAAACAGATGGCTTTTTTATTTCATGCATTAGAAGAAAATAGCTGACAAAGCTGTCTGTTTAATGTCATGGAGGTGACTAAATGAAATCTGTTTTTAAAACGGATAAAGGCAAGGTTAGGTTCCATAATGAAGACAGCGGGGGCGTGTTCCCTCACTCGCGAAGATTGCTTGCCGTGGTCGCTGATGGGATGGGCGGCCATCGCGCGGGTGATGTTGCCAGTCAAATGGCCATAAAATTTATTCAGGAAAAATGGGAAGACGTTGAGGGATTGCAAGAACAAAATGATGATGGCAAATGGCTGAACGATGTGATTTTGGCAGCAAATAAGCATCTTTTTAATCACTCAAACCAAAATGAAGAATGCCGCGGTATGGGCACTACCATTGTGGCTGCTATATGTCAAAAGGATGTATTTGTTATCGGCCACGTTGGTGACAGCCGCATCTACTTTTTGCCGGCAGAAGGCGATTTCCTGCAAGTAACGGAGGATCATACGCTCGTTAATGAGTTTGTAAAATCAGGCCAATTATCTAAAGAAGATGCCGAGCTGCATCCCCAAAAACATGTGATAATGAGAGCTTTGGGGACTGAGCAAGACATTGAGGTTGATACAAAAACCATCAAATGGGCTAGAGGCGCAAAAATCCTTTTATGTTCAGACGGTTTATCCAATAAATTATCTGATGAGGAGCTTAATAGCATCCTTAGCAGCGGTCAGACGTTAGACGAGCAGGCATCATTGATGATTGAAAAAGCGAATGCAGCCGGCGGTGATGATAATATCACGGTGACGATTATCGAAAATACCGATGGTGATGACTCATGATTGGCAAACGAATAAGCGGAAGATATCAGATTCTCTCCCGTCTTGGTGATGGAGGGATGGCGATTGTTTATAAGGCACAAGATTTGATATTAGATCGGCTAGTTGCAGTAAAGATCCTGCGGAGTGAATTTTCTAACGACGACGATTTTATCCGGCGCTTTAGAAGAGAAGCGGAATCCGTGGCCAGCCTTTCGCATCCGAATATTGTGAGCATTTATGATATCGGTGAGGAAGATGACTGTTATTTTATTGTGATGGAATACGTCGACGGTGTGACACTCAAGAAGTTTATCCAGGACACTGAACCTGTTCCTTTTGAGGATACTGTCTATATTCTAAAACAAATTGCTTTGGCGATTGGACATGCTCACGAGCGGGGAATTGTTCATAGGGATATTAAACCTCATAATATCCTGATCGACCACCATGACAATGTTAAAGTGACTGATTTTGGCATTGCGCTGGCTGTGACTTCCGCTACCATCACCTATACTAATGCGATACTTGGTTCTGCACATTATTTGTCGCCGGAACAGGCTAAGGGCGGTAAAGCTACGATAAAATCGGATATCTATGCTTTGGGGATTGTCATGTTCGAACTGTTAACAGGAAGATTGCCTTTTCCGGGTTCCTCACCTGTAACGGTTGCTCTTAAGCACCTAAATGAACCAGTTCCATTTCCATCAGAATTTCGTCAGGATCTGCCTCAAAGTCTTGAAAACATTGTCATTAAATCAATGTCTAAGAATCCTGAGTATCGCTATGACAATATCAATGCTTTTTATAATGATTTAGATACAGCCTTGGATCCATCAAGACGGCATGAACCAAGATTAATCTTGCCGGTTGATGAAGATGATGATAATGATGGTGAGAATACAAAAATAATACCGATCGTTGGCAGCGGATTAGCGGGTGACAATACAGATGACGGGGAGTCCGCCAAGACGACGAAAGATAATGGTGCAACAGCTTTATTAAACAAAAAGGATAAAAAAGAAAAAAAGAAAATGAAAAAAGGCAAGAAACTTTTTTGGATCATTTTTATTTTGATTCTTCTTTTAGGAGGTGCATCGGCCACCGCTTTCTATGTCATACCAAAAATATTTTATGTTAACAACGTCACAGTACCTGATGTCACTGGCAAATCGTATGACGATGCGACGGATATTCTAAAAGAGCACCATTTATATGTCGATCGAAAAGAAAGACCAGATAAGGATGTTAAAGAGAATGATGTTATTAAACAGGATCCTAAAGGCAAGACGAATGTGAAAGAAAATGCAACAATAACACTCTATGTCAGCACTGGACCGGAGAAGGTTAAGGTTGACGATTATGTCGGATATGACAAAGATACTGTTAAAAGTCTCTTGGATGGTAATGATTATAAAAAAGTTGTCTATCGTGAGGAAACGTCAAGCGATGTTGCACCAGGTGAAATTATGAAGCAGAAGCCGGATGCGGGATCTGAGGTTGTGCCATCTGAGACGGTGTTGGAGCTGACATACAGCGCCGGCCCTCCTAAATCAACAGTGCCTGATTTAACAGGGATGACCAAGGATGAAGCCGAATCTGCTTTAAAGGACGTTGGGCTCAATGCCGATTTTAAAGAAGGCGACTATTCTGATGATGTTGAAAAAGATCATGTTTTAAAACAAAGTCCAGCCAATGGTGATACTGTCCAACAAGGGTCATCCGTTACGGTTTACCTTTCAAAAGGTAAGAAGCTTAAACCGAAAGAGGTTACAAAGTCTATCACGGTCAAGGTCGATAATCAAAGACAAGAGCCCCCGGGAAATGACCGCGGAAAGGGCCATGGAAGAATGAAAGGTCCCGATAGGCAGCCGAGTCCAGTCCATGTTCAAATCGTCTATAGTGATGCCTCACATGATCATGATACATTTGTTGAAGAGGATATCACGGAAACGAAAACATATGATTTGAAAATGACAATTAACCCGAAAGAAAGCGCGCATTATAAGGTCATTGTCGATGGCCAGACGCAGCAGGAAGAAACGGTGAATTATGACCAATCATAAGACATGTAAGGATGATGTTATGACGGAAGGGCGTATTATTAAAGCTTTGAGCGGGTTTTATTATGTGAAAACCGGCGATGAGGTATACCAGTGCAGGGGAAGGGGCAATTTTCGAAAAAAGAAAATCTCCCCATTGGTTGGCGATAAGGTCACATATGAAGCGGAAAATCCGACTGACGGTTATATTCTTAGCATCGGAGAGCGAAGAAATGAACTCAATCGTCCGCCGATTGCGAATGTGGATCAGGCCATTTTGGTTTTTTCATCATTGGAACCTAATTTTGATGATCTTTTATTGGATCGATTTCTCGTTCATATTGAATCACATGCGATTAATCCTTTAATTTGTATAACCAAACTTGATCTGGTGAATGAAGAGGAAAAAAATATGATTCTAGCCCATGCCGATTTATACCGGCGCATAGGCTATACTGTCTTGTTGACATCAAGTGAAACAGGCGAGGGCATAAATGTGCTGAGGCCATTCCTTGATGAGCATATCAGCGTTGTCGCCGGGCAGTCCGGCGTCGGCAAATCTTCACTGCTTAATGCCCTTGATACAACCTTCAACATTCTTACCGACAGCATTTCATCAAGTCTAGGCAGGGGGAAGCATACGACAAGACATGTTGAGCTGCTTCCCGTTGGAACAGGTTATGTTGCCGATACGCCGGGTTTTAGTTCTCTTGAATTTTCCAAAATTGAAGCTGATGAATTGGCTGGTTGTTTCCGTGAAATGGACAGGCTCAGTTCAGAGTGTAAATTTAGAGGCTGTACCCATTTAACAGAGCCGGGGTGTGCGGTGAAAGCTGGGCTTCAGGATGGCACCGTCAGCAAGTCAAGATACAGCCATTACAAACAATTTTATGATGAAATAAAAAGCAGAAAGAGGCGTTATTAAACATGCGCATAGCACCTTCGATACTTGCCGCGGATTTTGCGAATCTTGAAAGTGAGATAAAGGATGTAGAAGCATCGGACATCGATTTATTGCATATCGATGTCATGGATGGTCATTTCGTCCCAAACATAACAATGGGATCGAATGTTGTCGGGGCTCTGCGCCCTTTAACGGACTGCGAGCTAGATGTCCACCTCATGATCGAAAATCCTGATCAATATATTTCAGATTTTGCCGATGCGGGGGCAGATATGATCTCCGTACATGTTGAGACTTGTCCTCATTTGCACAGAACGATTCAGCTAATCAAAGAGAAGAACATTAAAGCAGGCGTGGCGTTAAATCCTGCTACACCTATTGAAATCATTGAACCGATTATTCAAGATCTGGATTTTATATTAATTATGACGGTGAATCCGGGATTCGGCGGCCAGGTTTTTATTGAATCAATGCTTGGGAAAATTCGAAAGGCTAAATCGCTGATAGATGAACGGGGGCTCGAAATCGCCATCGAGGTTGACGGCGGCATTAATGAGGATACCCTGGGATTATGCCGGAAAGCAGGTGCCGAGTTGTTTGTTGCCGGTTCAAGCATTTTCGGACAAAGCAATCGCTCCATTGCTATTGATAAACTTCGTGGTGTATAATACGTGAGGACACTGCCTGCGTAGGGATTGGGCTCTTGAAAACACACGAGTCAGCTGTATGCCTTCTTCAAGGTATACAGCTTTTACTTTTTTAATAAATGAGAGGGGAAAGAAGTATGGCTGAAAGAAAAGCTAATACGAAAGTTCTGACAGAAGCTGCGTTAATGACAGCGCTTGCTGTTTTGCTTGGATTTATACAAATTCGGGGGCCATGGATAGCAGGAGGATCGGTATCACTGGAAATGGTGCCTTTAATCCTATTTAGTCTGCGCCGTGGTATGAAGTGGGGGGGAGCTGCCGGTGTCATTTACGGTATACTGGATTTCTTATTTCACCCCTTTTATATGCACCCGGTTCAGCTGCTTCTGGATTATCCGGTGCCATTTGGCTTGCTCGGTTTGGCAGGCATCTTCCTTGTCAGGGAGAAACAATCCCGGGGAAAGAAAATCATTCTTGTTTTCTTGGCAACGACGATCGCTGTTTTTGCCCGGTTTCTCAGTCATTTCGTTTCGGGCATTGTTTTTTATGGCTCAAATGCACCGGAAGGCCAGCCTGTGGCACTTTATTCATTCGTTTATAATATCGGGTATCTCGCGCCGTCATATATCTTTGTTCTTATTATATTAATTTTGTTTATGATTACAGCACCGCGCTTTGTTGAGAGGCAGCGCCGATGAAGTATATGGCTATTCTTGCAGGTGGTCCATCTGACCTTCTCCCATCACTTGGTGCCTCCGATCTTAAGGATTGCAGCTGGATTGGCGTTGACCGGGGGACTTATATATTATTCCAAAAAGGGATCCACCCTATTAAGGCCTTCGGTGATTTTGATTCCATCACAGCTGACGAAATGGCACGGATTCAAAACCAGGACATAGATCTGTTAATGTATCCGTCTGAAAAAGATATGACTGATCTAGAGCTTGCGGTAGATTGGGTCATCCAGAAGGAACCAAAGCGCTGCTACATCCTTGGTGCTACAGGCGGGAGGCTTGATCACACACTCATCAATATTCAACTGCTGCATAAGGGCCATCATTCAAAAACAGAATTTATTTTAATGGATTCAAAAAATATGGTCACATTACTTAAGCCCGGAACATATCATGTAAGCAGGCGGCATGATTTTCCGTACCTTTCATTTGTGGCTTTTTCCGAAAGTGTGTCAGGGTTAACCCTTGAAGGTGTTAAATATCCGTTGACAAAGGCCGAATTAATGATTGGCTCTTCTTTGTGCATCAGTAATGAGCTAATTGACAGCTGTGCTAAAGTTACTTTTGATTACGGTCTTTTACTGTCGGTAAGAAGCACCGACTAAGTTTGGCGTTAAAGATTTGGATAATCGGGTACTATTTTAGAATTCGTGAATATACTAGTAACAAGACTAATGTTATTTATAGGTTTATAGAAGAATGGCGATCGAAAGGCAAGGAGGAGGAGTATGAAATTTTACACGATTAAATTACCGAAATTCCTTGGCGGGTTTGTTAGAGCTGTTCTGGGTTCATTTCGCAAAGGATAACAAAAAAGCACCGCGGCGGGTGCTTTTTTGTTGTTCCTTTATGACGATTAAACGCGTTCAACTTTCCCCGCTTTAAGAGCTTTAGCAGAAACGTATACACGTTTTGGTTTACCGTCAACCATAATGCGTACTTTTTGAAGGTTAGCCTTAAATTTACGTTTTGACTTATTTTCAGCAAAAGAACGGTTTTGTCCGAATGTCGTCGTTTTTCCAGTTACATAACATTTGCGTCCCATGATTTGTACCTCCTTGCCTTGCAAATATGCAAATACGACATAATTTTATCATGTCTTTCACCTCACTGCAAGAGGCTTCCTTGCCAGTGGCAATCAGTGATGTTATTGTGTCTATAAGTTATTATTTCATATGGTTCAATTGCAGCCTGCTTTGGTTAATCTTTTAAAAGGTGCGTAAATGTAGTAAAATAGCATTAGTTAAAGTGAACGATAAAGGGGGATTTCATATGACCATAGAAATGAATGCCAATTACGGCCAAATAGATGTAACCAATGATGTTATTGCCACAATTGCCGGAGGAGCCGCGGTAGATTGCTACGGTATTGTCGGGATGGCATCTCAAAGGCAGTTGAAAGACGGGCTCACCGAACTTTTGGGAAGAGATAATTTCGCCCGTGGTGTTATTGTTCGTTACGATGGTGACGATTTGGTCATTGATATGTATACCATTGTGAGTTATGGGACCCGAATTTCTGAAGTAGCTCATAACGTCCAGACAAAGGTGAAATACACACTTGATCAAATGCTCGGCGTCGATGTTGATGCCATTAATATTTTCGTCCAAGGTGTCAGGATGACGAACACATAACTTTAGGAGGAAATGGTGTGACGATCGAAACCATAAATTGCCAACGTTTTATGCAAATGCTGAAAGAAGGAGCGAATAAGCTTTCAGAGCATGCAAAAACCATAAATACTTTAAATGTTTTTCCTGTTCCGGATGGTGATACGGGTACGAACATGACTTTAACAATGAAATCCGGGATCGATCATTTGGTCAAAGGGAATTCAGGGGTGGTAGGCGGTGCTGCGACCCAATTTGCTAGAGGTCTGTTAATGGGTGCCCGTGGGAACTCAGGTGTTATATTGTCCCAGCTTTTCCGCGGCTTTTCGAAAACACTTGAACCTCATGACTACATGACAGCAGACCTTTTTTCCAAAGCACTGGATGCCGGTGTAGAAACAGCATATAAAGCGGTTATGAAACCTGTGGAAGGCACCATTTTAACCGTTGCCAAAGACTCGGCCAAGGCTGCTGTCAAAAAAGCTAGAAAAACAAAGGATTTGTCTTTAGTGGTGGAAGCTGCACTTGTTGAAGCAAAGCGTTCGCTGCAAAGAACCCCTGAGCTCTTGCCTGTTTTGAAAGAGGTTGGCGTAGTGGACTCGGGGGGACAGGGACTTGTTATGATTTATCAGGGTTTCTTTTCTGGACTAACTGGTGAGGCAATACCTTTTGAATCGGAGGAGCTGCCGAAGATGGATGATCTCATCCATGCTGAACATCATAGGGGTGCTCAAGGGCATATGAAAACGGAAGATATTAAATACGGCTATTGCACCGAATTTATGGTTCGTTTAAACAAGACGAAAGATCTGGATGAAGCTGATCTTAAGGAACGTCTTGCCAAAGCGGGAGATTCTCTTGTTGTCGTATCAGATGATGACCTTTTAAAGGTCCATGTTCATACCGAAAAGCCCGGGGATATGCTGACCCTTGGTCAAAACTTTGGAGAGCTTGTTAAAATTAAGGTTGATAACATGCGTGAACAGCATTCGGGTATTTTGCAAGAGGACGACCAGCCACAGGTTTCACACAAACCAAGCCCAAGCAGCAGGAAACGCCGTTTTGGCGTGGTGACGGTAGCAATGGGTCAGGGTGTTAAGGCACTTTTTGAAAGCATTGGAGCTACGGTTGTTATTGAGGGCGGTCAAACTATGAATCCCAGCACCGAAGATCTTTTAAAGGCTATTGATAAGGCAAACGCCGAAACGGTGTTTGTTCTTCCTAATAACTCGAACATTGTCATGGCCGCTGAACAGGCCGCTAAAGTTTCAGACTCTGTTGTACACGTCCTTCGGTCCAAAACAATCGCCCAAGGGTTATCTGCGCTGCTCAGCTTCAATCCTGAAGCGTCGGACGAGAATAATAGGCAAGTGATGGACTCTGCCTTAAGGCAAGTCAAGTCAGGCCAAGTCACAACAGCTATCCGAGATGCGGCAGTTGATGGGGTTCCCATCCGTAAGAACGACTTCATTGGCATCGCTGAAGGCAAAATTATCGTATCAGCCAGCGATCGAATGGAAGCGGTTAACACCCTTGTTTCCGGCATGATAGAGAATGATAATGAGATTGTAACGCTTATTTTTGGTGAAAACGTGACAAAAAGAGAAGCGCAAAAAGCCAGAAAAATGATTAGTGAAAAATATGAAGATATTGAAGTTGAGTTGCAAGAGGGATTGCAGCCTATTTATGACTATTTTATTTCTGTAGAATAATTCCTGAAATGAGGTGAATGCCATGAAATATCGCAGTGTTTTTGATATTATTGGCCCAGTAATGATCGGACCGTCGAGCTCTCATACCGCCGGTGCTGCGAGAATTGGCCGTGTTGCGAGACAGTTATTTGGAAAGGCGCCAAAAACGGTAACAATCCGTTTGTATGGTTCTTTTGCAAAGACATATAAAGGACACGGGACAGATGTTGCTTTAATTGGAGGTCTATTGGATTTTGATACGTTTGATGAGCGTATCGTACAAGCGGTAAGGCTTGCCGAAGAAACAGGTATGGCTGTTGAGTTCATTGAAGAGGATGAACATACCGATCACCCCAACACGGTCCGGCTGCATTTGAAGGATAATGAGGATGAGCTGGACATTGTCGGCGTCTCGGTAGGCGGAGGAAAAATAGAAATAACTGAACTTAACGGATTTGAAATTTCATTATCAGGCAGCCATCCGGCATTGTTAGTTGTCCATCAAGATCGTTACGGTGCCGTGGCAACAGTGGCAAGTATTTTAGCGGAACATGAAGTGAATATTTCCCATATGGAAGTGTCCCGTAAATTAAAAGGACAAGTTGCTTTAATGGTCATTGAAACGGATCAGGAAGTAAGTCAAGCAATAGCAACGGATTGTCTAGCCCGTCCTAACATGCTTAATGTTGCCGTGCTTGCATAATGGACATTGAGAAGGAGGTTAACGCAGCATGTTTAGAACAGTTGCAGAATTAATAGATATAACAAAATCAAAGAATATACCTATTTCAGAGGTAATGATTTTAAAAGAAATTGAAGAAACAGGCAAAAGCCGTGAAGAGATCTTTGCCCAAATGGGGAAAAATCTAGAGGTTATGGAAGCCGCCGTCCTTCGCGGGATCAAAGAGGATGTCAAATCTCACTCTGGGTTAACCGGCGGTGATGCTGTCTTGCTTCAGAAATATATTGAATCAGGAAAATCCCTTTCCGGAACGACATTGCTTGACGCTGTCAGCAAAGCTGTTGCAACGAATGAAGTGAATGCAGCTATGGGAACCATTTGTGCAACACCTACGGCCGGTTCCGCTGGTGTTGTACCAGGGACATTATTCGGTTTAAAAGAAAAGCTTAACCCAACAAAGGAACAAATGGTCCGCTTTCTTTTTACGTCTGGAGCATTCGGTTATGTTGTGGCAAACAATGCTTCGATCTCAGGGGCTGCCGGCGGTTGCCAGGCTGAAGTGGGATCTGCGACAGGCATGGCGGCAGCAGCTATCGTTGAATTGGCTGGAGGAACCCCTGACCAGTCAGCTCATGCCATGGCAATTGCTCTAAAAAATATGCTGGGATTAGTGTGCGACCCTGTGGCTGGGCTGGTAGAAGTTCCTTGTGTTAAAAGAAATGCTATCGGTGCCTCAACCGCCGTCGTTGCAGCCGATATGTCACTAGCGGGTATTACGAGCCGAATCCCTTGCGATGAAGTCATTGATGCCATGTACGAAATTGGGCAGAGGATGCCTTCAGCATTTAAAGAAACCGCTGAGGGAGGATTAGCAGCTACACCTACTGCCAGAGCACTAGAAGCCAAAATATTTGGTGCGGCGCTAGCAAAAGAAAGGTCATGACGATGGAGATACCGATCATAGAAATTAAAGGTGTGGGCCCGGAAACAGCCAAAGACCTGGAAGGGCTTCAGATCGCAACTGTAGAAGACCTTTTTGAACATTTTCCTTATCGGTATGAAAACTATGAAGTTAGAGATCTTTCAACTGTTAAACATGATGAGAAAATCACCGTAGAAGGGAAGGTTCATAGCGAGCCTTCTCTCACGTTTTTTAACAGGAAAAAATCGAGGCTTACCGTCAGAGTTTTTATTGACCGCTATCTTATCACTGCTGTTATTTTTAACCGCTCTTACCTTAAAAAACAGCTTCAAATTGGTGAGACGGTGACTATTACCGGTAAGTGGGATCAGCATCGTGCTTCCATTGCCGTGGCCGAAATTAAGAAAGGGAAAGAAAAACGCTCAAGGGTTATCGAGCCGGTCTACGCTGTTAAAGGAAATGTTGGAGTCAAGCAATTGCGAAAAATTATGTCCGCTGCATTTGCACAATATGCCACCCAAATTGTTGATGCACTCCCGGAACAGCTGCGCACACAATATAAACTAATGGATAGGGTGGACGCCTTAAAAGCCATTCACTTTCCGTTGGATTTCAGGCAGGTCAAACAAGCGCGAAGACGGCTTGTATACGAGGAACTGCTGTTGTTCCAGCTTAGGATGCAGGCTTTTAAAATGCTGCAGCGCCGCGAGGGCAAAGGGTCCCCTATTCCTGTGAAAAAAGAGGATGCAGCTTCATTTATCAGCAAGCTGCCATTTCCGCTCACGCAAGCACAGCAGCGTGTCATGAATGAGATTCTATCGGATTTGAAAAAACCATACCATATGAACCGGCTGCTTCAAGGGGATGTTGGTTCAGGAAAAACGGTGGTTGCGGCCATCGCTTTATTTGCCGTGGCAAAAGCCGGCTTTCAAGGCGCGTTAATGGTACCAACTGAGATTCTCGCCGAACAGCACGAGGTGAGCCTCAAAGCATTGCTTGAGCATGAGCAGGTTAAAGTGGCGCTTTTAACGAGCACGGTAAAGGGTAAAAGGAGACGGGAGTTGACTGAAAGCCTCAAAAATGGTGAGATTGATGTGCTAGTAGGGACGCATGCTTTGATTCAGGATGATGTGGCCTTTCACAATCTGGGTTTGGTCATAACCGACGAACAGCATCGATTTGGTGTGGTGCAGCGCCGGACGTTAAGCGCAAAGGGAAATAACCCCGATGTTCTTCATATGACTGCGACGCCTATACCAAGAACTTTGGCGATCTCTGCATTCGGGGATATGGATGTATCCACGATTGATGAGCTGCCGGCAGGACGAAAGGAAATTAGAACATTTTGGGCGAAGCACGATATGTTAGAGCGTGTTTTAACATTTGTTGATGCTGAGCTTCAAAAAGGCAGACAAGCCTATGTCATCTGTCCTCTAATAGAAGAGTCCGATCAACTGGATGTCCAAAATGCCATTGATGTGCACGGACAGCTGCAGCATTATTTCCAAAAATACAATGTAGGCTTGATGCACGGGCGTTTGTCACCACAAGAAAAAGAAGAGGTGATGGTTGGATTTAAAGAAAATCACACCCAGATTCTCGTATCGACAACAGTTGTTGAGGTTGGCGTCAATGTGCCCAATGCAACGGTAATGGTCATCTATGATGCTGAGAGATTTGGGTTATCCCAGCTGCATCAGCTGCGCGGCAGAGTCGGCCGCGGCAGCGACCAATCCTATTGTGTTCTTATTGCGGATGCCAAGTCGGAAGTCAGTCAGGAACGAATGCGGATCATGACAGAGACAGGGGATGGGTTTAAGCTGTCAGAACATGACCTAAAGCTAAGAGGGCCGGGTGACTTTTTTGGAAAAAAACAAAGCGGCCTGCCTGAATTTAAAATGGCCGATGTTGTTCATGATTATCGGACACTTTCCGTTGCCAGAGATGATGCCGCGGCATTGATGCATGCGGAAGCATTTTGGAAAGATGATTCTTACACAGCTTTACGCCATTATTTGGAGCAAAATGGAGTATTTAACAAGGAACGCCTTGATTAGGTCTTGAAAAGGTTTTTGTAAACTTATATACTACTATTAGTACCTAGTCATAAATTGGCGGTGTCAGGAATGAGAAAGAATAAACGGGATCGACAAAAGCAGCTTGAGGAAACTATAAAGGACAGCCCTTTTGTTACAGATGAAGAACTAGCTGAAATATTTCAAGTAAGCATTCAGACGATCAGACTTGACCGTTTGGAGTTATCGATACCAGAATTAAGGGAGCGCATTAAGTATGTGGCCCAGAAGCAGTTGGATGAGGTCAAAGCGCTTCCGATGGATGAAGTCATCGGTGAAATCGTTGATTTGCAGCTTGATGACAGTGCGATTTCCATACTGGATATTCAAGAAGAGCATGTCTTCTCTCGAACAGGCATCGCCAGAGGACATCATCTTTTTGCTCAGGCTAACTCACTGGCGGTTGCTGTGATCGATGATGAATTAGCTCTGACAGCCAGATCCCAATTGAATTTTACTAGACAGGTAAGAGTGGGAGAACGTGTCATTGCAAAGGCAAAGGTTATCCTCGTTAAGAGTGATCGCACGGTTGT
Organism: Scopulibacillus darangshiensis; assembly: GCF_004341035.1. GTDB lineage: Bacteria > Bacillota > Bacilli > Bacillales > Sporolactobacillaceae > Scopulibacillus > Scopulibacillus darangshiensis. Next base: position 68,382 of record NZ_SLXK01000012.1, read on the forward strand.
TGAAGTCAATAGTTTTGTTGGCCAGGAACGTGTATTCCGGGGAAGGTTTACAATGTATCGCTCCCATTTGGAAGGGGGAAACGAAAGTGATGAAACTAGCTATTGATGCAATGGGCGGTGATCATGCACCGCAGGAGATCGTAAAGGGCGCTATTCAAGCTGCAAAAACATACTCTGATCTAAAAATTACTTTAGTTGGGGATCAAACTAAAATTGAGCCAATGTTAAATAGCCATCCGCAGTTTGAGATATTACATACAACTGAAAAGATTGAAGCGACGGATTCCCCTGTAAAGGCAGTTAGAAAGAAGAAGGACGCTTCAATGGTCCTGGCCATTCATGCGGTCAAGGAGGGGCGGGCTGATGCAGCCATTTCGGCTGGGAATACCGGGGCTTTAATGGCGGCTGGCCTTTTTGGTGTCGGCAGAATAAAAGGGATTGATCGTCCTGCACTGGCGCCAACCTTTCCTACAGTAAAAAAGAATGAGGGTTTTCTCTTCTTGGATGTTGGCTCCAACATGGATGCGAAGCCTGAGCATTTACTCCAATACGCGATTATGGGTTCTATTTATACAGAAAAAGTATTAAATAAACCAAAGCCCAGGATCGGTTTGCTGAATGTCGGCGAGGAACCGGGAAAGGGCAATGAATTGAGTAAAGCAGCATATAGCCTTTTAAAGGATGCCCCGCTTAATTTCGTTGGCAACGTGGAATCCAGAGAGCTGTTACAGGGCGCCGCAGATGTTGTAGTCTGTGATGGTTTTTCAGGTAATCTTGTATTAAAAGCCATAGAAGGTTCGGCTATGTCTTTTTTTTCTCTTATTAAAGAGGAATTAACAAGTTCATTCTTTTCAAAAGTTCTTGCAGGGTTATTGTATCCGAAGTTGAAAGGTATAAAAAATACGATGGATTATGCAGCATATGGCGGAGCGTGTCTTTTTGGACTGGCGGCGCCGGTTATCAAAGCGCATGGTTCATCAAATGCCCATGCAACCTATACGACCATTCAACAAGCGAGGCTGCTTGTTGAGAAGAATGTTGTCAATACCATAGAAGAAACGATATTGGAAAAAAGGGATCAATGGGCAAAATAGGAGGTTTAACATGGGAAAAATAGCTTTTCTATTTCCGGGACAAGGATCACAGTATGTCGGTATGGGACAGGATGTCATTAATGAGTATCCTGAAGCAGCGAAAATTTTTGCAGCAGCTGATCAAAGATTGGACTATCCTTTATCAAAAGTTATTCTGGAGGGTCCCGACGAGCAGCTTACCTTAACGGAAAATACACAGCCGGGCATACTGACTGTGAGTGTTGCTTTATTAAAACTCCTTGAAAAAGAGGGGATTACTCCGGATTATACCGCCGGACACAGCCTGGGAGAATACAGTGCACTCGTCGCCAGCAAAGCTATGAGTTTTGAAAATGCCGTTTATGCTGTCAGACAGCGCGGACTTTTCATGGAAGAAGCTGTTCCTGCAGGAATGGGCACGATGGCAGCCGTCCTTGGGATGAAAGCGGACAAGTTAACAGATGTGTGCCAGCGCGTGACAGCTGGCGGTGATACCGTTCAGCTCGCTAACCTTAACAGCTCAAGCCAGATTGTTATATCAGGAACCAAAGAGGGTGTCGAGAAGGCTTCTGCTCTTGCAAGAGAAGAAGGGGCGAAACGCGTGGTTCCTCTTAATGTCAGCGGGCCATTTCATTCTGATCTTATGAAGCCCGCGGCGGAAAAGTTACGGGCGGTCCTTAGTGACATGGACATACACGATGCGGATATCCCTGTCATTGCTAACGTAACAGCTGATATTGTTCAAGAAGGCGGTCTCATTTATGAGCGGCTTATCGAACAATTATATTCACCGGTTCGCTGGGTTGAAACAGTCGAAAGGCTAAAGGAGCTTGGGGTTGATACGTATATTGAAGTCGGTCCAGGCAATGTTCTGTCAGGCCTTGTGAAAAAGGTCGACCGCAAGGCAGCGATCTACCAAGTGGGCAGTGTTGAAACATGTCATTCTACTATTCAAGCTTTAAAGGAGAGGTCATAATGTTAAAAGGTAAGGTCGCTTTGGTGACAGGGGCCTCCAGAGGGATTGGCCGCGCAGCCGCCATTGAACTTGGAAAACAGGGAGCGAGCGTCGCCGTCAATTTTGCCGGGAACGAATCATTGGCAAATGAGGTTGTTGCAGAAATTAAAGCATTCGGTGCAGAAGCTGAGGCTTTTCAATGTGATGTTTCTGACTCAGAAGCAGCACAGGATTTGGTAAAGACAGTTGTATCAACATTTGGCAGGCTGGATATCCTTGTGAATAATGCCGGAATTACCCGTGACACCTTGATCATGCGAATGAAAGAGGATGATTGGGATGCGGTAATCAACACAAATCTGAAGGGTGTTTTCAATACAACCAAGGCAGTTACCCGGCAAATGATGAAGCAAAAAAGCGGCCGGATCATTAATATGGCGTCGGTCGTCGGCGTCATCGGAAACGCCGGACAGGCAAACTATGTTGCCGCGAAAGCCGGAGTCATCGGCCTGACAAAATCGACAGCAAGGGAGCTTGCTGCAAGAAATATCACAGTAAATGCGGTTGCACCGGGATTTATTACAACAGATATGACCGACAAACTTCCCGAGGATATCAAAGCTGATATGCTGAAACAAATTCCGCTCGGCCGAATGGGCAGACCGGAAGATATCGCTTCTGTCGTTCGGTTTCTCGCTAGCGACGACAGCAGTTATATGACAGGTCAAGTTTTCCGAGTTGACGGCGGCATGGTGATGCAATAAGAAAAGCGAATCACCCGTTTAGACCCGATGGCGAATGAACAATGTCGATATAGGAAATTTTTCAGTATTGAGCAAAACAAAAAGCCTGGGTTATAATATTGATATCATTAATTATGGCACTTGCTTGAGGGGAGGTGAAAGACATGGCAGAAGATATTTTAGCACGAGTGCAAAAGATCGTTTCTGAACGCCTTGGCGTTGATGAAGCTGATGTTAAGCCGGAAGCTTCTTTTAAAGAAGATCTTGATGCAGACTCCCTTGATGTAGTGGAGTTAGTCATGGAATTAGAAGATGAATTCGGTTTGGAAATTTCCGATGAGGATGCGGAAAAAATTCTAACTGTTGGTAATGTGCTCGATTACATAAAGAGCCATCAATAATAATTGTAAAGTCCCGCCCGCGATGCGGGACTTTCGATTTATATTTTATTGCTTGATCGGAGGAAAGAGGCATGCCTAAAGCCAATAAAACACGGCAATATGAGCAGGATAAGTTAACTAAACTTTATCATTTTTTAAAGGACATGTCCTTGAATTTTACTAATGAAACTTTGTTAAAAACGGCATTCACCCATTCATCTTATGTGAATGAGCATCGTCATCAAATCCCTGAAGATAATGAACGCTTGGAATTTTTGGGTGATGCGGTCCTTGAATTATTAATTTCCCAATATCTCTATAAACTTTACCCAACAATGAATGAGGGAGATATGACAAAACTTCGGGCAGCCATTGTCTGTGAGCCTTCTCTTGTTCAATTTGCCCAATCCCTTTCATTTGGAGAGATGATCTTCCTTGGCAGAGGTGAAGAGGCAACAGGGGGAAGGAAGCGTCCGGCGTTACTCGCGGATGTATTTGAAGCCTTCATTGGTGCATTATACCTTGATCAAGGACTTGACAGCGTTAATGGCCTTTTGGATAAAGTTGTGTATCCCAAAATTAATGATGGTGCCTTTTCCCATGTGATGGATTTTAAAAGTCAGCTGCAGGAAACCGTACAAAGAAAGAATCTTGGACATATGAATTATGAAGTGGTTTCAGAAAGTGGTCCAGCGCATCATCGCGAGTTTGTTTCAAACGCGATGTTGAACGGCACTGTAATTGGGAGCGGGACTGGCCGTTCCAAAAAAGAATCCGAACAGCATGCAGCCCAGCAGGCTTTAGAACAACTAAAATAACTAAAATTAAAAACGGTGTCAATTTCCCAAAGATTATTTTTGGGGATTGACACCGTTTTTTTAGTTAATCAGAAAGTATAACTTTCTGACGCACATAAGTGCAACTACGCCTCTGTCTTCACCAAAGGCTCGCCAATCGGCGAGTTTTCTTTAAGCTGTCGTTTGCCGAATCGTTTTCAATTCGTCCAATATAGCTTCCATCTCGCGGATGCTAAAAGTTGATTGCTTTTGGACGAGCTGATAAATGTCGTGCAATTCCTCGTAAAATTCCGTTGAAAATGCATCAGGTTTAAGAACATCCTGATTGACCAGCTGTAATTTTTTCTTAATAACATCAAGCATGTATTCAATGTTTTCGTTGCTTTTAACAGTTAAATCCATCGCTTTCCTCCCTAAATGCTAGACATGTCCTTATTTATTTTAACAAAATTCCGAAGCAGACTGAAATCATTTTTTTAAAATAAACAATATCAATTGAAAAGCTGCCAAAAAGCTGATAATACCTGTCTTTTTCGCGTGAAATATATGTTAAAATAAATAAGTTAAAGGTTATTAGAAACAGGGAGGATGAAGGATGTTCCTCAAACAATTAGAGGTCATCGGTTTTAAATCGTTTGCCAAAAAGGTATCGGTCGAATTCGTACCTGGGGTGACGGCTGTTGTCGGTCCAAACGGCAGCGGAAAGAGCAATATAACCGATGCGATCAAATGGGTGCTTGGCGAGCAATCGGCAAAAACGCTGCGTGGGTCCAAAATGGAAGATATTATTTTTGCTGGCAGTGACGGCAGTAAGCCGCTTAATATGGCTGAGGTTACGTTAACATTGGATAATAACGACCAATATTTGGCCTATGATTTCAGTGAAATTAGTGTGACGAGACGGGTTTTTCGGTCAGGTGACAGTGAATATTTGCTTAATGGTCAAACATGCCGGCTAAAGGATATTGTTGAATTGTTTATGGATTCCGGTTTGGGCCGTGAAGCCTATTCAATTATCAGCCAAGGAAAAATAGATGACATTCTAAATAGCAAAGCGGATGATAAAAGGAAAATTTTCGAAGAGGCAGCTGGGGTATTAAAGTATAAAACAAGAAAGCAATCGGCAGAAAAAAAGCTTAATGAATCAGAGGATCATTTAAATCGTGTCGAGGATATCCTTCACGAGCTTGGTGAACAGGCAGGTCCTCTCGAAGAACAAGCATCAATTGCCAAAGACTTTTTGGAAAAAAAGGAACTGCTTGAACAGGTTGAAGTGGCTTTGCTTGCCCATGATATAGAAGAGGCGCATGACGAATGGGAAAAACGCTCTAAATCAGTAGAAAATTTGACAGATGAGCAAAATGAGTGGTCTGAAGGCATTCGGAACAAGGATGCTGTCCATGATGTCAAGCGTTCCGAACTTAAGGCACTTGATGAATCGATTGAAGAACTTCAGGAAGCATTAATGCTATCAAGCGAAATGCTTGAAAAATATGAAGGCCAAAAAAATGTTCTCCATGAACGGCAAAAGCATGCCAGGGAAAATGCCGATGATATAGAAAAGCGGATGGACATGCTAGAAAAGAAGAGCCGTGATGGTGCCGAGGCTTTAAAAGCTGAAAATAAGCTTTTGAAAGAAGAAAACAATACTTGGAAGAATCTTCAAAGACAACTTGGCGAGAAGGTCAAACAATACAACTACTACAATCAGGATTTAGATCAGATGATTGATCGGTTAAAATCGGATTATTTTGATGTTCTTAATGAGCAAACATCGATTGGCAATGAGTGTCGTTACCTTAAAGAGCAAAAGGCACAAATTGAACGAAAATCCGATCGTTTGCTCCACTCTGCAAATGATATTCAGCAGATGATTGACGATGTGACGAATCGGAAAAAGGCTGCAGAATCTGAACGAAAACAAAAGATAGAAGAGCTCAATTCTCAAAAGACATCATACAAAGAATTGAAACATACGATAGAAGCCAAGCAACAAGATTATAAAAAACAAATAGATGCACTAAATAAAATTTCCCAATTTATACAGCAAGCCCTCTCACGAAAAGACATGTTGGAAGCGTTGAATGATGATTACGCCGGATTTTTCCACGGTGTCAAAAAAGTATTAAAGGCGAGAGGAAAGGGACTTGACGGCATTCATGGTGCTGTAGCCGAATTGGCTCATGTCAAGAGATCTTACGAAACAGCCATAGAAACAGCTTTAGGGGGCGCCATGCAGCATGTTGTCGTATCAGAAGAACGGCATGCTCGCCAGGCTATTCATTTCTTGAAACAACAGCAGGCTGGCCGGGCAACTTTCTTGCCGTTGTCCGTTGTCAAACCCAAGGTGATCCCGCAGCGGGATATCAACAGGGTTTCACAGCACCCGTCATTGGTTGGAGCGGCTGCCTCTCTTGTAGAATCTAATGATGTATATAAACCTATTATTCACCATTTGCTTGGGTCAATCATCGTTGCGAAGGATCTGAAGGGAGCAAACGAGCTTGCCAAACAGCTGGGCTATCGTTACCGCATCGTAACTTTGGAAGGTGATGTTGTCAGTCCAGGCGGTGCGATGTCCGGTGGAAGCCAAAAGCAAAAAAGCACGAGTTTGCTGGGCCGGCAGCGCGAGATTGATCAATTAGCCTCTCAAATCGAGGAAATGAAGGATAAAAAGCACGAATTAGATAAAGCCGTATCCGAACTAAAAGCGGTGATCATTGATCTGGAGCTGGAAATAGATGCCTTGCGCGAATCCATACAGGAACTTTCCATTGACAATCAGAAACGCGAAAGTTCATTAAGGGAAATCGTCATAGAAGAGAAAAATATCATGGAGCGCGGCCAGCTGCTTAAACGCGAAAAGTCGGATTTTAATCAGGAATTAGAAGGTATCACGAAACGCATTCAGGAGCTTGGCAAACAGCAAAAATTAAATAAAGAAAAAGAAGTAGAGTTAAACAAAGAAATTGAAAGCATGGCAAAGCAAAAAAAACATCAGGAAGTGTCCAAAGATGAACTGCAGTCCGAAGTGACCGAGCTTAAAGTTAAAACCGCCAGGCATCAACAAATTGTGAGCCATCAAAAGGACAAAACTGAACGAATGAAGGAGCAGCTTGATTCGATTAATAGTGATTTGAATGAAGCGAAGCGGGCTGTGGAACATTTGGGAGATAGTTTGACAAATCAGGCTTTGGATCAGGATACAATCGATGATAAAATCAATAGCTGTCGTAAGGACAAGCAGGCACTCACATTATGGCTAAAGGAGAGAAAGGACCGCCGCATTGTGCTTCAGGAGGATATATCTTGCGAAGAAACCGCTATTAAAGCAGAAAAACGCAAGCTCCAGGCGCTTTCTGAAGAACTCAGGACTCATGAAATTGCCCTTGGCAGGCTTGATGTCGAGCTTGACAATTTATTAAATGCCCTAAGAGCTGACTACGAAATGAGCTTTGAATATGCAAAAGAACATTTTCCGCTTACAATGGCACCGGATGTGGCTAGAAAGCAAGTGAAATTAATCAAGAAGGCCATTGATGAGCTTGGGACGGTTAATATTGGATCAATTGATGAGTATGAAAGAGTTTCAAGCAGACTAAACTTTTTAACAGAGCAGCGTCAAGATTTGCTTAATGCAAAAGCAACATTAGTTAACGTAATGAACGAAATGGATGAAGAGGTGCGCAAAAGGTTTACCGAGACGTTTTATAGCGTTAGGGAGCATTTTCAGGATATTTTCAAAGCATTGTTTGGCGGGGGAAAAGCAGATCTATGCCTGACGGATCCGGAGGATTTGCTATACAGCGGTGTTGAGATTCTTGCACAGCCGCCGGGTAAGAAACTGCAGCATTTATCTTTATTGTCCGGAGGGGAGCGTGCTCTCACAGCCATTGCATTATTGTTTGCGATTTTGAAAGTGCGCCCTGTACCATTTTGTGTCCTTGATGAGGTGGAAGCGGCTCTTGATGACGCCAATGTTGACAGGTATGCGGGCTACCTTAAGGCATTTAGCAAGGAAACGCAATTCATTGTTGTGACACATCGAAAAGGAACGATGGAGAACGCCGATGTCCTTTATGGTGTCACCATGCAGGAATCAGGGGTATCCAAGCTCGTTTCTGTCAGACTGGAAGAAACAAAAGAGCTTGTTGAAACAAGATAAAGGAGTTAATGGGATGAGCTTTTTTAAAAAGTTAAAAACAAAAATCACGGGTCAAACAGACAGCGTAACAGGGAAATTCCGGGATGGCCTGTCAAAGACAAGGCAATCCTTTTCAAGCAAAGTCAACAATCTTGTGAAAAGATATCGCAAAGTAGATGAGGACTTTTTCGAAGAGCTTGAAGAGATCCTTATCGGCGCTGACGTTGGTGTCAATACTGTCATGGATCTAATTGAAAGGTTAAAGGATGAAGCCAGGACAAGGAACATTAAAGAAACAGAAGACCTTAAGGAGGTCATTGTCGAAGTTCTATCGGGGATGCTGACAGCATCGGAAGGTGACACTGCTCTTCGAATGAATGACAATGGCATGACTGTTATTCTAGTCGTCGGCGTTAATGGTGTGGGGAAAACGACAACAATCGGTAAATTAGCTTATAAATTTAAGGAAGAAGGCAAGTCAGTTATGCTTGCCGCAGGTGATACATTCCGCGCCGGGGCAATAGATCAGCTGGAAGTTTGGGGAGAGCGAGCGAGTGTAGATGTCATCAAACACAGCGAAGGATCTGACCCGGCAGCTGTTGTATATGATGCCATCACATCAGCAAAATCAAGAAAAGCGGATGTGTTGATTTGTGATACGGCGGGACGGCTGCAGAATAAAGTTAATTTAATGAAAGAGCTTGAAAAAGTCAAACGTGTGATAACGAGGGAACTGCCGGATGCTCCTCATGAGGTGCTGTTAGTCCTTGATGCGACAACAGGTCAAAACGCATTAAATCAAGCCAAGATCTTTCGGGATGCGACAGATGTCACCGGCATTATTTTAACCAAACTTGATGGGACCGCTAAAGGAGGGATTGTTCTTGCAATCCGCCATGAACTTGATTTGCCGGTGAAGTTTATCGGATTAGGCGAAGGCATCCACGACCTTCAACCGTTTGATTCTGATGCATTCGTCTATGGCCTTTTTGCAGAAATGTTCCAGCCTCAGGAAGAGGAAGCGGATTAGCTGTTAAGAAAAAAACTTGACAAGCGGGTTGATTGCCTTTAATATTACATTGTGTAAAGGTTAAAGACTTTACAAGGGGATCTTTTATGTTGGAAAAAACAATGAGGGTCAATGCCTTATATGATTTTTATCAATTATTGCTAACGCCAAAACAGCAAGAGTATATGACGCTCTACTATCTTAATGATTATTCATTGGGAGAAATTGCGGAAGTTTGTGACGTTAGCAGGCAGGCTGTCTATGATAACTTAAAGCGGACCGAAGTCATGCTTGAGGCTTTTGAAGATAAATTGGCGTTATTTAAGAAATATCAAGAGCGGCTCAAGCTGTTTTCCGAGCTGAAGTCGGCCATTCAACTGGCGGATCCGAACGGGGAAACGGCCGGCATTCTTAAGAAGCTTGAGAATTTAGATTAGGGGGCATGAGCATGGCATTCGAAAGTTTAGCCGACAGGCTCCAAGAAACAATTAAGAAAATACGCGGTAAAGGTAAAGTTTCTGAAGCAGATGTCAAACAAATGACAAGAGAAGTCCGTCTCGCTTTACTGGAAGCCGACGTTAACTTTAAAGTTGTTAAAGACTTAATTAATCGCATTAAGGAACGTGCTATTGGCCAGGAAGTGTTAAAAAGCCTGACACCTGGGCAACAGGTTATCAAAGTTGTGCAAGAAGAACTGACTGAGCTAATGGGCGGTGAACAGAGTAAAATCAATTTATCTCCTAAGCCACCAACCGTTGTGATGCTTGTCGGTCTTCAAGGCGCCGGTAAAACAACAACAACGGGAAAACTGGCCAACTTTGTTCGTAAACAACATAACAAATGTCCGCTTCTGGTTGCAGGTGACGTATACCGTCCCGCTGCGATCAAACAGCTCGAAACACTTGGTCAGCAGCTCACCATGCCGGTTTTCTCAATGGGTGACAAAGAAAGCCCAGTGACGATTGCTAAAGAGGCTGTGGCCAAGGCGAAGGAAGATCACAATGACATCGTCTTCATCGATACGGCCGGCCGTCTTCATGTTGACGAGAATCTTATGGAAGAGCTGGAACAGATCAAATCTGTGACCAAGCCTGATGAAATCTTCCTGGTCGTTGACGCCATGACAGGTCAAGATGCTGTCAATGTGGCTGAAAGCTTTAATGAGCACTTAGGTTTAACAGGTGTGATTCTAACGAAGCTTGACGGGGACACCCGAGGCGGTGCGGCACTGTCTGTTAAGGCGGTGACCGGGACGCCAATTAAATTCGTTGGTCTTGGCGAGAAGCTTGATGCTCTCGAAGCTTTTCATCCAGAACGGATGGCTTCCCGGATTCTTGGTATGGGCGATGTGCTTACTCTGATTGAGAAAGCGCAGGCAACTGTTGATGAGGATAAAGCTAAAGAAATGGAAAAGAAAATGCGGACAATGAGCTTTACGTTCGATGACTTTCTTGAACAGCTTGGTCAAGTCCGCACGATGGGCCCATTGGAGGATTTGCTTGCCATGATGCCCGGCGCGAACAAGATGAAAGGGATGAAGAACCTTCAAGTTGACGATAAAAAAATCGGTCAAATTGAGGCCATCATCCGATCGATGACACCTAAGGAAAAGGCGGAACCGGATATCATTAATGCCAGCCGAAAGAAACGGATTGCGGTTGGGAGCGGCACATCGATTCAGGAAGTTAACAGACTGCTTAAGCAGTTTAAGGATATGAAGAAGATGATGAAGCAGATGATGGGTTCAGGCAAAGGAAAGAAGAAAAAGAATCCGTTTAATTTACCTTTTATGTGATCAGGCGTCACCTCATCGGATGACTCTTATCATAAATTTAAAAAACATATATTTTATATTAGGAAGGTGTTTAATTATGGCAGTAAAAATTCGTTTGAAGCGTATGGGAGCAAAGAAACACCCATTTTACCGTGTTGTTGTAGCTGATTCCCGTTCACCGCGTGACGGCCGTTTTATCGAGGAGATCGGCACTTATAATCCGGTTGCAAACCCAGCAATCGTCAACATTGACGAAAACAAAGCTCTTGACTGGTTGACAAAAGGTGCACAGCCGTCTGATACTGTACGCAACCTTTTCTCAAAAGAAGGTCTTATGGAGAAATTTCATAACGCCAAAAACCAAAAATAATAGAGGGTGAAGTCTGTATGGATGAGCTGATTGCAGCCATTGTTAAGCCACTAGTCAATTTTCCTGAAGATATTCAAGTATCCAGTGAAAACAGCGAAGACGGCATAACTTACATTCTTACCGTTAACAAGGAAGATATGGGCAAGGTCATTGGCAAAAAGGGCCGGATTGCCGGTGCGATAAGGACAATCGTTCATGCAGCAGGTAGAGCTCAGCATCAAGACGTTCAATTGTCTATACGTGAATAAAAAGGGGAGGGGAGCATTTGTTTCCTCTCTTTTTTTACATAATTAAAGATAAAGGAATGAAGCGCATGACCGAATGGTTTTACGTTGGAAAAATTGTTAATACTCATGGCATAAAAGGCGAAGTACGGGTTATTAGTGATACGGATTTTACGGAGGACCGGTATGCTTCGGGAGAAAAGCTTTATCTCAGCCGATTGAAGGGAAGCAGATATGAGCCGCTGATTGTAGAGAGTTATCGAAGGCACAAACAATTCGACCTTTTAAAATTCGAAGGGCTGAACAATATAAATGATGTTGAGGCTTTTAAAGGCTCATTTTTATTCATTCCGAAAGAGCAGCTCTCTCCCTTGGAAGACAATGCTTTCTATTACCATGAAATTATAGGCTGTGAGGTCGTTACTGAGGACGGGAATTCCCTTGGAAAGATTAAAGAAATTTTATCGCCTGGAGCGAATGATGTCTGGGTCGTGAAAACAAAAGGAAAAGATATTCTGCTTCCATACATTGAAGACGTGGTGAAGCATGTGGATATCGCGGATAAAAAGGTGACTGTACACTTGATGGCCGGGCTGGTTGATGATGAGAATTGATGTCTTGTCGTTGTTTCCGGAAATGTTCAAAGCTGTATTCGAACAATCGATATTGAAAAAAGCAGCGGACAGCGGTTCGGTTTCCTATGATGTCACCAATTTCAGGGACTACGCCGAAAATAAACACCAGCGCGTCGATGATTATCTTTATGGCGGCGGAGCAGGCATGTTACTCATGGCCCAGCCGATCTTTGATGCGGTCGCTGCACTGCGGAAGAGAAGCGATAGTAAACCAAGAATCGTTATGATGACACCACAGGGAGAACGGTATCAGCAGCGGCATGCGGAAAACCTCGCAAAAGAAGATCATCTGATTTTCCTTTGCGGTCATTATGAAGGCTTTGATGAGCGGATCCGGGAACAATTAGTCACTGATGAAATTTCTATAGGGGACTACGTCTTGACCGGCGGTGAGCTGGCATCGATGGTGGTCATCGACAGTGTTGTCCGTCTGCTGCCAGGTGTGTTGGGGAACGAGACAAGCGCACACACGGATTCCTTTTCTAACGGTTTATTAGAGCATCCCCAGTATACCAGACCCGCCGACTTCCGCGGTTTGAAGGTGCCCGATGCATTAATTTCAGGGAATCACGCGTTGGTAGACGAATGGCGTCATAAGGAATCACTGCGTAGAACATATCTCCGCCGCCCGGATTTGTTAAGCGATCGAGATATAACTGAGCAAGAAGCCAAGTGGCTGGAGGAATTTAAGAGGGAATCTGAGGAATAACAGCGGGTGGCTAGGTTATGCGCGCCCACGGGATATATGCATCATTCGAAAGTCCATTTCCATGAAGGAACTGGGCTTTTTTTTATCGGTGACAGTGATGCAGATATAAAGGCTGGTAAGGACGCAGATGTAACGACTATTGGGGTCCAATGGCTTCCTAATTATCAAGCACCGGAATTTACGGTTGAACCTGATCATCAGTTTGGCAGTGTTGCTGATTTTAAAAGTTATCTGGAAAAGTCGGTGATTTAAATTTACAATAATGATGTTATGTAAACTAATAAAATAGTCGCCTTGTGTATAACATATTGTTACTTTCGGGGCTTTGTCCGTAATTTTTTACTTTTACCCAAATAGGGAATTACACCTCTTACAAAATGGACCCGACCACCTTGCGCCTCGCCAAGAAGTAGACATTTCATATTGTTAGGATTTTTATCGGACTGTCGTTCCTCTATCTGTGACAAAATGCTATGTTTTATGAGCGTATTGGACTGTGGTTCCGTTATTCAGTCATTCAAGAGGTCTTTTGTGTGGAATTTGAGCAAATCGATAATTCCTTGAACTAAATATGGTGTGTAAAATAAGAGATTTCGCTTCTCTTATTTTTTTATTTACAGGTATTTTAAATAAAATCATTTCAAATTGTTCATTATCGGTATATAATCATAACTGTACTAATAATAATAATACAGTTAATACGGATTGGAGGTTAAAAATGTTTGATCTGGATCTTAGAAGCAGAAAGCCTATTTATGAACAACTAGTAGATAAGTTTAAAGAACTAATCATTAATGATGTGCTGCAAATTGGTGAGCAGCTTCCTTCTGTCAGGACACTTGCCGGGCAGCTGACAATAAACCCCAATACCATCCAAAAAGCGTACAGGGAGTTAGAAATGCAAGGATATATCTATTCTATAAAAGGCAAAGGAAGTTTTGTGAATGAATCACCGGATGCGGCCAATTCCGAAAAACTTAAAAGGATAAAAAAGGATTTGGAAAAATTGTTATCAGAGGCTTTGTATTTAGGGATGACAGTTAAGGAATTGCACGCATTCATTTTGGAGATAGAAAAGTCTGTTGGGGGAGGTCATATAGATGATTGAAGTCAAGAATGTCAGTAAAACTTTAGACAATATGGATGTTTTAACTAATGTCAATTTTGCAGTTAAAAGAGGGTCGATCTATGGGCTGCTTGGTTCAAACGGTGCCGGCAAAACCACATTATTAAAATTGGTAACGGGGATCCTGCTTCAGGATGAGGGAGACATCTTAATTTCTCACCAGTCAGTGTTCGAAAATCCGCCGGTGAAAAACCGTATCGTTTTTATCGCTGATACACTATATTACTTCCCTCAATACACGGTCAAACAAATGGCCAATTTTTATAGAAGTGTTTACTCAACCTGGGATGAAAAGCGCTATGAAAAATTGAAAGATGTTTTTGAAATTGATGAAAGTAAAAAAGTGCAAAAGTTCTCAAAAGGGATGCAAAGACAAGTCGCCTTTTGGCTGTCATTCTCAGCTATGCCTGAGATTCTTGTTTTAGATGAACCGATTGACGGTTTGGATCCAGTGATGAGGAGAAAGATAAAGAATTTAATTGTCCAAGATGTGGCGGACAGGGGTATGACCGTACTAATATCCTCTCATAACCTTAGGGAAATTGAAGACATCTGTGATCATATTGGGATTTTACATAAGGGTGAGATGATCCTTGAAAAGGATTTGGATGATTTGAAATCGGATATCCATAAGATTCAAGTCGCTTTTAAAGGTAAAACACCAGAAAATTTATTCGGTAATCTTAGGGTTCTTTATAAAGAGGAAAGAGGAAGTGTTCTGTTGTGTATTGTGGCTGGAGATCAGGAGATGTTAACCGAGCATTTTACGAGGTCCAACCCTGTAATTTATGACATGCTGCCACTCACACTTGAGGAAATATTTATTTATGAAATGGGGGATGCGGGCTATGCCATCAAAAACATCTTGGTTTAGTAAAGAGATAGCATTTCAAAACCTCAGAACAGTAGGCTGGGTCGGCTTTGTTTATTTGGCAGGGTTGCTTTTTGCTGTTCCACTGAAAATTATCATGCTTGCTACCGATGATAACCAATATTTTGTAAGATTTGAGAATCTCTTTTCCTTCAATGCTGATTTGCAATGGTTTTTGACCTGCGTGATCCCGGTTTTATTAAGCATTTTTTTATTTCGCTACCTGCAAGTCAAGAACGCGTCAGACCTCATCCATAGTCTGCCGATTAAGCGGACAAGAATTTTTAACCAATATCTCATCATGGGTATCCTCATGTTAATTATTCCAGTGGTTTTGACTGGCATCACCCTATTAATCTTGCATTCAGTGATGGATGTGACCGATTATTATTCCTTAAAAGATGTACTATATTGGCTGCTTGACACTATAATAACCGATCTTTTGATTTTCATGTCCGGTGTGCTGGTTGCCATGATAACAGGCCTTTCAGCTGTACAAGGAGGATTAACCTATGTCTTGCTGTTGTTTCCGGCTGGGATAGGTGTTCTTATTTCATATAACTTAAAATTTTTGTTAACAGGTTTTCCCTATGATTATTTTACGGATAAAAGTTTTGACAAGATCTCACCGATATCGCAGGCGCTAAATTTTCCTAATATGAAAAGTCCAATGTCGGTGATAGAAATCATTATCTATCTAATTTTGGCAGTCGTTTTTTACTTTGGTTCAATAATGATCTATAAAAAACGAAAGCTCGAAGCTGTGTCACAGGCCATTGCCTTTTCACAATTAAGACCGGTATTTAAATACAGTATGACATTTTGCTTCATGCTGCTTGGCGGTTTTTACTTTGGGGGATTCCAGGGCGGCTTCTTTTGGATCATCTTCGGCTATATCATAGGGTCACTTATTGGTTATCTTATTGCAGAAATGATTTTGCACAAGACCTGGAGGGTATTAACCCGGTTAAAAGGATATGTCATTTACGCGGTCATTTTTGCGGTAGTCTTCGGATTATTCCAATTTGACATAACAGGCTATGAAAAGCGTGTCCCGAAAGTTGCCAATATAGAAAGTGTCTATTTAAATAATCATCCTAGAGGGAAGAAGTTTTTTGAAGAACCGCAAAACATCGAGCTCGTTCGCAATTTGCATGAAAAAATAATAGGAAGTCAGGGGACAGCAGGAAAAACGAGCAAATATGGGGACCCGTTATTCTTTGTCTATAAATTAAAAAATGGCGATAAGGTAATGCGTGAGTATCGCTTGCAGGACAAAGACAGGTACATTGCCTATTTAAAACCGTTGTATGAATCGAATGAATACAAACAAGCCCATTACAAATTATTGAGTGTAAATGTGGATATGGTAGATAAAATCACCATTTCCACAAATGGTCGTGTCACAAGAAGTGTTTCTTTCGTTGATCCTAAGGATATTATTGCCGCGATCAGCAACCTTAAGGATGATATCGAAAATGAAACATATGAGGATATGACGTTTGAACATGGTGCTGATTCAAATGTTGAAATTTTATTGAAAAATGATAAAAGGATGCACCTAGATTTTAAACCATCCTATTCTAATTTAAAAAAATGGTTAAAGGCAAAAGGCCAACTTAAAAATGCCGTGGTTAACGCCAATGATATCAGCTCAGCTATTGTCATCAGGAAAAATAATCATAGCTCTTATAAAACGTCACTTACGAATAAAGCATGGATCAAAAAAATGCTAAATAAAGGCCAGGCGCTTAAAGTGACCAATAAAGATAAAATCGAAATGTGCCTTGATAACTTTAGCTGGGGATCGGTGAAAAGTCGATATGACGTTGTTTTTAACTATAAAAACGGGAACATGGATTCAGGTATTTTTGATGGGAAACACACTCCCGCCTTTGTCGAGCAATATTTTAATGGGAAATGAGGTGGCATGCGATGTCTTTAGCTTTACACAAGAGAAAGGCAAGTGAAACGGATCTGGAAGAATTGTATCAGACGTTTTATCAAAGGGTATATAGGGCAGCCATGGTGATTTGCCGGGATCCGTACCTCGCGGAAGATATTATTCAAGAAACATTTATTAAAGCTATAAAAAAACTAGACACCCTTGCTGATCACCAAAAGATCGGCCCGTGGCTCTTAACGATAGCTTCCAGAACGGCAATTGATACGCTTAGGAAAGAAAAGAGGAAACGTGCCTTGTCATTGGATAGCATTGCAATGTTCAAGAAGGACATGCTTATGGAAGCTTGCGATGTCGAAAGGGATGTTGAATCATTATTGTTTGAACAAGAGGTACAGGCAGATATTAATCAGCTAAAGCCAGAATTTCGGGAAATTATCCTATTGAAGTGCTTTAAGGGCTTAAAGGAAAATGAAATCGCCGCCAAACTGGGATTATCCAAAGGCACTGTGAAATCACGGCTATACCGCGCCAGGCAGCAAATGAGATGTCATTGGAAGCCACCCATTTGACGATTCAACAGCGGACCCGTAGGAAAACTAGATTTGAACTCAGCAATCGTTTGATTTATCAGTTGTCCCTATCATAATTCCTTGCCGCTTCATAGAATATAAAGAATCAAGATAAGGTGGTGATTGATAAATGAGTTACGGTGGTGGCTACGGCAATAACTTTGCGTTAATTGTCGTCCTTTTCATTCTATTGATTATCGTTGGAGCAGCTTATGTATACTAGAATTTAAAATTAAATGTAAGCATACTAAAAGGGCACATTACTGTGTCCTTTTTTCACGGGGAAAATCGAATAATAATAATAATAATAAGCTAACCTTAGAGAAGGTTAGCTTATTAAATACAAATTATTTTACCAAAAGAAAAATGGCCAAAGGGCGATGGAGGCAATGGCCGCTAACGCGATCGGAAAGCCGAATCCGTAGCCAAAATAATAGACACCCGGGCCATCTACCCCATCCCCGCCATCTATGGGTTGAAGGTATACATGTGAGCCGTCAACTTTTGTTATAGTCCCCCGATGCACGGTGCCATCCTGACAGCGGATTTCAACGGATTGATTCATGTATTTCTGACAGAGTTCATAAAAATTTTGTCCTGACATTTTTTACCCTCCCCTGTTTGTGAAATGTGCATCTTATACATCCTATGAAGATCAGAAAGGTTTTGAATAGGGGAATATCCCCGGTTAACAAAGGCTTTCGTGTCTTTTTCTATATTTAGGCTTTATGGTAAAAAGTGGTATATTTTAGACGAAATAGAAGGGTTTGAATAGAAAAGGTAGAATGATTAGCTTATGGAGCAATTTCGTAAATAACCTTTCATCAAAGGTAAAGCAAGAAGTACGGAACAAAACATCCCTTGGCAACAACCGTGGCATTGGCCGGCCGTGCCAAAAGAAATTAATGATGTTCCGCATGCGCCATGGTGGGATTATAAAAAGGGCCCGCTAAAAAGAATTTTTAGAAGGCCCGATTTATTGGCGGCTAGCGATAATCTTCTTTTAGGTCGTTCAAGGAAACCTCTTGTTCATTCTCCGGTTGATCAAGGGCATAAATTCTGGCTGTCTCATTTTTGTCATCTACATGCTGAATATAGATTGCATCTCCTTTATAAGATACATTTGCCATTACCGGTGAAGAAGCAATCTCTTGTGCGCGCTGTTTATTCATGTTAAACCACCTTTTATTATTCTTATAGTTTTTAATTTGTACTACTAGGTCAATCATTATTCCTTGATAACCATTTAATGAGAGGGAGTCTTATATTGCATGGCGGGTGGTGTTGTGGTATGATAAATTTTGTGGCAAATGCCAGTGAAGTGAATACGATGTTCCGCTTCAACCTAGGGTTGTAAGAGCATTTGTAGGGAAGGAGGGGCATTTATGCAAAATATTTTAGCTGAAATTACAAAAGAACAGTTGAAAACTGATCTGCCAGAATTTCGCGCAGGTGATACGGTAAAAGTACACGTTAAGGTTGTTGAAGGTTCACGTGAGCGTATTCAGATCTTTGAAGGTGTTGTTATCAAGCGCCACGGCGGCGGTATCAGCGAAACATTTACGGTTCGCAAGATATCTTACGGTGTAGGTGTTGAAAGAGCGTTCCCGGTTCACTCACCAAAGATTGAAAAGATCGATGTTGTACGCCGCGGTAAAGTTCGTCGTGCGAAACTTTACTATCTACGCAACCTACGCGGTAAAGCAGCTCGTATTAAAAGCCGATAAATGTCCGAAAAAAGGAGCTTGTTATACAAGCTCCTTTTTTAGTTAATAAGAAAGTATAAACTTTCTTACGCACATAAGTGCAACTAAGCCTCTGGCTGCGCCCATTAAAGGCTTGCCAATCGGCAAGTTTTCTTTAACTTTAAAACGCCAAATTTTATTATTTTTCTACTTACGGAGGGCTAAAGGTGATGGCAAAACAGCATAAATCGTTGGGGATCCTGAAGCCTTTAATCATTGCGGTTGTATTAGCTGTTCTCATACGCTATTTTATATTCGGGCATATTGTTGTTGATGGGCACTCTATGATGCCGACATTGCATGACCATGACCATATGATAGTAAATAAACTGAGTTATGATATTGGCAAGCCTCACCGGTTTGATATTGTTATTTTTCACGCAACGAAAGAATCTGACTATATCAAACGAGTGATTGGGCTTCCGGGTGAAACGATTAAGTATGAAAATGACACATTATATGTTGATGGTCAAAAGGTTGATGAGCCATTTCTGGATGATAAAAAGAGGTCAGTCAAGGGCTGGTTGACATATAACTTTATTGCCGAGGTCCCCCAAGGAACGGTCTTCGTTATGGGGGACAATCGGCGTAACAGCCGAGACAGCCGGATCATCGGCCCCATTCCTTTAACAAAAATTACCGGGAAGGCTGAAGTAACATTTTGGCCGTTTTCCGATTTTCAAGTTGTAAAGTAGGTGACTTTATTGACAATTCAATGGTATCCGGGTCATATGGCTAAAGCGAAACGCCAAATGATCGAAAAAATTAAACTGATCGATGTTGTGATTGAACTGGTAGACTCACGTATCCCTGAATCCTCAAGAAACCCGCTTGTTGACGAGATTGCTGCTGATAAGCCAAGGTTATTGATTCTTAATAAAGCGGATATGGCTGATCCCCATGTTACCTCAGCCTGGAAGGATACATTTAAGCAAAAGGGATACAGTGTACATTCTGTTAACTCCCAAACTGGAGAAGGAACAAAGGCTATTCCAGATTTGGTTCATCAGTTGACCTTAAAAAAGAGAGAAAAGCTGGAAAGTAAAGGTTTTAATGCCCGGGCCGATCGAGCTCTTATTTTAGGTATTCCAAATGTTGGTAAGTCGACATTGATCAATCGGTTAGCAAACAAAAAGATCGCTAAAATCGGCGACCGGCCAGGTGTGACGAAAGCGCAACAATGGATCAAAGTCGGTAAAACAATGGAGCTTCTGGATACCCCCGGAATCCTCTGGCCGAAATTCGAGGATCCCGATGTTGGGTTGAGACTTGCGGCTACGGGTGCCATTAAAGATGAATTGGTTGACTTCCAGGATATCGCTGTTTTTCTATTGAAGACGCTATGGATGTCATACCCCGAGACTTTAAGTGACAGGTATGGGATATCGGATTTGCCGCCAATTGAAGCAGAACCTGCCATAGAAGAAATTGTTGAATTGTTCGATGTAATCGGCAAAAGGCGCGGCTGTGTCGCAGGAGGCGGCCATATCGATTATGATAGGACGGCTGAAATTATTGTTCGTGATTACCGCAGCCAAAAGCTCGGCCGTTTGACATTGGAAAGACCTTAATCAAAAAAAGGGGGTCTGACCCTTTGGGGTCAGACCCCCTGAAAGCGAGACATACATAACATGCGAGACAAATCTATTAAAGAGATTGAACAAAGCCTTTTTCAATTGGAAAATATATCCTCGGAAGTGAGGCATCAGCTTGAAGACGATTCGCGTAAGGGGGTTCAAGCCCTTCTTAAACGATGGGATGAACGCCATGCCAAAAAGCAAGCGATTGTCGAGAAATATCTTCAAATGAGTCAGTATGAGCACGGGCTCTATAAAAAAGGTGATTTATATATTGCAGGGATAGATGAAGCCGGGCGCGGACCAATTGCCGGTCCCGTTGTAGCGGCTGCAGTCATCCTCAAGCCGGATGCAGCCCTTTATGGCATAAATGATTCCAAACAGTTGTCGAAATCAAGACGCGAACAATTTTTTAAGGTCATTCACCAAAAGGCTGTGGCTATTGGTGTCGGGATTGTCCATGCCAAGATAATAGATGAGGTGAATATCTATCAGGCTGCAAAGCAGGCCATGATTAAGGCCGTACAAGAGTTAGACATTGAACCTGATCACCTGCTCATCGATGCAATGAAGCTGCCACTTGAAGTCCCCCAGACCTCCTTAATTAAGGGTGACACGAGAAGTATATCTATAGCCGCAGCATCAATCATCGCCAAGGAAACAAGAGACCGGATCATGACAGAGCTTGGCCAAACATACCCAGAATACCAATTTTCCAGTCATATGGGTTACGGGACAAAGGCGCATCTTCAAGCATTGGATGAACATGGTCCATGTCCAGAGCATCGGATGTCATTTGCTCCGCTGCATAAATAATTACGATTGAAATGGCAAATGCTCATAATATACCAATTTATGAGGAACCAGCTTGGTTAGTCTTTTAGTCGAAATATTTACATTTATTTATCTTTTAGATCAAAACCAACGCCATTCCTCAGGTTTGGTGTTATTTCGACAAAGCCTTAGTTTTCATAGTAGACAAATTAAGTCGGTTTTTTATACAATAGGTAAGGCAGTTGCTTTCACTTAACTAACGATAGGAGGTTGCAATAGTGAATATTCATGAGTATCAAGGTAAAGAACTCTTGAGAAAGTACGGCGTTGCTGTTCCGGATGGTAAAGTGGCATTTACACCTGAAGAAGCAGTTAAAGCAGCCGAAACTTTAAATTCAACAGTAAAAGTTGTTAAAGCTCAAATCCACGCGGGCGGCCGAGGAAAAGCTGGCGGCGTTAAACTTGCAAAGTCGCTTGATGAGGTGCGTACATATGCTGAAGAATTACTTGGCAAAACCCTTGTCACACACCAAACCGGCCCTGAAGGAAAAGAAGTAAAGCGCTTACTCATTGAAGAAGGAAGCGATATCCAGAGCGAGTTTTACATCGGTCTTGTATTGGACCGTGCGACGTCACGTATAGTGATGATGGGGTCCGAAGAAGGCGGAACCGAAATTGAAGAAGTTGCGGCTAACACTCCTGAAAAGATTTTCAGGGAAACAGTCGATCCTGTTGTTGGTCTTATGCCATATCAAGCAAGACGTCTGGCATTTAATATCAACATTCCGGTGAACCTTGTCAATAAAGCGGTAAAATTCATGATCGGTCTTTACAATGTGTTTGTCGAAAATGATTGCTCAATTGCCGAAATTAACCCTCTTGTAACAACTGGAGACGGACAAGTTATGGCGCTCGATGCAAAACTGAATTTTGATGATAATGCGCTTTACCGTCATAAAGACATCTTAGAGCTTCGCGATCTTGATGAAGAAGATGAAAAAGAAATCGAAGCATCTAAGTACGACCTCAGCTATATTGCTCTAGACGGCAACATCGGCTGTATGGTTAATGGTGCTGGTCTTGCGATGTCAACAATGGACATTATTAAGCATTATGGCGGCGACCCGGCCAACTTTCTTGATGTTGGGGGCGGTGCGACAGCCGAAAAGGTTACAGAAGCCTTTAAAATTATTCTTTCCGATAAAAATGTACAAGGCATCTTTGTCAATATTTTCGGCGGGATTATGAAATGTGATGTTATCGCTGAAGGTGTCATCGAAGCGACTAAGCAAGTCGGCTTAAAGCTTCCTCTCGTTGTTCGTCTTGAAGGAACAAATGTCGAAATCGGCAAGAAAATGCTGAATGAATCAGGATTGAATATCGTCGCTGCAGAATCCATGGCAGATGGTGCAGAGAAAATCGTTTCATTAGTAAAATAGGAAAGGTGGGCAATTAAGATGAGCGTATTTGTAAATAAAGATACAAAAGTAATCGTACAAGGGATTACAGGTTCAACCGCTCTCTTCCATACAAAGCAAATGCTTGAATACGGCACGAAAATTGTCGCCGGTGTCACACCAGGTAAAGCCGGACAAGAAGTTGAAGGTGTACCTGTATTCAATACGGTTGAAGAAGCGGTTAAAGCAACAGGGGCGAATGCATCGGTTGTATATGTTCCTCCTGCATTTGCTGCGGACGCTATAGTGGAAGCAGTCGATGCTGAACTTGACCTTGTCATTACGATCACTGAGCATATTCCAGTAATTGATATGATCAAGGTGAAACGTTACATGAAAGGTAAGAAAACCCGCTTGGTTGGGCCAAACTGTCCCGGCGTGATCACACCTGACGAATGTAAGATTGGCATCATGCCTGGCTACATTCACCGTAAAGGCCATGTCGGCGTTGTCTCCCGCTCCGGCACCTTGACATATGAAGCTGTTCATCAGCTCTCACAAGCAGACATCGGTCAAACAACCGCTGTCGGTATCGGCGGAGACCCTGTCAATGGCACAGATTTCATTGATGTTCTTAAAGCATTTAACGAAGATGATGAAACATATGCTGTCATTATGATCGGTGAAATTGGCGGTACAGCAGAGGAAGAAGCGGCAGAGTGGATCAAAGCGAATATGTCGAAACCAGTTGTCGGCTTTATTGGCGGTCAAACAGCCCCTCCAGGGAAACGCATGGGTCATGCCGGTGCTATTATTTCCGGAGGCAAAGGAACAGCTGATGAGAAAATCAAGACACTGAATGCTTGTGGTGTTAAAGTTGCTGAAACGCCGGCTGTTATGGGTGAAACATTAATTTCTGTCCTCAAAGAAAAGGGTTTATACGAAAAATGTCTAATTAAATAAGATAATGGCGAAAAGCTCCCGTGCTCGCGGGGGCTTTTTTTCAAAAAATTAGATGGAATGAGGGTTATGATCGTTGGAAAAACGGGATAAGCTGATTCGTATTCACCATTGTCGGGGAGCGGGATGGAAAACTGTCAAAAAGTTATTGGATTTAGATCCTGAATTAAAGCACATCGATGACATGTCAGCGAACGATCTTTGTCATTATCTGAAAATGAAACGCGAACATGCTAATCGCTTTTATTATGACCTACATAGCTTTGCCCTCGAAAAATACATTCATTCTTATAATAAAAATAATATTTTTGTCATGACGATTGATGATGCCGCGTATCCATCTCAATTAAGAAATATCTATGATCCGCCTTGGGTCTTATTTGGAAAAGGTGACAAGTCATTGTTAAATAGTTCCAAGTTGATTAGTGTCGTTGGAACCAGGCAGCCAACTCAAACCGCTCGGCTTAGCATGGAAAAGCTGTTATTGCCCCTTATAGAAGATGGGTGGACGATTGTCAGCGGAATGGCTCTTGGCATCGATGGTTATGCCCATCACATTGCGCTCAAGTTCCAAACTATAGCTGTCTTAGCATCGGGTCTTTACCATCCTTATCCGAGGAAACATCATGATTTATTCCAGCGAATGATTGCGAACCATCTAGTGATCAGCGAATATCCCCCAAATATCCCTCCGCAAAAATGGCAATTCCCTGAAAGGAATCGAATCATAAGCGGGCTATCTCAGGGGACCATTGTTGTGGAAGCCAAAGAAAGAAGCGGCTCGCTCATTACAGCCGATCAGGCTCTTGACCAAGGGCGGGAGGTTTTTGCCGTTCCTGGTATGATTCTGGAACCAAATGCTGCTGGGACAAATCGTCTGATCCAGCAAGGGGCAAAGCTTGTGATTGACGCTAATGATATACTAAATGAGCTGAATAGAAATGCCCTGATATAAGCATCATTCAACTGAAAAAACATTAAAAATACGAAAAAATGTTACCCTTCTTGTTTGACAAAGCCTTATTCTATCATTAATATTAGTGAGGATTTGATTATTACCTAGAAAAGGGGAGAACAAGTATGGAAGAATATCTTGTTATCGTTGAATCTCCCGCTAAAGCCAAGACAATTAAGAGGTATCTCGGAAAGAAATATGACGTAAAGGCCTCTATGGGACACGTCCGTGACTTGCCGAAGAGTCAAATGGGCGTTGATGTAGACAATCATTTTGAACCAAGATATATAACAATTCGCGGCAAAGGTCCTGTTCTTAAGGAGCTTAAAAGCGCCGCAAAAAAGGCAAAAAAAGTCTATCTCGCAGCTGACCCCGACCGAGAAGGGGAAGCAATTGCATGGCATTTAGCTCATAGTTTGGATATTGATGAATCATCCAAATGCCGGGTTGTTTTTAATGAAATTACCAAACAGGCGATTAAAGATGCCTTTAAAACCCCCCGTGAAATAAATATGAATCTTGTGGATGCACAGCAGGCGCGCCGGATATTGGACCGGTTAGTTGGTTACAATATCAGCCCATTGCTTTGGAAAAAAGTAAAAAAGGGCTTAAGTGCCGGCCGTGTTCAATCGGTTGCCCTAAAACTGATTATTGAACGGGAAAAAGAAATTAAAGAATTTATCCCCGAAGAGTACTGGTCAATTAAAGGTATATTTAAAGTTCGGGAAGAAACATTTGAAGCTGCTTTTTACGGGATCGACAACAAAAAAACAGAATTGAAAAATAAAGAGGATGTCGATGGGGTCCTGGGAAAGCTGGAAAATAATCAGTTTGAGGTAAAACAGGTTCAAAAGAAAGAACGGCTCAGATACCCTGTTGCACCATTTATTACATCATCATTGCAACAAGAAGCCGCCCGAAAGCTGAATTTTAGGGCAAAGAAGACGATGATGGTCGCTCAGCAGTTATATGAAGGTATTGAAATAGGCAAGCAAGGAACGACAGGTCTGATCACTTACATGAGAACGGATTCAACTCGAATATCTGATGTGGCCAAAGCGGAAGCGAAGGATCATATTACACAAGCTTATGGCTCTTCTTATGCCGGTCAATACAAGCCAAAAAAGAAAAAACAAAATGATAATACTCAAGATGCTCACGAAGCGATCAGACCGACATCGGTCATCCGTCAGCCAAAAGAAATGAAACAATATTTGAGCCGCGACCAATTCCGCTTATACAAGTTGATTTGGGAACGGTTTGTAGCCAGCCAAATGGCTCCAGCTGTCATGGATACTGTAAGAGCCGATCTCGTTCAAGCTGGCGTGACGTTCCGTGCAACCGGTTCAAAAATTAAATTCCCTGGCTTTATGAAAGTTTATACCGAAGGCAGCGACGACAGCAAAAAGAAAGATGACGAGAACTTCCTTCCTGAACTTGAAGAGGGCATGACTGTCAAAAAGGAAAAGCTCGATCCAAAACAACATTTTACCCAGCCGCCGCCGCGGTATTCCGAAGCCCGCCTCGTTCGGACAATGGAGGAAATAGGCATCGGACGGCCGTCGACTTATGCGCCGACATTGGATACGATCCAGAGACGCGGCTATGTCGTCATTGACGATAAAAAGTTTGTGCCGACGGAACTCGGTGAAGTGGTGCTTGAATTAATCGTTGAATTTTTCCCGGAAATCATTGATGTTGATTTTACCGCGAAAATGGAAGGTGACTTGGATTCAGTGGAAGAAGGCGATGTGGATTGGGTAAAAATCATTGCGGACTTCTACAAGGATTTTGAAAAGCACCTAGAAAAAGCTGAAATTGAAATGAAAGAAGTCGAAATAAAGGATGAACCAGCAGGCATTGACTGTGATAAGTGCGGTCATGAAATGGTATATAAAATGGGAAGATACGGCAAGTTCCTAGCTTGTTCAAATTTCCCAGACTGCCGAAACACCAAACCAATTTTGAAAAAAGTTGGTGTGACCTGTCCAAAGTGTGAAAAGGGTGACATCGTCGAACGCCGCAGCAAAAAGCGCCGAATTTTCTATGGGTGTGACCGGTACCCTGATTGTGATTTTGTATCATGGGATAAACCGATCCCTAGAAATTGTCCGAAATGCGGCGAATACCTTGTTGAAAAGAAAACGAAAAAGGGCAAGGTCGTCCAATGCTCGAATTGTGATTTTAAAGAAGACTAGCTGATTGGCGAGCTGAAAGCGAAGCCAGAAGCTTAGTCGCACTTATACTATCATCGAGAGAAAATTAATTAAGATATGTATAAAGAAGACTAGCTGATTGGCGAGCTGAAAGCGAAGCCAGAAGCTTAGTCGCACTTATACTATCATCGAGAGAAAATTAATTAAGATATGTATAAAGAAGAACAGCAATAACGGAGGTAAAGAACATGGCAACACAAGCGGTTACCGTCGTTGGGGCGGGGTTAGCAGGAAGCGAGGCAGCTTGGCAATTGGCCAAACGCGGCATTCCAGTGAGATTATATGAAATGAGACCTGTAAAACAAACCCCGGCGCATCATACTGATAAATTTGCCGAGCTTGTCTGTACGAATTCACTTCGTTCAAACGCTCTGACGAATGCAGTGGGGGTTTTAAAAGAAGAAATGCGAAGGTTAGATTCGGTGATTATTTCTGCTGCTGACGCTTCTTCGGTTCCAGCAGGAGGTGCCCTCGCCGTAGACCGTCATGAGTTTGCCGCAAATGTAACCGAGAGGGTTAAAGGGCACCCCTTAGTGGAAGTGGTAACTGAAGAGGTTGAAGGCATACCTGAAGGTCCGGTAATTATTGCGACAGGGCCGCTTACTTCAGACAGCCTGTCACAAGCGCTTCAATCATTAACGGGTGAGGATTATTTATACTTTTATGATGCTGCGGCACCGATTATAGAAACCGACAGCATAGACCGTGACAAAGTTTATCTGAAGTCACGTTATGACAAGGGTGAGGCTGCTTATTTAAATTGCCCGATGACTGAGGAACAATTTGACCGGTTTTATGAGGCACTCGTTAATGCTGAAACGGTAACATTAAAGGATTTTGAAAAAGAAATTTTTTTTGAAGGCTGTATGCCGATTGAAGTCATGGCAAAAAGAGGGAAGAAAACGATGCTCTTCGGACCGATGAAACCGGTTGGGCTAGAAGACCCCAAAACCGGTCTGCGTCCCTATGCTGTTGTTCAGCTCCGGCAGGACAACACGTCGGGCACTTTATTTAACATCGTCGGTTTCCAAACCCACTTAAAGTGGGGAGCCCAAAAAGAAGTCATACGGATGATCCCTGGCTTGGAAAACGCAGAGGTTGTCCGCTATGGCGTCATGCATCGAAACACTTTCGTCAACTCCCCTAAGTTAATAAAGCCGACTTATCAATACAAGGAGCGGGATGATTTGTTTTTTGCCGGGCAGATGACAGGTGTTGAAGGTTATGTGGAATCTGCAGCAGCAGGTCTTATAGCTGGTATTAATGCTGCAAGGCTTGCTGAAGGGAAAGAGCCCGTCGTCTTTCCTGAGGAAACAGCTATCGGCAGTATGGCTCATTACATTACAACAGCCAATCAAGATAATTTTCAGCCGATGAATGCGAATTTCGGTTTGCTGCCGCCTCTTGACAAGAAAATTAAGAATAAAAAAGAACGCAACGAAAAGTATGCTGAACGAGCATTGAAAACAATTCAGAATTTTGTTACAAAATTGTAAAATCTATTGTCAAGGCTTCTGAACTGTGATAACATTTAGAAGCCTTGTTAGTTGTAGGTGATCATGATGGGACAATATTTAGAGATGTTTCTTCGCTATTTAGAGATTGAGAAGCACGTTTCAGAACATACCATTTTGAATTACACCAAAGATATTGAGGATTTCTTTATCTTCATGAAGCAGCAAGCATTAAATGACATTGCTGCTGTTTCTTATGCCTCTGTCAGGGTGTTCTTGACCGAACAGCTTAATAAGGGTCATTCGCGCCGGACATTAGCACGCAAAATTTCCAGTCTGCGTAGTTTTTTCCGATATTGTATTAGAGAAGAACTTGCCACCGAGAATCCTTTTGCGCTTGCGAGTCTTCCAAAACAAGAATATCGGCTGCCAAAGTTTTTATATGAAGAGGAATTGGGGAAACTGTTTGATGTGGAGGATATAACGACGCCGCTAGGACAAAGAAATCAGGCGATTTTGGAAGTCCTTTATGGATCGGGAGTCAGGGTAAGTGAATGTGTTGGTATGACCATGGATAATTTGGATCTTGATTTGGATGTTGTGTTAGTTAAGGGAAAAGGCAGGAAAGAAAGATACATACCTATTGGAAGTTACGCTCATGACGCACTAGATCGATATATAAATGATGGCAGGCATAAGCTTGTCAAAAGTGACAATAAACAAAACTCTTTGTTTTTGAACTATCGCGGCGGACAGCTTTCGGACAGAAGCGTTCGAACCATACTAAATAGGCAGATTGAAAAGGCTTCGCTGACCGTAAAAATCAGCCCGCACGTCCTTCGGCATACTTTTGCCACCCATTTAATCAATGCAGGTGCTGATTTGCGCACAGTTCAAGAGTTATTAGGGCATGCTGAGCTTTCAACAACACAAATATATACCCACGTAACTAAGGAAAGACTTCGAGAAACATATATGAACCACCATCCTCGTGCAAAGGGAAGGAGTGAATGACATGGGCCAATTCCATGCGACAACAATTTTTGCAGTGCAGCATAATGGCCATAGCGCCATGGCTGGAGACGGTCAGGTTACTCTAGGGCAATCCGTTGTAATGAAACATTCTGCCCGGAAAGTTCGTAAACTATATGATGGCAAGGTCATTGCGGGGTTTGCAGGATCGGTTGCGGATGCCTTCACTTTATATGAGAAGTTCGAAGGCAGATTGGAAGAATTTAATGGGAATTTGCAAAGAGCGGCGGTAGAGCTTGCCAAAGAGTGGCGGAGCGATAAAATGCTCAGACAACTTGAAGCCATGCTCATAGTCATGAATGAATCGCATTTATTGCTTGTATCAGGAACCGGTGAGGTGATTGAACCGGATGACGGGATTCTTGCGATCGGCTCCGGCGGCAATTATGCGCTTGCGGCAGGCAGGGCCCTTAAGCGATTCGGCCATGAATTGTCAGCGAAGGAGATTGCTGAAAAGGCTTTAGGCATTGCAGGTGAAATATGTGTGTTTACCAATGACCATATTGCTGTTGAAGAGCTGTAAAGGTGAAAGGGAGGCTGTCTAAATGACAAATGCGTTGACACCAAGACAAATTGTCGAGAGGCTTAATCAATATATTATCGGTCAAGAAAAGGCAAAGAAATCAGTGGCAATTGCCCTTCGTAATCGTTACCGCCGCTCGTTGTTAGACGAGAAGATCCGCGACGAAATCGTCCCAAAAAATATATTGATGATTGGACCGACCGGCGTGGGGAAAACTGAAATTGCCCGCCGTCTGGCAAAACTTGTTGGAGCACCCTTTATTAAACTTGAGGCAACCAAATTCACAGAAGTCGGCTATGTAGGCCGGGATGTGGAATCAATGGTCCGTGACCTGGTGGAAACATCGATTCGGCTTGTTAAAGAGGAGAAAATGGCAAGTGTTCAAGTTAAGGCAGAAGAACTGGCCAATGACCGGCTTGTTTCACTCTTGGTCCCATCCAAAAAGAAGTCAGCTCCATCTAAGAATCCCTTTGAAATGCTGTTTGGAGGACAAAATCAACCGCAGCAAGATTCAGGTGACACCGAAGATGAGGAGCAATCTTTAAAGGATCAACGCAAAAAAACCCGGCACCTTCTTGATATGGGTGAATTGGAAGACCACATGGTTACCGTCGAGGTGGAAGAACAACAGCAGAGCGGTATGTTTGATATGCTACAGGGTGCCGGAATGGAACAGCTCGGCATGAATATGCAGGACCTTTTAGGGAACATGGTACCCAAAAAGAAAAAAAAGCGAAAGCTCACAGTTAATGAGGCAAGAAAGATTCTTACACAGGATGAAGCTCAAAAATTGATTGATATGGATGAAGTGACCCAGGAAGCTGTTTCAAGAGCGGAGCAATCGGGTATAATTTTTATTGATGAAATTGATAAAATCGCCGGCAAGAATCAACAATCCGGAGAGGTTTCAAGGGAAGGTGTCCAGAGGGATATTTTGCCAATCGTTGAAGGGTCAACTATTATGACGAAATACGGATCAGTGAAGACCGACCATGTTTTGTTTATTGCAGCGGGTGCATTTCATATGGCGAAACCATCTGATCTGATTCCAGAGCTGCAAGGGCGATTTCCGATTCGGGTAGAATTATCCAGCCTTTCCGTTGATGATTTTGTAAATATACTCGTCGAGCCGAGCAACGCTTTGCTTAAGCAATATCAAGCTTTGTTAAAAACTGAAGGTATAAATGTGGAATTTTCTGACGAAGCTATTCGTAAAATTGCTTCAATCGCGTACGAGGTTAATCAGGAAACCGACAATATCGGGGCCAGACGCCTACATACCATTTTGGAGAGGCTTTTGGAAGATCTATCATTTGAAGCACCTGAAGTCACTTTGGAAACCATCACGATTACACCGGAATACGTTGAAGAGAAATTAGAAAACATTGTTAAAAACAGAGATTTAAGTCAATACATTTTATAAAGTAAATTTTAGGAGGAATTAGACCTTATGAAACTTTTGGAAAAAACGAGGAAAATTAATAATATGCTTCAAGGTGCAAAGACACCGGTTAACTTCAATGAAATGGCTGAAACACTACGCGATGTGATTGAGACAAATACTTTTGTTGTCAGCCGCCGCGGGAAACTTTTGGGGATGGCTTTAAAGCTTGAATTTGAAAATCAACGCATGAAGCAAATGTTTGAAGAAAGACAACTTCCAGAAGAATATACCCAAGGATTATTTACTGTTACCGAAACATCGCCTAATTTGGATGTGAACAGTCCTTTTACCATTTTTCCTGTGGAAAATAAAGAACTATTTACCGGCGGATTGACAACTGTCGTACCGATCGTTGGCGGCGGTGAGCGCTTGGGAACACTTGTCCTTTCCAGAATGAACGATACTTTTGCCGATGAAGATCTTGTGCTTGCCGAATATGGCGCAACGGTCGTTGGTATGGAAATTCTCCGAGAAAAAACAGAGGAAATTGAGGAAGAGGCTCGGGAAAAGGCCGTCGTCCAAATGGCGATCAGTTCTCTGTCCTATAGTGAACTTGAAGCGATTGAGCATATTTTTGAAGAGCTTGACGGCAAGGAAGGGCTTCTTGTTGCAAGCAAAATTGCTGACCGTGTCGGCATTACCAGGTCCGTTATCGTTAACGCGCTGAGGAAGCTTGAAAGTGCCGGTGTCATCGAATCCCGTTCACTTGGTATGAAAGGGACGTACATCAAGGTTCTTAACGACAAGTTCCTATACGAATTGAATCGTCTTAAAGCTGAATAACATACTTAAAATAATAGGGCCCCGCAGCATTTGCTGCGGGGCTTTTTAAATTTTTTACATTTTTATAATATTTATGATGAAAGATGGCTGCTGTTATGATAATCTATTTAATGGACTGTGTTAATGGTAAAAAAGACTCTTAACCACGTGTAATAAAATAGTAATAAAGACCTAAAGGCAAATCGGATCTACTTGTCGAATTATGATTTTATGCAAAGTAATGCATAGATAAAGGTCGAAAGATTGGTAAAATAGCATCACTTAAGTTTTTGGTGCTGAAATTTTAGTAAAAAACTCCTATGTGCATTGAAATTCAACTATTTTATTTAAAGAGGGGTTATATGGACATTTTTAATCGTACAACGGTACCATTACTGGAAAAAGCGCTTAATGGCGCTTCGCTTAACCAAAAGATAATATCCCAAAACATTGCGAATGTAGATACACCTCATTACAAGGCAAAAAAGGTTGTATTCAGAGACGCTCTAGACCAGGCGATTTCAGCTCATAGGACCGAGTCCAGACATATGTCATTCGGTGGAGAAAGCGGTTATAGAGTTACCGAAACCGACGAAGCAGCAATGCAGAACAATGGGAATAGCGTTGACATCGATAAAGAAATGTCAAAACTCGCGAAAAGCCAAATCGAATATCAAACGCTTGTCAGTGCATTAAACCACAAATTTCAGCAATATAAGCTTGTTTTAAGGGGAGGGCGTTAGTTTGGGGATTTTTGATGGTCTTAATATTTCCGCATCAGCGCTAACGGCAGGGCGCTTGCGAATGGATGTCATCTCAGCCAACATGGCTAACGCCGATACAACTAGAGCAAAAAAGGTTAATGGCGAATGGCAGCCATATCGTAGAAAGATTGTCGAGATGGCGCCAATGAACGGCGGCTTTAAAACTCATTTTGATCAGGCGCTAGCGCAGAAGGCAGGCGGTGTAAAGGTGACTAGAGTTGTCCAGGACCAGACACCTTTTAAACTGGTCTATGAACCTGACAATCCTGAGGCCAATCAAGAGGGCTATGTTAAATTGCCGAATGTTGATCCTTTGAAGGAAATGGTGGATTTAATGAGTGTCACAAGGTCATATGAAGCAAATGTCACAGTGATTAATGCAAATAAAAATATGCTTATGAAAGCTTTAGAAATCGGAAGGTAGGAGTTGTTACGCATGAAAGCTTTAGCTATTGACCTACAGGGGTTAAAGCCCGCAATGGAAATGAAGCACTTGTCACCAAAATCAAAAGTTTCCTTTTCGAATATGCTTGGAAAAGCCCTGGACAATGTGAATGTTTCTGAGGAAACAGCCAATCAAATGGTAACC
Source organism: Scopulibacillus darangshiensis (assembly GCF_004341035.1). GTDB lineage: Bacteria > Bacillota > Bacilli > Bacillales > Sporolactobacillaceae > Scopulibacillus > Scopulibacillus darangshiensis. Next base: position 101,859 of record NZ_SLXK01000012.1, read on the forward strand.
GATATGGCCGCAGGTAAGGCGGGAAATTTACATAATGTGATGATAGCAATGGAAAAATCGGATATTCTCCTGCAAACGACGGTAGAGGTAAGAAACAAGGTGATCGATGCCTATCAAGAAATTATGAGAATGCAGGTTTAGACAGAAAGCGTAACGGCACCGATTGGAGGATATCATGAAAGAAAAGCTATCAAACGGTTATAAAAGAATAAAAGGCATGTGGTTAGGTTTAAGCAAGAAAAAAAGGGGTTGGATCATTTTCTTAAGCGCTGCTGCTGTCTGTCTTATCATTTTGATGACAACATTGTCATCAATAAAGCATTTCACGCCGCTTTATAGCCATTTGTCCGCAAGTGAAGCAGGGCAAATCAAAGAAACGTTAGACAAGAAGAATATTGTCTATAAATTATCAGATGACGGGTCAACGATTAGTGTTCCTAAAGCACAGGTCGATCAGCTAAAAGTTGAATTAGCGGCTGAAGGCGTACCCAAAAGCGGCCAAATTGACTATTCTTTTTTTGGTGAAAATGCCAGCTTCGGTATGACTGACAAAGAATTTGCTGTATTAGAACGTGCTGCCATGCAGACGGAGCTTTCCAATCTGGTAACTCAAATTAAAGGTGTTAGATCCGCTAAAGTCATGCTGAATTTACCAGAAAGAAGCGTCTGGGTCAGTGACGATTCTAAGCAAAATGACGCATCAGCCTCTGTTGTATTAGAGCTTGAGCCGGGTTATCAATTAAATAATGCACAGGTTCAAGGGCTATATCATCTTATTTCTAAAAGTGTTCCGAATCTTCCTGAAGATAATATCGTCATAATGGATCAGTATTTTAACTACTATGACAAAAAAAGCAGTTCTAATGATTCGGCATTATCCGTTTATGAACAGCAAAAGGGAATCAAGCAAGATATTGAAAAGGATTTGCAAAGAAAAGTTCAACAAATGCTTGGTATGATGATGGGGCAAGAGAAAGTAATGGTTAATGTCACAACGGATATCGATTTTACAAAGGAAAAATCAAAAGAAGATCTTGTTAAACCCGTAGATAAAGAAACTATGGAAGGGCTCCAGGTAAGTGCAGAACATATAACTGAAACCTATTCAGGTAGAGGCCCAGGAGGCAAAGTTGGTACCGGAAATACAGATATTCCCGAATATCCCAGCACAGACAACAATGATGGGTCTTACAAGCATATTGAGGATCGTATCAACAATGAGTTCAATCGGATTCACAAAGACATAGTTAATAGCCCTTATGATATTAAAGATTTGGGCATTCAGGTTATGGTTGAACCGCCTAATCCTAATAAGCGGGCATCGTTGTCGCCGCAAAGAATCAGCGACATCAAACAAATACTTAACACAATTATTCGGACGACCCTCTCGGATAATGGGGGTAAGCAGTTAAGTTCTAATGAAATCGATCAAAAAGCGATTGTCACCGTTGAGAAATTTAACGGAAAGCCTAAAGCAATAACAACATCGAAGAAAACATCCCGGTTATGGTTGTATATTGGCGGCGGTTTAATTCTATTGATCATTATTGTTTTAGTTATGTTGCTATTAAGAAGGCGAAAGGCAGCAAATGAAGATCTCTTGTCTGAGATAACATACCACCAGTCAGCGCAACGTGTAACTGACTTGGAAGACGAAATGGAAAATAAATCACCAGAAGTGCAAAAATACAAGCAGCTAGAAAAACTGGCGAAACAAAAGCCAGACAAATTTGTCAAGTTACTGCGGTCGTGGCTTTCTGAGGATTAGGGAGGGCTTGTAATGGTCATGCAAACGAATAAGTTAACGGGTAAAGAAAAGGCCGCTGTATTATTAATTGCTCTTGGATCAGATGTCTCGGCCGAGGTGTACAAGCATTTAACGGAGCATGAAATTGAGGAACTGACACTAGAAATTTCAAATGTCAGGAAAATAGACAAACATGTAAAAGGCCGGGTAGTGGATGAGTTTTTTCAGACAGCACTCGCTCAGGAATATATTTCACAAGGCGGAATTGGCTACGCAAAGCAGATTTTAGAAAAAGCACTGGGTACCGAAACAGCCAAAGAGGTGATCGGCCGGTTAACATCAACACTGCAGGTAAAACCTTTTGATTTTATGAGAAGGACAGATCCGCAGCAAATCTTAAATTTTATTCAGCATGAACACCCGCAAACGATTGCTCTTGTCCTATCTTATCTTGATTCAGAGCAGTCAGCACAAATTTTGTCAGCCTTACAGCATGATTTGCAGTCAGATGTGGCGAGACGCATCGCTATTATGGATAGGACATCACCTGAAATTATTAATCAGGTTGAACGAATCCTCGAAAAAAAACTGTCTGCCACTGTTACTCAGGATTATACACAAACCGGCGGTATTGAAGCGGTTGTTGGCGTTCTTAACGGTGTAGATCGAACAACAGAACGAACCATTCTGGATGAATTGGCTGTCCAGGACCCTGATCTTGCCAATGAAATTAAGAAACGTATGTTTGTCTTTGAAGATATTATTGTCCTTGATAACCGGGCGATACAACGTGTCATCCGTGAGGTGGACAATGAAGATCTGCTGTTGTCATTAAAGACAGCGAGCGAAGAAGTCAGGGACGTGTTATTTGGGAATATGTCAGAGCGCATGGCCGAGACATTAAAGGAGGAAATGGAGTTTATGGGGCCTGTTCGGCTTCGTGATGTGGAGGAAGCTCAATCCCGAATTGTCAACGCGATTAGGAATCTTGAAGATGCCGGTGAAATTGTGATTGCCCGCGGCGGTGGGGATGATATCGTTGTCTAACGTTATTAAAGCACCTGCGTCAATGTATAGAAAAAGGGTGTTAGACATCCATTCCGTCAATCCCCGTCATCTTTATGGAGCAGAAGAACATAACAACATGACGGACCGGCTTGAATTGACTTTGTCAGAGAGAGTGAGGATGGCTCGGAATGAAGCGAACGATATTATCGCAGGCGCACAGGCTGATTATGAACGCAAACAGCAGGATATCAAAAGACAAGAAGAACAATTGATAGAGAAAAGTGACGTCATTTATAAAGAACAACACGCATTAGGTTATCAAGATGGTTTCAAAAAAGGCCAAGATGAAGGGCTTGCTTCCTGCTGCGATAAGCTTAAAGAGGCTAACAGTATCGTTAGACGTGCTGAGACAGCTTATAAGGAATATCTTCAGCAGGCTGAGCCGCAAATTCTGTCCCTAGCTATCATGGCGGCCGAAACGATTATGAACACGACGCTTTCTTCGGAGCCAGAACAATGGCTGCCAATAATAAAAAAGGTATTAGGCGAAGTGAGGGAAATGGAAACGATAAAAATTATCGTTCCCCCTGTATGGTTTCCTGTCGTCAATGACCAAAGAGAGGAATTAGCAGCCTATGCTCAAGGGGCTCAGCTGCTTGTCTTCGTCGATGGAGATTTAAATGAAAACAAGTGCTATATTGAAACACCGTTTGGAAAGATTGATGCCAGTATAGACAGTCAACTTAGAGTGCTTAAAGCCAAGCTTCTTGAATTATTGGAGGAAACTAAATGAAGGCAATCCAACTTTTGAAACGGATGAATACCATCGACACTTATAAGCGGTATGGGAAAATCGTTAGAGTTGTCGGCTTGCTGATAGAATCGAAAGGTCCCTCAACGTCAATTGGTGATGTGTGTCATATTCATTTGGAAAAACAATCCTGCACAGTTAAGGCCGAAGTTGTCGGATTTCGAAATGAGCATGTGCTGCTGATGCCTTTTACAACTGTCAATCACATTTCTCCCGGGTGCTTGGTCGAAACAACTGGGAAACCATTGCAAATAAAAGTCGGTACAGAATTGTTGGGAAAGGTCTGTGACAGCCTTGGCCAGCCAATGACAGGAACGATTTTTTCAAAAGGATTGTCAGCGGTTCAGGCAGCGGGGATGCCGCCAAATCCGTTAAGCCGACCAAGGATACAAGAGGCTGTTGAACTTGGCATTAGATCGATCGATGGGTTATTAACAGTTGGCAAAGGTCAGCGTGTAGGGATCTTTGCTGGAAGCGGTGTGGGAAAAAGTACATTAATGGGAATGGTCGCCCGTCATACTTCAGCTGATTTAAATGTGATTGCACTCATTGGCGAGCGAGGGCGCGAAGTCAAGGAATTTTTGGAAAAGGGTCTTGGACCTGAAGGACTTGCAAGGTCGATCATTGTCGTGGCAACATCGGATCAGCCGGCATTAATGCGAATCAAAGGTGCATTGGCTGCGACAGCTATAGCTGAACATTTTCGCTCCATAGGAAAAGATGTGCTGCTGATGATGGATTCCTTAACAAGGGTAGCCATGGCACAAAGGGAAATTGGTCTGGCAGTGGGTGAACCCCCGACAACAAAAGGGTACCCCCCTTCAGTCTTTTCCTTATTGTCGCAGCTTTTGGAGCGGGCAGGAACCGATGAATTTGGAACTATAACGGCATTTTATACAGTTCTGGTTGATGGTGATGATTTGGATGAGCCGATTTCAGATACAGCGAGGGGAATACTAGATGGTCATATTGTACTTGACAGGGAGCTTGCCCAAAAGGGCCAATACCCTGCTGTCAATGTATTGAAGAGTGTGAGCCGTGTGATGAATAGCATCGTCACACCGGAGCATCAAAAAGCAGCAGTCAAATTCAGGACTTATTTATCTAAATACATGGATTCTGAAGATTTAATTCATATCGGTGCTTATAAGAAGGGGACGTCAAAGGACATTGATGATGCCATTCACTATTATCCTCTTATTCAGGCCTACTTAAAGCAGGGTGAGGACGAAGTGGTGACACAGGAGGATGCTGTCAGGCAGCTAATTCAACAGTTTGGGAAGGGTGGTGGTTAAATGTCTTTTCAATTTTCCTTTCAGAAAATTTTACACATTGCTGATAAAGAAAAAAAACAGCTGGAGTCGGAATATCAAGTTGTCTTCGGATTCTACGAAACGCTTTCAAATCGATTGTATTCATTAATGGAACAAAAGGAATCAATCCAAGCGGCATTTCGGGAGAATCTTAAATCATCACTTTCTATTGATGCCGTCCAAAATCAATTAAACGACATCAGCAGACTTGAACGAATGATTGATGAACAAAGGATAGAATATGCCCAAGCAAGGGAACGCCTCGAACAATTTCAATTGACTCTGACAGAGAAAACCATTCAGCTCAAAAAATATGAAAAGCTGAAGGATCATGCATGGCTAGAGTACAAAAAGGATGAGAGAAAGAGGGATAACAAAAGAATGGATGAACTGGCGGCAATATCCTTCCCTCTTATTAATTAACCATCAACCCTTAAAAAAGCAAGGTGGCATTATGGAAAATAAAATATCTATAAAAATAATAAAACTTTGTCTTGTTATAATCATTCCCCTGATTTATTCATACCTACGAGATGAAACGAGATTTAAGTCCGAAACCATACTTTTCGTTCCTCTATTGGGAAAAGGATTGCGAAATTCACTGCGGTGAAGGAATACAATAATTAGGCACCCTGAAATCACCTGTTTTTGGGTATACTACCCCCTTGGTTCCAAATTGAATTTTAAAGACTGTTGTTGTCTATTTGCCTTCTGAAGTTATGTATGACATTGTTGGGTGATTTACGCTACTGGCACTCGCTTTCCGCGGGCACGGCTTCAGCCTCCTCGGAAGAAAACCACTTCCTGCGGGGTCTTCAGACACGTGCTGT
>NZ_SLXK01000013.1 GCF_004341035.1 Scopulibacillus darangshiensis
TTTCATTTTTTAGGTGAAAGTTATGGCATTGAAAACCCTGATATAACCCAATTTCTTGGGACATCGACATTAGACTATGAATATTTCAGGTTTAATCTATCAGTGAAATGCCTGTTTTTTTTAAAAACCGTTTTATCCACCCATAAAAATTTCAGGTATACCAAAAAAAGCCTTCCTCAATGTGAGGAAGGCTTTCTTAAAGTTTATTTTCTTATTGCAATAACTTTAGACTTTCGCGGTTAAATGCAGGGATATCGTCTGGTGTCCTGCTCGTAACAAGCTGATCTTGACAAACAACCACTTCTTTATCCTGAAAAGCTGCGCCGGCATTTTTTAAATCGACTTGAATGGATTTATAGCCCGTTACACTGCGATTCTTCAACGTTTCAGCGGTAATGAGCAGCTGTGGACCGTGACAGATGGCAAAGACTGGTTTCATGTCATTCATAAAAGCTTTCACAAAGGCAACAAATCGGTCATCCGCCCTTAACAGATCCGGTGAAAAACCACCTGGAATAAGCAGAGCATCAAAGCCGGCCGGGTTAACGTCATTAATTGAGGCATCCACAGTAATATCCGTGCCGTTTTTTCCTTTGATCGTTTTATTTTTATCTTTTTCAATGATTGTTAACTCATGGCCAGCTTCCTGATAAGCGTTTGCCGGTTCCGTATATTCCGAGTCCTCAAACATATTTGTAAGCACAACGGCTATCTTTTTACCCAATGACATCATCCTCCTTAAGAGCTTGTAGTACACGTCTACCCGCTAAGGATTGGGTTAAAACATAGCTGCTGACTATACCGGTGTAATCGTATACATCCCCCGGTCAGTTTGTATTGTTATTCTCTTTTGATTAACTGAAACATCGTAAATATTTTCAATAGGAATGTCGTATGATTGATAAGGAAGTGCCGCCTGATGGTTCTCGAAAAGGGTCTGTCCCCTGCCAACAAGTTGCAGGGATTGGTCAGAACCGTAATCGTCAATCGGGTCAAATTCTGCACCGATATCGACCCGTTCTAAATTTAGCATCGTTTGATCGGTATCACCGTTTTCTTCTTTGATAACTAAAATCCGTTCTTCCCCCCACTTCGAAAGGGATTGCTTGATCATTTGAATGTATTCTTGATTTTCCGTCATGTTCATCACCTCAGGCGCTATTTTTCCCAAAACAAACGCCGTCTATGTTTTAGATTTTCTCGGATAAGCTTCTTAGATCTGTTGATTAACATCGGCTTCTGAAACACGGCACACTGTCTGTTCCCTTAATGCATCAGTATGTTGAAAAAGGGACTGTACCTTCTTTGGACGCTTTGTTATTTGTAATATACTCACAAGCTTCACCTCATGCGATCATTTGCCCGCGTTTGTTCTACAGTATATATCGGTTAAGGTGATGATTTTTTTAATGAAATATATTTAAATAACATGTATCTCAAGGTCGCTTAACATATCGCTTAAGAGCGAGAGCGGCAATCCGACAACAGCGAAGTAATCGCCTGTTATTTTTTCTACAAAAGTTGCCCCAAGGCCTTGTATGGCATAGGCACCGGCTTTATCCATCGGCTCTCCAGATGCGATATAACGGTGAATTTGATCATGTTGTAATGGCTTCATCGTAACCTGTGTCATATGATGGGCCACTTTTACCCTCCCTGTTGGGGCTTGGATACAAGCAATCCCGCTAAAGACTTCATGTGTTTCGCCTTGAAGTCTTTTAAGCATTTGAAAGGCGTCTTCCGCACTTTTGGGCTTGCCGAGAACCGTTCCTTCATGTACGACGATCGTATCCGAACCAATCACAACGCTGTGTTCGCCTTCTATTTGTATACTTTCAAACGCTGCCTTTGCTTTTCTCATCGAGAGTTCCTCAACGATCTTCCTCGGTGGAAAATCTGCAGAAATCGTTTCATCTACATCATTTTTGCGGATTTCAACTGGCATGCCAAGTGTCCGGATCAGCTCCCTTCTGCGCGGGGATGAGGAAGCCAAAATCAGAGTTGGCTTAGTTTTGTTATCCATAATGACAGCTCCTTAAAAAATTGATTATAGTCTAATCACTTCTTAGGATTTACGATAGACATATTGATCTTTTGGTGCTTTAACCTTTGTCCACTTTGTCACTTTTAAATAGGGAATTGTCTGTTTAAAGGGCTGATAGTAAATGGTAGACAATTTGCCCTCAACCCGGAGCCAATCATCATCTTTGTACTTAACATCCTTTGGAAATTCAACCATCATGCCAAATACACCGGCGTCGGCAATACAATGAATGATGCCAAATCGGAATAAAAACAGCTGATTTTTTTTCAGTGCATCACCATGATATACAAAGCCCTTCATGGATATGGTTTTATTAGTGAATTCACCAGGGTAATTATAGATTGTTTCCAACGCTCTTAAATAATTTCCATCGTTGAGGACTAATTTATCCGGACTGCTGTATTTTTTCAAGTCGGAGGCGAGCATTTTTTGATACTGACTTGCTCCGTAGTAGAGCTTGGTATTGGGCCGCAAAATTTCATGATTAGAATATTGGTCGGTATCTTTATCGATCATGGCAAAATGAAAGCCTTTAGCTTTAACAATATTAGAGTTCAGTGTTGCAATCGGCAAGAAAATGCCTGTTACAAGTGGGAAAATCAAGATACCATAAACGAATACTTTTTTTAACAATGTATTTTCATCATGAGAATGATCATGTCCACAATCACAGGATTGTTCCTTTTCCTTTCCCTCCATGTTCCACTTATATAACTGGTAAATGGATAGAAAGCCGAGGACAAAAATCATTGAAAAAGAAAGAAAGGAATATTTCATATTAATATACTTACTAATATCCCCTGTGATGTGCAAATGCATAAACAAATAGGTAAACCCAAATAGAATGATAAACCGGATCAAACACTCCACCCCCTCATATGAATAATGCCCCGACAAAGACGAAGACGGCAATTGAGGAAACTAATGTAAGAACGAATTTCTTTTTAAACGTGCTTGACATCATTAACAAATTCTTAATATCCACCATAGCTCCAAATACAAGGAAAGCTACGAGCGGTCCTGTTGCAAATGTTCCTCTGAATGATGAGGCAATGAAAGCATCAGCCTCTGAACATAATGATAATATGAACGCCAACAGAATCATGACGAGGATCGCCGTCGCTTTGGTATCACCCAATGTTGTAAGGGTGCTCGTCTTGATATATGTCTGCATTGCTGAAGCCACGAAGGCGCCAATAACAAGAAATTTCCCTACAGAAAAAAATTCATCAACAGCATGATTTAGTGTTCCTTTAATTTTACCGAATAACGTTGTCTTTTGGCCGTGGTCATGATTGTGATGGTGTTTATGATCATGACGATGTTTTTCCGCCTTTTTATTTATAAATTCACGGAGCTGATCATCATGGAAAAGATATGATATCAGGATACCGACGAGCAAGGATACGATAATCGCGAGACCGGAACGGTAAATAACCATTCGCCAACTGTTGCCAAACGCTACATAGGTCGAAAAAATAACAATTGGATTAATGATTGGCCCGGTCAACATAAAAGCAATGGCGGAATGCAGCGGCACACGCTTTTTCACCAAACGCTCGGTAATTGGGACGATCCCGCACTCGCAAGCTGGGAAAAGCGATCCCAAAAAGGTTCCCAAAATAACCGAAGCGAACCGATTTTTCGGGATCCATCTTGCCACCATTTCTTCTGTTACAAACATTTGAATGATTGCCGATATGAAGACACCAACAACCACAAACGGCAATGCTTCTATTAAAATACTGATAAAAATAGTATTCAATTGCAAGAATGATTCACTCATCTCTCATTTCTCCCCAATTAGCAAAATAACAAACATCATTTTATCACAATGGGTGATTGAGAGTTGTTTGTGTAATTATTCCCATAATGACTAAGAATTTATGTCAACCGCCTGCGGTTATTCCACTGCTGTAATGACGTAGCCTGGTTGATGAATTAACGGGATGTCGTCCAATCTCGGTATATTCAGCAGATACCTGTTGATCGAAAAATGTTTGGTGATCTCTTGATTTTTAATCACTAGAGTCATGTGAAAGTAAAGTTGGAAATCGAAGCAATCTTCTTTTTCATATTCAAGTTCGATAAAGCTTTTGTCCTTTATTTGGCTAAAAATACTTTTACCAGGAATAATGCAGTGCCTCCTAGCACCATCGGTCATATGTCCGCCCATTTCGATAGTCATTTGATCAATTATATCATTTGTGTTGTTGGCAAAATATACTGTATAGCAATACCCTTCGGGATCATGAGGCCTGTCTTCACAAATTGCCAGGAACATATTTTCCGTATCCATCAGGCTCCCTCCATTTATATTTTTTAGCCAAAGGTTGGCATACTTCCTATGCCATGCGAAATTATTGTGATTATCGGATAAATTATGATGATTCTTGGACAAATTTAGAGTTTATCTTAAATAGAGTCGATTTTTTGGGATGAAAACATTCCGTTAAAGGCTTTTTGATCTCAGGGCACGTAAAATTCGTATGAAATCCGTAACTTTTTCAATTTATCCGTAAGTATTATGGTTTGTTCCGTAACTTCCCTTCTTCACTAAGCTGGAAGTTCCTAATTTTATCTCAAATTGCTTTAGAAGTATAAAAAAAGCTGACCGAAAATCAAGCCAACTTTAATTGTTCCATTACTTGACATTCCCGTTGATGAAAATGGAAATAAATGATATATCCTAAAACCCACACCCTATAGCCCTAACTTCTTCATGACTTTCTTTCGGTAAGAAGGGAACTTAGGGGAGTTTGACAGCTTCGTTTTCTCCATGAGCTCGTTGTACTTCAGCAGCTTTTCTGACAGTTCTTCTTGAAGCACAGCCTTTTTCTCATCATCTTCACAGTCAGCTATCAAACCTTCCAGGGACATCATCTCTTTGTTTAATTTCACCTCTTCGGGAACATAGCCGGAGTTCTTGAGAATTTTATAGCTCATACGAAGCTCCTCTGGGACACCTGATAAATCATCACATTTCAAAGGTTTTCCCTGCCCTTCCAGGTGATCAAAGTCGCCGTTATTCATCGCCTCACGAATCTTGCCTTCCGCAATCGTCGAAAAGATGTCCATCCGGCTTCATCCTCTTTCTTAAGAGTGATTTACTATTATTATATTATGATTTTCCCATACAATCGACATTCATGTCCCGACATTTGAAAATGTGCGTAAAGCTTAAGACATCTGCCAATTTTTATATGCGTGCATGGGAATATATTGATTATAAGATGAAATAGATTAGGGAGGATCTCGCTATGAGAAAAATTAAATGCGGAAATCTCGATCCAGAGTATTTGACAGATACACAGCTTATTTTGGACAATGTGAACAGGTTGGGATTGAACACGGTTAATGTTCCTTTTCAAGTAGATGTCCCAAGCCCAACTTCAAATACCATGTCACTGAATAAGAAAAGGTACAAATATTCCAAAAGGATTGTTCAAAAACTGCATAACAAAGGGATTAAAGTGATTCTAGAACCCTTCACTTACATTTCAGGAGGGGAACAGGGTGAAACGGCATGGAATCCAAGGAATAAATTCGTTTGGTTCAAAAATTGGACTAAGATATGCCGGCGATTAGTTAAAGACGTTGCCATACCCTATCAGGTTTGGTGCTTTAATGTCGCATCCGGTTTAGGCCACATGGAATATGATAAAAAAAGTGGCACCTATCCTTATACTAGACAATGGCATAAACTTTTTTCCTCCATTCGCCGCCTATATAAAGGAAAAGTCATTTACCGCACCAACTATTGGTATGAAGACACATCAAGGGATTTAAAGAAGAATAATCCCTTATGGAAAAATGCTGATTTCGTTGCAATTGATACCTGGTTTGAACTCGATAACAATGCCTCCCCCAGCGTTGATGACTTAGTAGCAGACCTGCATTCTACTGAGGTCTACAATCGCCATCAGAATGTTTATCGAGAAATTAAAGATATGGCTATTGCGACTGGAAAGGACATTTTCTTCGGAGGCTTCGGTTGTCCGAGTTTAAATTACGGTGCAAAATTTCCTTGGGATGTCGCTATTTCCGATGTATACAATGAAGATGTCCAAGCAAATTTGTTCCAAGCATACGAAAAAGTTTTTTCGAATGCAGATTTCTTCCTTGGATACAGTGTATGGACGATTAATTCCGAGGATTCCTACAAGGTCATTGGGAAGAAGGCGGAGACTATCGTTAGGAACTTTTAGTAAAAAATAATCCGGTTGACAGGAGAATCCTTGTCATAGCAAATGGAAAAGAGCGCGGAAGAACATACAAACTGCAATAAAAAGCTTCACTCGTTCATTATAGGACTCAGATTCCGTTATTTGCTAAAAATTAGCTCAAATGACCGCTTGAATGACCGAATAACGGAACCACACAGTCCGATAAAAATCCTAACAATAGGCGTGGGGAACGTCATTTATATAAATAATTAACGATTTATCCGAAAAACGAACACCTGCCGTGCTGGTGTCCGTTTTTTTTATTTGTCCTAAGTCCATTTGGCAAAGTCATCGTAATGAAAATAAAACTTAAAGCATATTCTTTGTATAGTCATTTTTTCTTATAACAATCGACACTGAAAATGGAACTATCAGTAAATTTACTTTTGCAAAATAGGAGGGACAAAATGAATTATGTAAGCTTTAGCCTTATCATTTTTCAGTGTCTATTAATCCTTTTTTGGGGTTATTGGCTATTTATTAGTCTATTTGGATTTTGGGAGCCTCGCAAACTAAAAGAGAAAAGCCCTAAGAAAAGATTCCTGCTCCTCATTCCGGCGCATAACGAAGAAACAGTAATAGGCAGTCTTGTGGAAAATCTGCTCAATTTAGATTATCCTGATAAGCTTTATGATATTTTGGTCATTGCCGACAATTGCACCGATACAACACCTGACCTTGTTCACATGCTCGGGGCGAGTGTCATTAAGCATAGCTCTCCCCCGGATGAACCCAAAGGCAAGCCATATGCCATCCGCTATGCTCTTGAACAAATCGGCAGCGATTTAACCAAAAAGTATGATGGTGTTGCTGTCTTCGATGCTGATAACTTAGTTTCCGCAAATTATCTAAAAGAAATGAACAAGCATTTTTTGAAAGGCGACAAGGTCGTACAATGTTTCCTAGATTCAAAAAATCCTGAGGATAATTGGGTAACGCTAGCTTACTCTACCTCATTTTATTTCGCAAACCGGTTCTTCCAATTGGCAAAGACACGTTTGGGATTAAGCAACTTTATAGGCGGAACTGGCTTTTGTGTTGATTCCAAACTCTTAGAAGAGATTGGCTGGACAGCTAAATCTTTAACTGAGGACCTAGAATTTACGATCCAATGCATTTTAAGAGGAATCCCTGTGAACTGGTGCCACACGGCAAGGGTTTTTGACGAGAAGCCGGAAAGCTTTAAAGCATCATGTGTGCAGCGGATGAGATGGGCCAGAGGACATTGGGATGTGACATTCAGATACTCTCATAAGCTATTAATGCGGGCATTTTTCAAATGTGATATAAAAGCCATCGACGCCTTTTTATATCTTATCAACCCTGGAAAAATGGTTTTGGCGGCATTGACAAGTTTACTGCTCTTTTTTGACTTTACTCATAATGAACTGTGGGTCGGTTCGGTCATCCCCTGGTATGCCTGGGTATTATTTATCATCTATTATTTTATGTTTATTGCCTATCCAATGGTTGTCGACATTGGCATAAAAAGCTTTGGAAAAATACTTAAAGCTTGTCTTTCGATGTCGATGATGTTCTATTCAAACGTGCCTTTGTACTTTTGGGCCTTTTTCACCAAAAAAAATAAAACATGGAAGCGAACTGATCATACAAAAAATATCTCAATAAGTGAAATGAATGAAAAAACGGGAATGGAGGGTGTCAAGAAAACTATAGCATTTGAGGAAATAAATATGACCATGAACCAAGTTGCGCTTTCCGAAGAAAAAAATCAAACCATTTAGGAGGCTGCCTTTTGAGTCTTTTAGGACGGCTTTTCATCCGGAAAAATATTGTCCCTCCCGTAGTAATCGCCATTGTACTCCTTTTTTCGTGTATCCTCTTTCCTTTCACCGGGAAAGCGGTTTCTTTTGCTCCAGAAAATAAAAAAGCCCATATTTTGGTGGCTTATTCAACAAAAGACGGGAAGGTCAATGAAAAGGTTCGGATGCTTGATATGCTATTAAGCCACTTTTCCACTCATATCGTCTTTAAAAGTGCGAATGATGTAAAGCAAAACGACCTATCTGGCATCACCCACTTATTTTATTATGGCGCAGTCCAGACGAAGCTGCCGCAATCTTTTAGAACCCTAGGCAATAACTTTAAAGGATCCTATACAGTCATCGGTGCAAATGTCGGCCAGCTAAAGGATTTTGATTTCGTAGATGCCACATCACAGATTCCAGTAAATGCTTTAATGCTTTCAAACGGTAGACAGAGGAGCCTGCCGGAGACTGAACTCATATATAACACCCATGTAGACCCGCCTGCAAAAATTTTGATCAAGGGTGTCAATACAAATGGCGATCACCCACTGCTTGTCGCAAAAGGTTCAAGGTATTATTTTGCCAGATCGGATTTAGATGACCTTTTCAGCCTATTTCTAGCAGAAGGCTTACACCATATTTTTAATGAAAAGACACTAGCCGTACATCCCGCTTATCTTCGTCTAGAGGACGTTCATCCCATGGCTGATCCAAAAAAGTTAATGGCTGTTGCAAAGTTCTTGGAAAAGAAGCACATTCCATACATGGTTGCTGTCATCCCTGTCTTCAAGGATCCAAAGACCCATAAAGAATATCATTATTCAGATGCCCCGAAAGTCGTCAAGGCGCTGAAATATATGCAGGAGAACGGCGGCAGCATTGTGATGCACGGATACACTCACCAATATCGTGACAGTGAAACGGGAGAAGGCTTTGAGTTTTGGGATGTAAAAAACAATGCGCCGATTTCCGGCGATGCGGGAGCAAATGAGAAAACACCAAATCAGCAAACCTTTAATAATGCGAAGAGCTACAAATTATTCTTGCAAAAGCAGAAAAGGTTTGAAGGGCACTACATTAATCAAAAACTGACAAAGGGCATTCAAGAACTCACCGCCCAAGGACTCTACCCGCTCGCATTTGAAGCGCCGCATTATACGATGTCACTCGAAGGATACAACATCGTATCACACTACTTTTCCACGTATGTCGGCCAAATCCAAACAAGCAATAAAGACTGGCATGTTATGAGAACGGCCCCTTTTGTAACCCGGCCATCCTTTTTGAATGGCATGCTATTACTTCCTGAAACCATCGGTTATGTTCCTGAAAAAGAGAAGAACGGTGTGGAAATGATGATGAAAAATGCCAGTGGGCAGCTCATCGTCAAAGATGGCATAGTCGCAGGTTTCTATCATCCTTATCTGGGTATTGACAGGCTTAAAAAGCTTGTCAATCAAATGGCAAAAATCCCGGATATTAAATGGATCGATTTAAAAAAGCTTGATAACAAGGTCCTAGCCGCAAATGTGACCATCACATCTGGCTCAAATGGCCTCCATGTTCAGTCAACCCTTTTGCCCCATGGGGACCAGCTTAAATCTCTTGGCGATAAACTACAAAAGGCGACACTGCTGGTAGTCCTTACCCTAGTCGGTCTTGGCATTGTTTTATTTATCTTCGGGATGGTTCGAAACAAAGTACTAGATCGGGAAAAAGAGCTTCACGGGAGGGTTTAAGAAAACAGGGATAATATGACAGGATGCAAAAAGAACCGGAAAACGTCCGTTTTCTTCCGGTTCTCCTCATACTTTTTTCATATTCCTTAAGACATGGTTGATGACCTCAGACAACACCAGGCCGACAGCAATGGCTCCGGAAATCATGAATGCTTTTGCAGCCATTTCAAGTGCTGCATTATAATCATTTTGGACAAAATGCTTCATGGCGTTAAATGCCAGTCCTCCGGGCACTAAAGGAATTATACCCGCGACACTAAAGATGATGATCGGCAGCTTATACCTCTTTGCGAACATATGACTGATGGCGGCAATCACGAAGGCGGCAACTAAGGTCGCCACGACACTGTCGAATTCAACGTTATTAAGCTCAAAATACACGAGCCAGCCGAGCATGCCAACAAATCCGCAGGGAAGAAGGGAGCGCCTTGGAACATTGAAAAGCACACCAAAGGCAGCTGAAGCAATAAAACTTGTAACAGCTTGCTCTAATAGGACCATATCAGCCCACCTCTTTTTCTCTAGTAAATGGCAAAGACTACCGCAATACCTGTTCCTATGGCAAAGGCAGTGATAAGTGCTTCTGCCCCTTTGGATAATCCCGAGACTAAATGACCAGCCATGAGATCCCTAACAGCGTTAGTAATAACCACTCCGGGGACAAGCGGCATAACCGAACCAATGATAATTTTGTCGAGCTCGCTGCCAATACCAATTGAAACCATAAGAAATGCAGTTAAGCCAATAATAAAAGAAGCCAGAAGCTCGGCAAAAAATTTTATCTTCACAAAATGGTGGAAGTATATCATTCCGGCAAATCCTAATCCACCCGAAATAAAGGCAGGAATAAAATCACCCCATCCCCCTTGAAACATGATTAAAAAGCAGCCGCTGGCGATTGCCGCGGCAGCGATTTGGAGCGGGATTGGCGTTGCGTGCCCAAGCTTTTCAGCGCCTTTTAATTCACGACTGGCTTCTTTAATTGATAAACACCCTTCACTTGCCTTTCTTGAGATGCTGTTGACGGTCGCTACCTTATCCAGGTTGTTCGTCCGCTCCGATATTCTAATTAATTTTGTAGGCGTCAGCCCATCTACTGAAAATATAATGCCAGTTGGCGTGACATAACTTTGCGCATCATTAATGCCATAGGAAGCGGCGAGCCGTGCCATCGTATCTTCCACCCGATAAGTCTCAGCCCCATTTTCCAGCATGATCTTCCCAGCGAGCAAACAAACGTCCATGATCTCATGGGTCTGTGTCATTTGCATCACTTCTCGGCTTTGTCCATCATTTTCCCTTTGTACAACACTTTCTGATGTACAGGGATGTTCAGTTCACGGCTGAATTGCTTCAGAACGCGTTCTTCCCTTGGTGCTACAATCGATATCACCGTACCAGACGCCCCCGATCTTCCTGTCCGTCCGGAACGATGAATGTATTGGTCAGCATTTTCAGGCGGATCGAACTGAATGACGTGTGTCAGTCCTTGAATATCCAGCCCTCTTGCGGCTACATCTGTTGTAATGAGCAGTGAGCATTTGCCTTCACGGAAATTCTTAAGTGCCGCTGCACGATCTGTTTTTTTCGCTTCGCTGTGCAGTACATCTAATGAAAATCCCTTATATTTCAGTTTTTCCGACAAAACCGAGAGATTGCCTATATCCCTAACAAAAACAAGAACCTTTTCCGGTTCGAGCCTCATTATTTTCCCAAGAATATCGACCTTTTCCCTCGCATCACAAACAACATAGTTGTGCCGGGTATTTGATTCATTCGCCTTGCCCCGTCCGATTCGAATCAGTTCAGCGTTTTCGGATAGTTCGCGGGCTTGCTGTTCGGTCTTTTCGGGCAAAGTTGCCGAGAAGACAAGCAGCTGCCGGTCTCTTAAAGTTGCCTTGATAATGTCTTTGATTGTGTTCATGTGTTCCGGGACTAGCAGTTGATCGCCTTCATCCATAACAATCGATTTTACTTCATGCATTTTCAACTTTTTCAGCCTGATTAATTCCAGTACCCGTCCGGGGGTGCCAACAACAATTTGCGGACGTTTCTTTAATTTTTCTATTTGTCTCTTCACATTGGCCCCGCCGATGAAGGATGCTTTGCCGATGCCGCTATTTTCCGTCCACTTTTGAACCTGTTCATAAATTTGCATCACTAGTTCGCGGGAGGGTGCGAGAATAATTGCTCTCGTACCTTTTGCTTCCGGATCAATTTGCTCTAGCAAGGGCAAGAGATAGGCAAGTGTTTTGCCCGTTCCGGTTGGGGATTCCGCGATAATGTCCACCCCCTCCAAAACGAGCGGGGCAGCCTTCATCTGAATGGCTGTCGGTTTTTCAAATCCGGATTTTTCCCATGCCTTCTGTAAAAAGGGTTTCACTGATGTTATAAATGACCAATTCTCAAGCATATGGTTCTCCTTTTGTTAACCTTTTATAGTGTCTTCTAAAAGTTCAAATCCGTTTTCGGTAAAAAGATAATCCAGGGTAATATCGTCGTTTTTTACCAATATCCGGCAATGTCCTATGACGCGGTCAGCATCCTTCTTAAATGCCATTTCTAAGTCACCATGGTATTTGGAGTCAAAAGAAGATGTATAAAAATCCTGATGATTGACATGGATAGTGCGAATAAAATTAAGAATGTTAACTTCGATTTGTTCCTTTAATGACAATGTCTCAAACTCCTTCTTTAGAAGCTTTCTAAGGTCTATTTCGTTATATCTCATACATGACTCCCGTTTTTTATTCAAAGTCCTGCAAAAGCTGTTTTAAATTCAAAAGGTCTTCTTTTGTTAGAGTAATCCCTTTACCCATTTTTTCATGTCCCGGTGACCAATCCCTCAAGTCAAACTTTGGATCTCTGCCGTTCCAGCTGATTAAGTTCAATTCTTTCGTCCAACCTTTAGGCGAATCTGAAAGGACACCTACGGTTTCAATAATTTCATATTTAATGTCTGCCATTTAAGCCCCTCCTCTGCCGTGTATTAACCAAAAAGCTGCAAAAACTTGTCTGGAATTGTTGTTTCAAAACGAAGGTGTTTACCGGTTATTGGGTGTTTAAATGCCAGGACCTGTGCATGCAAACCCAGCCTGCCAATCACATTTTTTTTCGAGCCATATTTCTTGTCACCAACTATGGGATGACCAAGATCTTGCATATGAACGCGAATTTGATTTTTCCTTCCCGTCTCGAGATGGACTTCTAACAGGGAAAAGGCCCGATTCGACTTCAGAACACTATAATGTGTGACAGCCTTTTGCCCACTCCCCGGTCTTTTACTTGACACCATGATATATGTCTTCGTTTCTTTTAGCCACGATGTCATTGTCCCTTTTGTTTGCTCTACCCTGCCCGCAACGAGTGCAATGTATGTCCGCTCGAGCACCGCCTCCTGCCAAGCGCTTTGCAGCAAACGCTTTGCCTTTTCATTCTTGGCAAACATCATTACTCCGGATGTATCACGATCAAGGCGATGGACAATGAAAATGCGGTTTCTGGCATTTTGACTGCGGACATGATCCATGAGCTGCTTATAGGCTGTTAAATCTCTTTCCTTTGCGGTTGCAATAGACAAAAGCCCGGCTTCCTTATTAATAACGATGATATCGTCATCCTCGTGGAGAATTTGCAATCCGTTCAGCTTTTTGCCCGCTGATACCATGCCAAAGTGAATGGTGACTCGATCTCCAGGCCGGAGTGGGTGATTATGTTTGGTTACAGCCTGTCCATTAACCGATACTTGCCCTCTTGTCATAATGCCCTTAACTGAATTCCTGCTGCGGTTTGATAAACGGTCAAGCAGGAAGCCTAACAGCTCGCCTTGCTCCTCAACCATAAACTCTCTTGTCTTTTCCTTTTTCACATGTGTGCCCCTTTGATTAATTCTTTATCATCTTTCCTAAGTACCGATGAATTTAATCCCACTGATAAGGTGTTTCCTGGTAGACGTAATAATTTAGCCAGTTGGCAAAAAGAAGGTGAGCATGTGAGCGCCATCTGTTAAGCGGCTGTTCAAGCGGATTGTCACCCGGAAAGTAATTTTCGGGAATTTGGGTATCCAGCCCTTTATTCGCATCTCGATTGTATTCTGCGGCCAAGGTGTCAGCATCATATTCCAAATGACCAGTTAGCATGATATGCTTTTCATCTTTGGACATAATGATAAACGGTCCGGCTTCTTCCGAATGCGAGAGCAGGACAAGATCTTCACTGGCCAAAATTTGCTCCTTTAAAGTCTCCGTATAGCGGGAATGGGGTGCTAAATATTCTTCATCAAAGCCACGGACAAGCTTTACCGTCGGATCCGTCAGTGTGTGTTTATATACGCCAAAACATTTCTTGGGAAGCTCATACTTGCCAATCCCATAGTGATAATATAGACAGGCCTGCGCCCCCCAGCAAATATTTAAGACAGAGGTCACATTTGTTTTTGTCCACTCCATAATTTCCGTCAGTTCAGCCCAATAATCGGCTTCTTCGAAGGGAATATGCTCAATCGGAGCTCCGGTAATTATCATGCCGTCATAGCGGCGGCTTTTGATCCGTTCAAAGGTTGTATAAAACTGTTCCAGATGCCATTTGCTTATATTTTTTGATTCATGTGTTGCGGTTCTGAGGAACGAAACATTGATCTGAAGCGGTGAATTACTGAGCAGTCTCAAGAGCTGAGCTTCAGTCCTTTCTTTTTCAGGCATTAAATTCAAAATCAATATATTTAAAGGACGAATGTCCTGATGTGTCGCTTGGCTCTCGCCCATTACAAAAATGTTTTCCTTTTTTAGAATGCCGCGAGCTGGTAATTGCTCAGGAATATTAATTGGCAACAGCGGTCCCTCCAATCCGAAAATCAATAACAATTAGTTAGATTTTACTCTTTTAAACGGTCTTTAACAACCTTTTGCAAGACTAATTGAAAAATAGAATTACCGGATTTGGGGTCTAGATCAAGAAAGCGTCCGCAAGGCTGACAGAGCAGCAATTGCCGTTTCGATTTCCTCATCGTCGGGTTCTGATGTGACAACATATCGCTGCATAGCAAGGCCTATCATAAAAAAGGGGTATAGGGCATAATGAAGCCAATGATTTTGATCATGCCAAGGAAGGATAAAAAGCTCATAGCCTACAGCCCAACTTAGAATCAGGCGGAGCCACGAATCAATGGGTAAGAACGAAAGAACAGCGTATGTAAAACCGAAGAAAACAACAAAATTTGTGCCGCAGCTGACGGATACTCTATCTTCCTTACGAACATTTTCAACCGTTAATTCGATGTTTTTCTCATAGGCATGAAAGGTTTTATGTTCCGCACCGTGGTAAGACGCCATTCGCGATCTTTTAAAAAGCAGGAAAAACCAGACAAATATCAGCACTTTGGAGATCTTCAAGAAAACCGTTAAACCATTAACAGTTTGGCCATAGGCTTCATCAGGCATTAAAAAAGATAATCCTTCTAAAACCACAAAAAACGCCCCCAAAAGAATTAGAAGCGGCTTCCACAATGTCAGAAAAATATCAATATACAACATAGCCCCTCTCAAAAAGGGAACAGCATACAAACGGTCAATCCAAGGGATCTCCCGCCAAAACTTGCGTGACATTTCTGTTCTAATTTCACCGATATCATTCCGATAAGCTTTGACATTCGTATTCTTCCCCGAAAAAGAGACACCATGGAAATGGGCTCTTCCACCCGTGACGTCCATTAATTCGTCCACCTCCACGCGAATTCCAAAAATTCTGAAATGGCAGTTACCTTTATTATATAAAGAAAACTTAGGTTTAGCCAAGCCCTTGATGGTGAAAGCATTACATACTTCACCCCCAGCCTGAACAAAATATTCTTAGGAGGTGTGATATGAGTAAAAGTAAGAAAAAACAAATCGATCCAGGTTTTAATGACGAGCAGGCCATTCGAAAAAATCAAACGAGAGAATTTGATCATGAATTCGCCAACGAACCATTGACCGAGGCTGAGAGGCAAAATAATAAAAAGACGAAGAAGAGGCAATAGACCTTACAGAAAAAACCGGGTGCAGGGCTAATCGGATGGTGTAAAGACCGCGCACCTGCTGCACTCGGTTTCTCCTCTTTAATTCATATGGGTTTACAGACCCTTTGTATTCCCGTAGTTTTTTAAAATTGTTTGCGGAAGAATAAAAGCGGCATTTTGAGGATTTTTTTACAACGACTATACTTCTATATACCCTAATTCCTTAGAAATCGATTGTGCCGTCCTCACGATACTTTGGATTATTGCACGGTTTTCGCTTCCATTCATATAAGGGGCCGGTCCAACCATGTTGAGTGCGGCTATTGTTTTTCCAGTGTAAGATTGAATCGGGGCTGCTATACCATATATTCCATATTCATTTTCGTTGTTGCTGATCGAATATCCCATCTCCCGAATCACGTTAAGTTCATTCTCTAACTTGTCAATTGCCGTGATTGTATTAGGCCCCCGCTGCTGCAGCCCTTTAGCAATAGTTGGCTTCACCAAAAATGGGTTATAAGTCAGCAGTATTTTACCCGTACTAAAACAATAGGTAGGTTTTCTTGTACCAATGTGAGTCGGCACAGGGACCGCATGACGCGATGCAACCTTTAGGACAAATATGAACTCGCCTTTTTCATCTAACATGCCAATGTGAACAGCACCGTTAAAGCTTTTTGTTAATTCTTGGACTAACGGCAGGGCCTCATTGTATATATCCTGCTGATACATGACCTGATTACCCCATTCAAACAACTTCCAACCGAGTCTGTACTTATTTTGATTATCCCTTACAAGCATGCCTTCCTCACACAATGAACGGATCAAATGATGAACCGTACTAGGGTTCATATCCAGCTTCGTAGCAATGTCCAGATTACCCAGCACCGGTTCATACTCTGTAAAACAATTAAGTATTTTTGCGACCTTATGAATAGTGGCAATCACTTTTGTTCCCCTTTCTTTTAATCGGGAATATTTTGTAAAAGGCTACGCGTAAATAAAATTAATTGGATCCATTTCCATGTTTGAAAAGCTTTGCTCAGGCCTGAACCCGAAAACGCAGTGATCCGAGTTGATCAAATTGAACAGCTATCCGGTCGCCTTCAGAGACGCTTACTGCATCTGTCACAGCACCTGTTAAAACAACGCTTCCCGGCTGAATAGATATGCCGTCGCGATTTAACATTTTGACTAGTTCCACTACAGATCTAACAGGATGTCCAAGTACTGCCGCACCTGCGCCTGTTTGAACGACCTCACCATTTTTCATCATTGAAACACCAACTTCATCCCAAGCTGTAGTGTAAGGTGAAAAGCCTTGGTCGCCAACGATGAATTTCGAAGAAGAGGCATTATCAGCGATGACATCAACTAATGTAAAGGAGAAATTCTTATAACGGCTGTCAATTACCTCTATGGCCGGAAGGACACATTCGGTGGCTGCCCAGACATCCCGTGGTGTCACCTCCCCGCCGCCTAACTCTTTCTTTAACACAAAAGCAAGTTCAGGTTCCACACGAGGATGGATAAGCCCTTCTAAATGGAGGACAGGTTCTGTCAGTTCCATTGACTGTGTAAGCCGGCCGTAAATTGGCTCTTTTACCCCCATTGAAACTTGTTTGGCCCTGCTTGTCAGACCCATTTTCCATCCTGTCAGTTGATCGCCCCGATCAATGGCATGCTGTACACAACCTTTCTGAATGGCATAGGCTTCCTCAACACTTAATGAAGGATAGCTTATGGTGACCTTGTCCATTTCCTTTCCCGATCTTTGGCAGGCATCTATCTCTTCCGCAATCCTTTGTATATCCAATGTTATACCCCTTTCTACATGACGGCTGTATTTTTTTTCACAATCTCTGCTGCAACATCTACAATCATATCTTCTTGTCCGCCTACAACTCTTCGTTTTCCAAGTTCTATTAAAATATCACGTGAATCGACTCCGAATTGTTTTGCTGCCTTCTG
The DNA here is from genome assembly GCF_004341035.1 of Scopulibacillus darangshiensis. Lineage (GTDB taxonomy): Bacteria > Bacillota > Bacilli > Bacillales > Sporolactobacillaceae > Scopulibacillus > Scopulibacillus darangshiensis. The sequence continues at coordinate 17,745 of NZ_SLXK01000013.1, forward strand.
TGCATGAAGCAAAAAGCTGGAATAAACGCCCGCATAACCTAAGACAAGACTGTCTTTTGTTATTTCCTGAGGTTTCTGCAGAATTTGTGCGGCAATGTCTTCTGATAAATCCATCATTTTATACAAATCGATACCAGTCTTAATGCCTAAACGATCTAGCACCGAGACCAGGACTTCCGTTTGAGTATTACCTGCACCCGCGCCCAGGCAGCGAACACTGCCATCGATACGGGTTGCACCTTCTTCAATAGCCGCCAGGGTGTTTGCCATTGCCAGCGAAAGATTATTATGACCATGGAACCCAATATTAATTTGAAGATTTTCCCGCAGTGCCCGAATCCGTGCCTTTACTTCGTGAGGTAATAAGGCTCCTGCGGAATCAACGACATAAACCGTATCAGCCCCGTAGCTTTCCATTAATTTTGCTTGTTCAACCAACTTCTTAACAGGTGCCATATGCGCCATCATTAAAAATCCTACGGTTTCCATTCCCAAATCTTTAGCCATGGCAATGTGCTGACTGGACACGTCAGCTTCGGTAACATGTGTGGCAACACGGGCCATCTCAGCCCCAATGTTCGCCGCTTGTTTTAGCTCCTGAACAGTGCCAATTCCCGGTAACAGCAGCACAGCGATTTTGGCATTGTTACATACGGATGCTGCGGCTTCAATTAAAGCCATTTCATCCGTCTTGGAAAGGCCATATTGAAGTGAAGATCCAGCTAAGCCATCGCCGTGAGCCACTTCAATATAAGGGACATTGGCATCATCCAATGCTTTAGATAGTTGCACCACTTGATCAACAGTAAACTGATGACCGATGGCATGGCTCCCGTCCCTTAAAGCCACTTCAGTAATGATTACGTCCTGTTCCGCCATGTTAATCCCCTCCCCGTTTAAACCTTTTGCTTTAACTGATGTTTGGCCATTTCTTCAGCAACCTTCACAGCCGAAGAAGTCATGATATCCAGGTTGCCTGAGTATTTAGGAAGATAATCTCCCGCACCCTCGACCTCAAGGAAGACTGTCACTTTATTTCCATCAATAATAGGCTCTGTGCGCATTCGGTAACCAGGTACATACTGTTGCACCGCCGCCACCATGTCCTGAATGGATTGTTTGACAGCCTTTTCATCCATAGCCGCCCCTTCTACAAGACAATACACAGTGTCCCTCATCAGTATCGGCGGTTCTGCCGGGTTAAGTATAATAATCGCCTTGCCTTTTTTGGCTCCGCCAATCTCTTCTATCCCTCGTGATGTTGTTTCGGTAAATTCATCGATATTTGCTCGGGTTCCAGGACCCGCACTTTTACTTGAGATCGTAGCGACAATTTCCGCATATTCTACCGTACATATGTTACTAACAGCTTTAACAACCGGAATGGTTGCCTGTCCGCCGCAAGTAATCATATTGATATTTTTTTCATCCATATGCTCACCCAAATTGACCGGGGGAACAACAAATGGTCCAATGGCGGCTGGTGTTAAATCAAGAACCTTTTTCCCAACGTCTCTTAAAACCTTTGAATGATAAGCATGCGCTTTGGCCGAAGTGGCATCGAAAAGGATATCCGCAAGTTCCGGCTGCTCCATAAAGCCTTCAATCCCGTTATCAAAAGTTTTATAACCCAATTCCTTTGCACGTTTTAGACCGTCAGATTCTGGATCAATGCCAATCATAGCCGTTAACTCCAGAACATCGGTCTGCTGCAGCTTTAACATCAAGTCTGTGCCAATGTTTCCGGAACCGATGATCCCAACCTTCATTTTTGTCACGTATGACCATCCTTTCTCTTGACGAGTACTTCATTATCACGTAAAGCGGACACTTACATCACCCAAATGAGCGATTTTAGTCCGGAATATATCGCCTGGCTCCGCCACAACAGCGGCCGATAAGGCACCGGATAGAATCACTTCTCCCGCTCTTAAGCTGACATCAAATTCAGCCATCTTATTGGCAAGCCAAGCGACGCAACTTGCCGGATGCCCTAAGGCAGCGGCCCCGGTTCCAGTGTTCATGATCTTATCGTTTTTATAAAGGATCATGCCCACCCCAGCAAGATCAACTTGATCAACCTGTACGGGTCTTTCTCCAAGGACAAAAAAACTGCTGGATGCATTGTCAGCAACAGTGTCAGGTAATTTAATCTTCCAATTATCAACACGGCTATCAACAATTTCTAAGGCAGGCAGAACAAAATCCGTTGCCTGCAAGACATCAAGCATTGTGACATTCGGCCCCTGAAGGTCTTCTTTTAAAACAAAGGCGATTTCACCTTCTACTTTTGGCTGCATGACGTCATTGAACAGAATCACTCCGCCGTTTTCTACCTTCATGCCATGAAGCAAATGTCCGTAGTCTGGTTCTGCAACCCCTAACAGCTCCTGCATTGGCAATGATGTTAACCCGATTTTTTTACCTATTACGCGTTGTCCTGCGTCGATTCTCTTTTGAATATTTATGAGTTGAATCTGATAAGCTTCCCTAGCACTTAGATCAGGATATTGATCTGTTAAAGGCTGAATGCCCTTTTTGCTTTCCTCAGCATGTAAGAGAAAATCAGCTAGTTCCTTTACTCTTTCTGCCAATGTCTTTCACCCCTCATTCACTAATCAATTAAAGCTTCATCGTGACTGTCTTTGCTTCCGTATAAAATTCAAAGCTGTGGCGGCCGCCTTCACGGCCGATGCCGCTTGCTTTTGCACCGCCAAACGGTGTTCTTAAATCACGAATGTACCAGCAGTTAATCCAAAGCAGCCCTGCATTCACTTCTGAAGAAACCCGTTGGCCGCGTCTTAAGTCGTTTGTCCAAACCACACCTGCCAGGCCATAGATGGAATCGTTCGCGATGCGAATGGCATCTTCTTCTGTTTTAAATGGAATGACTACAGGAACAGGACCAAAGATCTCTTCCTGTGCAACACGCATCTTATTATCAACATCGTAAAGAACGGTTGGCTCGTAAAAGTTTCCATTCTTAAGCCCGGCCACTCTCTTTCCGCCATAAGCAAGCTTCGCCCCTTCTGAAAGCCCAATTTGCACATATTGATCAACGGTTTCTAAATGACTTTTCGATACAAGTGCTCCCATGTCTGTATTCTCATTAGTTGGTTCGCCCACTTGGATGTTTCTTACCGCCTCCGTGAACTTATCCAAAAATTGATCATAAATGCTTTCTTGGACGAGCAGCCGTGAACCCGCCAGGCAGATTTCACCTTGATTACGGTAAATCGCGTCAATCGACCCTTTTACCGCTTCATCTAAATCAGCATCTTCAAAAACGATGTTGGCTGACTTGCCGCCTAATTCCAATGAAACAGGGATTAAGTTTTCTGAGGCATTTTTCATCACCGTTTTTCCGGTATTGCTTTCTCCAACAAATGATATGCGGCGTACGTGCTTATGGTTGGTCATTGCAGTTCCGACTGTGCTGCCTGGTCCTGTAATGATGTTTAGCACCCCCGGCGGCAACCCTGCTTTATTGGCTATCTCCCCAAGCATGACCGCACTTAGCGGCGTATAAGACGCCGGTTTTATGACGACCGTATTTCCGGAAGCCAAAGCCGCAGAAGCTTTCCATGTCAGCTGCATGAATGGCAAATTCCATGGGATGATTAGACTTGTGACGCCAGCCGGAGCATATTTGGCATATGACATGATATTGTGTTTGTCATAATGTTCATGAACCATGTATTTGGCCATTTCCGCAAAGAAACGGAAATTTTGGGCAGCACGCGGGATGTCAAAGCCGCGGCTTTCTTTAACTGGCTTGCCAACGTCAAGGGTTTCCAAAAAGCCGAGCTCATCCACTCGATCCATGATTAGGTCAGACATTTTGCAAAGAACGGCCGACCTTTGCTCAATTGGCATTCTGCTCCAAATTCCACTTTCGAATGTCCGCTGGGCCGACTCGATCGCGCGTTTTGCATCCGCCTCATTCCCCTTAGCGACCGAAGCAAGCTTTAAATTTGTAGCAGGATTAAGAGTATCGAAGGTTTGCCCTGACAGGGACTCAACATACTCTCCATCGATGAAAAGTTTTGCGTCTTTGACTTTTGATTGTTCGGCTATTGTTTCTCTGCTCATCGTGTACCCTCCTCATTCTTCCACTTCGACAATCATCTCTATTTCTATCGCCGTGTTATTCGGTAATTGGGCCATGCCAACCGCTGAACGGCCATGTTTCCCTTTTTCACCAAATACCTCAACAAGCAAATCTGAAGCCCCATTTATGACCTTCGGCTGATCCGTAAAATCCTCCGTACTGTTGACAAAACCTAATATCTTCACGATTCTTTTAATCTTGCTTAATTCCCCTAATTCATCCTTTAAGACATTTAATAGATTGACCATGGATTGATGGCTGGCTTTATAACCTTCCTCAAGCGTCAATTCGCGGCCAACTTTTCCGTGATACTGATCGACCCCTTGACCGGACGTGAAAATGAAATGACCAACGCGGACATGACTCACGTAGTTTCCAACCGCCGGCCGAACATGTGATAATTCAATTCCCAGACTTTGCAGTTTCTCTTCTGGAGTCATGATTTTTTTTGCCATCCTTTCGTCGTTTCTCCGTGACATTTAAAAACCTCATAGCATTTTCTCCTAAAATGAAACCCTTTTGTTCATCGGTAAGTTCAGACATGCTATCAATCACTTTGCCCGGCGGTATTTCCCTTAATAGGAAGGGATAATCGGAACCGAGCATAATGCGGTCATGGCCAAAGCGGTCGATTAAATATTTTATATTCAAAGGGTCATAGTTTAAGGAATCAAAATAAAAGTTTCTGGCATAATGACTTGGCGGATGTGTCGTCAGTCTTAAATGTGGCCATACTTCCCAGCCCTTATCCAATCGCGGCAGGATGTATGGAAACGATCCGCCGCCATGGGCAAAGCTCACCTTTAGTTTGGGGAACCTCTCCATGATGCCGCTCCAGATCAAGCTGGCGGCTGCCAGTGCCGTTTCACTTGGCATGCCGACTGTATACATAAAATTATGGCGCGGTGTGCGGTCCTTTGCCATCGTTTCCCAAGGATGAATAAATAAAGGAACATCCCATTTTTCCGCCATCTCAAAGAACTCAATCAATTCTGGTGAATCTAAATTGTCTCCGTTGACATTCGTGCCGATTTCAATGCCATATAAATTCAGTTCATGGACGCAGCGATCCATTTCTTTAATTGCCGTTTGGCAATCTTGCAAAGGTACGGTCCCCAAGCCGATAAACCGGTTTGGATTCTTCCGCACTGTATCTGAAATAAAATCATTTTGAATACGAGACATGGCAAGTGCTGCGTCACTTGGTGCCCAATAAGAAAAGGTAACAGGGATCGGGGAAAGGACTTGAATATCGATGCCTTCCCGATCCATATCATAGATTCTTTTTTCCGGGCTCCAAACTTGATCAGTGACTTCGCGGAAGACCTTCCCGCCTACCATAATGTTCGCTCCGCATGCGCATGTGCGATGCATTATAGGCCATTGGTCTTGACCGTATTTTTTGGCGAAATCGGGTAAATCCTCGGGAATGATATGGGTGTGGAAATCGACCCTCATACCCATTCCTCCGGTTCTTCAGGCATTTGCTGTCCACACTTGTTACAGGTCCGGAGTGCTTCATCATTATTAAATTGTTCGATGGTTTCCTTTAACTGCGTTTCAATATTCGTTAATTCCATCGTTTTGCGAAACATTTCATGATTGCATTTATTACAGTACCAGACGATGCTTTCAACAACACCTTCGTTCCTTTTTATTTCGGTGACAATGCCATAAGAACCTGCTGTTCTGTGGGGAGAATGAGGAACATTTGCCGGCAGCATGAACATATCCCCTTCACCAACAGTCACCACTTCACGTTCGCCATTCTCATTAATGCACTCCACATAACAGTTGCCCTTCACCTGATAGAAAAATTCGTCTGTTGGATTGACATGAAAGTCGCACCGTTTATTCGGTCCGCCAACGAGCATGACAATAAATTGCGAATCCTCCCAAAGCACCTTATTATTGACTGGCGGCTTTAATAAATCCTTGTTTTCTTCAATCGTTTTTACCAAGTTAAGGGCTCTAGATTTCAATTGAATTGCTCCAGGCTTTAAAACCATCTTCATCCTCCTCGTAAGGTAATTTATTGTTAAAGCGCTTACAATTCCATATCTCTTAAGACATTAACTTTGCGTTAACTCTTCAACGGGAGATTGCTCAGCCTTCATTGCCCCGCTTAAAGCACCTTCTACTAAGGCAAAGTCATGGCCTTTTTTGAACTTGCTATAAAACATCCCAAGTTTTCGAACAGGATCCCCTGAATAATACCTCTCGTACTGTACTAATCTTTGCCCAAATGCTTCACCGCATAAATCCCACGCTAATTTGAATAAACGGATACGATCATATGATGTGACACCGGTCCTCCCGCCATAGTAGCGTTCCATATCATCGCGTAATTCAGCAGATTCAAAGTCCTTACCAGACGGCATCATAAGCAATCCGCCGGCACCAATGGTCTGCATAATTTCAATAGCGCGCGGATACATCTTAGGCAGCATCCCTCTGATCGTCTCAAGCGGAACGCCTGCCGGGACAACTTCGCCGTGCGGTGTTGTCTCATATTCATATTCTGCCACATGCAATAACGCCTTTATGATCTCAACTGACTGTACTAGCTCTCCTAATTGGGTTTGTACGTTAAGATAGCCATCAACACCGATAGCATCAGCCAGTTTCGCGGCAATTTCCATAGCAAATGATAGTTTTGTCAGACCCCTGACCCCATTTTGATGGGTCGACTGGCTTAATCCTGTTTGCGAATAAAGCTGGTTTGCTGCTTCTACGTTACTGTGCATAAAGACGCGCTCCCAAGGAACAAGAACATCATGAAATACCAATAGGGCATCCATTTCTTCGAATCTTGATGCCAAAGGGTGATCAAACAATGGCCGTTTGCCGTCTTGCATCGGTTCCCGGCATATAATACGAAGTCCAGGAGTGTCAATTGGGATAGCAAAAGCCAAGGCATGTTTTTCATCACCGGGCTTAAACCCTGGAAATGAATAGACGATCACCTCATCTGTTATAGGCGCAAGTGTTGCCAGCATTTTTGCTCCGCTAACAATGATTCCCTCAGGGGTTTCTTCAACAAGACCCAAATGAGTAAATGTCTCTTTTTGTTCAGAAGATGCCTTGCTTCTATCATTTTGCGGGTTAACAATCGCATGTGTCAGGAACACATCGTTATCCCGAATATGTCTATAATAATTTTGGATGTTTTTCGCCCAATCCGAATTGTATTTTTCAAAGAATGCTGCATTGCTGGCCATTGAGCTTACAGTTACGTTAAGAAAATCCGGTGTTCTTCCCATTAATCCGAAGTTTTCTTTCGACCAGGTTTCAAACAACGCTCTGCGGGCTCTTAGGTCTTCGAAAGTTTTCGGAATTAAAAAGGCATTTGAGACCCGTTCACCGGTTTCCTCACAAATGTGTGTGATGCTGTCTCTATGATCAGGGTCGTGCTGCATATCATACAATTTTGCGATTTCCTTTATCGGCTGTTGAAACACGGGTTCACTAACCACATCTGTCAGTCGCTTACCTGCCATCCAAACCTCCGGCTGCCGTGATTTCAATCCAGCGATATATTGAGCCCCAGTCCTAATTCCCAAATCTAATCCCCCCTTATGCTTGTTCTTTAACAGCTGTTTCGATTCCTTCGGTCCTCAAAAATTTCCCTTGGAAAAACATGAGACCCTCTCCTTGATTGTAGGAAAAGTTTTGAACTTTGCCGACATACAGGACATGATCACCGCCATCGTACTCTTCCCATGGCTCACATTCGATTGTGGCTAATGCCCCTTTTAACTTAGGCCCAATGGAAGTATTCTCCCAATCAATTGTCAGTCCCGGTTGCTTTCGCCCTGCAAACTGCCATGCCAAAGATTTTTGGCTTTTTGATAAGATATTGATGACAAACGCTCGTTCCTTCAAAGCATGGTACGCATTTGTTTTACGGTCAATAGAGACGAGCACAAGCGGGGGATCCAAGGAAACAGAAGTAAATGAATTGACGGTAATGCCGCAGCGCTGTCCATCATCCCCAAAAAAAGTAACGACCGTTACACCAGTTGCAAATTGGCCAAAGCAATTTCTTAATTCTCGTACATCCATTCTGTTATGTCACCTCCAAAGTCTGTCTATGATTTAGACTATATAGAATAAGGAAATGCCGTTCAACACGGTTATTTCACAATATGAAATTTTGGCAATTTTCCCGCTGATTTTAAACACAGAAAAAAAACCAGGCAGCGTTTGCACCTGGTTCTGTTGCGGATTTAACCTTTTATAGCCGAAAGTTTCCTGTGTTTAATCTAGTGTTTCAACTTTTCTTCTTCTAATTCCGAAATTTTCACCACTGACCGCTCTTCCGAAGGGCCCCTCATATGGACCATTACGGTTTTTCCATCCTCGTTCAATTGATCGATCCACACTGAGACATCATGGTATGTCACATCAATATCAGCCGAGGATGACAGGATTTGTTTGACACGGTTCACTTCCATTTCCATTCACTCCCTATGCATAGTCAGCTTAGTTTTTGAATGAATGGCATTTTTATACTATGATTCATTGCTTTCTTCATGTCCTTTTTGATAAAAGATGCCTAATTGCTCCCATATTTCCTCCATTTTTTCTAGGTGACAATCTACGTCATTGATTCTTTCTTTCCCAACGTGTGTGACCAATGCATTAATTAGGCTAAGAGGTGCTGCAAATGAATCGATAAAAGTGGGGACCTGACTCGCTGCGGTAAGAACAATATCGCTATTTGGAACGAGTGGAGACAATAGATTATCGGTAAGCACAATTGTTTTCGCCCCTTGTTTTTTTGCAAAGGCCATTGTTTTAACAGTGCTTGAAGAATAACGGGCAAAGCTTATGCCAAAGACCACGTCCCTACTATCCAATTTGTAAAGTTGTTCAGGGAGTTCTTCCACCGAACGAATAAGTTCCGTATTTTCAAGAACGATATTTAAATAATACTGCAGGAAAACACCTAAGGACGCGGCACTGCGATTGGCTGATATATAGACCTTTTTGGCGTTCAGTATAGCATTAACCGCATTATTAAAGGCACTAATATCTAATTTACCCATTGTTGTTTTAATGTTTTCTATGTCATCCTGAAAGATGTCATATATCCCCTGTTCTTTTCCTTCATACACTTGGGAGGACATCTGTAATCTTTCCACGGTCGTCAATTGCTGCTGAACAGAGTTTTGCATATGCTGCTGCAATTCAGGATAGCCCGAGTAGCCAAGTTGAACGGCAAAGCGTACAACCGTGGCTTCACTGACTTCGGCTTTTTTAGCCATTTTTGCTACCGTGAAAAAAGGGACCGTATTCGTGTTTTCTAAAATAAACTTGGCTATCTTTTTATGTGATTTGCTCATTGTCGGCAATTTTTCGGCTATAGAATGATAAACATTATGGTTCATGAATCTCAACCTTTGATAGCCCGGGTATTAAACTTTTATCTAGATCACTCAAATACGGCACGTCGGTTCTCGCTTTCGAAATGAGTGAAAGATCGATATCGTGTAGCAGAATATATGGTTCATCCCTAGGCGCCACGCAAAGAATTTCTCCATTTGGAGCCACAAGCTTGCTTTTTCCGCAGCTTCCTTCATTTACTGTATTCACACCAAGGACAAAGACTGTATTATCCAGTCCACGGGCCGGCAGTTGAATATCCCAGCGATTTTCGGCCGGAATACTCCAGACTGATGGGCAAATAATGACTTCAGCTCCTTGCAAGGCCAATATGCGGCTTGGTTCTGGAAATTCAATATCCGCGCAAATCAAAACCCCTATCAGACCGAGTGATGTCTCAATCACACGATATTCCCTTTTGCCCGGTGTGAAAATCGCTTTTTCTCTCCCCCATAAAAATGACTTACGGAAGCTTGTCAGCAATTCACCACTTTTTTCTATGACAGCCAAGGAAATATAAAGCTCTTCGCCATCTTCTTCGACAAAAGGGACAACCATGACAACACCCAACTTTTTCGATAATTCTCGAAAGCGAGTGACCGTTTTGCCTGTGGGTGATTCAGCCATCTCTTGAAACTCACTCTTCGATAAATAGTATCCGCTAATCCAGAGTTCCGGCAGAACGATTAAATCGGCACCCAATTGGGCAGCTTCTTGGGCCATCTTGATGCATGTTGCAGTATTGGCTTCCGGTTGTTTTGGAAGTGCATGCATTTGAATCGCAGCAATTTTATACAAAAGAAACACATCCTTTATGACTCTTTCTCATCGAAGACTCGTTTAGTTTAATTTTATTTAAATAACTCACTTTATGCAATAAAAATTTCATATTAAAAATAAAAAGAAATTTTATGTTCACAAAACAATTTGTCAGGTGTATAATGAAATAAAAATTTCATAAATTTATATCTATGGTAATTAATTTTTCTAAAACTGAGGTGTATCGAAATGACAGTGGGCCATACAAGTCATGCAGTGGCGGAATATATGAGGAGAACACCAAAATCTAAATCATTTTCTGAGAAAGCTAAAGAAATTATGCCTGGCGGAGTGACTGCCAACATTAAATCCTTTGATCCGTATCCTATTATTATGGAAAAAGGCAAAGGCGCTTATTTATATGACATTGATGGCAACGAATATATTGATTATCTTCTGTCATATGGCGCCCTCATGCTTGGACATGGTCACCCGAAGATTGTTCAGGCGATACAAAACCAAATCGAAGAAGATGGCACGTTCCTCTTTGGGACACCGCATCGTCTTGAAATTGAAATGGGGGAGAAAATTCGGCAGTTATATCCAAGCATGGAGATGATTCGCTACACCAACTCAGGCACGGAAGCAACGCTTTTAGCGATCCGTATGGCTCATGCTTATACAGGAAAGCGAAAAATTGCTAAATTCGAAGGGCATTATCACGGCGGTTATGACCAGGTTCTGCTAAGCGTCAATCCCCCTGTTAGTGCTGCCGGTCCGGCTGATGAGCCAAGATCAGTAGCTGAATCAAAGGGCATGGATCCGTATTATGAAGACCATACCGTTGTCCTTCCATTTAATAATCTCGAAGCGACTGCTGATATTTTAACCCGGAAAAAAGATGACATCGCTGCTATTATTATGGAACCGATCCAAGGCGGGTTTATTCCCGCTGAGCAATCCTTTATGGATGGACTGCGTAAAATCACCCAAGAGCTGGATATCCTTCTTATCTTCGATGAAGTAAAAACCGGTTTCCGCTTAGGTCTTGGCGGCGCGCAGTCTGTTTACAATATAAAACCTGACCTTACAACACTTGGAAAGGTGATTGGAGGAGGGTTTCCCGTAGGCATCGTCGGCGGGAAAAAAGACATCTTACAGGCCAGCGCGCCAACTTCTTCATCCGACGTGTTCGATTCCAGTCAAAGTAAAAAGTCTGGTGCCAAAGACGTCTTGTTTCACAGCGGAACATATAATGGCCATCCAACGATTCTCGCCGCTGGACTCGCTACGATTAAAATTCTTGAGGATGACATCGATCATGTTTTTTCCATGACTGATCAGCTAAAAATGGGCATTCAAAAGCTTTTTGCTAACCGCGGCATCGCCATGCAAACCGTAGGTTTAGGCTCCATTTTCAATGTCGTCATAACAGAAAAGGACCAGATTCGCCATTATCGTGATCTTCAGCAAGCAGACTTTGCTTTACGAAAGGAATTGGATTTTCACTTGCTCAACGATGGTATTTACACTAAACCAATGAATCGCTATAGCATGGCAACTGTCCATGGAGAAAAAGAGGTTAGCCGCACGCTTGAATCATATGAAAAAGCCTTATTGAAATTAGTTTGATGATCTAGAGGATAGGGGTTTCCTTTGCTCAGGAAATCCTTTTATCTCCTATTTTTTGCATTAAATAGTCGGAATAGTGGGATAAGGCTGTTAAAAAGTCAAGTATTTATAAGGAGGTTTATATGGGCGCTAAAAAAGATAATTTGGAAATGAAACAGTCGTTAAAGACACGGCACATGACGATGATTGCCCTAGGCGGCGTTATCGGAGCAGGTCTATTTGTTGGGAGCGGTGTAGCCATTCATGAGGTAGGTCCCGGTATTCTTTTATCCTATATACTTTCAGGGTTACTAGTCTTCATGATTATGAGAATACTTGGGGAAATGGCAACAACCAATCCAACCAGCGGTTCTTTCTCAGAATATGCCAGGGAGGCTATTGGGCCTTGGGCGGGAATTACCGTTGGCTGGCTCTATTGGTTTCAGTGGGTCGTTGTAATTGCAATCGAAGCGATCGCAGGCGCTTCGATTATTCAATCCTGGATACCAGGCTTTCCACTTTGGATTATCACTTTGTTATTGACCTTTCTGCTAACGCTTACAAATATATTTTCCGTAAAATCATTCGGTGAATTTGAATACTGGTTTTCGATGATCAAAGTTGTCAGCATCATATTATTCTTATGCCTTGGCATTTCTCTCATATTTGGGATTCCATTTGGCTCACCGGAAGGTTTCTCGAATCTTGTTAGGAATGACGGCTTTTTGCCGCATGGTTCCGGAGCAGTGCTTCTTGGTATTGTGATTGTTATCTTTTCTTTTACCGGAACAGAGGTGACGACTATTGCTGCCGCGGAATCAAAAGATCCGGAAAAGTCTGTTTCAAGGGCGATCAATAGCACCATTTGGCGTGTCTTGATCTTCTATATCGGATCAATTGCCGTCGTTGTCACGTTATTGCCTTGGAACTCGGCAGATGTATTAAAAAGTCCGTTTGTTGCCGTTTTAGATAATATTGGCATCCCTTTCGCCGGACAAATCATGAATGTTATTGTTCTGATCGCTGTCTTATCCTGTCTTAATTCTGGATTATATACCACTTCCCGCATGCTGTTCTCTCTTGCCAAAAAAGGTGATGCTCCTCGATTATTTTTAAAGTTAAACAAAAAGGGTGTTCCGGCCAGAGGTGTTTTTGCAGCAACAATTTTCTCTTATTTAGGGGTCATCATGAACTTTGTTTCCCCCGAGGTTGTTTTCATGTTCCTTGTCAACGCTTCTGGTGCGATCATTTTACTCGTGTATCTGTTCATCGCTGTCTCACAGCTTCGCATGAGAAAAAAATATGAAAAGGAAAACCGCGGGGCTTTAAAAATGAAAATGTGGCTCTATCCCTATTTGACATATGCTACAATCATTGCCATTCTCGGAATCCTGTCAGCCATGGCCTTTATTAAATCAACCCAAAGCCAATTGTTTTCCACACTCATTTTGGCAGCGGCCATCATCGTTGTATCTGTTATTGTCGGAAAAAATAAAAGGACAAATGAAACATTAAAGGAAACCAATGATAATAAATTCGTATCCGATAACCGCATGAATTAATATTTGGGTTCCTTCGATTTTGGGCAGACTTCACTTCTATGTGTGGTCGCCCTTTTCTATATGCATCATTTCGTTATCTATCCTTTACTACTGCTCAGTAAAATAAAGCGACAGGTAAAAGAGTGCATGCCGTTCATATCGCTGACTTGCTGCTCGAAGCTGTGCAATAAATAATAAAAGAAGCCCCCATCTCATGCTTTGCATTGGAATGGAGGGCTTCTTTTTTCTGGGCTGAGGCAGCATCGGCGATGACATACCCACACTCTATTCATCAAGCCGAAATAGCAGATTCATGTCCGCCCTTTTGTGATCAATATAGAAATAGTCATTACTTTTCGCATCATAAATATAGTCCTTTTTCCATTCCTCTATATTTCTGATGATTGATCGCATGGCTTTGATAAATCCGTACACCTCATCATTTGTCATGGTTGGATGGACGGAAAAACGGACCCATCCCGGCTTGGTTGTTAAATCCCCTTTGTCGATCTGATCGGTGATCAATTTAGATGCTGCCTGATCAATGTGAAACAAATGATGTCCATACGTCCCGGCGCAAGAGCAGCCCCCTCTTAACTGATAACCAAATCGGTCATTCAGCAGCTTCACAATAAGGTTATAATGAATGCCGTCGACATAAAACGCCACGATGCCGAGCCGTTCAGTGGCATTGCCTTCCAGGATATGCAATGTTGGGATATCTTTTAAAGATGCCAACAGGATTTCTACAAGCTCTTTTTCCCTGTTAATGATATAGTCCACACCCATTTTTTCTTTTAGCTTAATGGCAAGGGCCGCTTTTATCCCTTGCAGAATACCCGGCGTTCCCCCGTCCTCCCGAGCTTCAACCTCCGGTACATAGTGATGTTTTCCCCAAGGATTCGTCCAAAGCACTGTTCCTCCCCCTGGATGATCAGGGACTTTGTTAAGATAAAGCCGCGAATCAAACACAACAACACCGCTTGACCCGGGTCCGCCTAAGAATTTATGCGGCGAGAAGAAAATACCGTCTAATTTTTCAATGGGGTCACCTGGATGCATATTGATCTCAACATAAGGTGCGGAGGCGGCAAAGTCAACCAAACATATCCCGCCATACTCATGCATCTTCCTTGCATACTTATAATAAGGAAGCTGAATCCCTGTCACATTGGAGCAAGCGGAAAACGACCCTATTTTAGCCTTTCTATTCCTGTATTTTTTTAAAAGGTCCTCCAGCTGATCAATATTTGGCATGCCTTTTGAATCCGGATCCAAAATGACAACATCACCCAATGTCTCAAGCCATGACGTATGATTGGAGTGGTGTTCCATATGTGTCACAAATATGACTGGCCGATCATTTTCAGGGAGATTTATTTTATCCTTCAGCTGGTCCGGAACCTTTATTCCTAAGATTCTCTGTAACTTATTAATAACCGCTGTCATGCCGAAGCCTTCAAATAAAATCACATCGTGCTCATCTGCGCCAACATGCGCCTTGATCATTTTTTTGGCATGATCGTATGCCAACGTCATCACGGAGCTAGTGATATTCGATTCCGTGTGGGTATTAGCCATATAGGGCCCGAAAACACCGCTGATCTTCCGTTCAATGGGACGATACAGCCTGCCGCTTCCCGTCCAATCGGCATAAATAATCCTCTTCTCCCCATAGGGCGACCGGAATACTTGATTGATGCCTATGATATTTTCCCGGAATGACTGAAAGTAAGACTCCAGCTCACTGCCGAGACGTAATGTATTGCTGCCAATCTTAACATTAATCATTCACGTCGTCCTCCCCGACGGTTTCACTACTTTTTTCATATGTGACACACAGGGAAGATGTGCTTTTTATCTTGGGGCCGTGTAGTTCTTTAATAAAACTCTTAAGTTTAGTATAATTGTATCTTTCGAGTATCCTCGAACGTGGTTCGAAACCATCCCACGCAAAAAAACTAAGGGGAGTAGAGATATGAAGGTAAAAACACTTGTAGGAAACGGGATTGTGGCCGCTCTGTATATTGCAGTATCTTTTGTTATACAGCCCATTGCCTATATCAATATTCAATTCCGGATTCCGGAAATGTTCAATCATCTTGTTATTTTCAACAAGAAATATATATTCGGTATTGTTATAGGGGTCTTCCTTGCTAACCTCTTTTTCTCGCCAATGGCGGCATATGACTTGGTCTTTGGTGTAGGTCAGTCCATTATTTCATTACTCATAACCATTGCAACAGGGAAATTTATAAAAGGGTTGTGGGCACGTATGGCTGTCAACACGGTTGTCTTCTCGTTTACGATGTTCCTTATTGCTATAGAGCTCCATTTGGCCTTTAACTTGCCTTTCTTGCTTGGATGGCTGACAACGGCCATTGGCGAATTTGTTGTGATGGCGATTGGCATGCCTGTCATGTATGTAATCAATAAGCGGGTGGATTTTAAGAGGTTTGTATAATTAAGAGCGGCAGCTTGTATAAAGCTGCAGCTCTTTTTATTAGTCCTTTCCCATCTCGGGAAGCACTGTTCTGGCTATTTTCTTATCAAGACCTTCGTAATCATAATAATGAATCGTGTCATACAATTCTTCGCGGGTTTGCATGTCGCTAAGCATATCTCTTTGTGTATCCTCCCGCATGATTTCCTCAAACACCCGTTCATAGGCTTTCGCGGCAACGCGCAGAGAAGTGACAGGGTAGATCACCATGCTGAAACCAAATGATTCAAATTCGCTCGCTTTGAAATACGGGGTTCTTCCGAATTCGGTCATGTTCGCAAGCAGCGGTGCGTGAATCGACTTACTCATGGCCTTGAATTCTCCTTCGCTTTTTAATGCCTCAGGGAAAATGGCGTCAGCGCCAGCTTCAAGATATTTATTTGCCCTCTCAATCGCCCTGTCGACCCCTTCTACAGCTTTTGCGTCGGTTCGGGCGATCACTACAAGGCTTGGAGCAATTTCCTTAATTGCATTGATCTTTTGTACCATTTCCTCATCAGAAACGAGCTTCTTGCCATTTAAATGCCCGCACTTTTTCGGAAGATCCTGATCTTCAATCTGTACAGCGGCAACCCCCGCTTCGACCATTTCTCTAGCCGTTCGTGCTACATTTAATATCCCGCCAAAACCAGTGTCAATATCCACAAGCACAGGCAGATTGGCGGCGCGGACGAGCTCACGTGCCCGTTCCGCAACCTCCATTGAATTGAGCATACCCAAATCCGGTATGCCGCGGCTTGCGGTATAAGCTGCACCCGAGAGATACAATGCCTGAAAACCCGCCTTTTTTGCGACAAGCGCTGCCATTCCGTCGTGGGCTCCAGGAATTTTTAAAATTGATGAATTCTCCATCAGTGTTCTAAAATTATTGGAAAGCTGTTCTTGAGTTGACTGTTTTTCTACTATCCAGGACATCGTTTTGACTCCTTTTTAATCGTTGATCATTAAATTACAAATAAATCCACAAATTGGTTAACGGCTGTACGATTTAATGCTTTTTCATCATTAAAAAGATGCAGGATTTGCTCCGACTGCTTCGCGGGAAAACGCGTTTTTAAATTGTCCGCAAATTTCCCCCATAACAATGGCAACCCTTCAGTCCTTCTGCGTTTGTGGCCAATCGGATATTCAATCGCAAGTTGTTCAGTTTTTGAACCGTCCTTGAAGAATACTTGAACGCTATTGGCAATAGACCGCTTATCCGGGTCAAGATAATCATCACTGTACTGTTTATTTTCAACCGTTTCCATTTTTTCTCTAAGAAAGTCAATTCGTTCATCGCTTGCAGCATGATCTTCATAATGGTCTGCGGTAAGTTCACCGTAGAGCAATCCGATCGCTGTGATATATTGAATGCAATGATCCCTGTCAGCTGGGTTATGGAGAGGGCCCTTTTTATCGATGATGCGGATTGCTGATTCATGTGTTGTAATCACAATCTTATCAATGTCATTTAGCCGGTCAGCCACCTTGCCGTGAAGTTTGATCGCTGCCTCAGCGGCTGTTTGAGCATGAAATTCAGCTGGATAAGATATTTTAAAAAGGACGTTTTCAATAACATATGAATCTAATTCGCGGCCAAGCTTTAATTGTTTACCGCCAAACAGGACATCCTGAAACCCCCAGTTTGGCGCAGAAAGTGCCGTTTTATATCCCATTTCGCCTTTCAATGTCATCAATGCAAATCTTACTGCACGGCTTGTCGCATCGCCTGCTGCCCAAGACTTTCTAGAGCCTGTATTCGGTGCATGCCGGTAGGCGCGCAAACTGGAATTATCAACCCACGCTTGGGACACGGCATCAATAACTTCTTCTTTAGTTCCGCCAAGCATCGCGGTGACAACAGCCGTGGAAGCCACTTTTACAAATAAGACATGGTCAAGCCCTTCCCGGTTCAAACTGTTTTCAAGCGCCAAAACCCCTTGAATTTCATGTGCCTTTACAATAGCCTCAAGCACTTGAGCTATAGTAAGCGGCTTTGCGCCTTCTGAGAGCTGCTTTCGGCTGAGATAATCGGCAGCTGCCAAAATGCCGCCGATATTATCGGATGGATGCCCCCATTCTGCCGCAAGCCACGTATCATTGTAATCAAGCCAGCGAATCATGCAGCCGATGTTAAATGCGCCCTGGACAGGATCAAGCTCGAACTGTGTTCCTGGCACCCGGACGCCATTCGGCACCACTGTTCCCGGCACAATTGGGCCGAGATGCTTCGTGCATTCCGGATAGCGAAGGGCCAAAAAGCCGCAGCCTAAGGCATCCATTAATACATATCTGGCTGTTTCAAGTGCCTTGTCACTCGTTATTTCGTGATTCACAGCATATTCAGCAATCTTTTCTAGTAAAATGTCCGTTTCTAGTTCCTTATTGACTACTGTTGATTGACTCATCTCATTTCCATCTCCCTATGCTATAAATTATATCACTTCAAAGTTGGAGCGCTTACATTTCTGCTTATGGGTGCAAATGTCTAGGCCCAGTGTAATTGACCCGCGGTCTGAACAGCCGGTTGTTTGCATGCTGCTCGATGACATGGGCACATAATCCCGCTGTACGGGCGGCAAAGAAGATCGGTGTATAAAGATCTATTGGTATACCGAGCAAATAATAGACAGGGGCAGCATAGTAATCCAAGTTAGGGTACAGTCCTTTTTCCTCCTTCATAATCTCTTCGCCAATCTCACACATCTCTAATAGGGAATGATCCCCTTTTTCGGTTGATAGTTTCTTTAAAGCGGTTTTCATCAGCGATGCCCGAGGGTCCATTTTATCCATATAGACACGATGGCCAAATCCCATCACCCGTTCTTTACCAGCCAGTTTGTCATATAACATTTTCCTAAAACCTTCTGGTGACTCCGCATCCAGCAGCATCCGCATCACAGCTTCATTCGCCCCGCCATGCAAGTGGCCCTTTAATGAAGCAACCGCTCCGGTTAAAGCGCCGTAAATATCGGAATGGGTAGAAGCAATCACGCGGGCAGTGAACGTAGAGTTCGGCATTTCGTGTTCACTATAAACCGTTAAGAGTTGATCAAATATATCTTCTTCAAGATATCCTGGTTTCCTGCCTGTTATTAAGTATAAAAAGTTAGCACTATATGACAATTCCTTGTCCGGATTAATAGGTTCCTTGCCATTCATAATGCGATAGCTGCCGGCAACGATGTTCGGTATTTTCGCCAGGAGTCGCATGGCTTTATTGCGATTGGCTGTTATCGAACGGTCTTCGATGTCAGGATCATACCCAGCCAGAACCGATATTCCTGACCTTAGGGCATCCATAAGATTTGTCTTAGACGGCATAATCTTATATACATCTAAAAAACCTGGAGGCAGCTCATTATGCTGTTTTAATTCAGCCGCTATTGCCATCCTTTCTTCTTCACTCGGAAGCTTGCCATCTAATAACACACCAATGAGATCCAAGTATATCTTCTTATCTGCCAGTTCAATAAGATCATAACCTCTTATGACGATTTCTTCAGCTTCCGTATCCAGATAAGAAATGGCTGTTTCCGCAGCAATCACACCTTCAAGTCCCGGCTTGTATTTGTTTTGTATTGTCATTTTTGTCCTCCTCATTAAAATTTTGCACATAATGAAAAAAGCAAAGGCCAATTAGCAATGGCGTCTTATCGTTAATGTTTAAACTCTAAATTGGCGCAGGGCGGCAATAGAAGCTTTTATTATAGGACTCAGATTCCGCTCTTGGAAAAAGCAGCTTCATTAATTTTCAATTTAAGGGAATTATACAGACTAAGCCCCTAAAGTCATAATAAATTTACCACAAGGCGACTATTTTCAAGCTCCTTTACGTTCATAAAAAAAACAGGGCTTGTATCACCCTCACAACTGAAGCATTCATATCTTGCATAAATCAAGTCTCTTGTGCCACACCTAATAGTTTTCCGGACTGTTTCTTCAATATCATTTCGATAAGAGGCAGGGAATAACTCGGAATGCAGCTTCCAGAAACCATCAAAATACTCTTTTAATATTTGTTTAATTCTGCGACTTTTCCGTTTACACATGTTCCTTATCCCCAATTTCTACGAACATTTTACCGAAAAGTTATTCACAAGTCGCCATTCTATAGTTTCCAAAACGATAAAGAACACCTTCTCATTGGAAAGGTGCTGTTTTTACAAATCGCCATACCAAAAAATCAAATGTACGGTTTTGAAAAGCACCTCCTATCCTCGTAGGAATCACAGTGTATTGAAACAGGCAGGTCTCCTGGCTCATGTTCATCGCCGGCCCAGAGTCTTCCCATCTATCGACAGTGACATCTAAATTAGGCTAACTCCCATTAACAGTGGCGGGACCGCGTCGGTTTTGCACCGAACTTCCCTTTTAAATCCTGAAGACTTGTCGCTTCAAGGTACCTATTTCTCACATATGAAATTGTCATCTACAACTCTAACTATAACAAAGATTCCCAAGGTTGAATATCAGTCTTTTTATAACATTCACATTCTTGTTCACTTTCAAATTCCCTAATTTTCCCCTCGGAGATATGCATATCCCTCTTGATCATAAACATGCCCATTTTTTCGGTCTTCACGGCTTTTTTGAACTTGACGATTCTATCTGATACAAAGCTTCCCTTTCCCGCTTCATATCCAAATAACCAATAAAGTCCAAAACTTCTTCAGCATCTGATTCTGATATTTGATCAATCCTTCGTTTTAGATATTCAAGGTTAATACTCTTCCATAGAACCGCCTTTTCTTAATTGTCATTATTATACCACATTGACAATTCAAGCTAATCACCTGGTTACACACCAAAGAAAAACCTTTTACCGTCAAACTGTATATCATTCGACATAAATCAACAAAAATAGAAGGAGGACTTACGGCCTGTATTGTCAAAATATTAGATCATAAAACAAACGGGCTTATTTGCGAAAGTGGGTATAAAGGCATGATGAAGAGCGACGTAGAGCATTACGGTACAATAATCAAGGAGAACAGCCATCTCTTGAACCAAAGGCTATTCAAAAAGTGTCATACGTTAAAAGTTGATAGCATTGAGATTCATTCCTATTTGCAGGAAAGCTTCTTTCATTGTCTGGGTGAAGCACTATGTGTTGATGAAAAGAAAGCGTTCGAAAAGATCTCCGTGTGGAGTGCGATGCTCCTGAATAGAGCGACTCAATTTGATGCTTTGCCTGAAATCCCGCTTTTCCCGGACCATTTATATCGTTCGGTCTTGTTCACGTTTATGGAAGAGGAAATTAACCATAACCATATCCCACCCGCTCATCTGATTCAGATTGTCAAAAGGGCTGATTGTCTCATTCACTATGCTTCAACCTTCTTTGTCCCATCTCATTTTGAGTTATTACATGATTCACCTGATGAAGAATCGAAAATCACCTTAGGAGAGCTTTGCGATTTAATGGGTGCCTTAAAGGAAGCCACGATTCTTACCATCACTGACAAGGATGATAACATCAAATATGCCAATGATAAGTTCTGCCAAATAACAAAATATTCGAGTGAAGAATTAATCGGCCAAAACCATGCTCAACTTTTAAGTTCCAGTTTTCACAATGACATATTCTTTCGTGATATTCGAGCGGCTATTAAAGGGGGCAGGGTTTGGAAAGGCGACATTTGTAATAAGGCCAAAGATGGCAGCATCTATTGGGTTGATACGACCATCGTCCCTTTTCTTGATTCTAAAGGCGAGACATATCAGCACATTGCCATTCAGCATGATATAACGGAACAAAAAAATACCGAAAATATGCTCCATAAGACAGAACAGCTGTCGATGGTCGGGGAACTCGCTGCAGGGATCGCCCATGAAATTCGCAACCCTCTTACCACCATTCGCGGATTTGTGCAAATACTCGATTCCTTCACAGGCGACAGGAGGTTTCAATATTCAAAGGTGATCTTAGATGAAATAGACCGCATTAATTTCATTGTCAGTGAATTTATGGTATTTGCCAAGCCGCACACAGTTCATTTTAGCGTGTGCAATATGATTGCCATTTTAAAAAGTGTTTCACACCTCATGGAACCAGAAGCTGCTCTGAAGAACGTCAAGATTACCCATGACTTTTCCAACTGCGATATTGTAATATACGGCGAAAAAAATCAATTAACCCAAGTCTTTATGAACATGATCAAGAATTCAATTGATGCCTTGCCAGACGGCGGACAAATCAAGCTTTCAATCAAATTACGCGATAATGAAGCCTTGGTTACTATTCAGGATAATGGGCTTGGGATGACTGAGGAACAGGTTAACAAAATTGGGGAACCATTCTATACAACCAAGGCGGGCGGCAATGGGCTGGGACTAATGGTAAGTTATAAAATTATCGACAATCATCACGGCCGGATCATGGTGGAAAGCGAGCTTAACAAAGGGACAACCTTTCTGATCTCCTTCCCGCTTCTAAAATAACTCAACTCTACAGCCTGAATTGTATATAATGGAGAAAAGACCGGCGGTGAGGAGTGACTCCCCATTAGTAAAATTAAAGTAATGATCGCAGATGATAATTCGTTTATCAGGGAAGGCTTGAAGATTATTTTAAATACGTATGATGAATTCAGTGTCCTTGACACAGTGAATGACGGTCAGGAGGCATTGGACTTTTGCAAGGCACATGAGGTGGATGTTGCGTTATTGGATGTGCGCATGCCGAATATGAACGGTGTTGACGCGACCAAACTTATCTGTGAGCAAACGAAAACCAAACCAATCATTTTAACAACTTTCGATGATGATGAGTATATTCTTGATGCTGTGAAAAACGGTGCGAAAGGCTATTTGTTGAAAAATAATGAGCCTGAGCGAATTCGGGATGCGATTAAAAGCGTTTTTAACGGTAATACCATACTTCAAGATGTTGTGCTTGACAAAATAAAATCAAGTTTATCAGGGGCCAAAGAAACCAAATCAAAGGTTGATGACAAGCTGTTCACAGAACGTGAGCGAGGGATTATGTCTCTCATCGCAAAGGGATATTCAAATAAAGAGATTTCAAAACAGCTTTTTATTTCTGAGGGAACCATTGCTAATTATATCTCGTCAATTTTGGGCAAAACCGGCCTTGCGCATCGTACCCAAATTGCCATTTATTATATTACAGGGAAAGTCGATCATTGAACAGCAGGGTGATGGAATTTTGGACGATCATGACTAAGATGACACTGATCATCTTTATCGCCGTAAGTTGTGTACAGGCCGGAACCTCAAGCATATCGTGGATTGTGTTTGCATTTCTTATGTATTTCTGTATAAATATCACACTTTATATTGTCAAACCTTTAACGATCAAAAGGATGCTGCAACTTCTCTCCATCATCCTTTCGATTGTGTCCCATTTATTTATTTATCCTTTGTTTATCTTACTTTTGCCGCTATCCTTTTATGAATTGACAGCTCAATTCATTCAAAAGAAGATGTTCATGTTCATTGTTTCGATCATTCCCTTATTTTATATTTCAGGCACAGCGCAGGTCATATACGGTTTAACAACCGTTCTTAGCTTTATGATTTATTGCATGACAGATCTCTTCGGCACCCGGGTTGAAAAAAACGAAAACAAAATAGACGATATGCGAAAAGCAATACAAAGATTAACAAAAAGGTTGAACGAAAATAATGAATACATAAGGCAATCGAAATACACATTTAAATTAGAAGAACGAAACCGAATTTCACAGGAAATCCATGATAAAATCGGCCACTCGATGACAGGGGCATTAATCCAGCTTGAAGCCGCCAAAAGGCTGATGGCAACCGACAAAAATAAAGCCGCGGAGCTTTTGCAAAACGCGATCAACATTTCCAAAGATGGGATTGAACAGATTCGCATCACCTTGAAAAATATGAAGCCGCCGACGGAACAGGTCGGCATTCATAAAATGAAGCTGTTTCTCGATGAATTTTTATCACGATCTGATTTAAAAACATCCTTCACCTACGAGGGAAATATGGACATTATCTCACCTATTCAATGGAAGATCATCCACGAGAACGTGACCGAGGCGTTAACGAATGCGATGAAATATTCAGATGCCACGGGTGTTTCCGTCGACATCAAGGTATTGAATAAGTTAATAAAAGTCGAGGTAAAGGATAACGGGAAAGGCACAGAAAAGATTAAGAAAGGGCTTGGTATTATTGGGATGGAAGAACGGACAGCATCCCTTAACGGGAACATTATAGTAGACAGCACAAATGGTTTTTCGGTTACCACCCTGCTTCCTTTATCAAGTCATGAAACTTCTCACACATAAAAATATGAATATCTTCATGTGAAACGAGTGAACGATTGCACTTATATCGGCTCACTCGTTTTTTTATAATGAAAACATAAGAACGATTAGGGGTGAGATGATGAACGTTTTAGAAATTAAAGGCCTAACGAAAAAATTTAGTGATTTTATCGCTGTTGATAATATGTCCCTTTCGATTGCTGAGGGAGAGATATTCGGATTTCTTGGGGCGAATGGCGCCGGAAAAAGTACCACGATCAATATCATCGCCGGGCTTTTGCGCAGTAATGAGGGGACTATTAAGATCCTCGGAAAAAATACTGCCAAAAACAGCCGGTTTGCGAAAATGAATATTGGCATTGTTCCGCAGGATATAGCCATTTATGAAAACCTCACAGCCATTGAAAATGTCACTTTTTTTGCCGGGCTTTACGGCCTTCGGGGTTCTGAGCTCAAGGAACGGGCTTCTGAAGCTTTGAAATTTGTCGGGCTCGAGGATAAGCAGAAAAGCTATCCAAAGAATTTTTCTGGCGGGATGAAAAGACGGCTCAATATTGCTTGCGCGATTGCCCACCGCCCAAAGCTTATCATCATGGATGAACCAACTGTCGGCATTGACCCGCAGTCCCGCAACTACATCCTAACTTCGGTTCGGAAGCTGAATGAAATGGGCTGTACGATCATTTACACAAGCCATTATATGGAGGAAGTAGAGGAAGTTTGTTCTCGCATCGCGATTATCGATCATGGGAAAATCATTGCGGAAGGTACCAAGGAACAGCTGAAATCGATCATTACGAATACAAAGGATATTTGGATTGAAGTCAAATCAACTGAGAAAGTTGATGTTAATGCGATTAACGACATCAATGGCGTCGAAGCCGTTCAGTTGGATGAAAACTTCATTAAAGTCAACTCTGATGCCGGCGTTAATAATCTGAATCGAATCATCGAGCATTTCATTAACAATCATATTGAAATCCGCTCATTAAAAGAAAAAGCGCCGAACCTGGAAACCGTTTTCCTAACATTAACTGGAAGAAACTTGCGGGATCAATAGAAAAGCGGAAGCGTCTTGATAAGCCACGAAAAGCACTGGAAGGCCTCCGAGGAGGCTGTTGCCGCCGCAGGGGGACTGAAGTGATCGAGAGGCTAGACGCTGGAACTAGACAGGACATAAAATAAGGGGGTCTATCCATTGAACATATTCAATATTGCCATGAAAGAAATCAAAGGGAATTTCCGTGATATCAGAACGCTCGTGTTCATGCTGGCATTTCCCATTGTATTGATGCTGGTCCTTGGCACCGCATTATCGAGTACCTTTACAACGCATATTAATGTCGATGATATCAATGTTTTATATAAGGATACGGCCGGCGGCCATGTTACGCCGTACTTTAACGAGTTTATCAAAACAGCTGAAAAGTCAGGGATTCATTTTAAAAAAGCTGCAAGTGATGTTGATGGTAAAAAAGAGGTAAAACAAGGGGATTACACCGGATATGTTGAAATTGATCAAAATGGCATGCAGCTTTATCTTAACAAAAGAAACAGTATTGAAGGGAGCATTCTTCAAGGCGCGCTTACATCATTTGCTGATAAATATAACGTTGCAACTGTCGTGGCAAAGGCTGCCCCATCAAAAGTCGGGAGCGCGTTATCTAGCGGGAAGCACGATGATTATATAAAGGAATCATCTTTGTCACCTAATAAACAGCCGGGAGCAATGGATTATTATGCGATTGCCATGACGACCATGATCGCCCTTTATAGCGCCATATCAGCCAGCAATTTATTTCAAAGTGAAAGGGTAAGAAGGACAGCTGATCGACTCATTGCCTCACCTGTTCGAAAAAGCGAAATCTTCATAGGGAAAGTCCTTGGGAATATTGGTGTCAATTTGGTCTGTATCTTGCTTGTCGTTACCATCAGTAAGCTGTTCTTTAAGGCCAATTGGGGGGACCATCTTGGCGTTGTCCTTCTGGTGCTGCTGACAGAAATCGTGTTCGCTGTCAGTCTTGGACTTGGCATCAGTTATTTGACCAAAACAGGAGCTGGCCCGAGAGTGATTGTCATGTTAATCATACAGGTCGCATCGTTTTTTGGCGGCGCTTATTTTAAAATTGAGAACCCGGAAGGTATTATGAAATTTTTAACTGACCTTTCCCCTCTCACATGGATAAATGAAGCCATTAACAACATCATTTATGCCAATGATTTGTCAGCTGCCATCCCTGCTGTTACCTTTAACATCGGTCTGTCGATACTCTTTCTGCTTGTGGCCATTATTTCTTTAAGGAAACGGGAGGGGCTATAGGATGAGGGATATTCTCTGGTTAATTCGCAACACACTAAGCAGTACTTTTAGACAAAAGAAAAATATTATCATGTACCTTTGTCTGCCGCTGATTGGGATATTCGTTGCTATTTTGGCCTATGGTGGTGAACAGCCAATGACCCTCCATATCGGGGTTGCGAGCCATGACCAAAGCTATATTACGGACGATACAATTAAATTCCTAAATGATCTCGATAATGTTAAAATAACTAAAATTAATGATTCGGAAGTTCAAGATAAAATAACATCCGGAGCACTTGACGGTGTCATTACTTTCAAATCGGGCTATTCAGGAAGTGTTTTAAATGGCGATCCGGGTCATATCCAAATCACCTCAATCAAAGGGGCTCAGGTCACAAGCTTTGTAAAATCTTATCTTTATCGCTATATCGATAATATCTCGGCGATCGCTAAGGCTGCCGGCGGTGATCAGGCAGCATTTAAAACGATGTATCATGGATTTCAGGGCACAGGCTTTAAGCTAAAGGCCCACAGCCTAGCAGATACGTCCAAAAATAAAGATATGGCGTATCAAACGATCGGATTTCTGATCATGATCATGCTGATGTCTGCAGGAAATTTATCAGAAATCATTTTATTGGAAAAAGAGAACCGGACATATTTCCGCTTGTTATCATCGCCGATTAATGCAAGAAAGTATATTTTCTCAAATATCGTTGTGAATATGATCGTCATGACAGCCCAGATTCTTATCACATTAACGGTCATGACAACCATTTTTCATATCGATATCAATGTTCCATTTTGGGAAGCAGCAGGTGTTATGTTAATTTTCGCATTGATCGCGATCGGCCTGTCATTAGTAACAGTAGCCTTCTCTAACAGCAGATCTGCTGCGAGCGGTCTGCAAAACTTAATCGTCATGCCGACCGTCATGCTCTCAGGTTGCTTCTGGCCAGTCGAGGTGATGCCCGAGTCTGTGCAAAAAATAGCTGACTTTCTGCCGCAGCGCTGGGCTTTGGATACACTCACCAAATTGCAGGATGGCGATGTCAGCCATATTTACTTGAACATCATGATCCTGTTTGCCTTCGCCATTGCCTTTTTCTTAATTGCGATCTACAAATTCGGCAGGAATAATGACACGAGGAATTTTGTATAAGTTAAAGGCCTGCCCCCGGTCGGGGGCAGGCCTTTTTCCGTTTCACGGGCACGAAAAACCCCCTTTCGTTACCGCTGAAGCGTTTTTTCACTCTCCACGGGCACGAATAGCCGCTGCCTATTCTGACAACTTCAACCAATGAACAACCTCTTCCTTTAATCTTTACAAAACCCACTTTTTTGTTTGCATGTTATCTTGTAATATGGTAAATGTACCTCATTTCTTGTTATCCATTAATCTATATCGCGTGAATCATTCTGGGGGTGATTAAAATGAACAGACGCCTTGCAAAGGACCTCATATTGATTATTGCGGGCTCTTTTTTATTTGCTATATCTATTAACTTCTTTGCTATTCCGAACAGGCTTGCTGAAGGCGGCGTAACGGGGCTTTCCATGATTACCTTCTATCTGTATAAATGGTCCCCGGGTATTGTCAACTTTATTATCAATACAGCGCTACTAATTATAGGCTACAAACTATTGCCGAAACGAATGATCTTTTATTCTATTGTTACGATCTTTCTTACTTCCTTATTCTTGTTTATTACGGAGGGAATGGGTAAATCTTACGGCGACCCTTTAGTAGGAGCTATTTTTGCCGGGGTCATTATTGGGATAGGTATGGGTCTCATCTTCCGGGCCGGCAGCTCATCGGGCGGCACCGCAATCATCGCCCGAATGCTTAATAAATCCTTCGGCTGGGAACTTAGCAATTCGATGTTTATTTTAGACGCTTTGGTCGTTATCGGCGGTTATTTTGTCATCGGCCCGTTGCATACAATGTACACGCTTGTTGATCTTTTTGTTGGAAAAAAAGTGATTGATTTCGTTATGGAAGGCATCGATACGAAAAAAGCAGTCACGATCGTATCCGACCATGCTTC
Organism: Scopulibacillus darangshiensis; assembly: GCF_004341035.1. Classification (GTDB taxonomy): domain Bacteria; phylum Bacillota; class Bacilli; order Bacillales; family Sporolactobacillaceae; genus Scopulibacillus; species Scopulibacillus darangshiensis. Next base: position 46,257 of record NZ_SLXK01000013.1, read on the forward strand.
TGATATCGCTAAAGCAATTAATGAGGAAATGAAAAAAAGCGCCACCGTCTTCATAGGCTATGGCAGTTATACGAAAGAATCAAGAGAGGTCGTCTATTGCATCATCCGGAGGCAGGAGTTGTTCCGGTTAAAACAGGTCGTCCACCAAATTGACGATCATCCTTTTGTGATCATTCACGATGTCCGCGATGTCTTCGGCGGAAGCTTCGCTTGGCTTGAGAATCAAAAAAAGAAGACCAATTTGCCGATTAAGCGAAAAACATAGACTTGAAGGAAGGGAGTTGAACTCCCTTTTTTTGTAATAAAATATTATAAGGTATTAAAGAAGGTTAAGCCAATTTCTTCTGCTTAATAGGGTTCTGATAATTGTCACGGTTTTTTCCATATCGGAAACCACATAAAAGACAATGTAATTATCCACAATAAGTTTTCGAATGCCTTGAAGAGCTAGCGTATCATCACTCACTATAGCATGTCTTAATGGCATTTCTTCCAAATCCATGATGGCTGCTCCAATTTTCGAAAGCAACATTTGGGCTTTAAGGGGTTCCCTAAGCTCTTTTGCAATATATGTTGCAATCCCTTGCAAATCACTTTCAGCGTTACTCGTGATCACGACATTATAGGTAATCATTCTATACTATTCTGGATATCGTCCAGAGCTTCACGAAAAGATCTCGTTTTATTTCCCTTCATTGAGGCAATGCCCTCATTGATAAGCTTACCAAGTTCAAACTTTCCTGCGAGACTCTCAAAGGTTTCAATACTCATTACTGCTAAATCGCCTTTGCCGTTTTTGGTGATATATACTGGCTCAGAATGTTCATGGCAAAAATCTGATATCTCATTATATTTATTTCGCAAATCGGAACTTGGTCTAATATTTGGCAAGAAAAAACACCTCCAAATCATCATATCAATATTATACCTTAATAACGATATATCATGAAGGTCTTTATAAGTAAATAGGCTTGCCTATTATATTTTAATTTCACATAAAAAGGGGGGTTTTGCCGAAAGCCCCCTTCCATTAAAGTATTTAGTCATTATTAGATGCGGAAGTCGCAGCGTTTCCCATAGAAATTGAAAGCCGATTCCAGCAATTGATTTGATTGATGAGAATTACAAGATCGACATATTCCTTCTCACTGTAATGCTCCCGCACGCGGTGATAAAGCTCATCGGGTACACGCTTATTTGCGATCAGGGTCACATGTTCGGTCAGCTCCAGAGCAGCTTTTTCCGCATCTGAGTAAAACGTGCAATCCTCCCAGGCACTGACACAGTATAATCGCTGTTCCGTCTCACCCATCTTTCGGGCATCAGCTGTATGCATGTTGAGACAGAAGGCACAGCCATTTATTTGTGATGCCCGAATTTTTACAAGCTCACGAAGTTTGCGGTCCAGCCCTGTAGTTTTTGTATACTTCTCCATTTCATGCATAATTTTAATAGCTTCTGGGGCCAAATCGTAATAATTAACGCGTTGCTCCATTCCAATCCCTCCTAAGATAATCTAATTTCCGATTTGATTTCTTCTATTTGTGCAATGTGCCGCGCTTCATGCAAATAAATAAAGTCAACCCATTGATTCAAAGGCAAGTCACCGAACACAAGATGTTTGACTGATTTCCTAGCCAATACCGTCTTGTCTTCTACCGAACTAAGAATAGACAAGAGCGCACTTCTTGAGTCATTTAATAGGTCAATGATTTGTTGAACATCAAATGGTTCGGTATCTGGCTTAATAAAATCCGGAGCGTTAACCTTCCTCGATCGGTCTAATGCAAGGGTTATTTCCTTTGGCTCTGCCTTGCTATCCGCATTTGTCAGTCCCGAAGCGATAACATCTGAAGTTGATTTTTCTGCTAGGATTAGGTGATGGCACACTTGAGCTATACTCCACGTATCACGGTCGGGCTTGCTGTTAAAGGTATCAAAGTCAAGGGAATCAATCTCGTTAATTAGTCTATTCCTTGTTTTAACAAGATTACTATTTTCTAATTTATTCATGGACATTCTCCTTTCGCAAATTCGGCCTCCTTTTTATATTCGAGATATTAAAGAGAACTCCTTGATTTTGTGCTTCACTGTTCTTTTTAAAATGAAACGAAAAATTGATGTTCCTTTTGCGGTGCAATGTGGTGAAAGCATCCTGAGTCATATACAATATCGTATTTCCCTTCTTCTATATCTAGGTCAAAAATGTTCTTATGAATAAAATTAATAACGACTGATCTATGTGTCGCGCTTTCAGACTGCAATGACGCGAGGAAGGATGTTGCGGTATTAATAGGCAAGTTAATACTATTGAATAAAAAAGATGTGGGAAACGCACCTTAAAGGTGTTAAGATATCGCTTCTTAACAAAACCCTGTACAGAAGGAGTGTTTTGATTTGGCTCAAAATAATCAAAATCTGCAGCAAGCGATTAATGCGGCTCAGCAAGCACAGCAAGCTGTCCAACAAGCACAATCCAGTACTAACCCACAGGCAATGCAGCAAGCCCAGCAACAATTGCAGCAGGCTCAACAGCAGTTGCAACAGGCCCAAACTGAAGGTCAAGCAACAGCGCAACAAAATCAGGAATTACAGCAAGCCCAACAACAATTACAACAAGCTCAACAATCTATCCAGCAAAGTCAACAACAGCAAAATCAATACAAATAATTTATTGTCCCCTTTACGGGGACAATTTCTTCACTGTATTGTAAAAATTTAGGAAGTTTATTTTGACGACTGTTTTCATTTTGGGGGATCTAGAGTGACAGCGGTATCTCCTGGTTCACCCTTTACTTGACCATCGTGTGTCGAAAACGCAAGTTTACCGGATGGTGTTAAAAGAAATAATAACAAGCTTTTGTCATTGCGTTCATTAAGACATTGCTCAAAGTTTTTTTCTGTTAACCTCGTCGTACGGAATTGAAATCCGAGTTCAACCCGTTTATTCAATTCCTCCCACGATATATTTTCCTTTGTTAAAATACGCCTTTCATATTTGTCCGCAAGGTCCTTAAGATTACCCCCGTGCTCATTATACAGACTAAAGATATTATGCCGTCCCATCTCCTGAACAAAGGCCGTACAAACTAAAGCATTATACGAGTTCACTTCGGACGCTGCAATCATGTATTCATACGGCGATAGATCTATATTATAATCGTGAAGTTCAGACAATATCTCCCCATTATAGGTTTCGATATCTGTACTTCGAGCGGATTCCAGATTCTTCCACGAAGAATCTGCCAACAATACAGGGATATTCAATTCTTTCATCACCTTTGCCAAACCGATGCTAAAGGGATTGCTGCCGACAATCAAAACACCAGGGTGGCCACTGATAGCAAGACCGATTTTTTTAGCCAACCATTGGATGGAAAACCCATGCGCAACCACCGTTGCAAATACGAGCCCAAGCGTCAGCGGTATAACGAGCTTTGCATCAGCAAACCCAGCATCTAACAAGACACTGGCAAAGTAACCAGAAACGGTTAACGCTACGATTCCACGGGGCGCAATCCAACCAATTAGCGTTTTCTCCTGATTCGTAACATCCGTATTTATCGTCGAGATCCAGATTGATAGGGGACGGACAATGAACATCATCAAAAGCAAATAACCGATGATATGCCAATTTAATATCTCCAGAAGTGTTTCTTTTGTGAGTGATGCTGTTATCATGACATATACTGCTGATATCAGCAGCACGGATACGTTTTCCTTAAAGTGACGCATATCACGAAACGATGGTCTGTGCATGTTGGCGAGTTTGATCCCCATCGCAGTGACGGCGAGCAAACCTGTTTCATGCTTAATTTCATCGGCCACCGTAAAGCAAACTGTAACAAAGGACAATACAATGGGGGACCTTAGAAACTCGGGAACATGGCCTTTTTCGAAAGCCCAACCCACTATAACTCCGCACACCCACCCGAGAATAGCGGCAGCGAGGGCCCCAAGGAAGAAAAAGAGTAAAGCTATTGCAGTATCTTCTTCAGATATGAGAAAATGAATGATTTCAAATGCAAAGACGGCAAGCAAAGCCCCTAACGGATCAACAATAATACCTTCCCATTTTAAAATAGTTGCGGGGCGGGGTTTCAATTTCGCCTGACGTAAAAGCGGTAAAATCACTGTCGGGCCGGTAACGATAAAAAGACCGCCAATGACAAAAGCAACCACCCATGATAGTCCAGCTACATAGTGAGCGGCAAATGAGCCCAGGATCCACGCAATAAAAGCCCCTACTGTAATAATTCGAATAATAGGCCGGGCAAGCCCGCTGATCTCCCGGAAATCCAGATTTAGACTCCCTTCAAATAGAATAATCGCAACAGCAATTGAAATAAAAGGCTGGAATAGATTCCCAAATGCTTCTTCCGGGTTTATAATGCCGAAAATCGGTCCCGCAAGCAACCCGGCAAGGGACATGGCAACAATGGCAGGAAATCGAAATTGCCAGGCAAGCCATTGGGCACTAATGCCAATAGCGCCTATCATGATAATTTGAAGTAATAATGAGTCAACCATATTTAAAACTCCTGATCAGTTGTTATTTGTTAGCATTTTCTATACGGATTTTAGTCCTCAAAGGTATTCGCATGTCTGTCCCTCTTTTCCATATCTATACCTTTAATGGATTTTATCATGTCCAAATATGATCTTTTTTATGAAAATTGGAGAAAGTGAACGGCCAATTGAAACGGTACTTTATTCCAAATTACCTTTTTGTTAAACGAAAGATCCTAGTTAGCTCAAAAGGGCCATTAAAATTCTATATAAAATGGATGAATGCGATCGTTTAAACAATACTCAATTCTTTGTCTGAAATTTTCCAAGTGACCTTTCCAAGGCCTTTTCAATAGGGAAAAAATCCACTTCCAGGCTTTCAGAACTAGTTGTGGGTTCTCCACCGATCGGTTTCCCTAAAAACAATGTATTACAAATGGAGCCCCTTACATTTTGAAATATTCCACAAAAATTTGAAACTATATGCTTTGGTGTTGTCATATATTCCGTTTCTGTGGAAAAAAGTACTTATTCTAAATTGCTTGTATACTTTTCTGGTAGTAATTCCATGACGTTGCACTTTACTAACACTCCAATGTAGTTAATGATGACATCAGTATCTTTTCCGTAGTCGCTTATTAACTCACGACACATACCACACGGGGCTACAACCCAACATTTTTCTATATTTTCCTGAGGATGAGGGTGTGCAACTGCTACAATCGTTTCAAATTCATGGTCTCCTTCTGAAATCGACTTTCCCATAGCCATTGCTTCACCGCATACCGTTATTCTGCCAACATTTGCTTCAACATGTACCGCCGCAAAGACATTACCTGATGTTGTTCTTACCGCTGAACCAATATGGTGTCGGCCATACTTATAATTTTTTTCAATGACTTCTTCTGCCGCCTTAATCAATTCATAATCTCTATTTTCCAAAGGTCTTACATTTAACATTTTAAAAATACCCCCAATATCGAATTAATGTCCTACACTCAATAGAATTTTCCCGGTACTCTGGCGGCTTTCTATCCATTAGCAACTGATCGCCAACAGAAACACCTGGTATCCATTCATCCAAAAGGAGGTATTCCCCAGATAAACACCCTTTCTCCCGACCTTTTATCGACTTTGGTGGCTAATGCTTATGAAGTCCTTTTCTCCCATTTCAATTGACTGTTTTCGGCTTCATCCATAAAGAAAACTCGCCGATTGGCGAGCCTTTGGCGAAGACAGAGGCGTAGTTGCACTTATGTGCGTCAGAAAGTTATACTTTCTGATTAACTTATAAAAGCCCTTTAGAAAAGGGCTTTTATAATTAAAAATTTACTACTCATAAACCTTTTGAACCTCATATTGGAAACCATGGTATTGATAGTTTTGCTTTCGATACATCTCCCTTGCCGTATCTTCCCCGTCCGCGACTAATATGACCGGTTTATCGGGAAAACTGTCCATTACGAATCGCTGCAGAGCTGAACCAATTCCTTTTCTTTGACAGGCTTCCAAAACGGACAAATTATCAATCTCCACCGATTTATCAGAAATAATGACATCCACTGAACCGGCTGGAATCCCCTCGTAAAAAGCAATGACTTGCATAACATTTTTATCCGTAAAATTCCATTTGTGCAAGCCTACCTTTTGCTTTGCAAATGCTTCTCCAAATTGCAGATCTTCTTCATATTGAAGTTTCAAATATGCCTCAAAGTTCTCCTCTGTCACTTGTAAGACTTCAAGATTCGAATTTTTCCTCACAACCGGAAAGTGATCTGGTTGGATCGAATACAATTCCAAATAACCAGAGTCATAACAAAATTCACGAAAATAAGCCATTAACTCCTTGATAGGTTTTTGATTTTCTGGAAAATAAAATTTCACATGATTTTGACCACGGCTCTTATGAAACTTCCGTAAATATTCCGCTGACTGTTTGAATTCATCCAAGGATGGTATTCGCTTAAATTCAATAAAATTACTGTCATACATGCTAAGCATTTCTGGAAAATGATAATGTCTGTATAATTCATTTTCTGCTATAACTTGACCTACTGTCTGGATATCTTTAAATGTAAAAACGCTCATAGGTTTATCTCCTTTTATCCTGCCCCCGGTAAATCAATTAATAGTCGAAACAAGAGATTCAAGGACTGATTTTAACTGCGCCTCTGTCGTGGAATCTATGATTTCAGCTTTGTTATTGATCTTGGTTCCTACAACAGGAATTTGCAGGGTGCACGCCTTTGGTATGTTTGCCTCGATCATCTCAAGGGTAAGCATAATCGACTCATGCGCTTTATCTCCGCCAGTGATCCGCGAAGAGGCACTGATAACTGCAACCGGCTTCCCCATGAATTCCCCTGATGACACAACCCAGTCAAGTGCATTTTTTAGTACGCCCGGTACCCCTCTAGCGTACTCCGGGGTACATATTATGACGCCATCAGACTCTTTAAGCTGATCACGATAATCTTTAACGGAACTCGGGGGATCATCTGTGTCTAGCTCAGGATTAAAGTGGGGTAAGTGTTCCAACCCTTCATAAAAGGTAAAGTCGATAATTTCCGATTTCAAACTTGAAACGGCATATAAAACATTAGTGTTAGAGGAAGTCTTCCTCAGACTTCCAGAGATAGCGAGGATCTTAATTCTTTCATTCATTTGATCGCCTCAATTTTATCAGCATACTGTTCATGCCACTTTTTCCATTCTTCTTTCGGGAAATTCATTGGGCTGCCATTAAGTAAAGCAGATAGCATATCAAGGCAGACATGCCATCCTGCCAAATCCTTTGATGTATGGTCATTCAAGGTATTTATAAATTCTTTTAATACTAACAAACAGCCATCAGATTCAGGATGCAATTCAAAACGGACCCGGCCGTCTCCCCAATCGAATTCCAGGATAGAGCCTTTCTTGAAATCCGTTATCTTAATATCAAATGACTCACCGGTTCCGTCATTCATATTAAACTTGATTGTTCCTCCACTCCCGAGATCCACAACTTCAAGATTAGACATCCATTTCTCTAATTTATTATTCTCCGTTAAAGTGTCCATACCTCTTCAGTTGAAAACTTTAGATGCCGGTCAAATTCGGCGATTGCCCCGCTTTCGACCTTCTTAATTTCTGCTGACATCTTTCATTCCTCCTCGCTTTCTTATCTAATAAGCCTTCGCCCAATACACAAGATGTTTTGATCGCTTGCCGCAGCACACACATTCCTCGGATAGCTCTTCCTGTTCAAAAGGCATGCATCTAGACGTCGCGCCTGTTTCTTCTTTAATCCGATCTTCACACGCCTCACCGCCGCACCACATCGCTTTTATAAAACCTTGGTCTGTGTCAAGAATCTCTTTAAATTCCGATAAATTTAGTGCCTTAGCCGTTTTCTTTTCTCGACTTTTGGCGGCTCTTTGGTACATGTCATTTTGAATCGCGGTGAGCGTTTCTTTAATTTTGATTTCCAATTCATTGATCAGCACTGTAAGTTTCTCGCCAGTATCACGCCTGACTAGCACGACTTGTTTATTTCCAATGTCCCGAGGACCAACTTCTAGCCGCAGCGGGATGCCCTTCATTTCATATTCATTGAACTTCCAGCCAGGCATCTTATCACTGGCATCAATCCCTGTCCGAACAACATCAGAAAGTCTGTTTTTCAAATCATGCGCAAAATCCAACACGCCTTCTTTATGCTGGGCAATTGGGACGATCATAACTTGGGTTGGAGCAATTTTTGGAGGAATAAAGAGTCCCCTGTCATCACCATGAACCATAATCATGGCACCGATGATACGGGTTGTAAATCCCCATGATGTTTGCTGGACATGCTGCAGCTGTCCTTCCCTATTCGTGAATTCAATGCCAAGGGCTTTGGCGAAACCGTCGCCCAAATGATGGGACGTGCCCGCCTGCAGGGCTTTACCATCATGCATAAGGCTTTCAATGGTGTAGGTGTATTTTGCCCCGGCGAACTTTTCCTTCTCTGTCTTTTGACCTTTTACGACAGGAACGGCTAACACGTCCTCACAAAGTGACGCATAGACATTCAGCATTCTCACCGTTTCGTCATGAGCCTCTTCGTCGGTTTCATGACACGTATGTCCCTCTTGCCATAGAAATTCTAACGTTCTGAGAAAAGGCCGCGTTGTTTTTTCCCATCTGACAACATTTGCCCATTGATTATAAAGCTTTGGCAGGTCGCGATAGGAGTGGATAATATTCTTATAATGCTCTCCAAACAGAACCTCAGACGTTGGCCGCACGCATAATCGTTCAGTCAGTTCCTCTTCACCGCCATGAGTGACCCAGGCGACTTCCGGAGCAAAGCCTTGAATATGATCTTTCTCCTTTTGCAGCAAACTCTCCGGAATAAATAACGGCATATAGACATTTTCATGACCTGTCTCTTTAATTTTGCTGTCTAATGCATTTTTGATATTTTCCCAAATCGCAAAACCATAAGGACGCATGATCATACAGCCGCGCACACTTGAGTAATCGATAAGCTCTGCTTTTGTTACAACATCTGTATACCACTGCGCAAAATCATCGTCCATGCTGGTAATTTTCTCTACAAAGTCCTTTGCCATAATGCCACCTCTTTAAGTTTTTGGTTAGAAAAACAAAAATGCCATGCTTTGATCTAGGGACCCATCATGGTGGTACCACCCTAATTTAAAGCACAGCTTTACACTCTAGATTGATAACGGTATGAAACCGCTGTATTGTCAGCTAATACAGAACTCATAGGCAGGTTCATATGAACGATCCATAGGAAGTTTCAGCACATCCTTCCCTCTCTAAAAAAGACCCATTCACATTACTAATCCTAATCTCCGTTTTTTATCCATTTTCTTTATTTTAGAGACTTTCTATAACAAAGGCAATATTAAATTTACCTTCAAAATCATTTATTTAGCATCGAGCTACCACTTTTTTAACAAAAGATAAAATGGCTATAGTGAAAAATACATAGTGTGCCTTACCATTCGGCGTAATGGGTTTATTTTCTGAAACCATCTTTTCTCCTCACCAATCTGCTATAGAGGATATTCGAAGAGTCTGTCTATACAGGTCACGATAAATGGTATCTTCAAAAGAACTTAGAGATGAAAAGCAAATCAAACTAAAGGGGTCAGGAAGAGAAGTAAGATAGGATTTTAAAAAGCTGACTTTTAAGGGGACAAACCAGGTTTATTAATAAATGGCTTCCACTAGCCCGTTTCCATTTCTGATTCTTCCGCAAGACGGACGATGGTTGAAAACCCTTTGCTCCAAGTTGTATCAAACGGGACATTGTAATCCTTGCACATTTGCTTAATGTGTTCCATCCCGACATGTCCAGAAACAGCGAGCAAAAAGATCACCATATCTGATTTACGGACTAATGCCTCAAGCCGTGTCAGGTTGTCTTTTGCATCTGCCCAAAGCATTTCTCCACCGCGCTGGTTCACTGCAAATTTATAAAGATTTTTCTTTGGTTCATTGCCAATAATTAATACAGTCTTACCAACTAGTGTCTGTTCAACATCTTCTTTTTCTTCTTTGCTCTCCTTTTTATGAGCGGAAGAGGCTTTTTTTACATTAGGCTCTTCTCTTTCTTCAATATGGTGTGTCCATAACACCTTTGCAAGATTAGGCATTCCTTTTGGGAAAGCAATATCAACCAAAGAACCTTCCTCTAATTTGTGGTCAAAGACATCATCCTCGTCTAAAACAACTGTATGTAGGTTCTCGTCAAAGCGGATGTATTCTCCTGTCTCTTCACTTTTGTCAACCACCAATCTGCCTGCTTCCTTTTTGATCGGACAATAATTGTATTGGATACGGTCGGGCTGTTCACTCCCGTCTGTCTTTTTTGCTATCTCATATTTAAAGCGCTTTAAATTCCGGGTATTGGCTTCAATGAGTGTTGCGTAAACCATATCACCATGGTCCAACCCTAACGACCGAACAATTCCCTCAGGAACAAACCCGTCTATCTCAGGAATAAAGCCGCCTCTTATTTTACGTTCAAACCGATACATAGAACGTCCATTATGATTGCTATTCACATTAGGTTTGTTTGTACCCTCTAAAGGAGGATCCTCTTCAAAATCAACAACATCCGCTTTATTCCCGATATTGTTGTCTCTTTTAAAATAATAAAGATCTTCAATTGATGCTAATATAGCAAGCTGTTTCTCAATCAGTTTTCTCTTAACTTCCATATTATCGAGGCTTATGTTGTTAATCCCTTCTAGCATATCGTTTTTTAAGGATTCAATCATTTTAGATTCCAACAAATTGATCACCCCTCCCATGCTTAAATGAATTCTATTATTCAAAAAAATTATATTGCCTTTTTACTATCATAACATGAAATAAGTTGATGGAAATCAAATTAATTACAAAAAGGTGACCAAAAATAACCGGCACTAAACGACAAAGTGAATATGGGTTGAAGGCATTACACTAAAAGGCCGTCATTTTTCGGATAAAGGACGTTTACATTGGGTTAAACTTTGATTCTAAGACATTTACAATCCATGTTAGCACTAAAGAGTGAAGTCCCCTCAACCCAACTGATGGGATAACGAATTCTCGAGGAGGGCGACATATGGCTACTTGACAAAGAAAAAATTTATATTAATTTCAATCCACGCACTCATAAAGAGTGTGACAAAACAGATTTTCAAATACGATATGCCCACGTATTTCAATCCACGCACTCACAGGGAGTGCGACAATATCCCATCAGACATTGATGCTGATAATGGACCATTTCAATCCACGCACTCACAGGGAGTGCGACGGTCAAGGACTGGACGGAAGATGATTGCTACTGGATTTCAATCCACGCACTCACAGGGAGTGCGACGCGACCCTCTGGACCAGCTTCACCAACACCAATAACAATTTCAATCCACGCACTCACAGGGAGTGCGACCTTAACCAAGCCTTAACCACAAACAAGAATGATAAATTTCAATCCACGCACTCACAGGGAGTGCGACGAGGACCTATAAAAACGCAAGAGGATGTTGCAAAATTTCAATCCACGCACTCACAGGGAGTGCGACACCGATAACGGTTAAAAAAGGGAGAGGTTAAAATATTTCAATCCACGCACTCACAGGGAGTGCGACTCGATACGCTTTTCCTTTTTCGCGCCGTAGTGTATTTCAATCCACGCACTCACAGGGAGTGCGACGCCCTTTGATCCCCTCATTATGCAACAATATTTCAATTTCAATCCACGCACTCACAGGGAGTGCGACTCATGAGACAAAGAAAGAGATTAGACGGCTTAGAATTTCAATCCACGCACTCACAGGGAGTGCGACGAAAACCGTTATTCAAGACGAAGGTCATTTTACATTTCAATCCACGCACTCACAGGGAGTGCGACGGCAATTTCGTCAACAATAGCCGTCGATTCAACCATTTCAATCCACGCACTCACAGGGAGTGCGACTGATACTCCCGATCAACAATCATCTTTAGAAATATTTCAATCCACGCACTCACAGGGAGTGCGACTTAGGCATCTTGCGGATTATCATGGTATAATAAAATTTCAATCCACGCACTCACAGGGAGTGCGACCCGGGTGATCGGCAGGGACATAAAATTCAAAGGAGATTTCAATCCACGCACTCACAGGGAGTGCGACGTTCAACATGGGTCTTTAATATTCCTCGTTAGTTATTTCAATCCACGCACTCACAGGGAGTGCGACATAAGATCTCCTTACATCCGTATTGAGCGCATTATTTCAATCCACGCACTCACAGGGAGTGCGACAAGTCTACTGGTATGGACGCCGCTGCCACTGAACATTTCAATCCACGCACTCACAGGGAGTGCGACAGCGGATTTTTAGTAAAAACCCGCTATTTGGATAAATTTATCGCAAATTTTATCCACAATTTTACATATACTATATAATTTATGTTGTAAGTTGGTATTAAAACAACGTTTTTTGGGTGCGAATCTCCCTAGTATTTCATGTGCACTTTACATTCGCACTAGATAAATAATGTTCCTTCTAAATCGAATGTATCCTTTACTCCTATGTGTTCAACTTTTGTTTGATAATTATCACCTAATCGATAGATTCTCAAACTATCTTGCTCTTCATTAATGGTTTCAACTAATTTGTACTTTAACTGTCTCAGTTTCGTTGAATCCACCACACATTCGAAAACAGAATTTTGCACTCTGATGCCATAGTCTTGGCATAATTTCGAAACCTTCCTTAACCTTTTCCGGCCCGCTGCATCTATTGTACTGACATCGTAGGTAATAACAACTAACATCGTAATCCCTTACTTCCATAAGAATGGTGGATACTCATCTAGATCACCTCGAAGAAATCTCGCTAATAACATGGATTGAACATGAGGAACAAGCCCCCACGGGATTTTTTCACCCAAAAAAGGGTGAGTAATCTTTTCCTGTTTTTTCTCTTGCCATGCTTTTAAAAATTTCTTGCGGGCTTCTTCACTCATAATAACGGCCCCGTTTTCCTTGGTTACAAAATCACTCTTGTTTACAACCTTCTTATTTATTAGTGATAGCACAAACCGATCTGCATATACACCCCTTAGCTCTTCCATTAAGTCCAAAGCCAAAGAAACTCTACCTGGTCTATCCCTATGCAAAAAGCCAACATAAGCATCTAAGCCGATCCCCTCCAATGCTGCTGCTACATCATTCGCCAAAAGCGTATAAGCAAAAGATAACATAGCATTCACATTGTCTAAAGGGGGCCTTCGATTTCTTTCTTTAAAAAAGAAATCTTCCTTTTGCTGCAGGATCATCTGATCAAAAACTTTATTATAAAGAATAGCCGCCTGCCCTTCATATCCTCTTAATAAACCTAAATCAGTCACATTTCTAACCTTTAATATTGTCTCAGAAAGACTTTTAGAAACGTCCTTAAACATAGCTACATCTATTCTTAATGAATAGTCTCTGGTCATACGTTCTAGGATCCATTTATTATTATAGACTTTTCCAATGATGAAATTCTTAGCTATTGCCGTACTAAGTTCTTCATTATCAGAAATACGGTACTGCACTTTTCTTAAAACAACATTCCCTCTGCTCTCTCCTATTACTCTTGCCAAAAAACGGCCATTTTTAGTTAAAAAAACTAATGAGATATTTTTTTCAGCGCAAGCCCCCATTAAAGAGGGGCTTGCACCGCTATAGCCAAATGTATAAATTGCTTCCAAATTGTGCAATGGAACTCTTCCGATGCGCTCTTCTTCTTTTTTTACCACAATATTTTCGCCGTTTAACGTTAAATAAACATCTGGACTAGTAATAAATAAGCTGTTTAATAACTTTTTCATTCTTTAATTTTCCTTTCGATATAGCTATTAACCGTCTGCTTATTCATAAGTTCTGGCAAACAAATATTCTGTAGCGAGCAATTTTTACAGAAGGGGCCTGTTTTTACCTTTGGCGTATGATTATTATTAAAATAATGATGCATTTCCCGAAAAATTTGCTTTACTCTTGTTTTGTTCTCGTCAGTAATAGGGATCTCAACCCGATGCTTAATTTCATTGTAATAAATAAACCCAGTTGATACCTCACAAAGCAGCATTTCTTCCAGACACATTGCCTGCGCAGTTAATTGTAGAACATCAGAATAATCCTTTTTTGGCTTTCCTCTTTTGTATTCTACAGGAACGGGAATATAGTTTTCGGGTGAATGATTTAAAGGTACACCCCTATTATCCTGGATGAATTCAACAACATCGCATACACCTGTTGCCCCCAGCTCCCTTGATCTAATTGGCAGTGCCCGCACAATCACTTTGTTTTTACGCTTTTCTTTAATAAAAGGTTGATCTGCTTTCCTATGCAGGTGCTGTCCTTCTACTGTTCTGACATTCTCTTCCCACTGTTGTTCAATGTGAATTAATGCCCACTGACGCTTGCAAAATTGAAAATGTTGAATGCCTGACAGCATTAAGTAATCATCTTCATTATTGTCCGTCATAGACTTTTGCAGGAAGACCCTGTAATTCTTCTAATCTTACGTCAAGGTCTTCAATGGATTTCAGTTCAGTTGTTTGCAAATCCAACTTTAAAGCACGATGGACTTTTGCAGAAGAATATTGGCCTAATTTTGAATTGTGCTCCCACCAGATGACTTTATGGACTCCCATACTACCATCAGGTCGTGCAGAAGAGGCATCGTTTTCAAATAAAGTAATAAGAGCCTGCTTTATTTTCTCGGCATCTTCATTTGTAAATCCCGTCTTCTCAGCAAGTTGTGTGTTAATGCTTCCATAAAATACGTAGACTCCAAAATCAACTCTATGCTTCATCCCCATGGTATCGGAACCCTTTTTATCCGATGTCGTTGAGTTAACACTTTTCGTTATTTGCACACTTGAAATATCAATAGGGTGAAGGCTTACAGCCGGATGAATGGAGACAGGCCCGCGAATACCCACCGACAAAGTATCACCTTTAAAGGCAAAGACTTGTCCAAAGCTTCTTACATCTGTCCAAGTTTGACAAGCTATATCCATAAATAGCTCACTATTTTTACCTTTGTCAGCCTTCTTTAATTCTTCTTTTGCGTCAGCACGTTCCTTTAGGCTCTTAAAACTATCATTCTTCCTTTCATCAGACTGAACAAAAATAGATTCTCCGGCATCTTGTAAGCGGTTTCGAATTTTACGTTTTAGGCCAACATCTGACACTTCACCGTAACCATCATAATTTTGTCTTGGGCGGTTTCCGTTTAATGGATCTCCATTCGGGTTTGCGTTCTTGACAGAAAACACAACAGCAAAGTCAATTTTATTTTCTAATGACATTCATCATCACTCCTTTTAATTAGTTTGTAATGTTTCATTTTCCTTTCCTTTTTTACTTCTATATAGATCATGTCGTTGACTGTAAAAACCTAATAAGTATACACCGCTGAGCGGTCTGTTATTAAAATCTTCAATATCCATTTGTGAAGCTACTTCATCAATGATTCGATTGTAATAAAGAACTTTATCCCCTAATTTTGCTTGATATGGTTGCAGGTTAGTCTGGATGATCTGCCAGGTTCGAGCAGGATGCTTGGAAAAAGCATTCATATAACGAATGGCATTCGTCGCTCGTTTCTCATCTGCAGCTAGCGCTCTCTTTTCCAATACATCAGCAAGGGCCAAAAGTCGGCCAAATAAATAATCTCTGTTTCGGTTGTTTACATCTAGCGGCACAGCATATTCCTCCATTTCGTAATGTTTTTTTAGCAAGGCGCAAGTAATGCTTAACGTTTTCCTCCATTCCCAATCTTCCATTGACACAGGATTAGAAGCCCGATGGACAGCACTCCGAACAATGTCTAAGGGGATTCTTTGTCCATCAACAACGCAAGGAAGCATGCGTTCCATTAAGCCTTTTACAATCTTGTCACTGGCATGGGTGCCATATGCTGCCATCGCAATGTCTTTTGTTGCGGGAGCTCCATAAAAACGAAGAACCTTTTTATTTTCATCTTTCTTGTATTCGTGAAGCCAGTTGCATGTATCATGCCAAGATTTAATTCTGTTTAGGTATTCCTCTTTATCAATGTTTCGATAGTACATAACTGATAAACGTCCGGGTGTAGCAGCGTCAAGAATTAATATCATTACCTTTGATTTATAACTTAAATCTGTTTTATAACCAGCTATAGCCTTATTGAATGCTTCAGCAAATACTTCATGTGTTGCGTCGCCATTCTGTCCAATCTCATTTGTGTCATGCAACCCAATTTCTTCTTGTATAAAACTGAGTAAATCATCCTCTGGAGAAGGAACAGTAGGCTCCGTATTCCCCCATACTAAAAACACACGCCCATCAATTACTTTTCCCTGCTTAAGGATTAACCATTTCAAGGCATTGTGGGCTTTTTGGGAAACGTCATAACTAATATTTGCCACTGAATTTGAATCCCTGAACCGTCCCCTGTATGTGTAGCCACTCTTATCGTTTGCAGAAATTAATTTAGTCTTATCCCCTTGATACCTAATATTACTTGTATGTTTATTAGTTTTCGGATTGTCTTTACTAGTTACGTAACAAATATCATTTTCTCGCAAATTTTCCTTATAGAAGGCAATGAAAGAGTTATAAATCGACTCATCTTTCCAAATCTTAGTATGGACTTTTTTGATGGTATGAACGTCAAATCTGATAAAAACTTTATCTTGAGTTCCACTTAAAACCTTAAAAATAAGGGGTTTTTCACCGTAAAGATCTTTTTCTCTTTTAGTCCATTTATTAATTAATTGATTTCTTTCATCCAATAAAAGGACTTTTGATTTCACAAGATCCTTAGTCATCGTGCTTTTTAACAAATATTTATAAATTGCTTCAATTCTTGGATGGGAATGTTTTGAATGACACCATTTCCCCAATTGTTCCATATATGCAATATGTAAGGACGAGCTTTTTGGATCACCTCCAAATTCAACAAAATCCCCTGCAACATAAAACAAATTATCATGTAGAGGGCGTGGTACAGCGGAATTCCCTCTACTAATAGAAGCCTCTGTACATGGGATAATCGTCGTTGCATCCTGTTTATCCACCACTTTCGCTGAATAGAAATTTCCTTCTTTATCAACAACGACCTCGATCTGTGCATTTTGAGTTGTATGGGAAACAGGCAACAGTGTAAACTCCTGATCACCCCTTCCTTTTTCAATCACTCCAATTTTGCTAGTATTATTCTCATACGTTTCAAATAGATCTCGTAGCCACCCCATTCAACTCCTCCTCTCTTCAAATATTTGATGATGCAATTGGTCAGCAGATTCAATGGTTTCCTTTGTAAATCCCTTGGGTGTAAAATCGGTAAGGGGACGAACACGTTCACATTTTTCAGGATGGATAAACCGTATATAACCATCTTCCATTACAGGCTGCCACAAACGCGTTTCCATTTTGTCTCTTCCGGTTTCATCAGGGTAATTAATGCCATGGACCATTGTTCCCATGTGGATATTGCCGCCATAGTTATCGTAGAACCCCACACCCTTGCCAAATTCACAAGGTTCTACATATCCTTGACATTCTCTTGTTCCCAAATAAATATCCCTGCGTCCACCAGCCTTCACACATCTTTTGGCAATGTTGTGATGTTTATGTTCATTTCGATCAAAGGCTAAATCCGGTCTATGTGAATTAAAAATAAAATGGGCACGGATCTGGTATTTCACATCCTTTAGATAAGTATAGTTAGCTAAAGTATTTCCGCCTTTGTATTCAATAGGGCGTATCCCCTTAGCCTCCATACGAATGGGATTCATGATACGTACTTCATCAATCACCCAAATAATCGTCGGTTTCCAATAGATTGATTCAACAATACCCTTTAGTGCTTGATAGGTAGGAACCTGATAAGAAAGCTTCTCTCCGCCCATTTTTGTGATTGGATCTGTAAACAAGGCATATTTACCAAACACTTCAAATTCGATTTGATTCCGCACACTTTCACCCTTTTCTCGTAGTTATTTTTTCATAAAACTCAAATAAAATGTGTCTCCATTTTTCCATCCCCTTCGATATTTACACCAAAGTCCAGATCATAGGCATTTTCCCTTAATACTAGAATCTTGCCATCTCGTAAATAAACAATATTGTTGTTTTTGCTTAATTCATTTAGTTCACGCTCATAGATGTTAACCGTATACTGCTGGGATTGCTTTAGAAGGACAGAAAAATCCTGAATTGAAAGGTCTTCATTGAATTCGGCAATGATATCTGCCCCCTCTTTATAAGGGACCAAAAGGGATGTTGTGTTGTTATCAATCACATTGAAATACTTGGCCGCTGTTTTTATACTTGTGTGTAATAATAAGGGGAACGGTTTACCGGTTTTATGTTTATAACCACACTTATATATTTCATTGCTGTTAAGCAGTTCATAAAGGGTATTCTTTAAAGCTGGAACATGGTAATCCAATTCAGATTTCAATTCATGGTAGTAATTTTGAAAATATAATTCCAAAGCTTTTGGAGAGAGGATATCATTTATTCCATGGCCGCTTTTTCGATCTAATAGAATTTTATGTGTTATGCCTGCCCCTATTTTGATTGTCTTAAGGTAATCCAGATTCTCTTCATTATGATTAATGATATACACATTTCGAATGGCGTGTTCTCCGTGCCGATTGCACCTGCCTGCCGCTTGGGCAATCGAATCTAATCCCGCTAACGATCGAACAACGCAATTAAAGCTGACGTCAACGCCTGCTTCGATCAATTGGGTACTCAGGCAAACAACTCTTTCTCCCTTGTCTAATGCCTCTCTCACATCACTTAAGATGTCTTTACGATGAGCAGCACACATTGAGGTACTAAGATGATAGATAAGAAGGTCAGGATTATTTTCTTTTAGTTGATTGAATAACTTTCGCACAACCGTTTTTGTATTTAAAATAACTAATACATTTGATAAATCATTGACCTGTTCAAAAACAAAACGCGATAAGTCTTCTGTGTTCCAACCATGATTCGATGTTTTATCAATGATTTCTACTCTTTTAAAGGCATCCACTACTTGATCTAAATCTTGTATGATTTCCCCATCAATTGAATCAATGCTTTTTTCAACAAAATCCAAAGCCGGTTGTGTCGCCGTGCACAATAGAATACTTGAATGACAAACATTTTTTAAGAAGTTCAATGCTTCATTAAACAATGAAATACATTTTATTGGTACCGATTGGACTTCATCAAAGACGATAACAGCGTGACTTAAATTATGTAACCTTCTTACATTTCTAGTACCGCTGGAATAAAAAGTGTTTAAAAATTGGACCATTGTCGTAAAAATGATAGGCGCATCCCAATTGTCCTTTGCAAGCTTTAAAGCCTTATCCCTACCATATCGGTTATTATCATAATCATCATGTTCAATAACGTTAGAATGGTGCTCAATAATGTTCTCGTGATCATTCAGAATACGTTTTACATCTTCAGCATTTTGCTCAATTATTGTGGTATACGGTACGACATAAATGATGCGGTCTTTCTTGTGTTTGATAGCATGTTTTAAGGCGTAACGTAAACTTGCTAGTGTTTTACCCCCTCCTGTCGGTATGGATAACGTATATATGCCTGAAGGATACTGAGCAAAGTCATCACATTCTTTGGACATCTTCTCACGGAGTATATTAATGGCTGTCTTTGAATGTCCATCTTCATTTATTTTATTCAAATACTCTGTTAATTTTTTATAATAGCCTTCAAACAATTTTCTGCTTTCCGTCGTTACACAAGGGAAAGTACCTTCTTCAAAACATCTTGTATCCGTGCGATCAGCATCGATCAAACAACTAAAAATATATTTTGTTAAAAACATTAAGGTCAGCTGTAATTTGTCCATTCGGCTACCAGTAATATTTTGCTTCAAAAATGCAACAAATTCATTTTCACTTTTGCTTATATAATCCTTAAGATCTTCTTTACTAACAGAGGTTTGATAAAATGCTTTTTTTACTTCTAAGAAATCTTCAATTCTCTTTTCCCTTACTCTTTTTAAATAATCCGATTCCATGTCAGATGTTAAAAAGTCTTGTAATCCCATATGGTGTGAGATGATCACATTCCCCACCATCTCGGCAATCATTCTTTCAGGAACAGAATGATTGTTTAAATGAAACTCATCATATAACAACTTTCCACCAGCAGTAGAATGATCCACACTCCCTTTTTTGGGGGGATGATCTGGATTTCCTACCGCTTCTAATATGTAACTCCTAAATCCCTCACTATATTTTCCTAAGTCGTGGAGTAAACCTGCCAAACCCGCGATATGTTCTACTTCAATCTTACTTCCGAACCGAGCTGCTAATCCTTTTACACCGATTAAGTGCTCATGAACTGATTGAATTTTCCCGTCTGATTGTCGGATATGAGCAATATAATCCGAAATTTCCCCCACCTTCTTCATTTAACAGAATAGTTTTTTAAATTATAACATAATATGACATAAAATTGTGAAGTTTTGCCTATTTCTATTTCCATATACGATTTAGCTTGATGGAGATGTGAAGCCAAAAATAGCGAATTAAGGCACTGGAAAGATGTATCCATATTTTAGAACTTATTGATGTTGAAATGCAGTGCGTCTTGGCTATCTTCACTTACCTTTGAATCAATCCAACCCAGAACTATTAGATAGAGTCCATCAATATAGGGCGCCAAAACACTCATCTTTGATTTGGACTCCACTCATGCCGATGCATACGGTGAACAAGAAGATGCCACTTACAACAGCCATTATTGCACAGTTGGTTTTCACCCACTCGTTGCCTTTGATGGCATGACTGGTGATTTTCTAAAGGCTCAGCTGGGGTCCGGGTAATGTCTATACTTCCAATCTCGATGCCGTCCGATGTATCAAAGGCGGAAATTTATTATGAAGAGATTGAATATCAAGCCAAGTCATGGACTAAACCACGAAAGGTGATTGTCCAATCGGTTCGCCCAGCTGGCGAATTGTTTTTCACCCATTCTTTTTTTGTGACAAACTTGATTGATGCTTTTTCTCCAAAAGTTATCGTTCGCTCTTACCAAAAGAGAGGGACAATGGAAAATTTCATCAAGGAAGCCAAAAATGGTTTTAACCTTGATAAAATGTGTAGCCACTCCTTCCAAGTCAATGAGGTAAGGATGATGTTAAGCCTACTGGCATACAACTTAACAAACTGGTTACGCACACTTTGTTTTCCAGAAGGGCAAAAGAATATGCAAATCCAAACAATACGAACAAAGATCATTAAAGTTGCCAGTAAACTAGTGAAATCAGGGCGATCCCTGTACTTCAAATTATCTTCGAGTTTCGTCTATCAAGCATTCTTTTGGGATGTCCTTCAGCGAATCCAAACGTTAAGGTTAGAGTGATTGGAGCGTATGGCACGAGACTCCTGCGGGAAAAGCGCGTCCAAGTGAGACCCCGCAGGAGCGATAGCGACGAGGAGGCTCACGGACCGCCCGCGGAAAGCGAGTGCCAGGAGCGGAAATCACCTGCCAATGTCATACCTAAACTGCGGAAAACAAATAGACAACAATCTTTTAGGAAAGAGTTTTTAAATTTATTTTAGGCACCAAGGGGATAGTATGCCCAAAAACAGGTGTTCTCGCAGAGCTTAATTATTTTATTCCTTCATCGCAGTGAAATTCGCCATCCCTATCCTAAAGGAGAAACGAAAAGTATAGTTTTAGACTTAAACCTCATTTTCCCTAGCAGGTATGAAAAAATCGGGTTTATATATAGCCAAATACTTGCGGTAATCAATCCGAAGTTAAAAAGATATACAAACAGAAAACAACCAATGAAATAAATTAATTTTCGATGATATTGAATTTTATCCACATACACCGTCTTATTGGCTAAGCATTGGATATTAAACCTATTTTAAACACTCCTTATTTTTAATTAACCCATTTAACTTATCTCCACCGTACCCTCCACTTCAATTTCTTTTAAAGCTTGGGTTGCCAAATGATCCGCTTCCTTATTGCCTTTTCTTGAAACGAATTCATAATCCGGTTTAACGTCTAACTGCTCTAGCTTATTTTCAATCCGATCGGCCCATTTATTTAATTCCTGTTCATAACATGGCCATTCGCCGCTTAACTGATTGATGACAACCTGGGAATCACCAACGAATTTAGCAGGCAAATGCCGAACCCCCAGGAGTTCTAATTCTTTCAAAGCGAGATGAAGAGCGGCGTATTCCGCTTCGTTATTTGTGCCAAGCTCGTCGACTAAAGCATTTTTTCGCAGCCGATATGATTTACCGTTCTGTTCATAATAAATCGCAATCCCTAATCCCGACTTTCTCGTTTCCCGGTCAAACCCGCCATCAAAATATACGGTGATATGATGCGGTTCAGTCTGGATGCCCTTCATATATTTCTTTAATTCCTTAATAGTCCAAGTATGGGCATCACTATCAATAAACGTTAAATTCTTCGTCCGCCCGGTTCTTTCCAGATCCTCTGCAATCATAAGGGCCTTTCCCTCTTCCATCTCCTCTGAACTTAATGTTGTTTCAATTCCTTTTGGTGTTTTGTAGGTTATTTCGATTCTCAGATCCATAATAAGACCACCTCATTCTATAATTCATTATGCCCTATTGTTGTTAAAGATTATATATAGTGAATGTTGTATAATTTAGATAATAAGGATTAAATAAATGCATTAGGAGGGAAGTGAGAATATGGGCGTAGCAGATGACAACAAAAAAATAATGACGTACAAAGAATATGCCACATGGGAAGATGAACGGTGTGAAGTCTTGGATGGTAAGGTTATAAGCATGGCTCCTTCGCCACTTCCCGAACATCAGGACATATCCATGCAATTATCAATCGACATTGGGACCTATTTAAGGGGTAAAACGTGTAAAGTATTTGCTGCTCCGATTGACATTTATCTTTTTGAGGATTCACATGAAAAATGGATTGATGAAAACGTTAGAAACTGGGTTATACCCGACTTAATTGTTGTTTGTGATCCTAACAAAATTCGGAGAAGCAAAATTTTGGGTGCGCCCGATTTGGTTGTTGAAATTATATCTCCATCATCGGCAAAAATTGATCGTATGGACAAGAGACTTGCTTACCAGCAGTCGGGTGTGAAAGAATATTGGATTATTGACCCTGCCAATCAGATTGCTGAAGTATACCTTTTGAAGAAACGCTTATTACAACTCCATAATGTATATAATAGAGAGCAGCATATACCAGTTCATATATTTGAGGAATTTACCATAGACCTAGGCGGTGTATTCCCAAACCGTGAAGAAATATAACCTTGCTGCATTAAATAAGCACCTGCATTTATATGCGGGTGCTTTTATCTATTTTGCAATTTTACTTATTGCCCTTGTTTTTCCTTTTGGTCATTCTGCCTAACAAAAAGGCTCCGGCCGCCAAACCAATCATTGTATTAGTCTTCTTGTTAAAAGCCTGCTTGACAACAAGATTAAGGTTTTGCGGTCTTTCGGCAAGACGGCGCATGAAGTAACCGTACCAGTCTTTCCCGAACGGCACGTATGTGCAGAAATTATAGCCTTCACTTGCTAATTGCAATTGCAAGTCTTTTCTAAACCCGTAAAGCATTTGGAACTCGAACTTATCATTCGGAATGTTGCTCTCTTTTACGAACCTCTTCACATGGTTGATAATGTGATGATCGTGTGTTGCGATTGACGCAAATTTGCCATTTAATAGATGCCATTCGATGAGTTTAATAAAGTTAGCATCGATATCTTTCTTCGTTTGGTAAGCAACCTCCGCCGGTTCCTTGTATGCACCTTTTACGATTCGCAGACGAAAATCTTTATATTTCTTAATGTTTTCTTCTGAATTAAAGAAATAAGCCTGAATCACCGTTCCAACATTGTCATAACGCTTGGACAGGTCATCAAGAATATCAAAAGAAGGTTGCAAATGATTATGATCTTCCATATCGATATTGATAAAGATATCATATCGATTTGCCCTTTCCACGATTTCTTCTAAGTTGTTGAAGCAAAAATCATAATCAATGTCGAGTCCTAATTGCGTTGGTTTTAAAGAGATATGCGCATCTACATGATTGTCATGAATCGCTTCAATGACTTCAATAATTTTTTCCTTCGCCTCAGTCGCTTCTTCCTTCTTATAGACGAATTCTCCCAAATTATCAATCGTACACGCGATGCCGTGAGCGTTAAGCTCTCGAATACTTTTTATCGTTTCTTCAATGTTTGTTCCTGCTACGACAGTTTGGGCACCTAATTTCAGCCCATACTTTTGTGCTGCCTTATTAAGAAGTTGGTTCTGAGATAGTCCAATAAAAAGATCTTTCAACATAGCAATTTCTCCCTATTATAATTTACATATTAATTATACCACTGCTTTTTGGTAACGCTATCATTATGGGAAAATTTTTTTGCCGAAAAATGTTGGAAACAGTAATAATTATGCCTTTTGCCACATGTCTGAACCAGAATTCCCCTTCTTTTATGATCTTTTTTAACCCTCTTCTGAACCCACAATTGCCGGCAGTTTTATTTTCAATGTGAATGTTTCCTTTTTATATTTGAACTCTAAATAACCGATATGCTGGTCTACAATTCGACGGATGATTGTTGTCCCTAATCCTTCATGAGTGCCGTTTTTGGTTGTCAGGCCTTGCTTTTGAAATAAATGATCTAGTACGCTATTTGGAATCGGCAATGTATCGTTTTTACAAATAAGAACAAAAAACCCCTGTTTCTGCACGCATTCAACGGTGACTGAGGCTTTCTCTCCCTTTTCCTTCTGAAAGCTGGCAGCTGCGTCAATTGCGTTACCCAAAATGTTCTCGAGAAATGCCGTTTTCTCTTTGAGTGAGAGCGGTAAGGATGACAATGCCGCATCTAGATTATAAGTGACTTGCACTTTTTTTAATTTTGCCAGTTTCTTTGATTGATAGAGAATAGCCCCGACGGCGCTTTCTTCCCCTTTAATGGCTTCATGTGTATCCTCGTAAGAACCGATGAGCCTTTTCATATATGCGATGCTGTCTTTGTATGCCCCTTTTTCCAAGAGGAATTGCAGACTCGTAATATGCTTCATATAATCATGCCGTTCAAGGCGCAGATCGAGAAAGGTTAGGTTGGCGGATTCCAGGGCCTTTTCTAGATGCTTAATTTCTCTGGAATGAACCGCCATTCCCTTACAATTTAAAGACCGCATCATTTCAATTATTATCGATATGATTATGAGCAAAATGACCTGGAGCCAGCCATGATTGCAAATATAGGCAACTGGAAGGAGCATCTGTGTGATGGTCAATAAACGATGTAATGTTGTATTACAAATCTTCAGGAATTTATAACAGCATAAAGCCGCGCCAGTCATCACTATACACACTAGCAGAATCGGCCAAGGCAAATGGATGAATAGATTGATAAAAAAGAAGAGATGAACAGCGAAGCATATGGATAAAATAATAAGGTGTATCCAATTCCTTAGATTCAATATGACCACCACTTAAAAATAATAATCTTGAATATACTCAAGCTTATCCTTCGTTATGATAGCTTTCTTGTTTGTGCCTTCAAAACTGACTGTATAACTGTTTTTTGCATAAAGTGAAAAGTTCTTTACAAAATGAATGTTAATGATAAAAGAGCGGTGAGAGCGGATAAAATCCCGTTCCCTTAGTTCCCCCTCAAGATCGTTTAAAGGCTGATAAGCAGTAATCGTTTCCGATTTCGTATGAATTGTCGTCGACCTTCCTGTGCGTTCAATAAAGATGATGTCCTGCTTTTGAATCACATGGATTTCCGATTTCTGCTTAATAAAGAGCCGGCCTTTCATTTCGGATGATTGGCGTTTTGCCGTGTAGCGATCGATTGAAGTCAGCAAACGTTCTTTTGGGTAAGGCTTCATGATGTAGTCGTGAACGTTCAACTCAAAAGCATGGACCGCATAACCGCTGTTGGCTGTTACAAAAATTATGCCAATTTCCATCGCATTGGTATGGATGATATCTGCGAGTTCGTAGCCGGAAAGACCAGGCATTTCAATATCAGCAATCAACAGATCGATATCCTCTTTTTTTATGCAGTCGTAGGCTTCTTCAGCAGATTGAACGGCAAATAGGATAGTGGTATCCTCTCTTTGCTTTGCAATACTGACCATTTTTTCTAAATCAATGGGACGATCATCCAGAATGCCAACCTTGATCATAGAGCTTCACCTCGGGGAATTCTTATCTTATTGTAACACCTTTTAGAATATCTTTTGGATTAATCACGACAATAAAAGGCTTTTTCACGACATAAGTAAAGCGCTTCACCGTGTTTCTTTCTATAATGAAGATGATGATAACTAAAGAGGTGAAATCATGATTGAAGTGAGGAATGTCACAAAAAAGTTTCGTGATAAAAAGCGTTCCGTCACTGCTTTGAACCACGTCGATTTTATGGTCAGTGAAGGCGAAGTTGCCGGCTTGTTGGGTGAGAATGGCGCAGGTAAAACAACTTTGCTTAGGATCATCGCAACGCTTTTGCAGCCAACCGAAGGGGACGTTCATGTTGCCGGCTATTCAACGATTAAGGAAGCGAAGCAAATCAAACGAAAAATAGGTGTGCTGTTTGGCGGCGAAACAGGATTATATGATCGTTTGACGGGAAAGGAAAACCTTGAGTACTTTGCTATGCTTTACGGCATGAGCAGGCATGAGACGAAGGTAGCAATCGATGATCTGGCGGTCAAATTCGGGATGAAAGATTACCTTAATCGGAAAATTGGCGGGTATTCTAAAGGAATGAGGCAAAAGGTAGCGATTGCCCGGACGGTGATTCATGATCCTGATATTATTTTACTTGATGAACCAACGACAGGGCTTGATATCACATCATCGAATGTCTTCCGCCAATTCATTCACCAGCTGAAGAGACAAGGGAAAACGATCATTTTTTCCAGTCATATTATGGAAGAGATCCAAATGCTCTGTGATTCGGTGATGATGATCCATAAAGGCCAGGTTGTATATCAAGGGGATCTTGAACAATTATATGATGAGGAGAACTCAAAAGATCTTAATTTTATTTTTATGTCAAAGCTAGCAAGAGGTGTCAGCCTATGATCTGGAAAATGTATAAAAAAGAAATGACGGATGCGCTAAGAGATCGCAGAACGTTGCTTTTGACTGCCTTTTTGCCGATTTTGATGTTGTCTGGTCTCGTATTTTTCTATGAAAGTTTGCTTGTCCCAAATACGCATGAAAGCTACACCATTGCCGTCCCGGCGGCTTTAGATAAACAAGAATCAAAGATTTTCAGTGACCAATTGCACTTTACAGTTTTTCCTGATCCAAAAGAAGCTGTCAATCAAGGACATGCGAAGGCAGCCCTAATATTCGATGGCTCGCTGAACGGATTAGACCATGGTAATAAGAAGCTTACTGCCACCATTTACGGTGACTCTCTAAGTCAGGATGCGTCGGCCGCTATGACCCAACTAACAAGTGATTTGGAGAGATATAAGGAAGAGATCGTCGCTCAAAAGCTTTCTTCTAAGGACATCGATAAGGATGTGCTCAATCCAATTCAAATTAATAAGGAAGAGCTCTCGAGTAATAAAGGGAATGCAGCATCGATCACAGCGCTGTCCATTTTCTTGCCAATGATGATCGCATTATCTATCGCGATTGGCGGTTTGCCTGCAGCTTCTGACATGTTTGCCGGTGAAAAGGAACGCCAAACGATGGAAGCCTTATTGATGTCTCCGGTAAGCAGAGGGAAAATACTGACTGCCAAGTGGTTAGCTATTTCAACAATGGGCGTGATCTCTGGCTTCATTGCCGTTGCTGTCACAGTTGTCGAGATTATGTTTCTGACAGAATTCTTGAAGCTAGCCTTTAATAATAATGATCAAATACCCGTCATTATAGGGGCGTCCATCATCATGATTACCCTTTTCGCACTGCTTATAGGAGCTGTGCTGATGGTCATCAGCATCATTGCCAAGTCTGTGAAGGAAACTCAGAGTTATAGTTCACCTATTATGATCCTGCCCGTCCTGCCAGTTTTATTTCTTAGCAGTGTAGGAGTTAACGAGTTATCAATCACCTACTTTATGACTCCTGTTGTTAACCTATATGCCCTGATAAAGGAAATGCTGTACGGCATTGTGGATATACCCCACATGTTGATCACCTTTGGCACAACTGGATTGTGTGTCATTATTGCCCTGCTTCTATCTAGAATTCTTTTCTTAAAGGATAAATGGATTTTAAGTAAATGAGTGAAGGAAGGAGGCGGCTTTGATGAAGAAGTTGTTTGTGTGTGATGGTAATAAAACTAATAAAATGACGAGTGGAATGGCTGTAGGGGTTGTGTTTGGGGCAGTTTTCGGTTTACTAATCGATGACCTTGCCTTAGGGATGGGAGTTGGCATGGCGATGGGGATTGGAATTGGCGCGTCTATGAAAAAGAAGAAATAGCCATCCGTGTTATTCTAAGAGCATGCATAGATAGCCTTTTTTATTTAATAATTT
The DNA here is from genome assembly GCF_004341035.1 of Scopulibacillus darangshiensis. Taxonomy (GTDB): domain Bacteria; phylum Bacillota; class Bacilli; order Bacillales; family Sporolactobacillaceae; genus Scopulibacillus; species Scopulibacillus darangshiensis. The sequence goes on from NZ_SLXK01000013.1 coordinate 74,815, forward strand.
CAGCAAGATCCATCCATCTTTGCATATATGATTCTATGTATTTCTACCTCATGTTCGGTTACCACATAGAACACGAGGTAGTTTTTTATAGTCATGATTCTATATTCTGTCTCAATTGATTCAATTGCCCTATATAACTTACAAGAATATGGATATTCTTGAAGCCATTTTATTGAATTATCCAGAGCATCAATCAGATCCATTGCAGCCTTTGGCGCCTTTAAAGTTTCGGCAATATAAGCAGTGATATCCTGCAAATCTTTTTGCGCCAAATGCAAATATACCCATCCCCGTTCCAAAATCACCTCATCAACATACTCTTCAAAATTAAAAAGATTCATGTTTTCTTGGTCTCCTTTATTGCGGTGTTAAGTATAGTTCATTGCTGTAAGGCTAAAATAGTGGTGATACTTAAATTAGAAAAGGTGAAGAACATGGAAGTTTCCATCTTCATAAGCTTTACGATCTTTTTCGTTGCTTATTTCGTTACATTACGTGAAAAACTCGATAGGAAAATAAATGTATTCATTTGCATATTGATGATGAATCTCAACATCAACTTCTTCACCTTAGCAGAGGATAATCTGAATAAAATAAACTTAACAACAAGCCTGTCCAAATATGTATCTTTTTTATTATACAGAAATATATTAGTTCCCTTTTTTATTTTATTTGGCATTCATTATTTTTTTCGTTCAATATCCATTTATTATAAAATCATTGTTTTCCTGGCAACAATAGGAGCCTTGTATGCCATGGAGGCAATTTGTAAAAGTTTAGAATTATTCACATGGAAACAATGGAATAGCCTATATTCTCTGATGTATTATATCATTCTTTTTAGTTTGGGCTGTGTATCAGTCTTATTATTTAGAAAGATGGCGTTGTCAAGAAGGAGAAATGAGCAAAATGGGGATCGTTTATTATGACAATACATTCAATGAAAATGAATGGTTCATTATCATTGTTATCATTATCTTAAACCTGCTTATTTTCTTATTACCCAGAAGGTTTCCTTTTGAAATTTCCGCTATTTTATACTTGGTTGGAATTACAAACGGTGTAGTTTATGACGACACAATAGGATCCCATCTATTTGATTTGTTTGATATTAACGATGACTCTAAGTATTCATTTATGGATTTTATGACTTATTTTATGTATGGACCGTTTGCTTATCTTCTCATTTATATCCAAGATCGATTTCAATTACATGGAATACTCCTTGTTACATATATTCTAATATGGTCCGTATTCTCGACCGGATTTGAAACGCTGGCCACGCTTTTGGGTGTTTTTCATTACAAAAACGGATATAATCTCTATTATTCCTTTCCCATATACGTTTTCACCATAGGTGTGACGTATTGGCTTTATACCTTTATCACTCAAAAAGACGAGGTTTAATGTTGGACAAGCATGACTTTTTGGCGTTCACTTCCCCTATGAAGGACATTTCCCTCACTTATTTGCCGACTTTTGTCCTTCATCTCACCTTTTACCAGAGGAATTCCCCATGAATGCCATATCAAGGAATGAAATAACTAACGCTACTTAATCATATCTCAAGTAAGGTTTTTTCACTCGGGTCTATTTTTCTAAACAAAAAGTGCCAGACACCCCAATTTTATGGCGCGGGTATTAGTACTCTTTCTAAGAAGTGCAATAAGCTGCGACGACAGCTGCCATGGCTTTTGCACATATAATGAGACTTTTTTCGTTTATATCGAACTTAGGGTGATGGTGCGGATACCATTCTCTTGACTCTGGCATAGCACCGACATAGAAGAAACACCCGGGTACTTGCTTAAGGTAATATGCAAAGTCTTCGGAAGGGGGTTGCGGCTCAGTCTCTAACACAGCATCCACCTCTGGAATAGAGGCTTTTTCCAAAGCTTGGTGCACCTGCTCTGTTACCTCTGGATCATTGTAAAGAACGGGATAGTCATTGGTATAATCAAGAGTCACTTTAACGCCGTATGATACTTCTAATCCTTCGGCAAATTGCCGTACTTGCTCTTCTACCTTTTGGCGTGACTCTTTTGACATCGTCCTTACATCACCTTCAAGCGTTACGGCATCCTTGATAACATTAAAAGATCCTTTTCCATCAAATGAACCGATTGTGATTGAAGCTGTGTCAAAAGGGTTAATTCGGCGGCTCACAATGGTTTGGCAATTCATGACAAAGGAGCTGGCCGCAACGATGGCGTCATTTGCCATGTGAGGTGATGAGCCGTGCCCGCCTTTACCTTGAATATGCAGTTTAAAATAAGATCTGCCCGTTTGCGTGTTGCCGCTTCTGTAATAGATTTTACCTGTTTCCATAGGGGACATCACATGAATGCCAAAAATCGCATCCACCCCATCTAATACACCCGCTTTAATCATCCCAATAGCCCCACCTGGAGGTGTTTCTTCAGCTGGTTGATGAATGACTTTGATAATTCCAGCTAACTGATCTTTTAACTCGGCCATGGATTGCGCCAAAATCAACATGTAGGCCGTATGGCCATCGTGTCCACAGGCATGCATGACTCCTTTGCTTTCCGAAGCAAATGGCAGTCCGGTCTCTTCTGTTATTGGCAAGGCGTCAAAATCCGCGCGGATCGCAATGGTTTTGCCTGGCTTAGCCCCTTTAATCGTTACAACAACCCCGTTGCCGCCGCCAAAATTCCTTTCAACAGAGTCAACAGGTACCTCTTTATAAAAGTCTGCGATGTAAGCAGCCGTTTGTTCCTCATGAAAAGAGAGCTCTGGATGCGCATGAAGATGGCGCCGTATCTCAATGATGCGATCCTTTTTCTCATCTAACTTTTTCATTATGTCAGTCAAAAACATCTAAATGCCCCCTTACTTTCCGCTATAAGTATACCCTTAATGGTCATTGACAATCTTAATAAATGGACTTACTGCCATTATTAAATCGATTGGAAATCCTGCTTTTTACTATCGAAAACGGACTGGAACTCCTGTCTGCTACAATTAAAGGTGCAACCAAAGTCGCTTTTCACGGAAATTTAGTAGGCTCGCTGATAAGCAAGTTTACCGGCTTTGACGACAAAATTAAAAGCCTTGTCAATAATGCCTTGGATCCTCTCGATGAGATTGCCGCTAATGTTGAAAGTATTAGAAAAGCTGTAGGAAGCCTTATAACAGATTATCCGACATTATTAACAAACTTCAAACCATACTTTGATAATGCCGTATTCCAAAAATCAGATTACCACAATGTTTACCTGTATAATCAGGTAGCGTTAAATATTTTGCAAGAGATGGATTTGCTTTTCAGTGATATTGTTACCCAGCTCGCTCATCATAAAGCCAATGCAATCGATGCGCTATGTGCTGTGTCTAAGAATGTAAAAGGAAACATGAAGCTTCTAGATGAATAGGTCGAGCGCGGCACAATTATGTGATTTTAGTCAAGGTACTTCCTCTTTATATAAAGACAGCAGTTTATTCTGAATTACGATCTCAAAAATCGCTTTAATTCTTGATAAAAAGTTTCACGAGTCCCGGCCATAATTCTAACAACAAGTTCCCCGTTGTCATTTTCCGAAATTCGATAGGCTAATTCATAATTTGTACCTTGATACCTTACGTCATAACAATAAATGCCGGCCAGATCCCCTGTCTTTAGTTCACCAATATAGGGATGTTGCCGGATATCTTCAATGGCTTCAAAGAATTCTTTCTTTAATGGTTTTTCCTTTAGCTTTTTAAAATATTGCTTGGCTGGATTTAAATACAGGACAGGTAACATCAACCATCACTCCATAACATCGCCGAAAAGGACTTTCGTTTCTTTGTCATCCGTTCCTGTAAATTGCCCAGCAGCTTGGTCAGCTTCACGAATTAAGTGTTCAACGGTTGGACGTATTTGTGCTTTCCGTTTTCGGAATTCTGAAAGCAGTTGTTCTCCTTCATAACCTTCTTTAACAAGATCTTTTAAAACATTTTCTGAAAAGTCACTTTCCTTAGGTACCTTACGCAACACAATTTCATTGCCACGTAATTCGCAAATTAATTCTTCACCGATTCCTAATTGATCAAAGAAGCGTTTTGGAATAGTGATTTGCCTTTTTTCAGAGACGCTAATTTGTTTAGCATTAATAGGTTCAGATCTCATCTGTCTCAGCCTCGTTTCTGATAAAACATTATCCATTGTTAAAGTCATAGTATGCCCTCCTTTAAATAAAGATACACATTTCCTTGTTTCCTTGTTACAAGGGTAACCTTTAAATAATTCGAACCAAATAACTTTGTTCTACTATTTAGCATACTCTTCCTTTAGAATACTGTATTTTTCTAAATCCACTATTCCTTTCCCTGACCATAATGCAGCTTGTCTTAATGTTCCTTCCTTAGTAAAATTATTTTTCAGCAGCACTCTCTTTGAATTCTTATTTTGCGGCATGACGTCCGCCTGAATTCTATTGATGTCTACTTTCTTAAATAAAAATGGTAATAATAGCTTTACCGCTTCCGTTGCAATTCCCCTTCCCCAATGGGATTCCGCCAAATAGTAGCCAACTGTCACCATATTTACCTTTTGGTTAAATTCAAAGGCTTCTATTATACCCGCGAGTTTATCACTCTCATGTTTGGTGAAGATCCCCCATTTTACCCGTGTCTTTTTATTATAATCACGCTCAAAATGTCCAATCATTTTTTTCACTGTAGCCTTATTATGCTTAGGTTTGATTCCGCAGTGGTCGAAAATCCGTTCATTATCATAAATAGCAAATAACCCTTCAAAGTGATTTTCTTCAATTTTTTTTAGTATAAGATCCTCTGACTCTAATACAGGGAATTCATGAAAAATCGCATCGACGTTCATATTGGCATCTTTACCCGCTTTCTTATTTGATTCGGAAATCATAAATGTTGTGGGTCATAAGGAATGGCTTATTTCTTAGGTTTTTAATACACACTTCTTCAGGCTCATTTATTTTTAATAAGTGCTTCCGCCTCTTGTATACTTTCTTTTAACCAAATGGGAGCCTTTGAATGGTTGAGTATTTCGTGGGTTGCCATCCAGTAGACACCATCAACTTCATCAGGGCTTTTTGCAAAAGGTTCACCCTTATCCAATTCACAAAGAAAAACAATATCTACAACTTCGCTTCCATCATCCAATATAAAGGACGTATTTCTAACATATTTTATATCATCTTTTATTGTTATTCCTACCTCTTCGTAAAGTTCTCTTCTTAGAGTTCCTTCCAAAATACCCCTGGCATTACCCTCATTTTCCACCGTACCACCAACAAGTGATAGCAGCCCTCCAGCATGTCCTTCCATCATACTACGTCCAATGATCAACCATTTATCCTCTTTAAAAACGGCTCCTTCTACATTGATATAGAACACGTAAAAAAGCCCTGCCTTTCTTATTAACTTCCATACCCGTTAAAGGCTCGTTGCCCTATTTCACCATTTAGTTGCGATCAAACCAATTTATACATAAGAATGTCATCAACATATTCATTTTCATCCATCTTAATTTCTCTCATTTTACGTCCTTCCTCTACAAAACCCATCCTTGTGTATAAAGCTATTGCTCTATGATTTGTGGATAAAACGCCTAGACTTAATTTCTCAATCATTGGGTTATTTACAGCCCAATTTATTACCTCATTAATAAGTTTCTTGCCAATCCCTGAATCTCTATAATTTTTGTCTATCATCATCCCAAGCGAGCCGATGTGAGACAGCCTTTTCCGGCCTGGCGATTGGCATACAATCCAGCCAACAGTTTTTTCGCTTATTTCAGCTACAATTATTGTTTCTCTATCATTTTCTAAAATGCTATGCATCCAATCAATTTGTTGCTCAATTGTCTTATTGAATTCATCCAGAACAGTTATCAAATAATCGTGTTCAGCGATAACATTTTGCTGGATCTCTAATATTTGTTTTGCATCCTTTAATTGACCCTTTCGAATATTTACTTCCGTATCATATTTAACTACCAACCTATCCATCCCCTCAAAGTGGCTTTCTATTACAAAAGTTCGATCTCCTAGGGCAAAATCCTTTTCAAAATTTTGGTTAACCATAAATAATCAAACGACGCCTATCTTTGCTTTAGGGAATAACGACCAAAAATCGTCTTCAATGATAAACTTTTGCATAAAATCCCTCCTTTTCATTTTTGATGGCCATTTTCATTTACACATTATTTTTTTAAATTTGCCTTCATTAACGAGGAAATCTGTTGCTCATCCGTATATGAAATCTGTTCTAACTGATTAATAACCAGCTCTTGCCGTTGTGATGAATGGTTTTGACTTAACTTTGCTTTCCCTTCAATCTTATTGATTTTTATTTTGAATCCTTGAACACCTTTGCTCATGCCGGCGAGAAACTTAGCATCGACATCTTGTAATCGGTAAGAACTATCAGGAGCTTCATACTTCAATACCATGTCATTCAAGGAGTCCATTAACTCATGTTCATCTTCTATAAGTTCGAGTTCCCCGTAGACATGAACAGTCACATAATTCCATGTTGGCACTGCTTTATTCGTCTCATACCATGAGGGAGAGATATAACAATGAGGACCGTGAAAAACAGCTAAGACTGTTTGATTCCTAATATCCTTCCACTGAGGGTTCGGACGGGCAAAATGGCCATACAAACAGTCTTTCTCTTTATTCAAAAGCAGAGGTAAATGTGTCGCGAATGGCATTCCTTCATGCAGCGAAAACAATGTTGAAAAACTATTCTCCTGTATGACATCGTAGGCTGCTGCCAATTCTTTTATATTAAATTGCTTAGGGATATACATAAAAAGTCTCCTTTCAACTTTTTAAATACAACAGGCTTGCAACATTAAAAATGAATATCCGTTAGGAGATATAATATTATACAAACTGACATTTAAAAAGGTACAATATTAAAAAAGTACACATGTCAGAGGTGATATGTAATGAATAATACCATTTTTACTTTTAAGGATGACTCCCCCAAATACAAACAAATCTACGAGCAATTCAAATTATTTATTGAACAAGGCAACATACTGGCTAATGAGCAATTACCCTCTATTCGTCAACTTGCGGACTCCCTTCAAGTAAGTCGCAATACAACATTAATGGCTTATGTTCAACTTGTAGCTGAGGGCTATATTCACGGAGAAGGGCGAAAAGGTTATTTTGCAAATAAATTAGAGCCTCAATTGTTTCGAGAACCGTTAATCACTCATAATAAAAAGCAAACGGAGTCGGAGACGCCTGCCCTCATTGATTTCCGAGCAGGCGCCGTAGATCAAACCCATTTTCCTTTAAAAATCTGGAGGAGAATTGCCAATCAAGTTTTAACGCTACAGGAGAGCTTTCTATACGGGGAACCCTTTGGTGAAATGTGTCTGCGTGATCAAATTGCCACATACTTGCTCCAATCCCGCGGGGTGCAAACGGATGCTGATGCCATCATTATCGGCAGCAGCACCCAACAAATGTTGATCCATCTTGGGAAGATACTGAGGGATGATTTCCAAAGTATTATAGTAGAAGACCCTGGTTATGATGGCGCTAGGGAAGCTTTTCAATTTCATCGGTTCACGCTTGAAACGTTACCAGTTTATGAAACAGGTGCTGACTTTTTACAATTAGAACAAATGGCATCACGATTAATCTATGTAACGCCTTCCCATCACAGTCCAATCGGGGTAAGCATGTCCATTCAACAACGGCAAACGCTTATTCATTGGGCTGACAAGATACATGGATATATTATTGAAGACGATTATGATAGTGAATTTCGCTATACACAACAACCATTTCCGGCTCTAGCTTCCATTGATTCAGCAAGAGTCATTTATCTGGGGAATTTTTCAAAGTCCTTTCTTCCAGGAATTCGATTAAGTTATATGGTGTTGCCACAGCCGCTTTTAAATCGTTATAAACATCAATTCCTTCATTTCGAGAGCACCACTTCACTTCTTAGCCAACTCTCAATGGCTAAATTTATGGAAAGCGGAGAATGGACTCGCCATGTTAAACGCATGCGTCTTGTCTATAAACGGAAAATGCAGCACTTGGTATCAGTATTAAAAAAAGAATTCGAGCAAAATATAGCCATTATTGGGGAACAGTCTGGTTTATACGTATTAATCAAAGTACACCTTGACCGTTCAGAAGAATGGCTAATCCAGCGCGCTTCTTTGTATGGTGTTAAAGTGTATCCAACTTTACTCTATGTCGTTAAAAATCATTCTGATAAACCGATTATTAAACTTGGTTTTAGTAATCTTTCTTGCGATGACATCCAGCATGGTGTAAAGCTCTTAAAAAAGGCTTGGTCTTAAAAACATGCAGGATAATATTCAATCTTTGGCGTTGACATTTATCTCGACCCCAATCTTCTATTAATACCTTTTAATCTATTTCTTTGCATCCCATTCAGCATAAAATTGTTCTAAATAGGTTTCGAGAAATTGATGTCTTCCGACTGCCAGTTCTTTAGCTGTATGAGTGTTCATCGTACTTTTAAGTTTTAGTAACTTTTCATAAAAATGCATAATGGCGGTATCTTTACCCGAACGATATTCTTCCAATGTCAAGTTTTCTCTTGGCTTCATATCGGGGTCATGAATCGGACGTCCCTTAAAACCTGCATAGCACATGACCCTGGAAATCCCGATAGCACCTATGGCATCTAATCGGTCTGCATCTTGTACAATTTTACCCTCTAATGTGCTCATTTCCTTTTTCTGTGTCCCACCCTTAAATGACATAGTTGTTATAATTTCTAAAATATGCGCAGCGGACACCTCATCAACTTCATGATCATCCATCCATGTTTTAACCTTATTAACACCAGTTTCTTCATCTTGATTCAGTTTTTCATCGGCTACATCATGCAATAATGCTGCAAGCTCACAAACAAAAACATTTACATTCTCTTTCCTTGCTATGGTTTTTGCCATTTCCGTCACTCTATGAACATGCCACCAGTCATGGCCGCTGCTATCCCCGCCGAGTTCCGCATACACAAATTCCCTAGCTGCCTTAATAATATGTTCTTTTGTATTCAATTTCAGTCCCTCCCTTTATTATCCCGAATCGGCTTTTCCTATTTTTTACTCAGAAAGCCATTAATGAAACGGCTTCAATTTTAAAGACACCTTTAAACCAATTCTATAAGATATCCTAGATTTCTTTTTTTGACTAACCCGCGCACTGCATTATGACCTTTAAAAATCGACATCTTCTTTTATGATGGAATACATATATAAATCGTCAAATTTACCGCAAGTAAATTCATAATGCCTGAGCAAACCTTCTCTTCTAAAACCCAGTTTTTCCACTAGTTTTTGTGACGGGAGATTCATAGGTTCAATTAGAGCCTCAATTCTTTCTAACAGAAAATGTTGATAACCATACCTGATAACGGCTTTCAAAGCTTCATTGGCTATCCCTTTTCCCCAGTGATCTCTGCTTAGTTCATAGCCAACTTCGGCACGGTAATGTTTGGTACGCATATTAAGAAAACCGCAGCTTCCTATAACCTTACCAGAATCTTTTGGTGTGATTCCCCATCTCATTCCTGTGCCTTCTTCGAATATTGATTTATACCAGCCAATTTCATCCCATACGTCTTTTACCGTTTGGAAAGGATCCAATCCCATCGGCTTAACAACGGCTTTATCGGATAAATATGCAAACATATCATTGGCATCATCTACAGTTACTTCTCTTAATATTAATCTTCTTGTTTCAATTACAGGAAATTCTTTCGTCATCGAATTCCTTCCTTTCTGGATTAATGAAACAACTTTGATGATCATTATCATTTTTTCACTTTCAAGCATTACTTAGTTCAAGGAATAAATCAATCGGGAGAGATGAAAAGCTAATTTATATACCGAGAAAGTGCTGCTGCCATTTTAAAGGAATATAGTCCCGCTTGTAGAATAATAATTTATATAAATTATGGGAGGGTTGCAAGTGAATCGGCGTCATGACGTTTTTTTTAATCAATTAGAAAACTATAGAGGCTATCTTTTGAAGGTATTGGGAAATATCACCGAGGAAGAAGCGGAGATTATTCCTAAAGGCTTCAAAAATAATATCCGGTGGAATGCTGGTCATGTCTTCGTTGAGCAATATATGTGGATAAAGAATGTTACTAGAGAAGAGGCTGATGTCCCTACGGAATTCGACGAATGGTTTGGATGGGGCAGTTCCCCTGACAACTTTACAGCCGAAACACCTTCGCTTGAGGAATTGAGAATGTTACTTAAGGAACAGCCCGCCAAAATCAGATATACATATGGCGAAAGGTTAGATGAAACGTTTGAGCCAACAGAAATGTGGGATCTGCAAACGATTGAACAAGTCCTCATTTATACACTTTTTCACGAGGGAATGCATCTGCAAACCATCCTAGATATTAAAAAGTGTATGGATTCTTAATAGAGCAGTTTCTGAAGATATAAGGAGATTTAGGCTTTACCAACAGGCCACCCCAGGACCGCTGCCGGTAAAGCCTGTTAATTTTTATTTTGCTGCCAAAGGTTTTGAAAACGCTGGGAGCCAGTCTCCATGGGCTTCCAATAGGTCATCACACAAATTAATAGTGTCATCTATGGATAGTTCTGACGACGTATGCGGATCAAGCAGCGCTGCCTGATAGATATAGTCCTTATTTTGTGTCACTGTCGCCTCAATCGTTAGCAGTTGCGTATTGATGTTAGTACGGTTCAAAGCTGCCAGCTGTTCGGGAAGATCGCCAACGTAGCATGGCGTGACACCGCTTCGGTCAGCGACGCAAGGCACTTCGACACAAGCTTTTTTCGGCAAATTACTGATCAAACGGCCAGTGTTCAATACGTTTCCACCGAATTTAAAAGGGCTATTGGTCTCCATCGCTTCAATAATCCTCGAGCCATACTCCTGCGATCTTTCGTGTGTCAATTCAGCGTTTTGAACAAGCTCATGTCTCATCTTTTCCCAACCCTTGATTTGTTGTTCGCAGCGGCGAAGGTATTCATCTAATGGGATGTTGAAACGGCCGATCAATTCCGGATAGCGCTGTTTAATAAAATAGGGGTGATATTCGGCATTATGTTCAGAGGATTCCGTCACATAATACCCGAATTTATCCATTAACTCAAAACGGACCATATCATTATGCTTTGTCTTCTGTTTTTCTCTGGCCCTTCTCTTAATTTCCGGGTAAAGGTCCTTCCCATGTCTTTTGATCTCGAGTAACCAAGCCATATGATTAATGCCTGCGATTTTTTCTTCGATTCCGTCCGAAGGGAGATCAAGCGACTTAAGGAGCCCTTTCGAACAGACTTGGACACTGTGGCATAAGCCGACAGCCTTTACATTGGTATGACGGAGAATCGCTCCTGTAAGCGACGCCATTGGATTTGTGTAGTTTAACAGCCAGGCATCCGGGCACACCTTCTCCATTTCCTTTGCAAAATTAAACATCACCGGAATTGTCCTGAGAGTCCTGAAAATGCCGCCGATCCCGACAGTATCAGCGATCGTTTGGCGCAGTCCGTATTTTTTGGGAATCTCAAAGTCGATCACCGTGCTCGGCTTGTAACCTCCTACTTGGATCGCATTGATCACATATTTGGCATCTTTTAGCGCCTCCCTCCGATCAGAATAGGCTTTAATATTGATATCGCTTTGCAAATTCTCCTTTAGCTGCTTCAACATATTTTCCGAATCCTCCAAGCGCATGGGATCAATATCATACAACGCAAACTCAAACCCAGCAAGTGAAGGCACAAGCATGCAATCACCTAATACGTTTTTTGCGAACACCGTACTCCCAGCACCGATAAACGTAATCTTTGCCATAACAAACCTCCTAAACGAAAGATTATTGCTTTTCAAATGACTCTATTCAAATCATTCAAAATGTTGTTATAATCATCATAGAAAAGGTTTGAAAGCGATTCAATGGTAAGATTGTGCGTTAGGAGGGTAGTAAATTGCTGTCTAATGGTAACGACAAACCTTATGGCTATTATGGCTTTCGTTTTTATAAGGATGCCATCGGAGAATTCGCGAATATTTGGAATGTCGGATGGGAGATCAGGACTTCAACCGATTATGATTGGAATGGACGGACAAGGGAAGAATCTGGTGCTTACATTTTCCAATACACATTGAATGGCGAAGGGAGAATTGAATACGGCGGGAAAGCCCATTCTTTAAAAGCGGGAGATGCTTTTATCGTCAAAGTCCCAGGTGACCACCGCTACTTTTTCCCTGAGACAAGCGAAACATGGGAGTTTATGTTTCTGACTCTAGTTGGCGAAAAGGCAGAGGCTTGCTGGGATTATCTGATTCAGGAAATAGGACACATCGCAAAAATACCTCCTGATGCTGCTATGATTCAGTTGTTGCGAAAAATGAATCATGAAGCCGCAGAAGGGCTTATTCAAGACGGATATGTCGCATCTGCCAGGGCCTACGAATTTATTATGGAAAGTTATCGTTATGCTAAAAATCTTGAAAACAGGCAAGTCCTTCTCCCTGAACCAATTGTTAATGCCCAATTGTTCATGCAATCCTATTTTTCAGAGCCCATTACTTTAGAGGATATTTCCGAACATGTCAATCTATCAAGGTATTATTTCATCCAGCAATTTCGGAAATACACGGGGGCTACTCCCAAACAGCATTTAGTGAAAATCAGAATGGAAAAAGCGATCGAGTTATTGTCTCATACGGATCTTTCTATTAAGGACATAGCAAAGCAAGTTGGCTATGAACATCCTAATTATTTCAGCAAGGCTTTCCGCAAATCCGTCGGTGAATCAGCGGGCCGTTTCCGTGAAAATATACGGCAAGTCCCGCTTAACCGTGTTGTCATTGATTAATTGGCGCAGCTATAAAGAGGGAAAAGTATGGAGAAAGGTAAGCGAATTTGAATCGTCAGATAATGATTGAGGGAGAAGGTATGGCTAAAAACAGTAAGGTGGTTTTTGAGGTGCAAAGGTAAAAAATTATAGCATTTAACAAGAAAACTAAAATTCATTCTAATTTTAAGTTTAACAAATCAATCTTATAGCCTGCTCTCATCAATAAACCTAACCCAAGCAATCCATTGATATCCTTGTAACCAAAATCGTTAAAATCAATTTCCACATTCTGAAAATCTCCTTAATCCTACATCTTTTCGGATTTCAAGTACGATGTTTTCGTGAGTAGTATGATACACAAATTCATCACCTTTGGACTTTAACAGTTCGTTTGTTGCATTTCTATCCTCAACCACTCCGATCAGAGCCACATCTTCGATCATTTCTTGTCCATTAGCTACCTTTGATGACAGAGCCTTTAATTTTACAAATTGATTGGGATACATTTTACGAACGGCATACCACTTCATATCAATCCATCCCTTTCTGGTACTTATTTTCCCTAAGTATAACATAGGAGGTTATGAATTCTTCAATTCTAATCCCAAGGTACTCCAACTCATTACGCTATTTTACACCTCCCTAATGCATTCCTTCATTTCATTCCTTGGTGAATTGACTACATTAGAAACTTCATAAGCCTCCATCTTTTCCGCATCATAAGGGACCAGTAATTGCTTCAATACTTGTTTGTCGTTAACTGACCGATCAAGCCACATCCCCTCATCTTCTTTTGACAGAATCACTGGCATGCGATCATGGATATCTTTCATCAAATCATTAGGCTTTGTCGTAATGATGGTGCATGAGGTGATTTCTTCACCATCGGGGGACTCCCATCTGTCCCAAAGGCCTGCAAGCGCAAATGGGTCATTATTTAACATATGAATACGCATTGGTGTTTTTTTGCCTTCATCCCTTCTCCATTCATAGAAGCTGTCGGCAATTATGAGACAGCGTCTCCTTGCCAGCAGCCTTTTGAATGTCGGCTTTTCATCGATTGTTTCCGCTCTGGCATTAATCATTTTGTAGCCAATCGATTTGTCTTTTGCAAAAGACGGGACGAGCCCCCAACGGAGAAAGCCGGCTCTATTATTTTTACCATCATTAATTACTGATAATATCGGCTGGGAAGGAGCAATGTTATACCGGGGCTGATATTGAATCTCACCCGAATTAAAAAGATTAAATTGATCAATAAGAACGTCCAAGTCCGTGAATAATGTAAAACGTCCGCACATCTGTACAACCTCCGTTTTGAATTTAATATAAAGGCTTTTCCTTTCCTCTTCGGCTCCTACATGAATAAAAATAGATGACTTACAAATATTAACTTTAAGGAGGTGTTTACACTGAAAAAAATGATATGTCTATTTATCATTGCTTTATTAACTTTTGCCAGCAATATGCCGCTTGTTCACGCAGAAAGCCGTCCTAAACATAAACACGATTCAAAAGGAATGGAACAAGCATCCGATCAGCTCTATTTAACACTATTCGATCAAAGGATTCATGATGCAGTAACCAATTATTATAAGGATGACTCAATACGGATGCAATATAACTGGTGGGACAAAAATTATGACGTCGTCGAAGTAGACCAATCTGAAAAAGGCCATATTTTAGAGTATCCCTATAAAGGTAAAAAACAACAATTTGCTTTTACAATAAAATTTACTGTTCTAACCTACAAAAATACAAAGCCTTTAGGAACCGATTCAATTACTTTCGGTATCCAGCATGACTCAGATATGGGAGTAAAAATAAAAATGTTGGGCTATGATCATCACCCCAAAAAATAAATAGTTCAGAAAAGGCACGGTCAACTTTTAAGTGCCTTTTTTCATTTGATTTTTTACTGGGGAATGATTTTTCACTTTAAAAACCGCCTATTAATAAATAAGTACCCATTATGGACATCCATAAAGTCGCCCATATGCCATCTGTCAAACCCTTAATAGCTATCACAATTGCACCAATCCCCACTAAAAATCGTAAAAAAGCCATACCAAACTTTAGTATAATTTTTTTCAACAGCCTCAACACCCTATACATAATCTGCAAACAAATCTGTATAATTGTTCTATATACTTCTTCAAATGCCCTTTATTCGCAATTGTAATATCTCCACCGGATGCGGTTATGTTGAACTGATTCCTAGAAAAGACAATTATAGAAAAGTCGTTTTCATGATGATTGGTGTATTTAAATCCAATGTTATAATTTTAGCAACAGAAAAACCTGGGGTATAGTAATGAAAGGATGATTTTGATGGCGGTATGTCAAAATTGTAATCGGCAATGGTCTTATAAACAAATATTCCGAAGGTCATTTAAAAAGGAGAAGAAATGTCCTTACTGCGGTTACACAAACTTCATTTCATCTAAATCCGCTCAGCGGATATCATGGTTCGGCCTTATTATCCCTTTAATTTGGATTGCCTTCCCACTTTTTGAAGTACCGTACATTTACAGCCTGATTTTATCGATAACAATTATTGTTCTTAACATCTTATTAATGCCTTTTATGACTGAGTTATGTAAAAGAGAGGTGTCGCCCAAATAGTCAAATCAGTAGTTAAATAGCGGCCATGCTACATATTGACCTCCTAGATTAAATCCTTTACATAACAAAAACACTCATGCACTCTCTTAAATTTATTCTTTGCCCATTCCCTATCATCCCCCACATAATGTGCAAATGCCTGGATAGGGCGGCATTTGGGAATTTCACTTTTTAAAACACCCTTAAGTTCCTCTTCCCCATCCATAAAGATATGCAAATAGGAATCCACTTTAGCAAAGCCGTTTTTTTCATACCATTCGTTTACCCAGGCATCATCTCGTGTCCATGCTTCTAATCTATTCAAGCCAATTTCCTTTGCTATTTTTTCTGATTCATATAAGAGATGTTTGCCTATTCCTTTGCTTTGAAAGTCGGGGTGAACGGCAATATGCCAGATCATCCCGCCGAGCCCTTTTCCCCTTGAGCAAACCGTACCCTCTTCACTTTCGTATTCTATATCGATCATTCCGACAATTTGGTCGTTCATTTCTGCCACTAATTCAATCGATGGACGATCATATTTCTCTTTTTCTTTCAAAACATTATCGTAATAGGCAGTGTCTAAAAATGATAAGACTCGAAGGCGGAGCCATTCCTTTTCATCTTCTGGGTTAAATCTTCTGATCCTGGGTTCCGTCATCATCTACACTTTATCCCAATCAAATCCAATTTCTCTTAGGAAAGCTCTCGCAATAACCATGTGTCCGGCAGTACTTGGGTGAACCCGGTCCCACGCCAGTGTTGCAGGGTAAAGTTCTTTTAACACTTGATTAAAGGCTGCCTGCGTATCTATAAATAAACAGCCCGTTTCCTCCGCAATACGTTTTACAACAGCACCGTATTGATCCATTGTCCGGCGCATCGCATCATGCTCATTACTCTCCAAGTAGTAAGGCGTCATCAATACCATGCCATTAACAAACGGTTTTGTCTCATTAACCAACTTCCGAAGCGACTCCTGGTATTCATCCAATCCAACATGCCAATCTTTAATGAATGGCGTATCGTACTGCCGCCATACATCGTTAATACCAATCATAATCGATAACCAATCCGGTTTCTGATCAAGAACATCCTCTTGCCATCTATCCTTTAAATTTCGAACCGTGTTTCCGCTAATCCCTTTATTAACGACTCGAATCCCGAGTTCCGGATAAACTGCCTGCAAGAGACCGTCTACGAATGAAACATAGCCATTGCCAAGCGCACCGAATTTCCCTTCTCCAGCAGGCTTTACTCGTTCACAATCCGTAATGGAATCTCCTATAAATAATAACTTTTGCCCCTTATTTAATTTCATGATTGACATCCCCTCCAAATCATTTTCCCCTTTCCTACATACGGCTTGATGTCGGCAGCCCTAGAACCGTTAGTGCATCACCAATGGTTTCTTTGAATTTATAGGTGAGCCAAATTCTAAAGGCTTTTTTGTCTTCGCCCGCCTTCATTATTGGGCAAGCGGCATAGAAACTGTTGAACAATGTCGCGAGCTCATGAGCGTAATTGCATATCGTGTTCAGCGATAGTTCGTTACTGGCAGTATATAAGGTATCTTGCCAAGCTGCGATATGTCTGAGCAATGCGTATTCGCACTTTTCCATCTGCTTTATCTCTTCCGGCACCTCTGGCATCATATTAAATTCAACTTCAGCTTTATTTAGGATGCTAACAGCACGAGCATAAGCATACACCAAATATACCCCTGTATTTCCGGTTACCTCAGTCGCCTGCTCTATGTCAAAAACGACCTCTGTTAATAAGTTGTATCGAAGAAGGTAATAACGGATTGCTGCGGCTGCAATAATTCTGCTGGACAAACCATTTTTATCCGAACGCTTTGTTTCAATTATACCTTCCATACGGTCGAGTAAATCAGATATTTTAATCCCGATTCCCTGTCTGCCAGACATGGCGTACGATGCCTTGCCGTCTGTCGTATCGATGCCAAGTTCCCTTGCAGCCGCCGGACTTAAAGAAACCACGCCGTAGCTGACATGACGGAGCTGCTCGGCTTGTTTTGTGTACCCTAAGATTTCAAGTGCTTGCTTAACCATTGCCTGCGGGTATTCTTGTCTGTGGTCGATGACATTTATGACGATATCCGCCCTGCCGAATGGTGAATGGATGCCATTCGCATGTGTCGTCCACAGGTCTTCTGAGAAGCGTTTATACAAGAAATCTTTTTCAAGCAATCCAAATTTCCACAGGTGATAGGCGATATCCTTTGCTGTATAAGTTAAAAGACCGTTTGAACGCACCAAAACTTTATCCATGTTATGTTCTGATTCATTCTTCTCAATATCAGAAGAAGACTGTTTTAATAACCAGCACCCTGCAAGCTTGCCGGAGGTTTCCTGGTAAAATAGCGTTGTTTGTCTCAGCAAGTCAAAAGCAGATGTCCAAAACCCTTCCCTTACAATATTGCTCTCCCATACTAACAAGTCATAGTCAATGCCGAACGCCTTCATTTCTTCGAGATGTTCACGTACAATCCGTTCAGCTGCAAGTAACCCAATCCAGGATAAATTCTCATTTCCCTTTTCCAGTGAGTGAAGAACTTTGGTCCTTTCTTCAAGTAATGTAGGATTTTCTTGATATTCCTTATTAACCCTAGAGTAGATATCCCAGCAGAAGTCACCAAAGCGTGAATGCTCGGATCTTTCGGGAATATTCATCAATCCTACAACCGTGTCAGCAAGCTGGTTTCCCAAGTCATCAATATAATTGTGCACTTCAACGTTATATCCGGTTCTTTTTAAAAGACGGACAAGGGCATCCCCAATGCAAGAATTCCTTAAGTGACCAATGTGGGCCGATTTGTTGGGATTGATCGATGTATGTTCGACAACGACCTTTTCGCCATTGTTCAAAGGCAAAGTGAATGCCCTCTGAGCCCACTCTTTCCAATCAATCGTCATATTAATAAATCCGGGAGGGGCGACTTCGATTTTGTTAACCAAGTTATCTATGTAACCCTCATCTTCCAGCTTGTTTTTCAGCATGCCCGCGATTTGTATTGGCGGCTTGCGCAAGACTTTAGCAAGCTGCATAGCAACATTCGTTGAATAATCGCCGTGCTCCAAATGGGCAGGTTGTTCGACAGAAATTTTTAAATCACCGGTGTAGTGAAGACCTAATTCATTAAAAAGATTCTTCACGGACTTTTCAATGCTGTTTATCATCAACTGGATTATCATTTTAAAAAACCTCCTCCAAAAAAATAAAGCCCCCGTCTCTATAAAAGAGACGAAGGCTATTAGCGTTCGCGGTACCACTCTTGTTGATAAACATACGTTTAACCACTCTGGTCAGATAACGGTCTTGGCCGTGACTTCCTACTGAATCGTTCAGAAGTCATTCTCATGGGTCCGTTTCACTGTTAACTCGAGTACCGGCTCCCACCATCCCGGCTCGCTTTGACTTGTGTCAGCAGTTACTCTCCCAATCCTAGAATTTGGAGTATTTTGTAATATTATATCCGAATCAACGGAAAAGTCAATATTCAATTCAGGAAATATTGGGACTAGATGCTCTAATCTTGAGCTATTTTGACAATTCCCTGAGTTACGGACCAGTTGCGAACCAAATATACACCCCAAAAAATAAGGGTATTCATCCTACTTATATTTTTCCCACTTTTATTTATTAAATAGACTAGGAATTTTATTGACCTATTAGTATATTTGATATAATAAACTTATAATTCCAAAATGGGGAAGGGTGTGGACTGTGTTTTATAAATCGCGAACTGAATCGGAGGAATTACTGATCCTAAAGGCCTTAAACACGCGAATGACTTTGTCTGACAAGGACAAGCGATACTATTTCAGTCTTAAAAAGGGCTACGAAGGAGAAGTGCTATTTGACTCCATGACCGAAAAACTAGACTGTGACTGCCTTATTTTAAATGATTTGCTGCTTAAATTTAATAACACCCTGTTTCAAATTGACACACTTATTATTCTTTCAGATGCCCTGCATTTTTTCGAAGTGAAAAATTATGATGGTGATTATTTTTACGAACAAGATAGGTTGTACAACAAGTCCAAATCGGAAATTACAAATCCACTCAACCAATTAGGTCGTAGCGAAGCCTTACTGCGCCAGCTGCTCCAAAGCTTGGGATTTAAAATCCCTGTACATTCTTCAGTTGTTTTTATCAACCCCGAGTTCACTTTATACCAAGCACCTCTTGGCAAACCTTTTATTTTCCCAACTCAAATTAACCGTTTTTTGAAAAACCTAAATACAACATCCTTAAAGTTGAATCGGAAACACAAACTGTTGGCTGACAAATTAATTTCGCTGCATATCAAAACCTCTCCTTTTAAACAATTACCAACTTATGATTATGACCAATTGAAAAAAGGAATCACTTGTGCAAAGTGCAACTCGTTTCTATTATCTGTCGAAGGAAGGAAATGCGTTTGTATGGAGTGTGACCACGAGGAATCAGTTGATGCGGCTGTGATGAGAAGCGTGGCTGAATTCAAACTACTTTTCCCTAAGCAAAAAGTCACTACAAATATCATCCATGAATGGTGCAAAGTGGTGGGGTCTAAAACAAGGATAAAAAGAATTCTAGAAAAGAATTATAAAATGGTAGGTATCCATCAATGGACTTACTACGAATAAATACAAAATGAACCCTATTAAACCTTCTAAGAATCATTCACCGGTTATTCCTTTTGAGGATTTTATAAGGTAATTCGCCCGTTATTTCATACGATGTTGTCCTTTCATCACCTGGATGAAAGACATTTCCCTTGCTCAATCACCCTCTTTTGTCTTTCATCACCTGGATGAAAGACATTTCCCTTGCCTCTTCACCGACTTTTGTCTTTCATCGCCTGGATGAAAGACATTTCCCCTGCTCCTTCGCCAACCTTTGTCTTTCATCGCCCGGATGAAAGACATTTCCCCTGCCCATTCAGCGACTTTTGTCTTTCATCGCCCGGATGAAAGACATTTCCCTTGCTCAATCACCCTCTTTTGTCTTTCATCGCCTGAATGAAAGACATTTCCCCTGCCCATTCAGCGACTTTTGTCTTTCATCGCCCGGATGAAAGACATTTCCCACGCTTTTATTCGGAACTATTCTTTTTAGTGGCAACGAAAAAAGGGTGAATTACACTACAACTTTTTGACAAACGACAACAGCCAAGATCCCTTTATTTATACGGGGGGCAAGACTGTTTTTTAATCAAATGAACTGCAAAAGTTAGGATATATCCGAACCAACGAAAAAGTAAATGTTCGATCTCCATCATTTCATATAGTAAACTCAGGTTCATTTAAAAATGGATTTTTAGATAGTATAACTTTCACCCTATCTCTTGTGACATGACCTTTGGGTACACCACCGATTCTATTAAGCAAGATCCATCTTAGACAAGCCAACGCTTCAAAAAGTTCAAGGTCTCTCAGCTGAATAGCATGATCCAATAGATAAGCGGAGCGAAACACATTTGCCAACCGCTCTGAGACGTATATTTTTTTCAGGGTTAGTGACCATGCGAAATCATACCTGGGATCCCCTAATTGTCCGTTCTTCCAATCTATTACGGTGTATCCGCCATCTTTCTCCAAAATATTTTGTAAATGGAAATCACCATGGATAACATGTTCCTGCTTTATTTGGGTTGTTTGGACAAGAGCATTCAAAGCATGAAATATGTCGGGATTTTCTCTTACACCGGGAAAAAAGTAGTCGACGAAATCGTACCGTGGAAGTTGTATTTTTCCAATCTCTTTAACGTGCATGTGATGTATTCTTGATAAAATCGTCGCAATCTCTGTCATTTTCTTCTCGTTCACTTTAAGTACCGGGGTTCCGTCAAATGTTGTTAACAAAACCTTGTCTCCATTCGGATTAATCCCCCAGCCCAACGGTTTAGGGGCTGATAATCCTCGTTCAAATAGAACCTTCAATAAACGGTATTGGAAACCAATATCAGGTTTGGAGTTCTTATTCCATACCTTCAATACAAAGCTATCTTTATTTGAACATATCTTCATGACTTCAGCTTCAAATCCATGATCCATTGGATAAACAGTTAAGGTCTCTTCTTGATCTAATAATTATCTATGATTTTACTTTTTTCTACCCAATCCACGGTCCGTATAGGGTTTCCCAAGCATGTCATTCCTTCCACTTAGTTTTTATATCATTAATAATCCTCTACAAAAGGTTTACTCTAGCAAATCTCGGGCAATATTAACAATTTCGCTAGAAACGGACCTAGCTTCATCAGCATCTTTGATGACAAATAAATGATCTGCTTCGCCTTCTATTGGTGCTGTCACGCCCGCTTTATGAGACTCAGCTTGTTGCCGAGTAAGCACTTCCTCAAAGGTAGAGGCACTCCTAAATATAATCGTACTGCGCTGACTTTTAGCAACACGCTCTTCCAGAACATGATCTGGAATATCAAAATGAACGAGGACACTGGTAAATCCTTTATTCTTAAAATCTTGAATCAGATTTAAACGACCTCCACGACCGCGATTTGAGTTGCAAAGAATAAGGTGATAATTGGTCCGGTCAACTGCATAATCAACAATTGTTTGAGTGAGGGCGTACTTGATGGTGTTAGGCCCTTGTTTCGGAAGTAAGGCGTTGTAATGGGTGTTGATGAATTTCGGCATGGTTATCTTGATCAATCACAAGTGAGCACGGCAATTGTTGTTCTAAAGCTTTAGCAAATGTCGTTTTCCCGCTATGGGTTTTACCGACTGTCATAATCACTAATCTTTTCATAAACGAAAAAACTCCCTCGAAATTATTTAGAGAGCATATGATCTAAGTATTGCTTAATCGCATCAATGTTACCAGAGACCTCTTCTTCTCTGATCTCATCTTTTTTCATTTTGTCCAATGATTTTTCCAAGATGTCTTGTTCCTCAGACTGTGGTATAACCACAACACCATCTGAATCACCGACTAAAATATCCCCAGGATTAACAGCCGTCCCTCCGCAAGAAATTGGAACATTAATTTCGCCTATTCCGGCTTTTCCGCTAGCTGCTACTGCAGTACCCTTAGAAAAAACAGGGAAATTAAGTTTCTTAATCCCAACAATATCACGAATCACACCGTCAACAACTATTGCACTAACACCAAGCGTTTGGGCAATCCCTACAATAAAGTCCCCGGCTATGGCTCGATATTGATCACCCTTAGTATCAATGACAATTGAATAAGGACATAGGATAGCTCCATCCTTGCCATCTTTTAGACCCACTTCTGACAGAAAATAGACCCACCTCTGACATGAACAGATCCATCTACTCCTATATAATGAATTTGCGCAATTACGCGCAAATTCATTATATAGGAGGTTTTTTTGTGGTTAAATATCGTGAAATCCTTAGGCTTCACGCCCAGGGAGTTAGTCAAAGGGGAATCGCAGCTAGCTGTTCCTGTTCTAGAAGCACGATAAGGGAGGTTGTAAAACGGGCAGAGAAAGGTGGAATTTTTTGGCCTTTTGAAGACGACATGTCGGATTGTATATCGCCTTTCACATTGGTACCTTCCTAGAGCGCCAAAAAGTACTTGAAAATAAAATTATCTGCACTGTTGTCTGTCCGGAATACTACAATATGCATATCCCGTTGTTAAAAAAGCTTGAACAATCTTTTGGGGAACAAATGGAAATAAGCAGGGTCATAAATTGGCTGGCCATGAAATCATTCAGCTAAATCCATTTATTTTGGAAGAAGACATTCAAAGGATTCAGCACAGTATCACAAAAATTAAAAAAGAGCGAAGTCATATTAAGCTAAAAAACCATTTAATCAGCCTATTCGATCCACACCTGTTCCAACAAAACATATACTTATATGATGAATTTGAAATAATAAGGCTCATCGGAGATAAAATGGTTCAGTTAGGATTTATCGAAAATGGGGGAATTGACGATATCATTGGAAGGGAAAGAATGTCTTCTACATCGTTTAATAATGTAGCTGTACCACATTCGATGCACATGAACGCACTAAAGTCAGCTATTTCTATTGTACTTAATGATAAACCGGTTAAATGGGGAAATAATTCGATTCAAATCATAGCGCTTATTGCCCTTAATAAGGACGAAAGAAGGATTTTTCGAGATATCTATGATAGTTTTATCAAAATATTATCAGAACCTGAAAATGTTTACCTGTTATTAAAATCTAAAAATTATAATGGGTTTATTAATAGCCTTTTATCATTAATGGAAGTTTGACTATAACACTCTTGTCTTATAGGATCACATATGCCATTTAAGGGATACAAATTTTTGAAAAGAACCTTCAATCCAAGGATGGATCAAAGGTTCTGTATTTTAATTTTATTTTATCCCTGTTTTTTCATTCATTGCTTTTTCAATCTTTTCATCAGGGAACGATTGTCCACTGATCAAAAACAATGATTAAGCCTTTTCTAGTACCTTTGTTTCCACATCTTTTTCTGCATCCAAAGAATTAACTTGGTTCAGCAAGTTTTCGCTTAGACCAAGCGCCCGCGCTGTTGAAATATAGATTTCGTGGAAAAGCTCTGGGTTTTCCACTAGTGATACGCCATAAGAAGGTATCATTTCTAATATTTTCGGCTCCCACTCTTTTAAATGTTGCGGGAAGCATTTTTGTATGATCTCAAGCATGACGTGAACAGCGGTAGAAGCACCTGGAGATGCACCAAGCAATGCAGCTATCGAGCCATCAGCGCCAGTCACAACCTCCGTACCAAATTGAAGCGTTCCTTTGCCGCCGGAATCGGTATCTTTGATAACTTGCACACGTTGGCCAGCTACCACTAAATCCCAATCTTCGCTTTTGGCATTCGGAATAAAATCACGCAATTCTTCCATTCGCTGTTCTTTCGATAACATGAGTTGTTGGACCAGGTATTTTGTCAATGGCATGTTTTTCGCGCCCGCCGCCAACATAGTGACGAGATTATCCGGTTTTACGGACGTTACCAAATCCAACATTGAACCATTTTTTAAGAACTTTGGCGAGAAGCCGGCAAACGGTCCAAATAGCAATGATTTTTTGTTGCCGATATATCTTGTGTCGAGATGCGGAACAGACATTGGCGGAGCACCAACTGAAGCTTTGCCATATACTTTTGCATGATGCTGTTCTATAACATCCGGATTGTTACACACCATGAATAGCCCGCTTACCGGGAATCCTCCAATATGTTTTCCCTCAGGAATGCCGGATTTCTGCAGTAGATGCAAACTTCCTCCCCCAGCGCCGATAAAGACGAATTTTGCAGTATGGTGTTCAACTGTACCGCTTTCGAGATTTTTCACTTTCAATTCCCATAATCCGTCACTATTACGTTTAATATCATTAACACTATGTTGG
Organism: Scopulibacillus darangshiensis; assembly: GCF_004341035.1. Lineage (GTDB taxonomy): Bacteria > Bacillota > Bacilli > Bacillales > Sporolactobacillaceae > Scopulibacillus > Scopulibacillus darangshiensis. The sequence goes on from NZ_SLXK01000013.1 coordinate 99,638, forward strand.
TAGTTAATATCAACATTATTACTCTTTAAGTGTTCAAACATCATACGCGTTAAAGCGCCAAAGTTGACATCAGTTCCAGTATCAATTTTTGTTGCCGCTATAGGCTCATTTGAAGTTCGGTCTTTCAACATAAGCGGAATCCATTCCATCAGTTTTTCCGGGTCATCGGAAAATTCCATCCCTTGGAATAGAGGATTGTTTGAAAGGGCTTCAAAACGCTTTTTCAAAAACTCTACATTTTGTTTCCCATGTACGTAACTCATATGAGGCAATGGCATAATAAAGTCACGCGGATTACGTAATAAATTGCTATTTACCAGATAAGACCAGAACTGCCTTGAAAGCTGAAACTGTTCATTAATATTGATAGCTTTACTAATATCCACGGAGCCATCCGGTTTTTCGACAGTATAGTTAAGCTCACACAATGCAGAATGCCCTGTTCCTGCATTGTTCCATTCGTTGGAGCTTTCCTCTCCTCCGTCTGCGAGTTTTTCAAAAACCGTAATTTCCCAGTCCGGTACTAATTCTTTCAGCAGTGTCCCCAAGGTCGCACTCATGACTCCGGCACCAATTAAGATAACGTCTGTTTGTCTGCTACTCATTTTTACCATATCCTTATACCCTAAGATTTGCAGAAAGGGTGTAAGCGCTCCCGCTTAAGCGTCACAGTAAAGCCCAGACGGAACCTAAAATCACACCTTTTCTGTGTAGTATTTCAATATTATTTATAGATTAAATATCTATTATTATATGATAGTTATAAGCTATTGAATGCTGCTATTACCCAAGTAGGCAAATTAGGTTGAAATATATAATTGCTAATAAAATTATTCTGGGGAATTAAAAACCTGTTTTTACTCATGATTCTATATCTATTATACCACTATTTAGCTATTAATTAAATCCAGTATAATTTACACTTATATCCAAAGGGATAGCCATTACTTACTACCCCTCTGCAATGAATAAAGGCCTCTTTGCCCCCTACTTTTGCAGTACTTATAATAATCATATAACCCGAAACCGTTGATACTATTATTGGTTTCGGGTATTTTTATTTTAATTTTGTGTCAATTATATGTGGATTTATATGGATTAATATAGTATACTATAGGTATCTCAAGCTTTGATATCGCGAGGGAAGTCATATGTATCTTCGAAAAATGAAAAATAAAAAAACTGGACGAATATATTTGTCTATCGTACATAGTTACCGTGATAAGGTCACCAAAACAACCAGATCAAAAACAATTAAATCCCTTGGCTACCTAGATGATTTGGAAAAACAATATGACGATCCCATTACCTTTTTTACGGCAGAGATTCAACGAATAAATAAGCAACAGGATACGGATCGTTCTCCCATTGCTTTCAGTATTGACAAAGGAGAACGCATTCAGACCGATGAGAAAAATCGTAAAAATTTAGG
>NZ_SLXK01000014.1 GCF_004341035.1 Scopulibacillus darangshiensis
TGAGTTTTTTGGTATAACCATTTGTTTCCCACCTGCATAGCAGGTGGTTTATTGTTTCGCACGCTATCGCGTGCTCAACGGACTAAAGTCGTAATGATAGGGGTCTGACCCCTCGGGGTCAGACCCCCTTTTTTTTAATCTCTCAACATATAACGATACAAGCAATATCTAGTATTCATAAAATATCCTATCAACTAAAGATAGGAGATGTTAATAGTGTTCGGATTTTCAGTGATCCAGCTTGCGAGAAAAATGGGGCATAAACTTGATCGGGAATTGCGGCGGGAACTTGTCCATCTTTATCATCCCTTTCGGCAAGTTCCCTGCTTTTTGCATCGGCCGCTCGATAATATAGCAAAGCGGACGAAAAAACTCCCAGTGATTATCGAATTTGAAAAAAGCGATGATGCCTTTGTCTGCGGTTTGGCCGACATTAAGAAGCTTGAAAGCAAAATAGTACATGAATTTCAATCTATCTCTTGTTGCGCTGCCAAACTATCAATTAAAAAGCTTGAAACGCTTCTTGGAAACTGTAAACACATTAAAAAGATCTATTATGACCGAGAGATGAGTGTTTTGCTTGATGCAGCAAGCCCCTCAATCCATGCGAAAGCGGTGAATGACACAGGTTTGACCGGTAAGGATGTGACGATTGCGGTCGTTGACACAGGCATTTATCCCCACAAAGATCTTGAAGGCAGAATTGTAGCATTCCAGGACTTTGTGAATAAAAAGAAAGACCCTTATGATGACAATGGCCACGGCACACATTGTGCTGGGGACGCGGCAGGAAGCGGCACCGCATCCAAAGGGAAATATAAAGGCCCCGCGCCAGAAGCTAACCTAGTTGGTGTCAAGGTGTTAAGTAAAGTGGGTTCCGGCTCTCTTTCCACTGTCATCGCAGGGGTAAACTGGTGTATAGAAAATAAGGAAAAGCACAGCATTGACATCGTTTCCATGTCGCTCGGAAGCCAAGCATCCCAGTCGGCTGAAGAAGATCCTGTGGTTAAAATTGTTGAAAAGGCATGGGATAACGGCATTGTTGTCTGTGTTGCCGCCGGCAACAGCGGCCCTGATCCCAAAACAATCGGCAGCCCGGGTACTAGTCCCAAAGTTATTACCGTTGGAGCGATAAATGATCAGGACACAACCGACCGGGCGGACGATGCTATTGCCGATTTCTCAAGCCGCGGACCAACCATTGACGGCATAGTGAAACCCGACATCTTAACGCCTGGCGTAAATATCATTTCCCTCCGCTCACCAGGTTCCCTTTTGGATAAAACCAATAAATCGAGCCGTGTCGGCAAAGATTACTTTTCCTTATCAGGCACCTCAATGGCAACACCAATCTGTGCAGGAGCTACAGCATTAATCATTCAAAACAACCCCGACTTATCGCCGGATCAAATCAAAGAGCAGCTTTTGTCAGGAGCCGAGGATCTTGGATTACCGCCTAATACCCAGGGAAAAGGGTATTTGAATATAGAGAAGGCTTTGAAACAATAAGGGAATGTTTCCCTGGGAGATACGGGGTCTGACCCTTTGGGGTCAGACCCCTATTAACGTGGAGCCCAAAGCATTACTGACACACCGATCAAACAAATACCCGCTCCAATCCAGTCATACATATCAGGTATCTCTTTATCAATTACCCAACCCCATAATACGGACAGAACGATAAATACACCACCATACGCGGCATAAACTCTGCCGAATGACGGAAATGATTGAAAGGTTGCAATAACCCCATATAAAGCTAACACGACACCACCAATTATCCCCAAATAAAATGGTTTGCCTTCTCTTAAGCAAAGCCAAATAAGATAACCACCGCCTATTTCTGCTAACCCCGCAACAACAAATAGTAAAATCACTTTAATAACCTTCACCCTCTCCCTTCCCGGAGTCAGATGATCCAGACAATATCATTCCTTGACTTAAGTCAAATTTAAGTATTTCACTTAAATTATAAAGCATAAAGGGGGATGATGTTAAACATAGGATTATCTCTCGCTTGTCATTTCGCAGTGTTAAATCTATACCAACAATCCATTGGCTAACAATCACAGCAAATAAATCAAAAAAAGGTGATGCGATTTGGACTCTATTACTAATTGGAAAAAGTACACACTGTAATTATGCCTATGCAAACCTTAAATTCTATGATACTATACTTTGGTTGATAACGGCCCGACTTTTGTGAGAGTCAAAAGTCAATATAAATAGAAAAATAGAGGTGATGGTTTTTTGAGCTTTATGACAATTAAACACGACTGGCTTTCAAATGTAAGAGCCGACTTTTTATCAGGATTAACGGTTGCCTTTGCACTTATCCCAGAAGCAATCGGTTTCTCCATTATTGCTGGTGTTGACCCTATGGTTGGGCTATATGCTTCTGTTTGTATTGCCATTGTCATTGCTTTTGCGGGAGGACGTCCGGCAATGATTTCGGCGGCAACAGGTTCAACAGCAGTCCTTATGGTTTCCCTGGTCCATGATCATGGCGTAGAGTATTTATTTGCGGCCACGATCTTAACGGGAATGATTCAATTTTTGTTTGGGATCTTGAAAATTGGACGCCTGCTATCTTTCCTTCCCCAAACTGTTTTGACAGGCTTTGTAAATGCATTAGCCATTGTCATTTTTATGGCGCAACTCCCTCAGTTTGTTAATGCTAATTGGATCATGTATGCGATGGTGGCAGGTACGTTAGTGATGATTTACTTATTTCCTTTTATTACTAAAACTGTTCCGTCCGCTTTAGTTGCTATTATTATTATGACCATTATTAGCTTTACCCTTCACTTGGATTTGAAAACCGTAGGAGATATGGGCCATATTAGCGATTCCCTCCCTATTTTTCACATCCCGTCGGTTCCTTTATCATTAGATACCTTCTTAATTGTTTTTCCTACGGCACTTGCCATTTCAATTGTTGGTCTAACCGAGTCATTAGTTACAGCAACAATTGTTGATGAATTTACAGGATCAACATCCAATAAAAATCGAGAGGCAAGAGGGCAAGGGATTGCAAATATTGTCTCCGGGTTATTTGGAGGAATGGCGGGTTGCGGTATGATTGGACAATCTGTTATTAACGTCCAGTCTGGGGGAAGAAAACGGCTCTCCACACTTACGGCAGGTGTTTTCCTATTAGTCCTTATTATTCTATTAGGTAATGTTGTGAAACAAGTGCCAATGGCGGCTTTGGTTGGCGTGATGATTACAGTTTCTATCGGCACTTTTGACTGGCATTCTGTTCGCCATTTAAAAAAGTATCCGTTATCTGAAGCGGTTATCATGATATTAACTGTTGTAGTCGTTGTCTATACAAAGAATTTAGCCATTGGAGTCGTTTTAGGAGTCGCTTTAAGTGCCATTGTATTTGGGTGGAAGATGGCCCATATTAAAACCACATCAAGAATAGAGGGAAACAAGAAAATTTATGTGATTTCAGGGCAAATGTTTTTTGGGACAACAAGCCACTTTATATCAGAATTTGATTATGAAAAAGACCCTGAAAAAATAGAGATTGATTTCACACATTCCCATATCTGGGATCATTCCAGTGTCACGGCAATTGCGAAGGTCATCCAAAAATATGAAAGTTACAATAAAAAAGTGAGTCTTATAGGAATTAATGACGAGAGTACAAAAATTGTTAATCGAATCGGTCTGGATTCAGCAAGTGGTCATTAAGTGAGTATAATCAGTGATAAAAGGAAATCTAAATTGGGGAAATCCAACTTTAGATTTCCTTTTGTTTTAAAGCTTACCAAGTGTTCTTTGCCTTATCTAATTCTTGAAAGTTGATAGGCATTTTTTGAAGCGATGGAGGACATAGAGTGTTGTATTTTTTAATCTTCTCATTGATTGCTTTAATATTCTCTTCGTCTTCTGCAGAATGGATCAAAGAAGATATCTCTTTTTGCAATTTTAGCCATGGGGGCAGAAAGCCCGCATCCTTTGCCTTCTCCATGAAATTTTGCAACAAATCCTTTTCCATATAGCTTTTGGGCAATGGCTTGCCCTTACCTTTGCCGTTATAATTATCTTTTTCACCAGCTGCTTCCAAAATTTCGCCAATCAAATCATTGTATTTTCTATCTCCCACTAATATTCTCTCCCCTTTATTTTAAAGTGGATAAAAAAACGGTCGAGTCGAGTTGGCTTTTTGCTGCGATATTCTTCTTTTAATTCTTTTAATACGTCTTCTCTCTGTTGGGATAATCGTGCATATGCTTTACGACGGTACTTATATTCCATCATCATATTCAGCTCCCTCGGAGTAATTGAAAACGCTTCCAATTTAAAAATAACACAATCTAAACAAATATAAAATAGGAGTCAGACCCCTTTTTTTAGATAAAAACTCGCTCCGTCTACAGCTTCAATCGCATTTAGTGATTTTAGATCTTTCATAAGCTGAAATAAGGCTTGATCCTTTTTCTTAGCCTCGATCATGCAATCAATTTGCGGTACTGAGCTGTTGATGCCTTTCAAAAAGTCTAAAAACATACTAGGATCAACAAAATCAGCATGGCTGCGATATTGTTTGTCACTTTTCGGACTTGAGATATGCATTTTAATTGGCAGTTTAGAAACTTCCCAAGTTCCAACAACTCTATTCCAATGGCTTTTCCAGTCGGGATCTGAATGGTTGGCTAAATGGTGATGATAATCGAATACAAATGGCAGTCCCAATTTATTGCAAAGGTAAAGGCAGTCCATCATATCAAACGACTTATCATCATTTTCTATCATAATCATGTCTTGGATCGACCGTGGGACAATGGCCCAATTTAAAACAAATTGTTCAAGCGCTTTTGCTTTATTTTGATAAGCGCCGCCGACATGCAAGACTGCCCTATGTTTTGGTTCAATGCCGATCCCTTTTAATAAATGATAATGATATGTCAAAACTTTAAGGGCGTTTAACAGCACCTCTTTTTTTGGTGAATTTACAACCACAAAGTGATCGGGGTGAAAATCAATACGCATCCCCTTTTTCTTAGCGATACCCCCAAGTTCCAAGAGTGGTTCTGAAATTGATTCAAGATAGCGCCAACCTGCCAGATCCTCGTGTGTGGCTAGGGGGACGAGGCGGGAGCTTAATCGAAAAAACGATATATCGTTTGCTGCGTTATGTTTTAATAGCCTGATACAATTATGGATATTGGACTCTGCAATTCGCTCTAACTTTGTTATCGCCGCTTCCCTATCATCAATTTGTTTAAATCTTGTATATGTCATGGTCTGTGACGGCGAACTGTTTGGCACATTAACACTCATTGCGACATACCCAAGCCTTACCAATGTCCTCATAAGCCTTTTCACCTCATAAGGCAGTTTTCCCTATGAGAACAAAACTAGCCATTAATTATCGTTTAAGAATTAAACCATATACTCTTCATCATAATACATGCCATCCACTTTTAGAGCCATGTGGCTTAAATCCCATGCTGAGATATAAATTCCGGGCCAGTACATTCGTTGTGACAACGCAAAGATTCACCTGTTCCAGTCCTGATAAATCCCGTGCATGCTCCAAAACGTGCTCAAGCAGCTTTCGGCCAATGCCTTTTCCAGCTTGATCCTGAACGACATACATCCCCCAAATTGAGCCTTTATGAATCATTTTGTTATGACCATCACGCATAAATCCGGCCATTACAAGGAGAGGACGTATAATAGTTTGACACTTTTAAAAATTCATTGATTTCTAGACACCATTGTTTTATAATCTCATTAATTGCAATAGTAAGTTAAAACTGTGAATATAACTAACAAAAGAAGGCAAATTCGATTTAAGTCAACACTATGTAGGGTTTGGTGTGATTTAGTCTTTACAAACTTATGGAGGGTGATGTATGGAGAAGTCGTTGTCAGGATTAAAAGCCGCCGTTCTATTAATGATTTCGTTTTTCATTGTTCTTTTCGGAATTATTTTAACCAAGGCTCCGACTCCCATTGTATTGATGGCGGCCGGGGCGGTAGTGATTGCGCTGTCACTAATATGGGGAGTCAAGTGGGAAGATATAGAGAAGGATCTTTTGGATAGCCTTCGATCCATGTTTATCCCGATTTTAATTTTATTGTCAGTCGGGATGTTAATCGGAGCCTGGATGATATCCGGAACCATTCCTGTTATGATTTATTACGGTTTACTTATATTAAAGCCTTCATTTTTCCTTATTGTAACGGCTATTGTTTGTTCCATAATGTCAGTTATGGCGGGCACGTCTTGGGGTACGATCGGAACGTTGGGGGTAGCATTTATGGCTGTTTCGGCGGGATTAGGCATTCCGCCTGCATACACGGCCGGGGCCATTGTTGTGGGGGCTATGTTCGGTGACAAAATGTCGCCACTTTCTGACACGACCGTGATGGCCTCTGGTGTGATAAATGTCAAGATCGTCGATCATATCAAACATATGCTTTACACAACGATACCCGGCTACCTTATTTCTTTGCTTCTTTACAGTGTTCTTGGTTTCCAGTTTGGCAGTCAAACCCTTAATACTGAAAAAGTCGCTGTAATTTTATCCACATTGGGGCAAACATTTAATTTGAACCCTGTTATCATGTTGCCGCCTATCGTCGTGTTGTTCTTAATATTTAGAAGAAAACCAGTCCTTCCGGTATTTGGTGTCGGTATTTTTATGGGGTGTTTATTGGCTCTATTATTCCAGGACCGCAGCATGTTGCAGATTGCGGAAGCTTTAAACAGCGGGTATACGGATTCGACTAACATTCCGATGGTAGATGATATGCTGCATCAAGGCGGTCTATCGGGCATGCTCGATACAATGGTTTTGTTGATTGCCGCTGCCATTTTCGGTTCCCCTCTTCGGACAGCCGGAGTCTTTCAGACCATCGTGGAAACGGTGACAAGGTTCGCTAGACAGGCTAAAACAATGATGACCTCGGCTCTTTCCTTGCACGCCATCTTTTTCATGGTCACTGGAAGCTATTATGTGACGTTTGCCGTTTTGGGGCCGATCCTGGCTCCGTTATATGACAGACATAAATTGGACAGGAAAAATTTATCGCGAACCATGGAGGACACTGGCACCACTTTTGCCCCCATAATCCCTTGGGGTGTTACTGGTGCGTATATTGCCGGAACCCTTAATACGCCAACGGTTGATTACATTCTCTTTGCCCCGATGACGTACCTGGGAATCGTATTTGCTGTCATCTATATTTTTACAGGAATCGGGATAGCTAAAACAGAAACGACGAGTAAAGCGGCAATAAAGAAAAGCGAAACGACCACTGGTGTTTAACAAAAGCATGGAAGGAGATTAATATGTTACAATTTGACGCATTATATCAACCCTATACAGCGAAAAGACGATCTACATATGCACGGAATGGCATGGTTGCTACATCCCAGCCCCTTGCGGCTCAAGCGGGACTGGACATTATGAAAACAGGCGGTAACGCGATTGATGCCGCGATTGCCACGGCAGCATGCTTAACGGTTGTAGAGCCGACTTCAAATGGCATCGGCGGAGATGCTTTTGCCCTTATATGGGCGGAGGGAGAATTGCATGGGTTAAACGCAAGCGGCCCTGCTCCGAGGAACATCTCGATCGACCAATTAAAAAAAGCGGGGTATGAAACCATGCCAAAGTACGGTTGGCCGACAGTGACCGTACCAGGCGCCCCTTCCGGATGGGCAGCGCTCTCAAAGCGCTTCGGGCGATTGCCGCTGACTGAAGTACTGAAGCCAGCGATTGATTATGCTGAAAAAGGCTTCCCGATTTCACCGATTCTCGGCAAGTATTGGAAACATGAATATAACACGTTTCGAACATTAAAAGGTTCGGAATTTGATAGCTGGTTTAAAACATTTGCGCCGCACGGCCGGGCACCGGAAGTCGGAGAGGTATGGACGTCCCCTGATCATGCCGCTACACTCAGATCCATAGCCGAAACAAACGGAGAATCGTTTTATCGTGGAGAATTGGCCGATAAAATTGCCCGATTTTCTCAACAATATGGCGGTTATTTAACGGGGGATGATCTTGCGAGCTATCAACCGGAGTGGGTGGATCCAATCAGCGTCAATTACCGTGGCTATGATGTATGGGAAATCCCTCCGAACGGACAGGGACTGGTAGCTTTGCAAGCTTTAAATGTCTTGAAAGACTTTGATTTTCCAGCCAAAGATGCCGTTGAAACGTACCATAAGCAAATTGAGGCCATAAAACTTGCCTTTGCTGACGGGAACAAGTATATTACTGACCTTAAATATATGAGTGTGAAAGTGGATGACCTGCTATCGGAAAGTTATGCCCGTCACCGGAGACATTTGATCGGCGAGAAAGCGATGATACCGTCAGCAGGGAAACCGCCGAATGGCGGAACCGTATATTTAGCCACTGCCGACGGCGAAGGAAACATGGTGTCATTTATCCAAAGTAATTACGAGGGGTTCGGCTCTGGGCTCGTCGTTCCTGAAACAGGGATTAGTCTCCACAACCGCGGGTACGATTTTTCGTTGGACCCCTCACATGATAATGCTTTAGAGCCTGGGAAACGGCCGTTCCATACAATCATCCCCGGATTTTTAACAAAGGAAGATGAGGCCATCGGCCCATTTAGTGTGATGGGGGGCGGCATGCAGCCGCAAGGACACCTTCAGCTCATAATGAATACGATTGATTTCCATTTAAACCCGCAGGCGGCTTTAGATGCCCCTAGATGGAGATGGATGGAAAATAAAAAAGTTAAGGTGGAACACAACTTCCCTCACCATCTCGTTGAGGCACTTATTAATTTGGGACATGACATTGAAATTGGTTTGGATCCTGCCCGTTTTGGCCGGGGCCAAATCATTTGGCGCGACCCCGCATCAGGAGTCCTTGTCGGCGGAACGGAGGCGCGTACCGATGGTTCCGTGGCTGCATGGTAAATTATTTAGCAGTGTATCGTTTTTTTTGAAGAAAGACAAACAGAGGCAGCCCTATGACAAAGGCTGCCTTAAATGGGGTTAAGGGACCGGGCTAGTCCTGGTCCTTTAAAATTCCCCGTCCCCCTTACCTTCTTCATATTTTCCACAAACTTTTTTCGTTATATCTCTCGAACTCCAATAATAAACTAAAGTCAAACCAAAAAGTATACAAGTTAGGGTGATTCCATGGAATATAAGGTTATTGTGCCTTTAATCATTATATTAATTATTCCGATCTGCATTTCAATAAAGGTACTTACTCAACGAAAAGAGCTTTCCAATATGGCAGGAATGACAATTACCATGGCTCAAGGGATGAATATTGGTTTAACGACGGGTATTATTTTGGGTATTAGTCACCCAAATAGTATTTTTATTACAACCGTGATCAGCATGTTGCTTGGGCTTACTATAGGTGTGATATCCGGTTTGCCATTTAATACAATTGCAGTATTAGACGGTCTTTTATCCGGCGTTATGGGCGGCATGATGGGAGCGATGATAGGTGCGATGGTCTCCCCAGAGTATTCCGGGGCATTGCTTAGAATAATGATTGTCATTTATCTCAGCACATCGCTCACCATTTTCTTAACATTAAGGAGGCCAAAAAGACAGTCCTATCAATTCAATCGGATCATGCTTATCTGCTTGTTCGTCGCAGTCTTTTATCTATTTAATGTGTCACATATCTTTGCCAATGAATTAGTTAATACATCGAGTCAGATGAATCCAATGGGTTCAATGGATCATTCAGTTACTGTTATGAACAATAAAGAATTAATGAAAAGGAAGGAAAAAACATTAGTCATAAAAGCGGAATAATTTTCCTATCTGCCAAACAAAATTATCCTGAAAAGACAACAGGCTATTAAACTTGATTTTAAAAATATAGGGAATGTTGAACATGACCTGCAAATTGTGAATACAAATAGCGGCGCTTTTCAAATGTTAAAAATGCCAACAAAAAATCAGTTGGTTATTTTAGATAATTCATTGGATTTACTGTTCCAAGGTGCGGCGGTCTTAAAAGGAAAAAACACTAAAATGATGATTGGTCTAAGATCACTTCTTTTTAACAGCTAGTAAAATCCCCAGTAACAAAACAATAAAAATAAGGGTGTAGACCGCAAAAGGTGTCTCATATAGGGCTGTATCATAAGATATTGAACCACCCGATTTTGCAAACCATGCTGCTTCTTTAATAGCAGAAGCGACGTGGGCCAGCATTAAGACAACAGCAAGCGTCGATATTGCTCCGCCTATTAATAGTATGCTGACAAGCTTTTGATTCATTCCATATGCGAGGCTCGGTGTCAAGGGTATTGTCCATGACATGAAAATCGGACTCACCGGCAAGAGATAATGTCTTTAATGTATTGCCATTATCTTTGCTTTTAATAATGCCAACGGGATTTTGCAAGTCGGAACCTTCTCCCGGATGCCCGCTTGAATAAAATCCATCGTCTGCCATGGAAAAGCCCATGTAATCGTTTGGTTCGCTCTTCGCAACCTCCCAGTGTGTGTCTTCAAATACCCTCAATCCGTCGTGGGAAGGGACAAATAATTGTTTTCCATTAGAGGAAAAATCCAAACCGTGGATATGCATAAAGGAGACATTGGATTCTTTGTTCGCCAATGCAACCCCGCCGGCAACAATAGTGATAACCACCCATATAGCAGTACCAAATCTAGCCCCCTTCAATAAATGATTGAGCTTTGCTGCCTTTTCCCGTTCTTCCCGTTTCCGAATATTTAATGTTTTCATTTTCCCCTTTAGAATAATCCATATAAAGATAAATAAAATAAGCAATATTGCTGCACCGATCACTATATAAAGTGATATGTTGCCAAAGCCCAAATTTTTACCAGCATGGTCCGCGGAAGAACCGTGGGCAAATGCTTTTAATGGATATAAAAATAGAATAAATAAAATCGTAATAAACCCTATTTTTAAAATGGTCATTATTCAATTCCCTTCTTCTATTGACATTTAAGAAAGTAAATCCTAGCGTTGCAATTATGATAAGTAAGATAATTGCCCTTAAAACAAGCCGTCTCCTTTTGCTGCTCATCAGTCAATCCTCCCTTCGCCTATTTCCCTATCCATTGTAAGGTATGAATGTGTATTTTTTTTGAAGAACACCAAATAAGGCAGCTCGGACTCTAAGCTGCCTTATTCGGTAAAACTCATATGAAACTTTTCCGCTGCTTTCTTTTTTATTTCTCTTTATTGAAACAAGAAAATCCTTTATTCCGATTAGGTTTTTCACAAACCAAACTTTAATTTGTGCTTTCAATGACAAGAAAGAGACCGTTATAATATGATGTCACGTTATTAACATGAAACTCGGATTCTTGAACAAACTTAAGCGTATCCCTATTTAAATGGCAGCCATCGCAAAGGTGTTTCCATACAGGGGTTAATATATTTTGAAGGCTAGACAAAGTGGTATTGCCCATACGAACATGCTCAAAAAGAAGGAATTTCCCTTCTGGTTTTAAAACACGGCGAATGTCATTAAGTGCCTGGCGAGGATTGGGTATCGTACAGAAAACTAAGGTTCCGACAACAGTATCAAAAGTATTTTCCTTAAATGGAAGCACTTCCGCACTTTCCTGTCTAATATCGATCGGAACCCTTGTTTGGTTTATTTTAGGCAAGGATTCCTTTATCATGTTTGGGTTGGGTTCAATAGCTGTTATATGGGATGCATTTTTATAAAAAGGGAAATTTGCTCCCGTTCCTGAACCTATCTCGAGAACGTGCCCTTCGGCTTTCGATATTAAGCCCCTTCTGATATTCTCTAACTTTTTCTTTTCAAGTGGCGCCATCAATTTATCATATAGTTTAGGAAACCATTTGGACAATTTTTTATACCTCTTTTTTAAGATATTTCAACTTTAGAATCTGCCCCCTTATTTTTATCTCCCTCCATCGATATTATTGAACTTTTTGATTGGTCACTTTTAAAAATTTCTAGTTCTTCTCTTAGATTTTCGTTTTGTTCAGTTAAATCGGCTATCCTTATATGCAGCGCTTGCAAGTCAGGCTGGAATTGTTGATTTTGTACTTCTGATTGAGCGGGGTCGCCTTTATCTTTATTGTTTTTATGTTTGCTTAACATCACTTTCATGCAAACCATCATCATCAGCGGACAGACAAATAACAAAAGTAACGTCCATTCCATCAATCCTCCTCCTTTCTCTTCCTAAAGTATACACATTAAATGTGGTGAAAGTTTAAAGACAGAAGAATTAGTTATATTTTTTAATAGCATTAATTTAAGGGGCTCTAAATGATATTGTATAAAAAGAGCATACAAAAGGCGGGCAAAATTACCCGCCTATAGACTAAGACTTTAACTTGACACGTTGCAGACGCAGGGCATTTAGGACAACGGATACAGAGCTAAAGGCCATAGCCGCCCCGGCTAGCCAAGGTGCTAATAAGCCTATTGCCGCAATCGGAACACCGACACTGTTGTAAGCAAAGGCCCAGAACAAGTTTTGCTTAATGTTTGCAATCGTTTTTTTGCTCATCATAATAGCGTCGGCAATACTGTTCAAGTCACCGCGTATCAGCGTTATATCCGCAGCTTCCATAGCAACATCAGTTCCCGTACCAATCGCCATGCCGATGTCAGCCGTCGCAAGAGCTGGGGCATCATTAATTCCGTCACCTACCATTGCCACCTTATGACCACTTTCTTGCAGTTTTTTGACTTCTTCAGCTTTTCCTTCAGGAAGCACTTCAGCAATGGTATGTTCGATACCGGCCTGTTTTGCAATCGCTTCGGCCGTTTGTTTGTTATCACCAGTAATCATGACAACATCTAATCCCATTTCTTTCAAACGGGCAATCGCAGCTTTGGATGTTTCTTTAATCGTATCAGCCACAGCCACAAGTCCGGCAAACTGATGATCAACCGCAACAAGCATCGCTGTTTTGCCCGTCTTTTCAAATGAGACCATCTGATCTAAAGTAGTTTCAGGTACATCGATATTTTCATGGCTCATGAGGCGGCGCGTGCCGACATGCAATAGACGGCCATCAACCTTCGCCTGTACCCCGTGGCCAGGAATGGCTTCAAAGAATTCTGCAACGCCTAGTTCAATGCCTAGGTCCTGAATGCCCTCTACAATGGCTTCGGCAAGCGGATGTTCAGATTGCTTTTCAGCAGCGCCAACAAGTGTTAAAAGATCAGCTTCATTCCAATCGGTAGAGACATCAGTCAATTTCGGCGTACCGTTTGTCACTGTCCCTGTTTTATCCAAAATGATGGTGTCAAGCCTGTGTGTTTGCTCAAGGTGCTCACCGCCTTTAAACAATATCCCGAATTCCGCTGAACGTCCTGAGCCTGCCATAATGGAAGTCGGTGTGGCTAGCCCCAGGGCACATGGGCAAGCAATAACGAGAACAGCAATGAATTTTTCGAGCGCATCTGCAAAGTCACCTGGCGCGACAAGTGTATACCAAATTATGAAAGTAACAAGGGCGATCCCCACAACTATAGGAACAAATATGCCTGAAATGCTGTCGGCAAGCCGCTGGATCGGTGCCTTTGAACCTTGAGCTTCTTCAACAACCTTAATAATTTGTGCAAGCGCCGTATCTTTGCCCACTTTAGTCGCCTTTATTTTCAAAAAGCCATTTTTATTAATCGTAGAGCCGATCACACTGTCACCTACAGCCTTATCGACCGGAATGCTTTCCCCCGTCAGCATCGATTCATCAAGTGCCGACCCGCCTTCGACAATCTCGCCATCTACGGGGACTTTCTCACCCGGCTTCACTTGAACAATGTCACCTTCAAGGACTTCTGTTACCGGAATCACCATTTCTTTGCCGCCCCGGACAACCGTTGCATCTTTTGCTTGGAGACCCATCAATTTTTTGATGGCTTCGGATGAACGGCCTTTCGCCCGAACTTCGAACAATTTACCAAGCAATATAAGTGTGATTAATACGGCACTCGTCTCAAAGTATAGGTCAACCATATGGCCATTGCCGCCAAGGGACTGAATACTTAAATACAAACTGTAAAAATAGGCCGCTGATGTCCCCATGGCTACTAGGACATCCATGTTGGCGCTCTTGTTTCTAAGAGCCTTATAGGCCCCGACATAAAACTGTCCGCCAATGATAAATTGAACAGGTGTAGCAAGTAGAAGCTGGAACCACGGATTCATGAAGATGCTCGGCAGCCAAATGAACGACATGAATTCAAAGTGGCTGACCATCGACCATAACAGCGGCAAAGAAAGAATAAGTGAAGCAATAAATTTTGCTGTTTGTTTTTTGATGGCCTTCTCACGATGGTCGGCGGAACCCACCTCTTTATCAGATTTTGTCTCTAATTGATAACCAAGTTTCTTGATTGCTTCCTTCATATCGGGAATAGAAACCTCATTCGGGTCATACTCGACCGTTGCCGATTCTAACGCAAAGTTAACATTAGCTGAAGATACGCCTTCTAATTTGTTAAGCTTTTTCTCGATCTTGTTGGCACAGGCTGCACAGGTCATGCCTGTTACATTAAATTCCGTTTTATCTTTAACGACTTCATAGCCGAGCGAGTGAATTTTTTCTTCAAATGCCTTTAAGTTGGTAACACTTGGATCATAAGAAACCTTTGATTTTTCAAGTGCAAAATTGACATTTGCATCCGATACACCTTCAACCTTCTTTAGACCCTTTTCAATTCTATTAGCACACGCCGCACAAGTCATGCCTTGAATTTGCAAGTTCACTTCTTTTGGTGTTCCCATACTAGTTAACCTCCTGTTAACATACCCCACATGGGTATATACATTTGATAAAAGGAGACCGTGCTATAGGTTAGCACGATCTTCTTTCTTTTATGCCACATCATAACCTTGCTCTTCTATAACATCGGTTATTTCCTTTAAGCTCACTTTGTCTTGATCAAATCTCAGATCCACTTTGCCATTTTCCAAATGGACTTTTACTGATGCCACGCCGTCAAGCTTTCCTACATTTCCTTCTATCGAGTTGACACAATGGCCGCAAGACATGCCTTGAACATTTAACGTTTGGTCTATCATGTGAATGACCTCCTCTTTATGAATAACATTATATTACCATACCCCCCTATGGTAGTGTCAAGAGAAATAAAAAAGTATTGGGTTCTCCCCAATACCTCAGTTGCTATTTTGAATATTGCTGGATGATTTCAAGCAGCTCGTCGATCATGCTGTCATCATCGCCATTTTTTATAGAATGCGCCACACACATCTTTGTATGCCGTTCCATAACTGAGTAACCAACTTTTTTTATTGCCGATTGTATGGCTGAAAGCTGAATTAAAATATCCATGCAGTAGCGGTCGTTCTCAACCATATTTTGAATGCCCCGCACTTGTCCTTCAATTCGCTTAAGACGGTTAATGACTTGTTCCTTTTCTTTATTTGTTCTAGGTTCAAGCGGCTTTTTATCAGTGTGTTCCTTCGGTTCCATTGACAGTACCCCTTCGTACAAGTGTCTTTTATTAAGTATATAGGCTTTATATGAAATGATACAACTTTTATTAATGATTTTTTATCCTAAAGGACCTTGAAAGGGTTAGAAATTATGTTAAAATTAATTCAAAATGAATATATGATTATTTGTTCATATATTGAAGGTAGAGGTGGTAAATATGGGACATGATCACGGCCATGACCATACACATGGTGCAAACAAAAAGGCTTTAATGATTAGTTTTATTATAACAGCGGTTTATATGATAATTGAAGTGGTCGGGGGAATTATAACCAATAGTTTGGCTTTATTATCCGATGCCGGGCACATGCTGAGTGATGCTGTGTCATTAGGCGTTGGACTCGCCGCTTTTACAATTGGAGAAAAAGCTGCAAATGACAGCAAAACTTATGGGTATAAGCGCTTTGAGATTCTAGCTGCGCTTTTCAATGGTGTCACATTAATTTTAATTTCGTTATACATTCTTGTCGAGGTATATCAGCGCTTTATCGATCCGCCTAAAGTTGCTTCAACTGGGATGATGATTGTTGCCATTATAGGGCTCATCATGAACATTCTTGTGGCTTGGATATTAATGAGAGGTGACACGGAGGAAAATTTAAATTTGCGGGCTGCTTTTCTGCACGTTATCGGGGACTTATTAGGTTCTGTCGGCGCCATCATCGCTGCCCTTCTCATCATGTTCTTCGGATTTGGCTGGGCGGATCCACTCGCCAGTGTGATCGTTGCGGTATTAGTTCTAATCAGCGGCTGGAGGGTAGCCAAAGATTCGATTCATGTTCTAATGGAAGGTGTGCCGCGGAATGTTGATTTTGCTGACATTATTAAGACGGTTAAAGACATTCCCGGAATCAAAAGTATTCATGATTTACATGTATGGAGCATAACGAGCGGCAAGAATGCCCTGTCCTGCCACGCTGTCATTAAGGGCTCTTCAACATTCACAGAATGTCAGCTCATTTTAAGAGAAATTGAACACAGACTCCAGCATAAAAATATCGGACATGTGACCGTTCAGCTGGAAGATGACGGTCATCCCCATGATGATACCATAACATGTCAGAATGATGATGGGGATGCACATGGTCACCATCATCATTAAGGATAGATCTGTAAATCTCAATAAAACATCCTGAGCCAATTATGGCTCAGGATGTTTTACGTTAAAAGGAGTAAAAGACTACTTCTTTTGTTTCAATAACCTCATGCTGTTTAAAATAACGACCAACGCAGCACCGGTATCACTTAAAACAGCAATCCATAAGGTAAGAAAACCTGGGAAAATTAAAACTAGCGCAGCTAGTTTAGTAATTAAAGAAAACCAGATATTTTGTTTAATCACCTGTAACGCCTTATGACTTAGCGTCATCGTATAGGGTAATTTCTCCAAGTTATCTGCCATGAGAACGATATCGGCTGTTTCCATTGCTGTATCCGTCCCAGCACCTCCCATGGCTATGCCAAGGTCGGCCGTTGCTAGTGCAGGGGCATCATTAATGCCATCCCCAACCATAGCGACCTTTTTACCTTCATTTTGAAGTTGTTTGACAACTGTTACTTTATCTTCAGGCATTAATTCTGCAATATAGCGATCAACACCAGCATTGGCTGCTATCTTCCGTGCTGTCCCTTCATTATCGCCGGTTAGCATCACTATTTCTTCAATGCCGGTTTGTTTTAATTTGTTAATAGCATTGACCGTAATCGGTCGTATGGCATCCGCAACTGCGATGAATCCTAAGACTTTTTCCTTTGTTCCAACAAGGACGAGCGTATTCCCTTCATCCTGAAACGTTTGGATGCTCTCTTTTACATGGTCTAGAGGCACATTTAGTTCATTAAATAGCTTCGGATTTCCGGCAAAATAAGTGATGGTGCCAATCGTTGCTTGTGCCCCCCTGCCAACAATAGCTTTAAAGTCTCTGCCATTAAGAACTGGGATATCCCTCTCTAATGAATAGTCACAAATCGCCTGAGCAATTGGGTGTTTTGATTGTTCCTCAATCGTTCTTACAATCCCGAGCAATTCAGCTACAGAAACATTAGCCATTGGTATGACTTCTGAAACTTTTGGTTTTCCTTCTGTAAGGGTTCCTGTTTTATCAAAGGCAATGGCTTTAATCGCACCTGCTGTTTCTAAAAAGGTCCCACCTTTGATTAGAACACCGTTCTTTGCCGCATTACCAATTGCTGAAACAATGGCAACTGGTGTTGAAATAACCAGCGCACAAGGGCAAGCGACGACTAATAATTCAAGACCTTTATATAACCATTCACCCCATGTTCCGAATCCCATTAAAGGCGGAATAACCATAACAGCAAAGGCTAAAATGAACACAATCGGGGTGTAGACTGCCGCAAACCGATCAACAAAAGCTTGGGTAGATGCTTTCTTTTCCTGAGCTTCTTCTACTAAGTGTATAATCTTTGCGATAGTTGTATCTTCCACAAGCTTGGTTACACTAATTTCTAATGATCCATTTTCATTCACTGTACCGGCGTAAACAGCATCACCCTTTTCTTTGTCTACCGGTATGGACTCACCGGTGATAGGCGCTTGATTTACGCTTGTGGCCCCCGATAAAATCGTACCATCAAGAGGGATCTTTTCACCTGGCCTTACAACAATGGTATCGCCAATTGTTATTTCTTCTACAGGTCTAAGAATGAGCTCCTTTCCTTGTTTAACTAATGCCTCCGAAGGCGCAAGGTTCATTAAATTTCGTATGGAATCCCTTGTTTTATCGATAGAACGGTTTTGAAGCAGGTTTCCTACAGCGAAAAGGAAAACAACAAGCGCCCCCTCCATCCATTGCCCAATTGCTGCAGCACCTATTGCAGCCAGAACCATCAAAACATTCATGTCTAAGGAGCGGCTTTTTATCGCATAATAGGCGCTTTTCGCTGGTTTGGTACCTCCGATAATGATAGCCGCTGCATAAAATACAATGCTAAGCAGAGCCGAGAAATCCATGAAATGGACGGCGTAGCCTAGAACTAATAGAATACCAGAGGCAATTGTGGCTGTATTATTTGATCCTTTCGCTTGTTTCGACTGGCCGTCCTGTTTCTGACTATCGAGAAATGCCCTATAGCCGGCTTTATTCACTTCTTTTATCACTTGATCGTCCGTTATGTCATGGACAATTTGCATCTTCCCTGTCGAAAAATTTACTTTAACCGTCTGAACTTCCGGGAGTTTTTGCATATGTTTTTCAAGCGTCATGGCACAGGCAGCACAATCCATTCCTTCAATAGTGAACACTTGACCATTCTTGTTAGGCTTCGTCAATGGTTCAGCTTTAAATCCAACTTGAGCCACCCGTTTCTGAACATCTTGAATAAAGGATAGATCATTGATCACAGATTGATCCACTGTTAAGCTCATTTTTGCGGTGCTATAATTAACATTCACTTTTTGAATGTCATCACACTTACTAAGGTTCTTATTAAGTGTCTGGGCACATGAAGGGCAATCCATCCCTTCGACACGAAAGTCTAACGATGTACCTTGTTGGTCAGGACTTGCAGTTTCGATGTCAGAGCAAGAGCAATCCGAACAACCATTTTTTTGATGACTAGTCATGTACGAGGCTCCTTTCTTTTGAAGATAGACACACATCGTTCATATCACAATCTCTGACATCTGATTCAACTGTAAATAATACATCGTCAAACATTTGCAGAAGCTGTTTGACTTGAGCATTTCTTAGGCTGTAGTAGACATACTTCCCTTCTTGCCTGCCCCTAATAATACCGCAGCCTTTAAGACAGGCTAGATGCTGAGATATGTTAGATTGGTTGCCATTTATCTCTTTCACGATTTGTGAGACCGGTTTTTCTCCATTTTTCAAACAATCCAGGATTTGAATTCTCGTTTTATCGGCAAAACCTCTCAAGAATTTGGTTTTTGTTTCAATATTTATTTGGTTCATACAATCACCCCACAAATTAGTCTACACTAATATATGACTTATGATTGATATTAGCAACAACTAATATGAAGGTCAAGTTGTGAATCCCTTTAGACATCCTTATGTATTTGATGGGGTAAGATCATCGCAGATAATGTTTTCTTCATGAGGGTGAGATTGGTCCTCAATTTGGATTGTCGTATGACCTATTGTCAGATCCTTTAACTTCTCTTCCACCTTTCTTAAGATCCCTTGGCTATCCGATACTGACATGCTCCCTTCTAGTACAAGATGGCAGGATAAGGCGGTTTTTCCGCTCGTTATACTCCAGACATGAAGATCATGAACATTTTCAACACCTGATACAGATTGAATCGCATCAGTTACCTCTTCAATATTCACATTTTCAGGGGTTCCTTCCATGAGAATGCCGATTGTTTGTGTCACAATTCGCCAGGCACTAAAAGCAATTAATAAAGCGATACCCACACTTAAGATTGGATCGATATAATACCAGCCGGTAAAGTAAAGAATAATGCCGCCGACAATAACGCCTGCCGATGCAGCAGCATCACCTAATATATGGAGAACTGCACTTTTGACATTAAGGTTTTCTTCCTTTCTCATGCCTAAGCCTAAGTATAAATTAACAATCAAGCCGACACCGGCCCCAATAAACATCCATGTTGAATGAATGGGATGAGGCGTTTGAAACCGTTGATAGGCCTCCCATAAAATAACGAGGGTAATCACTATGAGTGTCACACCGTTTATAAAGGCTGCAAGAATGCCGGAACGGTGATAACCAAAGGTCCGCTTTTCATCCGCAGGCTTATCAGCTTGCTTTAATGCAAACCAGGATAAACCAATGGCCCCCAAGTCGGTCACGACGTGTCCCGCATCTGACAACAGGGCTAAACTATTGGATATGATCCCCCCTATTATTTCTGCAGCTAAAATTAATATAGTTAGTAAAAATGCCTTTTTCATTTTACCTGCTGGCGCATGTGAATGAAAAACATCGTTATGATTGTGCTTATGATCATTCCCTTTTAATTGCTCTTCTTCATTGGCATTCATGTGTTTACCCCCTTATGTATAACCCCCTGGGTAGTTCAATTATTAGTTTGCCGAAGAAAAGCAAAAACATGCATGACAAGAGTTCAACGACTCACCACCTATAACAGCTTGCTGGGGCCAAACAAGCAAAAAAGCGCCGCCAAGACGCTTTTTAGATAACTCAATATAAAGATGTTGTATTTACCTTTTCTAGGCGGATGTTCACCTCACCATTCTCAACACAGCCGAATAAACTGTGCTATAAAGGTTTATGGATCAAAGCGATCAGGGTCTGATGCAATATTAATATGGTCTATCGCTTTATTTTCTTTTCCGCTTATTGTTCCAAAGCCTTGGTTTTCTTTCTTTTTGGAACTCCAGTAGCCTTGTTGATTTTTCCCTGAAAAAACACCAGATGACCGTGTGATTTGGCCAATTTTAAGGTCTTTAAAATGAATATGCTCCATGCAGTCAGCCTCCCAATAAAAATCTTTATATAAATG
The DNA here is from genome assembly GCF_004341035.1 of Scopulibacillus darangshiensis. GTDB lineage: Bacteria > Bacillota > Bacilli > Bacillales > Sporolactobacillaceae > Scopulibacillus > Scopulibacillus darangshiensis. The sequence continues at coordinate 20,944 of NZ_SLXK01000014.1, forward strand.
TATTTGATAAACAAGATCTTTATCACAAAGCATTGAAAGGAATTGATTCTCTTGAATCCGTTCTCTAATCAAGATGGAATAAAATCATATCTTGAAGGCTTAGGCATTCCCTTTTTGACTAATATGCCACTCAATAATCCTGGTATGCAAAAACAAATGCAGGATATTATGAATCAATCCATGTCTGGCTTTGGCGGGATGGGGAACCCGGCAGCTCAAGCTCAAGAGCCCCCATCAAACCAGCCGGATTATCAGGTGTTTGAAACAAATAATGGTGTTATTGTGCGTCTTCCGGTGATTATTGATGACGACACTAGACCGCGCCTGTATATGGATTCACATCACCTTTATGTTAAAGAGTTTCCTGACCAAAACGAAGAATTGACCATTCAACTTCCCGCACCTATAAATCCGAAAGAGGCAAATGTGTCTTATAAAAATGGCATATTAGAAGCTCAATTAATGAAACGTACGTCTCCATCGGTAACAGAGATAAATTTTGATTAGCTGATCCAATGAGTGCATCCATCGCTTTTTTTAACCTCTATACGCTTTTCCCCATCTTTGTCCTTATATTCTTATTAACAGGATCATATAATCCAAGAAGACGATTTGTACAACCCTATCCAGAAAACGACAGATTAGGGGGTCGGACTTCGCATGTTTGGTTTTAAGAAGAGACGAGAAGAGAAAATACGGGAACAGAAAGCCATATATCGGTTGGAAAGAAAGATGGACATATTCCAAGATATTTTACTAAAAATGACGCAAGAAGGCTTCTCTTGTGACATTACTATTGAGAAAATAGATGTCAATGATCCCGTAATCGATAACCTTACCTTCCGTCTTGACACATTAGACGTGAAGGATCTAAGCGGTGCATTAAACTTGGGGAACAACTTTGGCGTTGGCGCTAACCCAAACAACAATAAAAAAGGAAGTCATAAAGAAGATGGGGCAAGATCAAAGCAGCCTAAAGACAGGAAACCTGATCGCTCCCCTTCCCATAAGACGTCTGTAACTGCCAAAAAAGAGCCTAACAGTACCAAGACTGCCCCTGCTAGACATACAACGTCACCAAAGACAAAAGTCCATTCTAAAGCAAAGGGAACAGATCCAAAAAGGATAAGCCAACAGTCGCCAAAAACACCTGAACCCCATGGTATGACAACTGAGCTCAATAAGGAAAAGCGCGGATATACTGTAAAGTTCAACAACCATCCAAATAAAAAGTGATCTTCTTCCTCGAGGCCGGGTAAGAAGATCACTTCTTTTCCTTATAAGATAATTATTTATTCCTCAACCACTGTTGCTTGTGACATATCATTAACTACATTGTCTATATTATCGTTATCGGAAACGCTATTATTGGCCATTTTAAACTTATTTATTCCCGATGCTGTTCCAAAGCCCTTATTTTCCTTATAATGAGACCGCCAATTTTCTTGATAATTCTCACCGACACTTACAGATGTTGCAACTGAAGCAATACCGACATTAATCGAGTCAAATTTTATCGTGTCTATTACGTTTGATGCCGTCCGTTTCCCCGGTGCATCCGTTTGATTGACATCATTAATGACCGTGTCAATGCTATCATTGTCCATAACCATACTAACTGTTTTATAAAATGTTGACCCGCTTCCGGAACCAAAGCCTTGGTTGCTTTTATTTGATGAGTGCCAACCATGAGCTGAATTGTTTCCAATAAATATCCCGGAGTTGGTTCCAATCGTTGACACAGATAAATTGTTAAAGTGGATCGATTCTTCACACTCTCTACTCACGGTGACCCTCCTTTATAATCCTTGAGCTTGACTGCTAGGGATACCGTCATTATCCATTATAGGTGTATCTACTACATCATTATCTATCATGTTGTTAAATATGCCGGAATTAACGCTTACACCATAAAGCCACCCGTTTGCATAGTTAAATTTACCATGGGCGGACCAGCCCACTTGATTGTTTTCGCCAATAGCTATGGAGCAATCCGTCGTCATATTATTTGAATTAATCGCGCCAAAGGTTATATTTACTGACATAACTGCCCTCCACATTTATGGCCTCTTATACTTAGTATATAGATACGACTTATTGTCCTGTGACCATTTTTGTGAACAAGATTGAATAGAAGTTTTGCTTAAAGGTTTATTGCGAAGATAATTTGACTTGGATGTCCAAATCAAGGGGGCGAAAGAAATGGAATAACAGGGGGATAAGTATAAAACCTTAAGAAGTGCCCTCTTCTCCGTTATCCCCTTTCCCTGCTCCAGACTTTTTCCATATTGTTAAATCTTCCATATCATTATCGAAGACCGCATTGATGATACTAATGGAACTGTTAGAATTGCCGAACTCTCTTCCAAATCCCATGTTGTTTTTGGAATTCGAACTCCAGAGGGGCTGGTTATTTGAACCCGAAAACACACCTGCACAATTGCTCAGCACGTTTATGTTGATGGCATTGATTTGAACATAAACGTCAGAATCCTTACCCACTTTGATCAAACCTGTGCGGTTGGTACTGGATTGAATCCCTCTGGTTGGACTGCAGGTGTGTCGATAACGTCACCGTCATATATTATATTTAAAACATTAATGGTATTAGTAAGTCCGACTTGAAAGCCATTTCCCATATTCCACTTGCCTTGAAAATTCCATTCAGGTTGGTTGTTTTGTCCGGATGATATACTTGATTCGCTGCTCATCGAATTTATATTGACCTGGCCGCATAATACAATAGCTGGCATTCGAACTTCCCCCTTGAATTCTCTTGCCATATCCTATTCATCAAAGGAAAAAACGGAACAACCGACCATGCTTATTAAATACTTGTTTGATCATACCTGGGAGGTTGACACTGGATTGAATCCCTCCGGTTGAACAGCAGGCGCATCGGTAACGTCACCATCATATATAATATTTAATACATTAATGGTGCTAGGAAGTCCGGCTTGAAAGCCATTTCCCATATTCCACTTGCCTTGAAAATTCCATTGAGCTTGGTTATTTTGTCCAGAAGTCATACTTGCGTCGCTGCTCATTGAATTTATATTGACCTGGCCGCACATTACAATAGATGGCATTCGAACTCCCCCTTAAATTCCCTTGTCATATCCTATTCAGAAAAAAGAAAAAATGGAACAACCCAAACCTTGCTTATTAAATACCTGTCTAATAATATACCTAATACTGAGATCCTTTTTGGACTGGAAGGTAGCGTTCACAGCTAATTTAAATTATAATAATGATAAAAAATGCGAGATGGTGCCATTGGTTTTCAGATCAAAATTTTTGGGTAGCCGATTATTAAAAACGTGTTTATCGGCTTTTGTGACCGCATACATATGCTATTTTCTAAATTGGCCGCCTTTATTTGCCGTGATAACGTCGATCGTATCGATTGAAAACACATCGGTAGATTCATTGAAGAAAGGATTGATAAGATTTCCGGCATCTGCCATTGGAGCAGGTGCCGCTATGCTCTTTGACGCCCTTTTGGGGAAATCTCCGATAAGCTATGCGGGAGCCGCTTCAATCACCCTTATCGCTTGTTACCGATTGAAATTATATGATGGCCTTGTTGTTGCGGTTTTAACCGCGGTGGCCATGATTTCAGTCACCTCCCATTATTATTTAGATTCATTTTTTATTCGCTTGGGAACGACTTTTACAGGGATTGCCGTGGCTTCCTTGATTAATTATTTTATTTTGCCGCCTAATTATAAAACAACGATTGCATCGTCCACAGATACAGCTTTCGGGCAAATCGGCGCTTTGATTAGGCAGTATTTCTCTAATGACTTACCTTCTAAGGCGAAGTTGGAGCAAGGGTACATAACCCTTCAACGGAAATTAGACCACATTTTGCTGCTTGTTCAAAATCAAAGATCCGAATGGCTTCACCATAAACATCATTTGGAAAATATCCAATCGTTAAAGACATACCAAAATGAGCTTCGCCAATTACAAAAGGCTATGTATCATTTAGGTAATTTGTTATACACGGACCACTATACAACAGCCTTTGCCCAGGAGGACTATGTCAAAATAGCACGGCTGGGTAAAGCCGTTGCGGAACGTTATAGAGAAAAACAATTTGATGTACATGGTTACTATTACACGACATTGCGGGAGGTCACATGTTTATTTAATCTTTTGAAAGATGAGCGTCATGATAGCAATGACACAACTTCCTATCATCTTCCATTAAAAATTACCCTTCTTTACGAATTGCTTTCTTTGCAGGATGTACTAGAAGAATTGAGGGACATGAAGAAGGCTTCGGATGTGAACTAAGTGAACATAGGAATATCAAAATAGAAAGCCAGGCAGAGCCGTATAAATCACCCGTTTTGATGCCCGGCTTCCCTATGTTATACCTTCTGCGCGTTTGTAAATTGCGGCAAATAATCTTTATGAGCGTCAAGCATCTCATCCAAAATTTGCTTTGCCATATGGTCGGATGGCACCAGAGGGTTAATAGTCATAGCGAGCAACGCTTCATAATAATCCCCTGACACTGCAGCTTGTGCAGCAACCCGCTCAAAAGATTTAATCTGCTGCACTAATCCGCGTACTGGAACAGGAAGGTCACCGACGGAAATTGGCAGAGGTCCTTCTTTTGTGATGACACAGTTAATTTCTGCTGCAGAGTCATCAGGGATGCTGGCGATCGCCCCGTTATTTCTAATATTGACTGTCTGAATATCCCGTCTATCAGTATAAATTGAATGAATCAGGCTGCAAGCGGCATCACTGTAATAAGCACCGCCTCGTTTTTCCAACTGAGGTGGCTTAATCTTCAAGTCAGGATCTTTATACAGCTCAAACAATTCCGCTTCCAATTTTTTAACCACCTCAGCTCTTGTGCCCTCACTTTTGGCCGATGCTATCTCATCTTCAAGCATCTTGGCCGTTTGATAGTAATATCGATGGTAAGGGCATGGCAGAACACCTAGTGCTTTGACAAATCCCGGCTCCCAATTAAAATCAGGAATATTTTTGACTGTCTCCCCTGCAGTTTCTCCCGAGGATATCATATCCAGTACTTTATCGGTTATTCTCTTTCCATCAAGGTAAACATTTAATCCATAGACCATATGATTAAGACCGGCAAAATCGACATGAAGGCGTTCTGCCTCTACATTAAGCAGCTTCGCTAGATTCATTCTCATGCCAATGGGGAGATTACATAGGCCAACAACCTTTTTGATGTTGCTGTAACGGAGCACCGCCTCGGTAATTAATCCTGCAGGGTTTGAGAAGTTAATCAGCCACGCGTCAGGGCATAATGACTCAATATCGCTGCAAATGTCTAAGATCACTGGGACGGTCCTTAGTGCTTTGAATAACCCGCCGGGTCCATTGGTTTCCTGACCGATTACACCATATTTTAATGGGATTCTTTCATCTATTGCTCTTGCTTCGAGTAAACCTACCCTTATTTGTGTGGTCACAAAATCAGCGTTTCTGAGTGCTTTTTTTCTATCCAAAGTTAAATAGATTTCCATTGGCACCTGGGCCTCATCGACCATTCGCTTAGCAAGCGCCCCAACTGTTTCAAGCTTGTCTTTGCCCTCGGGTATATCAACAAGCCAAAGCTCCGATACAGGCAGTTCGTTGTATCTTTTAATAAAGCCTTCGACTAATTCTGGTGTGTAGCTCGATCCGCCGCCTATTGTTACAATTTTTATGCCCTTCATCGCTTCATACCTCCTGAAACCGCCAATTTTTCATATAAATCAACAAATTCATGGGCCAAATCTCTTATTGTCAATGCATTCATTAAATGATCCTGTGCATGGATCAGCAGAAGAGAAACGCCTACCTTTTCACCTTCTGCCTCTTTTTGTATTAACGATGTCTGGATCTTGTGGGCCTCGGAAATTTCTTCGGCGGCATCCCTAAGCTTACCTCTCGCATCCGAAATTCCGCCATTCTTTGCAAGCGAGACAGCCTCCATAGCCAAACTTCTGGCATTGCCTCCGTGCAAGATGATATGAAAAACAACCTCTTCTGAACTCATCATGTTTCTCTCCCTTCCACCTATTTATCTATAATCACTTGGTTGTTACGCTTAGATTGAATGGTTAAGATCCTTTTCACTTTTTATCTGTTCAAACCCTTTTTCTTCATTAAATTTTTGCTTGTCGTAAAGTCGCATGAAGGGATAGTAGATGATCAAAGCCACCGCGAGATTTACGATTTGAATCACAATACCTGAGACCTTACCTCCTGTTGCCAAAAACCCGCTGATGAACATAGGTGTTGTCCATGGTATTAATACCCCGTTTGGTTTGGCAACTAGACCCAAGTCCATAGAGAAATAAGTGACCAATAATACGACAACTGGTGTGAGTATAAAAGGGATAATCATGAGAGGATTCATGACAATAGGCGTACCGAAAATCGTTGGCTCATTTATATTGAAAAGGCTTGGACCAACAGCAAGCCTTCCTAATTGTTTCATTTGCTTGCTTCGTGCTTTGAATAACATTAACAGCACAAGGGCAATGGTTAGCCCTGACCCGCCAGTCGTCATAAATATTGAATAAAATGGCGCTGAAATGATGTTTGGCAGGTCGGCGCTATGGTCAGCCATGAAAACCTGTCTATTTTCATCCATCAGGGCAAATAAAACTGGCGCCATCAGACTGTCAATAATAATGGCATCGCCATGGAGACCAAGCGACCATAAAATTTGAATCGCCAAGATGGCTATTAGCATCCCCCACAGACTCCCGCCTATAAAGCTTAATGGTGTTGTAATAACAAGATTAATGACATGGTGGATATCCTGGAGCGATGTCGCTTCGAGTATCACTCTAATGATCCAGATAAAAGTAATAACGATAAATGCTGGAATGAGAGCTACAAATGATTTTGCCACTGCAGGCGGCACACCCTGGGGCATATTGATAACAAGCTTCCTTTGGATGACCCACCGGTAAATTTCTGTCGAAACAATCGCTATGATCATAGCGACAAACAATCCTTTGCTTCCCATCAGACTGATCGGGAGGACACCGCCTACTTCAAAAGCCTTTTGTGTCCCTTCAGGGGTAAACATGGTCATATGTGGTGTGGCAAGCAGAAAGGATGCCAATGAAATCGCTCCGGCCGAGAGCGCGTCAACCTTATATCTTTCCGCAAGTCTATAAGCAACACCAAAGCCAATGATTATCGACATAATATCGAACGTAGCTCCGACAGGATAAGTGAGCTTCGTTAACCACTCCTTCCCAAATAGGCCTGACATAAATGCCTCGTAGTGAGGAATGGGTAAATTACCGATGATAAGAAAAAAGGAACCGACGATAATAAGTGGCATCGCAAGTATAATGCCATCCCGAACGGACTGCAGATGTTTTTGTTCCTGGATCTTGCCCGCTACTGGCAACACATACTTTTCTAAAAAACCAATCATCGAAACCACACCTCCTATTTTTGGAAACCCAAAGCAAAGTCGAGAACGTTTTTGCCATTAACCATACCGTAATCCGCCGGACTAATCACATCAACTGGAATTCCCTTTTCGCCAGCTTCCGCTTTAAGCTGTGCCAATTTGTACCGCACCTGTGGTCCTAGCAATAAGACATCGGCCTCATCTATATGGTTTTTAACCTCATCCAGTGAAACAGCCTCTATCGTTGCTATCACACCATCTTCTTCTGCTGCTTGTCTCATTTTGGTTACGAGTAAGCTTGTTGACATCCCTGCTGCACAAACTAGAAGTATATTCATTTTTAATATCCCCCTTAAAATGTTGAGATGCTTGAAGGCGCCTTCAAAACTCTTATTGCAAGTGTCATGCCAATATCTGCACTCCTTGTCATATCAAACGTATAGCGCCTACTGTGTTATTTCAGTCTTAGTGTGTTTTGTTAAACAGTAAAACAAACACTAGTGTGTTGCGAGTGTTTGTTCATAGTCAAAAAAGTTAATAATATAACAGATTTCATCATCACTTACTGTGATACGATAGATTTCCTCCAAACGCTGCACTGCACGTTTAATGACCCTATAAAGGTGTTGATTCATTGTTATACATTGATCTTTTTCACTAAATGGTACAGGCACGTATCCCGCAGCAAGCCTGTCGATCATACAGCACATGTGAAGCACAATACCTATTAATTGATTTGAGGCAATATTGCTTTGTAGAGATGCCTGTATATCATGAAGGCATCTCCTCACATCCTTTATCACCATTTTCCCATCAACAAAGCTAAGATGCTGTTCAATCGTTTGTGCCATTTTAAAATAGGTTTCTTCCTTATCAATAGCAGACTGCAGCTTTTTAATCGCTTTCAAATTTAAGATATCCTCGATGCTGTATTGCGGAACATCCTCATCGAAAGCAAAGTTGCTGACAATGCCTAATAAGGTCCGGTTCTTCTTGATGCTCTTCAATATGCTGTCGGAATCCACCGATCCTCCAATATTCATCGGGACGATCTCAAGCCAGTCAGGGTTATACTGCAAATGATTTTCCAGCAGCCCTTTTATCGCCAAAGCACTGCCCTTACCTGTTGTACAAGCTGTTACAATCACCCACTTCTCCAATGAACCGTCTCCTGTACCTTCTTCTGAACGATCATGGGAGAACAGTGAGGCGGTATGGATAAGATCCTCATAAAGTTCTTTTAAAGAATAACCGAGCATTGCTTTTCTTGCTGCTTCAATGACATGAAGGCTGCTCACCATTGGCACGATCATAATCGGCACTCCTGTATCCTTTTGCAGCTTGTCTTTGAAGCTGACGAGCGACCCCATATCTACTAACAGCAGTACTCCCGCGTCAGCAGATGCCTCATTTTCGATATAGCCATGAATGGCTTCATATATGATAGCCGGACTGGTTTGCAGAGGCATATCAATCGCCTTTGCATACGCCACACCGAGCAGCTGATGAGCGACTTCGACCATTGAAGAAGCTGTATTGTTGCCATGCATGGCAACAATGATTGAAACCCCATCATCATCTGAATCAATAACGTCATTGTCCAATACAAAAAACATGGTCAAAAATCCCGCTTCATCAATAGGAAGATCAACAAGCAATTTTTCCTCGATCATTTTAATACAGTCTAAGGCCAGGCTGAATTCTCTTTTATAAGCTTTCCTGACTTTGTTCAATTGCGGGTTGAAAATTGTTTTTCCGCTTTCGATCCGTTTAAGCGATGTTTGAATATGAAGCGCCATGCCTAAATAAACTTTTTTGCTAAGAAAGCCATTCAGTTTGGACTCAGCATAGCGAATGATCTCCTCAGTTATTTTTGCGACCGGGGGATCTATGATTTTCGACAATTCGCCTTTGTTCATTCTTTGGTGGATCCCTTTAATATACTGTGTAAAATAATGTTCAATATCGATTTCCATCAGCAGATCAACTTCTTCGTTATTCACACCTCTGGCTTTCAATTCACTGTACCGGCTGGCAATTTGTTCATATACCGAATGATCGCTAATATCATCGTTATCTTTAAATGACAGCGTTTCCTTATCCGGCAGAAAAACGTAATACTGATGATCATTAATTTGAATGCTGCATTTCGCATGTTTTGCTTCATAAAGACCTTCTTTTATATAATGAAGCAGATCAGTGCTGTTAATTTGCAAGCCTTCCTTTTTGCCAGTGACAAAATCCGCATAAGCTTTGGCACAAGTTAATTGAATATCAGTTTTGAGCTGTCCGATATTATTTGGGCAGTCATAGTATAATAATGAGCGGATTGTATTTGCGGAAACGAAAAGCTTCTTTTCGAGGCGAACCGTTTCTTCCTTTAAAAACTGAATAATAAGGTAATAACGCTCCTCAATCGACCGCTCCTTTAACGATGGAAGGTAAATCGTCATAGGTATCCGGCGGGTAAACGTATGCAGCAGGTTTGATTGCGGGTTTTCAGTTGTGGCAGCGATAATTAATACCTGTGCCATTCGATCGGCATCTGTTTCTCCCAGGCGGCGGAACATCCCCTTATCAATAAATGTAAATAGCATTTCTTGCCCTTCCGCAGGGAGACGATGGACTTCATCAAGAAAAAGAATGCCTTGGTCTGCTTTCTCTATCAGCCCTCTGCTATCAACCGCTCCAGTGAAAGCCCCTTTTTTGACACCGAATAATTGACTTAATAATAACTGCGGATTGTTTGCATAATCAGCACAATTAAATGTTACAAAAGCTGCCCGGCGACTCATTCTCTTGATTTCAAGGGCGTATTCATGCAGCAAACCGGCAAACATTGACTTGCCAACCCCGGTTTCCCCATACAGTAAAATATGCATGCCCTTTGGCGGATAGAGTATCGCGGCTTTCCCTTGTTCAACCGCAAGTGACAAACTTGCATTTCTTTCTGCAAGCTCATCAAGTTTCGGTACTCTTTTTTCAGAGGAACCTTGATCTGGTAAAGAATACAAAACCGGCCGGCCATTGTTTTTTATAACCCGCCCTTTTTTCCATAGCTTGTTTAAATCACTGCTGACATTTGCTCTATTCAGACTTAACAATTCAGCGATCTCCTTGGCACTGACACCTTTTTCATTTGCCACCTCTTGCAGCTTTGCTAACACCTTTTCCATTCTTGTCATCCTCGATCACCCCATGAGTGATTTTTGCTTTTACCTGTATATAAGTCTATACCAAAATGTATTGATGATCATCCATAAATTTTTTTTACATAGTAAAGTAAAGGATGCCTCGCTGGGAGACATCCTTCTGCATGGAAACATTTCATATGAATTGTATCTATTAAAGTGATTTCAGTGCTGCTTCGATTCGTTGTTCACCTGACAATACTTCAAACGTCTTCTTATACGTATTATCCATATCTAAGGCGGTGACGATGATGGCAGCGACATCCGCCCTTGGGATGCCTACGCTGCGGTCGCCTTCAATTTTTCCGGCAGCATTGATTTTTCCCTTGCCCGGGTCATCCAATAGTTTTCCAGGTCTTATAATCGTGTATATAAGGTTGGATGAACGGAGCTTATCATCTGCGTCACCTTTCGCTTTATAATAATGGCGCATTGACTCCGGTCCATTTTCTGGGGTATCGGCATTCATTGAGCTGACCATAATAAACCGGCTGATGCCTTCTTTTTCTGCAGCTTCTATGATTTTCATCGCACCTTGACGATCAACAAGCTCGGTTTTTTCCGGACCAGTGTGACCACCTGAACCAGCTGTAAAAACGATGGCATCAACACCTTTTAGAGCATGACCGAAGTCTTTCTCAAGGTCAGCAATCACAACCTCGCCGCCAAGCTTCTCTAGCTCATTTCTCTGTTCCTCATTACGAATCATAGCTTTAGGATGGTGATTGCTCTTACTCAGGAGCTGAACCACCTGTTTGCCAATTTTCCCATGCGATCCGACGATTAAAATATTCACTGTAAAACCTCCCTGAAGGTTTGTGTGGACTTAACCTACCTATCTACTATTCCTTGTTGCGCTTTGTTTTAAACAAAATTGTCTATAATAGCTAAAAAGGTTACAGATAGGAGAAGGATTATGCCTGAAACAGAGGACATAAGGAAAGTTTTAGACCGCCTGGCAAATTGGGATCAACCGATAAACTTTCATCAGCCTGTTGAAATGACACCTGATATTACGGCTTACTTGAATTATTACGGTTTTAATATAGATAACATTGACTTTCATTTCGGGAAAATTGATATCGATGAAACAAAAATTATGGTTCAAATTTTTTCGCCAAAACAAAACAAGGGGACAGTTTTCTTATTGCATGGCTATTTGGATCATGTCGGATATTTAAATCATATTATTCAATACTTAAATGACCATCATTACAATGTCATCAGTTATGACTTGCAAGGCCATGGACTTTCTGAAGGAGAAAAAGCGTCCGTTGATGCGTTTTCGGATTATGTCTTAACTTTGGAAAAGTTGATGAGAAAGACAAAAAAGGAAATGCCTTTACCTATGTATATTATTGGTCATAGCACAGGCGGTGCCATAGCGATCAATTATGCTTTGAAACACAACGACCATCATTTTGAAAAGCTTGTCCTTGCAGCACCGCTTATAAGGTCCAACTATTGGTACCTATCGAAATTGGGTTTCTATCTTATGAAACCATTTCCCTTTATTGATGACATCAGAAGGAATTTTCGGGAAAACTCTTCAAATGAAAAGTATCTCACCTTCTCTAAAAAGGATCCGTTGCAGTCAAAGACAATTCCTTTGGAATGGCTTGGCGCATTAATAAATTGGAATGAGAAAATTAAAACATACCCGCCAACTGATATACAGACATGTATCATACAAGGCGATAAGGATGAGACCGTAGAGTGGAAATATAATCTTGAATTTGTCAAAAAAAAGTTCCACCATCTAGAGGTATGCCATATCGAGAATGGTCGGCATCAATTGTTTAATGAAAAAAAGAGCATTCGCGAAAAGGTTTTTACAAATATCACCAAATTTTTTAATAATTAACCTCACACAATCATGCCCCTGTCATTCCCAGGGCATGATTGTCCTGAAAGGCGAGCATCAAACCCATAAGTTGATCGTTAACACCAAATTGGAACCTATATTTCTATAAGAGTGTCTATAACTTTAACAATCACTTTACAAAATACTAGTCTTATATTAAAAAAGGAGATTTAGAATGAGGTTGAAAATTAAATCAAAACGTGAGGAGTGAGGAGCTTGATAAAAAAACGGGGAATGTTGATTCTGAATGCAGCGATCGCTCTTACTACTGTAACAGCTTTAACGTTTGCTTCTTTCGCTGATGCTAGCAGTACCGAACGCCATGAAAAAAAGAGCCGCAGCCATCATCATGGCATGGCCAAAAATGTCATTCTTTTTGTAGGAGATGGCATGGGGCCAGGGCATCGCAATGCCATCCGTCTGGCTGCAGCAGGAGCCGATGGCGAACTTGCCATGAATGATATGCCATATAGCGGCATGGTACATACCAGCTCTACCAGCCTTGTGACGGATTCCGCAGCGGCGGCAACAGCAATGGCAGCTGGAATCAAAACCTATAATGGTGCCATTAGTGTAGACCCAGATAAACAGCCGGTGAAGACGGTTTTGGAATTAGCGGAAAAAGCGGGAAAAGCAACTGGGGTTGTCACAACAAGCCAGGTCACGGACGCAACACCGGCTGCCTTTGGCGCTCATGTCGCCGACCGGTCCTCACAAAGTGACATTGCCAAGCAATATCTCGAAAACAGTGACATTGATGTTATTCTAGGCGGCGGTGAAGATTATTGGTATCCGAAAGGAAGCGCTGGAAAATATCCTGATCATCCAGCTAAGGACCCGGAAGAAGAAAGCAAAGGAACGGAAGGGAATCTAGTAAAAAAAGCTCGAAAGTTAGGATATAATTATGTGACGAACCAAAAGGAATTAGAAAAAGCTAAAGGTGATAAACTCTTAGGTCTCTTCGCAAACGAGGAAATGTTCGAGCAAAGACCTGAAGGTGAAGGAGATCTATATAAACCTGTTGTCCCTTTGCCTGAGATGACCAAAAAGGCAATCGATACGCTCTCACGCAATAATAAAGGTTTCTTCCTCATGGTAGAAGAAGAAGGCATCGATGAAATGTCACATGAAAACAATGCGAAACAAATGATAAAGGCTGGCAAGCAATTGGACAAGTCAGTAGAGGTTGCCAAAAAGTTTGCAAAAAAACATCCTGACACACTTGTACTAGTAACCGCAGACCATGGCTGCGGGGGCATATCAATAGAGGACGTGTCCAATAAAGATGAGTCCGGCGAAGGCATTTCCAAGGAGGACGGGCCAATTAAAGCAGCCCACTTGGATCAACAATTTACAATAGACTGGACCACATCGGGCCATTCAGCTGTTGATGTCCCGTTAACAGCGATGGGGCCGGGAGCACAGCTGTTTGCGGGTGTCTATGAAAATACTCATATACACGATGCCCTGATTAAAGCCATGCGGCTGAAGCAATGATATACTGCATATCCCTTTTGTGATAAGCAAAAGGGATATTTTCACCTTATTTTTAACCTCGAATTAAAGCAGCTTATAAATAAAGAAAACTCGCCGATTGGCGAGCCTTTGGCGAAGACAGAGGCATAGTTGCACTTATGTGCGTCAGAAAGTTATACTTTCTGATTAACTAAAAAACAACCTATTTTCTTATGTTAAAGTGCGCATTCAATTGTCCTCGAATCATTTTGTTGACATCTTCTCTTGTTTGCTTGCCTTTAGCTTTCTTTATCATGTCTTTTCTGATTTCAAAGGTTTGCACACCTTCTTCTATTTTGTCGGCTATATCTCCCAATATTTCTATATCCGAAAATGAATATTTGCGAGTGCCGCGTTCGGTTCGTTCTGGAAAAATGAGATTTCTTTCTTCATAATAGCGAATTTGCCTTTGAGACAGTCCGGTGATTTCACTTACAATACCAATTGTGATCACTTTCTTTTCTTTATACGATAGCTTTCCATCTGACATAACTTTCTCCCCCATTTAAGGGTGGACCCCTTATCTCAATTTTAAGGTAATACCGTTAAAAACGGAAAGGTTAGTTAACTCGTTTTTCTTTGTTTGGTGTTTTGAAAAACCTCCGGATATCCATAGCTTCCATGTTCACTTAAATCCAAGCCAAGGGTTTCCTCTTCTTTTGTAACCCGAAGGCCATTCATTAATTTTTTCATGGCAAACAGTATGGCAAAAGATACTGTAAAAGCATATACACCGGATATGACGACTTCCATTACCTGAACGCCGAGTTGAGTTAGTCCTCCCCCATAAAACAAGCCTGGCAATCCAACTGTCGCAAGCTTCGGCGTTGCAAATAGCCCTGTAGATAATGTTCCCCAAATCCCGGGAACCCCATGAACGGAAATGGCATAAATCGGATCATCAATTCTTCGTTTTTCAACAAACCTCATACTGCAGAATACAAGGATTCCGGCAACGAAACCAATAACAACAGCAGCCCATGTTTCAACAAAGGCGCATGAAGCCGTGATTGCCACAAGTCCGGCAAGTGCCCCATTAAGCAATGTAGGTACGTCAGTTTTTCCTAACACGATCCAGGAAATGATTGAAGCGGCAACAACGCCCGCTGCAGCTGCTAAGTTGGTATTTATAGACACAAACCCAAAAAAGCCGTTATCGACCGAAATTGTACTGCCTGCATTAAAACCGAACCATCCGATCCATAATATCAGGACACCCAGGGCGGTAAAGACTTGATTATGCCCGTAAATATGATTCGCTGAGCCGTCCTTGTTGAACCTTCCGATCCTCGGCTTAAGGAGAATCGTCGCGGCAAATGCCGCCACGGCCCCGGTTAGGTGGACAACAGTTGAACCGGCGAAGTCTTGGCCGCCATGGTCGGCAAGCCACCCTCCTCCCCAAATCCAGTGAGCAATAACGGGGTAAACAAGTGCAGAAAACAGAATAGAGAAAACGAGATATACCGAAAGCTTCGCACGCTCAGCGAAACCGCCAAACGCAACAGTTAAAGATATCGCTGCGAACGCAAGCTGGAATAGAAAATATACAGAGGTTGAAAGCCCTAATCCTTTCATTACATAACCGGAATAGAAAAAGTCCGACAAACCCACAAAGAGATTGCCATTTTTGCCGAAGATGAATCCGAAACCAATTGCCCAGAACACAAGCGCTGCAATACTGAATGTAAAAATCGTTTTCCCCGCAATATGACCGGCATTTTTCATCCGCGTTGATCCAGCCTCGAGCAAGATAAAACCGCCGAGCATGAAAATAACTAAAATCGCCGAAAGCATAACCCATACACTGTTCATAAGATATGTGACATCCATGGTAAGGCCCCCCTAAAAAAGGATAACTTTTGATTTTGATAACTATTAACCTGGGTTTATAGTAAACTAGGGGAACAGAAAAGGCATGGTTGTTGTCAGATAATTTAACATAGAAATAATAATTTCTTTATAAACAATTCCATTGTATTTTTCAGTCACAAAAAATATAATGACAGGATAGATTAATTTATTAGGCACAGGCAGGAATGGGTGATCACTTTGAAAGCTTTTATACTAGGCATTTTAGCTTCATTTTTCTTTGCTTTCACATTTATTCTGAACCGCTCAATGGAAATATCCGGGGGCAGCTGGCTATGGAGCGCATCCTTGCGTTTTATTTTTATGGTTCCTTTCCTTTTTATTATTGTTTCTTTCAGAAGAAACATCATGCCGCTTCTCAAAGGCATGGTTAAAAACCCGTTACCTTGGGTCATATGGAGTTTCTTTGGATTTGTACTCTTCTATGCCCCCATTACCTTTGCTGCGGCTTACGGACCGGGTTGGCTGACCGCAGGAACATGGCAATTGACGATTATTGCCGGCATGCTGCTCAGCCCATTATTCTATGAATGGCGCCAAACCGCAGACGGACTTATTAAAACAAGACAGTCCCTTGCTCTGAAGCCTTTGGCTGCCTCTTCTATAATCATCATTGGCGTTGCCCTAATGCAAGGGAATAATATTCATGGCCTGTCTTGGCATCTTATCGTGACTAGTATGCTCCCTGTCATTGTTGCCGCGTTTTCTTATCCACTTGGCAACCGAAAAATGATGGAGGCGTGTAATGGAGAGTTTGACACTTACCAAAGAGTGCTTGGCATGACATTAGGCAGCCTGCCATTTTGGATCATAATGGCCATCATAGGGTGGGTCAAAACTGGACCTCCCAGCTCAGGGCAATTAACTCAAACCTTTATTGTTGCTATCTGCTCAGGAGTCATAGCTACGGTCCTCTTTTTTATGGCAACAGATATGGTCAGAACAGAGCCTCATAAGCTGGCAGCGGTGGAAGCCACGCAATCCGGTGAAGTCATTTTCACATTATTAGGCGAAATAGTGCTTTTATCTGGAAATATACCTTCATTATTGTCATTGACCGGTTTATTTTTGATCATAGCGGGGATGATTGTTAATAGTTTTGTCTCCAGTCAGCCAAATTCGACGCAAAAAAGGAAGAAATCCAGAACCGCTTAAAACAGGCGTCATATGTCTGAATTTGGTATAATAAAAGTTCGTTTAACTATATCTTCTTAAAATTTGAGGGAAGTCTATGCATGATCATTTACAGATCACTTTTATCCCGACTATCGACGGTGACCGGAAGTTTTTTATCTGGCTGACTGACGAAGACGGGAAACCAAAAAAGAGAAAAAGCGGCGGCCTTTATAACGTTCTCCGATCCGATACGGAATGGCGTGAGGCCTTTCACTTAGAGCCCCCAATTAAATCTGAAGCAACATTCCAGGTGAACTCAGAAATGATAACAACACCTGGGTTGTTATTTTCTATGAATCAGCTGTTTCGGGTCTTTAGGCACCCATCATTTAATAAAGAAATAAAATTCTCTTTTATATACGGTGAAACCGTCCCTTTCTTTAGGGAAATTGCTGGCGCATTGAAAATCTCATTGGAAAACGGACAATTCTATCCAGCCATGTACAATGTGGAGAAAGAGGGTGAAACCTACTTCTTCAGCCAATGGCTTCCCGTTTGCAGCCTTTACGAACAATCAGGATTAATGGCGGGTTGGCTAAAACAACTGCCGCCTGTTGCCCTTTCGGCAGAGATCTTATCCGAGATTAAAGTGATGCAATGGCTGCATCTGCTTATCAGCTATTGGACAGATGCCATCATTCGGCAAACAGCCGGACCCGCTTTTGACAGTGTGATTGACGAATGGCAAGAACAGCAAATAGCTGGTTATGATAGCGGCGCCGATTGGTTTCACCAGCTTATTTCAACCGAACCCGGTTTTGTTCAGGTCTCACACAATGTGGGAGAAATCAACGCACTTCAAGCGCTTGAAAGTACGATTAACAGCTGGACAGCAGCCATTTCGAAAGATCAGCCAAGCTATTTAATTGAGTCACTAAAAGACTTTAAACAGAGCTTTATGCGCCCGCATATTACGCCTGAGGAACTGTCATTCCGCTTTAACCCGGAGAATCTTGAGGATCCCTTTGAGCGGGATAGTCCGTGGCATGTTGATTTGGTTGTTAACGGCCAGCAAAATGGCAGATCAGGTGTCTTCAGCCTTGATGACATCCTTTCAGGAAACCCCAGAAATTTAATGTGGTTTTTTGAAAAATTGGAAGATGTACGCGGGGCAATGCCGGGATCCATCGCAAGAGAACTCTATGTTAACAGTGGTGAATCAATGGTTCTATCCACAGAGGATGTTTATGAATTTTATCGGAACGAAAGCTTTTTGAATGACAATCTGATTGTGTTAAGCTTTCCATCATGGATGGAAGTTCGAAAATCTGATGAAGGGATCGATATGGACTTGGAGATAGATACCAAGTCTTCAATGTTTAGCCTGTCATCCATAATTAACTACAACTGGCGAATTTCTGTCGGGGATTTGTCACTTTCCGCTGAAGAATTTAAACAATTGGTGAAGCAGCAGCGCCCTTTCATTAAGCGGGGAAATGAATGGATACAGTTGCCATTTGAACAAATGCTTGCAGCATACGGATCTTTGGATGAAACAGAATTACTCGTCGGCAGTAAACCGCGTGTACTGGACGCACTGCGATTAACAGCTGCCCGCCGCCGCAAACGAAAAAAAGATGTTAACCTAAAAATCGGAGCATCGCTTGAAAATTACTTGACCGCCCTCTTTAAAAAGCCGACAAAAAATTTAACAGTCCCTTTATCCTTTAAAGGGGAGCTCCGTCCCTACCAGAAAACAGGATTTACTTGGCTTGCGCACTTGGAGGAAAAAGGTGTCGGCGGGTGTCTGGCTGATGATATGGGGCTTGGAAAAACTATCCAGACAATCGCATATCTTGCCCGGATTCTTGACCAAAAAAAAGGACCGGCATTAATCATTTGTCCAACATCCTTGATGGGAAATTGGATGAGGGAAATCAACAGCTTTGCACCTAATCTGCGCGTGTACAGCCACCACGGGACCGCACGATACTCTTCCGATCATTTTCAAGAGGCATTGGAACGGTTTGATATTATTATCACAAGTTACACACTTTTCACAAGAGAGATAGAGCACCTTTCCAAATATGTGTGGTCAAGCGCTGTTTTAGATGAAGCCCAGGCGATCAAAAATCCACAAACGAAAAAAAGTAGAGCTGTCCGCCAGATCAACGCCCGCCACAGGGTTGTTTTAACGGGAACACCCATTGAAAATCGTTTGGAAGAACTATGGTCTATCATGGAATTTCTTAATCCCGGCTATCTCGGTTCGTTAAAAGGTTTCCGGGAAAAATTCGCCCGTCCGATCGAAAAGAATAATGATCAAGCGAAGGCAAAGCTTTTGACACAAATGATCCAGCCGTTCCTTCTGCGCCGGGAGAAAACCGACAAACGCATCATCAAAGATTTACCGGAAAAGCAGGAAACCAAAGAATTATGTTATTTAAGCAAAGCGCAAGCCACTCTGTATCAATCTGTTGTGGATCAATTGGTGCAAAAGGTTTCTCAATCAGAGGGCATGAAAAGAAAAGGCATGATTTTGTCAACGCTGACCAAGTTAAAACAAGTCTGTGATCACCCGTCATTGGTCGCTGATGACACCCAAGGCGAGGATTCTGGCAAAATGACGCGGTTATTTGAAATTGTTGATGCCCTATTTGAGAAAAATGAAAAAGTACTCGTATTTACCCAATATGTGAAAATGGGAAAGCTGCTTATCGAGCGCGTGGCAAAACGCCACTCTGATGCTAAGGTGTTTTTCTTGCATGGCAGCCTGACACCTGAAAAACGTGAAAAAATGATCCGCGCTTTCCGATCTAACGAGAATGAAAAGACATTGTTCGTTCTTTCATTAAAGGCAGGCGGACTCGGCCTCAACTTAACTGAAGCCAATCATGTCATTCATTATGATCGCTGGTGGAACCCGGCTGTTGAAGATCAGGCGACAGACCGCGCTTACCGAATTGGCCAGCACCGCAACGTCCAAGTCCACAAGCTAATATGTGAAGGAACCTTGGAGCAGCGGATTGATGAACTAATCGAGAAAAAGAAGGGATTAAGCAAACAAATTCTTGGCAAAGGAGAAGGATGGATTACTGAATTGACTGATAAGGAAATCTATGAATTAATCCGCTTAAGGGAGAAGGTGATGTCGTGATGGGTGTTGATTCTATAATTTATGATGGGGAACTTGTTGACTGGCTGAAGGCTTTCTTCAGCTATACTGAAAGAAGGCGCCTTGGCCGGGGGCAAACACTTTATCAGGAGGATGCGGTCATCGATTTTCACTTAACCGAAGAAGGGTTTAAAGCACATATCCATGGCAGCCGATTTAAACCATACCTCGTAAAAGCGACATTTGATGACACCCTTCCTAATCCCGCGGATGTTCAGCTTGATTGTTCATGCCCAGATAGTGCAGAACCCTGTAAACATGCCATCTGCGCAGTCATCCATTGGGTTGTTGTGATGGATAACCAAAGATCCAATAAGTGGAATTTAAAGGACATTAATAGATTGAACTCGTTTTCCAGAAGGAGAACCGCGGATGCCCCTGGGAATATTACAGCTCTAGGTAAGCTGCAGGGGCTCGCTTCGGAGGGGCCACCCGCTGCGGATCAATTTAGTGATGCCGTCTTTTGGCATGTCCATCCTGATTTAAATGATTTGATGAAAGGTATTTATACGGTGGTTAAAAGGGATCTTGAGAGGATGTAACAAAAGAGTTACTCCGAAGTCGGCATTAATTAATCCACTTTACCAATATTGATTTTCCCATAAGCCTTTGCTTCTCATAAAGTTTATACTTTCTGATTAACTAAGAAAGGCACTGACCCTAATCGGGCCAGTGCCTTTCTTCATTCAGCCTATTTTCCGCAAATTCTCTATAGGTTTTGCCAGGCTTTTATAATATGGGAATTTAGCGACATCAGCATTACCGCCGCTTATAATAATCCCCGCCTTTTTGCCCTTTAATGCAAGCTTTCCGCAAAGGACGGCAGCTAATGCTGCGGCGCCGGCGCCTTCGACAAACGCCTTTTCCCTCTCAAGCATCATAACCATAGCTAAGGCAATTTCCGCATCCGTTACAGTTACCATGTCATCGACAAAATGTTGAATGATAGGATAAGTGATCATGCCAGTTTCTTTAACAGCTATCCCGTCCGCGATGCTGTTAACCCTGGATAACCGTGCGCTGCCCTTTCCGGTAAAACGATTAAAGGTTGCTGCTGCTCCTGATGATTGGACCCCTACAACCCGAACTCCTGGATAAATGCTTTTTATCAAAGCGGCTATCCCGGAAATTAATCCGCCGCCGCCGACTGGGACGACGATCGTGCCCAAATCAGGGGCTTGCTGCATCATTTCTAAAGCGAGGGTTCCCTGACCGGCCATGACATCAAAATCATCAAACGCATGAACGAACGCCCGGTCATTTTCCTCTTGATCGCGCATCGCAGCCTCATAAGCCTCTTGATAGGACTCACCTATTAAAACGGCTTCGGCGCCATATGATTGAGTGGCATTAACTTTGGCAAGCGGTGTTTTTTCAGGCATATAAATCTTTGCCTTCACACCCCTTTTCGCTGCACTTAAGGCGACGCCCTGAGCATGATTTCCCGCGGAAGCAGCAATAATTCCTCTAGCCGCTTCTTCATCGGTTAATGACATGACCTTATTTAAGGCACCCCTAAGCTTAAAAGAGCCTGTGCGCTGCAGATTTTCCATCTTAAAATAAAGATTCGCCCCAGTTAATTGATTAAAGGTGGCAGATTGCCGCATAGGCGTCCGGTGAATAACCGGCAAAATATTCTCCATTGCATTGATCACTTGGTTCGCTTGTAAGAAATCCCCAACACCTTCACCATCCCGTCGTTAATTGTTTTTGTTCATAATGAGAAATTTGATTTTCGAATGTCAACGTCATCGAAATTTCATCCAAGCCGTTTAACAGCATTTCTTTGTGATACGGATCAATCTGAAATTCTCTTTTAAAGTCCTTGTGTTCTACCGTTTGATTTTCAAGGCTGATATGAAGATTAAAGCCCGGGCTTTTCGCCTTCTGAATAAGCTCCTCCACATCCTTTTCATTTAAAACGATAGGCAGCAGACCGTTTTTAAAACAGTTATTATAAAATATATCTGCAAAGCTCGGTGCAATGATAACTTTAAAGCCAAAGTCGGAAAGTGCCCATGGCGCATGCTCCCGAGATGATCCGCAGCCAAAATTATGTCCCGAAACCAGAATGGAAGCTTCCTGATATTGGTCGGCATTTAATAAAAATTCGGCGCGCTTTTGTCCATTTTCATCAAAACGCCAATGGTAAAACAGACATTCACCGAACCCTTGCCTTTCAATCCGCTTTAAAAATTGCTTCGGAATGATTTGGTCAGTATCAACATTTGTTCGCTCAAGAGGATAGACCAGCCCCTTATATTCACGAAATGGTTCCATAGCGTGTCCCTCCCCTATTGATAAACCTTGCCGAACTGTCTGACATCAACAAATTTGCCGGCAACCGCAGCCGCCGCGGCCATCGCAGGACTGACAAGATGAGTGCGTGCCCCGCTTCCCTGTCTCCCTTCGAAGTTTCGGTTTGAGGTCGACGCACAGCGCCCGCCTGCAGGGACAACATCATTATTCATCGCGAGACACATGCTGCAGCCGGATTCCCGCCATTCAAAGCCGGCATCTGTAAAAATTTTGTCTAATCCAAGAGCCTCGGCCTGCTCCTTTACCGTATTAGAACCAGGGACAACCAATGCTCTTACGCCATCGTGGACACGCTGACCTATGATCACTTCAGCGGCAGCCTTTAAATCACTTAATCTAGAATTTGTACATGAACCGATAAAAACATGGTCGACAGCGATATCTTTAATAGCCGTTCCTTCTTTAAGTCCCATATAATCTAGTGCTTGCTCTATCGCTTCACGATCTTCTTTTTTGTCGTAATGATCAGGAATCGGTACGCAATCGCTGACAGAAGCACCCATTGAGGGATTCGTTCCCCATGTCACTTGTGGTTCGACATCGTCGGCATTGATCTCAATCGTACGGTCATATTCCGCCCCAGGATCCGTCGCTAACGTCTTCCAGCGTTCTATAGCAGCATCAAAGCTATCGGCGTCAGGTGCATATTTTCTTCCCTTTAAATAGTCAAAAGTCGTCTTATCGGGGCTGATCAATCCTGCTCTTGCCCCCGCTTCAATTGACATATTGCAAACCGTCATCCGTTCCTCCATCGACAATTGCCGGATTGCTTCTCCCGTATACTCTACGACCGAGCCTGTTCCGACATCGACACCAAATTTGGCAATGACAGCAAGGATGAGATCCTTAGCTGTCACGCCTAGTCCAAGCTCTCCGTTAACCTTAATCTGAAGGGTCTTTGGACGTTTTTGCCACAATGTCTGTGTCGCTAGCGTGTGTTCAACCTCGCTCGTGCCAATACCGAAGGCCAGAGCACCGAAGGCACCATGGGTCGATGTATGACTGTCACCGCAAACAATTGTTTTGCCTGGTTGTGTCAAACCAAGTTGTGGACCGATCACATGAACAATCCCTTGATCAGGATGGTCGATATCCGCTAATGGAATGCCGAATTCATCACAGTTCTTCTGTAATGTTGTCATTTGTTTTGCCGCTATATCATCGGTGATCAGTCGGCCCTTTGTCGTTGGAACATTATGATCGACTGTTGCATAGGTCAAATCGGGTCTTCTAACTTTCCGGTTTTTTATCCTCAAACCTTCAAACGCCTGCGGCGATGTCACCTCATGGACAAGATGAAGATCAATATAAAGCAGATCAGGCTTACCCTCTTCCCTATGAACAATATGCTGTTCCCATATTTTGTCGATTATTGTTTTTGGTTGCATCATAATCCTCCTCTAAGCATAAGCCGCCAAAATACCTGATATCGCATGATTTTCGTTAATATGCTCAACAACCTTCTGGATCATTTCATCAGTGCCGACACAATGACCTGATGGTATATTAAGGTCAGCCGTATGGCACCCCTCATTAAGAACGGCACTGACCGCATTCTCCACTGCCAAGGCCTCTTTCTCCATCTGGAATGAATGCCTTAACATCATTGCTGCGGATAACATCATTGCCAAAGGATTAGCTTTATTCTCCCCGGCAATATCCGGCGCTGAGCCATGAACAGGTTCATACAATCCGACATTGTCGCTTCTTAGGCTGGCGGAAGGGAGCATTCCTAATGATCCAGCGATAATGGAGGCTTCATCACTTAAAATATCTCCAAACATATTTTCTGTGACGATCACGTCAAAATCCTCTGGACTTTGAATCAACTTCATAGCCGCTGAATCCACAAGCATGTGTTCAACCTTCACATCGGGATACCCGGCGGATACGGCATCAACAACCTCCCGCCACATTCGGCTCGATTCCAAAACGTTTGCCTTATCCACAGATGTCAATTTTTTGCTCCTCGCTTGAGCAAATTGAAATGCCTTTTCTACTATTCTGTGAACCTCTTCCTTATCATATAGCAGGGTATCGACGGCAATCTCTTTGTTTTTTCCTCTTCTTTCACTTGGCTCGCCAAAATAAATGCCGCCGGTTAATTCTCTCACAATGAGAAGATCCACATTTTCAATAATTTCCTTTTTTAAAGGCGATGCATTAATAAGCTGGCTGTAAGCTGTCACTGGCCGTAAATTGGCAAAAAGTCCAAGTGCCTTTCGAATTGCCAATAATCCCTTTTCCGGGCGGATATTTGGGGAAACATCAGCCCATTTCGGACCGCCGACAGCCCCCAAAAGAATCGCATCGCTCTCCTTGCAAACATCTAATGTTGCCTTAGGAAGAGGCGTTCCGGCGGCATCTATTGCCGCACCGCCGATTAGTCCTTCCGTATATTTAAAGTCATGACCAAAACAATCAGACACGGCTTTTAACACTCTTACAGCACCGTCCATCACTTCACGGCCAATCCCATCCCCTGGTAATACAGCGATTCTTTTCACCATTTTGCATGCCTCCTTATGATAGATGACTTTTTGCGAGTGTGACTTGTTCATTAACAATGACTCGGTTAACAGCATTCAAATAAGCCTTTGCCGAAGCCTCCAGCACATCCTGTGCAGAGCCTCTTCCTCCAGATTCTACGCCGGCATAGATGATGTTGACATACACGTCCGCCAGTGCATCTCTTCCGCCGCCGATGGAGTTCAGCTTATAATCTTTTAACTCAATCGGTCCTTCAATCATTCTGCTTAACGTATTGTAGATGGCCTCGACACTTCCCGATCCGGTAGCTGCTTCTTCTAAATAAGTGCCATCCGGTGTTACAACAGCGGCCGTCGCTGTTGTAATATTCAATGTGCCATATTGCACCTGAAAATGCTTTAATTGATACTTCTTTAACTCCAGTGCCTCAGTTTGCTTATCCGTGAGTATCGCAAAAAGATCGTCTTCGGTAATCTCCTTCTTTTTATCCGCCAGTTCTTTAAAAGCTTCAAATGCTTCATTCAATCTCTCTTTCGAGAGTTCAAACCCAAGCTTCGCTACCTTATCTTTAAAAGCATGGCGGCCGGAATGCTTGCCTAGAACGAGGTTATTGGAACTGACGCCAATGAGTTCTGGCGTGATGATTTCATATGTTGTCGCCTCTTTCAGTACCCCATCTTGGTGAATCCCTGATTCGTGGGCAAAAGCATTGGCTCCGACAACTGCTTTATTGCCTGGAACGGTCATGCCTGTCAGCTTGCTGATCAACTGGCTCGATCGTTTGACCTCATCAAGTTTTAATGTTGTCATGGCTTGGTAAAAATTTTGCCGGATATGAAGGGCGACTGCGATTTCTTCGAGTGCCGCATTTCCCGCTCGTTCGCCAATACCATTAATTGTCCCTTCGATCTGGCCGGCACCTGCTTCAATAGCAGCGAGTGAATTGGCGGTAGCCATGCCAAGATCATCGTGGCAGTGTGCTGATAGAACCACCCGGTGAATATTCGGAACATGCTCCTGAACGAATCGGAACAACTCACCATACTCCTCAGGACTGCGGTAACCAACGGTATCAGGTAAATTGATGACTGAAGCTCCTGCATCAATGACCTTTGTAATAATTTCTGCCAGGTACCATTTATCGGACCGGCAGGAATCTTCAGCTGACCATTGGACATGTGAAAATTTACTTTTTGCATATTTTACCGCTTCGACCGCCGATTCGATCACTTCATTTGGTGTCTTCTTTAATTTGTGTGTCATGTGGATCGGCGATGTCGCGATAAAAACATGGAGCCGCGGTTCTTCGGAATTCTTCAAGGCTTCCCACGCTGCGTCTATATCCTTTTTATTAGTACGGGCAAGACCCGTAACAGAGCTGTTTTTGACTGTTTCTGCGATTGATTTTACCGCTTGAAAGTCACCTTTTGAGGAAGCGGGAAAACCCGCTTCCATAATATCAACACCAAGCCTTTCAAGCTGTTTGGCAATCTCAAGCTTTTCAAGAGCATTCAGATTGACACCTGCAGACTGCTCTCCGTCTCGCAGAGTTGTATCGAAGATGTTAACTTTCCGCATGAACGCCCACTCCCTTTTGTTTTGTCTGTTTCTTGACAAAAGGCATCAGCTCGCGCAACTCCTCACCAACAACTTCGATTTGTTGTTTTTTCTCACGTTCATTGATGGCGTTAAATTGCGGACGATTAGTCTGGTTTTCCAAGACCCAACCTTGTGCAAATTTTCCAGTTTGAATATCAGACAAAATCTCAGCCATACGCTTTTTCGTCTCTTCGTTAACAACACGGGGACCGGAAGTGAAATCTCCCCATTGGGCTGTATCGGAAATCGAGTGGCGCATATTGGCAAGACCTCCTTCGTAGATAAGGTCTACGATAAGCTTCATCTCATGCAAACATTCAAAGTAGGCGACTTCCGGCTGATAACCAGCTTCGGTAAGTGTTTCAAACCCAGCTTTAATGAGTGATGTTAAACCGCCGCACAATACCGCTTGTTCTCCAAAGAGGTCGGTTTCGGTTTCCTCCTGAAAAGTTGTTTCAAGCACGCCAGCCCTTGAACCGCCGATTCCCTTAGAATAGGCCAAAGCTAATTGTTTTGCCTCACCTGTAACATCTTGGAATACGCCGATTAATGCCGGCACCCCAGCTCCTTCAGTAAATGTTCTGCGAACGAGATGTCCTGGCCCTTTAGGTGCAACAAGAAAAACATCGACATTTTCAGGAGGGACAATTTGATTGAAATGGACATTAAAACCATGAGCGAATACTAAGGCTTTCCCTGCGTTCAATGCCGGTTCGATTTCATCTTGATAAACCTGGGTCTGACGTTCATCAGGAAGAAGAACCATGATGACATCGGCTTCCTCACTTGCCTCGCGGACAGGTTTTACATCAAAGCCATCTTGTTCAGCTTGTTCCCATGATTTACCTTTTCGCAGTCCAACCACAACATCAAAACCATTATCACGCAAGTTCATTGAATGAGCATGACCTTGCGAGCCGTAACCGATCACCGCTATTTTCTTGCCTCTCAATACCTCTTCTTGAATGTCTTTGTCATAATATACCTTTGCCATTATTAATCTACTCCTTTTTATTTGAATTTAATTGATCACTAATGTTATAGACTTTCTTTACTTTAGCAGCGAATACGCTGTAAGATTCGTTACAGGCTTTTGTGACCCTCTAAGGAATGCCGTTAAACCTGTTCTGGACAATTCTTTAATGCCATAAGGCCTTAGCAATTCGATGATGGCGTCGATTTTGTCTGTGTAGCCGGTCACTTGTATTGTCATGCTTTCCCTGCTGACATCAAGGATCGACGCTCGAAACGGCTCTATAATTTCTCTGATTTCACTTCGCGTTTGCGCATGGCCAAGAACCTTTATAAGAGCCAGCTCTCTTGCAACAATCGCTTGGTCTGTAATATCCGCTACCTTAATCACGTCAATTTGCTTGTTTAGCTGCTTCATAAGCTGTTCAATCTGGGCATCATCCTCTACATTGACAACAACAGTCATCTTTGAAATACCTGGGTTTTCTGATTTTCCTATAGTGATACTTTCGATATTATACCGGCGTTTTGCCAATGTCCCTGTGATCCGGTTTAGGACTCCGCTTTGATTCATCACGGTTGCTGTGACAATTCGTTTCATGGCTTCACCCCTATCATTTCGTGCAGCCCTTTACCCGGACAAATCATCGGGTAGACATTGGCTTCCTTTTTAACCCGGCAATCGATTAGAACAGGTTCGCGGTCAGGTATAACCTCCGAGAGGACAGCGCTCGCCTCAGCTTCATTATTAACACGCACACCGCGGATCCCATAGCTTTCTGCTAGTTTGACAAAATCAGGCTGAACAGGAATTAACGAATGAGAGTATCTTTCCTCATAAAAGGTTTCCTGCCACTGCCGAACCATACCCAAGGCCTCGTTATTGAGTAAAACAATCTTTATCGGCAGGTTCAGCTCTTTAACTACAGCAAGTTCTTGCAATGTCATTTGAAAACCGCCGTCACCAAGGATGGCTACAACCGTCTCTTGAGGTTCTGCCAATTGTGCGCCAATGGCTGATGGAAAACCGAAACCCATTGTCCCTAGTCCACCGGATGTTACCCAGCGATGTGGTCCGTTGAAATGATAGTATTGAGCGGCCCACATTTGATGCTGACCGACATCTGTCGTCACAATAGCTTTGCCATCTGTGTGCTCGTGGATAAGCTTGATTAACCGCTGAGGCAGGAGCTCTTCATTGCTTACTTCGTTATACCAGAGCGGGTAATTGGCTTTGTTGTCATTCAACACGCGGCACCAATCGTTCGTACAAGCATCGGTCCCATCTTCCTCTAAAAGTTTTGTCAACGCCTGAGCTGCATCGGCAACAACTGGGATTTGCGTTTTCACATTTTTACCGATCTCCGCCGGATCGATGTCAATGTGCGCCACCGTTGCCTTCGGCGCAAAGTGAGGGAGATGGCCGGTTAAGCGATCATCAAACCGCGCACCGATATTTATAAGCAAATCACAATCGTATAACGCCATATTCGCTGCATAAGTGCCATGCATCCCAGCCATGCCTAAGGATAGTTCATGGTCTGCAGGGAAGCTACCGAGCCCAAGCAGTGTATTGGCAACCGGTATATGGCGGCTAACTGCAAAGTCATAAAGCAGATCACAAGCGTTGGCGTGCAGAATCCCTGCTCCAGCCAAAATGACGGGTTTGTTTGCCAAGGCGATGGCTTCCGAAAGTTTTTTGATTTGTAATGGATTCGGACTAAAGTTTGGCTGGTAGCCCGGCAGATGAATATCTGCTCGGTCCCTGACGATTGCTTTAGTTATACAAATATCTTTCGGTATATCAACGACAACAGGTCCAGTCCTTCCTGTCGTTGCAATGTGAAAGGCTTCCTTCACAATTCTTGGCAAGTCTTGTAAATCGCGCACCTGATAGTTATGCTTGGTAATCGGTGTCGTAATCCCCATGACATCGGCCTCCTGGAAAGCATCGCTTCCAATCACCTGTTGTGCGACCTGACCTGTAAAAATCACTAGCGGCAATGAATCAATCATGGCATCCGCAATACCTGTAATCAGGTTCGTCGCACCCGGTCCTGATGTCGCAATGACGACACCGGGTTTACCTGATACCCTGGCATAGCCTTCAGCTGCATGGATCGCGCCTTGCTCATGCCGGGCTAAAACATGTTTTAACGGCTTATCATATAGTGAATCATAGATAGGCAAAACCGCCCCTCCCGGATAGCCGAATAACACTTCGACCCCCTCATTTATGATGGATTGGATGAGGAGATCAGCCCCGTTCACCTCTTCTGTCGACAGCCCGCCGTCAACCTTGACTTTCATCGTCACCATTATCCCTCCTACCTTTTTATTGAAAGTTCAAAAGGTCCGGTAAAGTCGAATCCCTTCTTTAAGCGGCTTCTTCGGTCCTTTTGCCCTCTCTTTGAACAAGAAGAAAAATTTACTAAAAATAAAAGACCTTTTTCTCCCCATGTTTGGCATGACTTTTGCTATACCAACAATGAAGGGATGAAAAGGTCTCTTTTCATGGTACCACCCAACTTTATGACATCCTTACGAACGTCACCTCATCAACCATATAATACAGGTTGACTTTTTGTAACGAGTACTTTTCTTAAGCACTCGGCTAATCCTACTCGCTTTTTTCGCTTTCAGATCAGCACTCAGAGGCGATGTCGTTATAAGCTGCATTACCGGTTTCCACCATTGCCGGCTCTCTATGAATACTAGACCTCATAACTTTATCCTCGTCATTGATTTGTTCTATTAAATTTTCAAGACACCGCCTGTATTGGCTGAAGTGACCAGTTTAGCGTATCTTGCTAAATAACCCGATTTTATTTTTGGTTCTGGCTGGATCCAATTATTTCTTCTTTGATTGATTTCTTCATCCGTTAATAAAAGATTAATGGAACGGTTTGTCAGATCAATCAGAATTTGATCGCCGTTTTCTATCAATCCAATAGGGCCTCCTTCAGCTGCCTCCGGCGATATGTGCCCTACTGCAATCCCCCGGGTTGCTCCGGAAAAACGGCCGTCGGTGATAAGTGCCACCTTTGTGCCTAATCCTCTTCCCATAATGGATGATGTCGGGGCGAGCATTTCCGGCATCCCCGGACCGCCTTTTGGCCCTTCGTAGCGGATAACGACAACATGGCCCTCTTGAACAGTGCCGTCATCGATCCCCTTCTGTGCGTCGTCCTGGGATTCAAATACAATAGCCTCGCCCAGGAACGTTTTAATTGAAGGATCGACAGCGCCAACTTTTATGACACCGCCATCCGGGGCTAAATTCCCGGTTAAAATGGAAAGGCCGCCTACAGGGCTATATGGATTGTCCTTTGTACGGATCACATGACTATTCTTTATCACGGAATCTTTTACATTTTCATGGATCGTCTTTCCTGTAATGGTGATCCGGTCACGGTGAATAGCACCCTCTATTTTGCATAGTTCATTGATAATAGCACTTATTCCCCCAGCATCATGAACATCCTGCATGGAATAATCTGATGCTGGCATTATTTTTGCCAAATATGGGACGCGTTCCGCTACTTTATTTATTCTGGCTAGGTCAAAGTCAATTCCCGCCTCATGCGCAATTGCCAATGTATGAAGGACAGTATTCGTTGAACCGCCCATCGCCATATCTAAGGCAAATGAATCTTCAATCGCTTCCTCAGTGATAATATCCCGAGGACGCACATCGTTTTCTATCTGATCCATAAGATGCCCTGCCGCTTCACGGATCAAACGATGCCGTTCATCAGATGTCGCCACAATTGACGCATTACCCGGAGGTGTCAGGCCAAGGATTTCCATCAGTGAATTCATCGAGTTGGCTGTAAACATTCCTGAACAAGATCCACATGTCGGACACGCGCTTGATTCAAGTTCCAATAGCTCCGCTTGACTCATTTTACCTGCTTTATGAGCCCCGACCCCTTCGAAAACTGATGTTAGTGAAAGTGCCTTGCCTTCTTTGGAACGTCCCGCTTCCATCGGGCCTCCAGTTACAAAGACAGAAGGGACATTGGTTCTTGCAGAAGCCATCAGCATTCCCGGTGTAATTTTGTCACAGTTCGGAATGAAGAAAACCCCGTCAAACCAATGGGCGTTAATAACCGTTTCGGCGGCATCTGCTATCACTTCCCTGCTGGGGAGGGAATACCTCATGCCGATATGCCCCATCGCGATGCCATCATCAACACCAATTGTATTAAATTCGAAAGGAACACCTCCCGCTTCCCAAATAGCCTCTTTTACCACTTCGGCAAACTTATTTAAGTGCTTGTGGCCGGGGATAATATCGATATATGAGTTACAGACGCCAATAAAAGGTTTATGAAGATCTTGGGTCTTAACCCCTGCCGCATGGAGTAGGCTTCTGTGAGGGGCACGGTCAATGCCCTTCTTTATCATGTCACTTCGCATTTCATCACTTCCTTTTCTTTCTAGCCTGCTTGCGTATTATGGTGATAAACCTTGGTACCATCCTCTGTTACAACCTGCCGGAATGCTTGCAGCAATTGATTGGTTATCGGTCCTGGAATGCCGGTGTTAATCAGCCGGCCATCAACCTTAACCACTGCGATCACTTCGGCTGCTGTCCCGGTTAAGAAAACTTCATCGGCAACATAGACATCATGTCTAGTGAAAACCTCTTCGCGAATATCCAGCCCTTCTTTTTCAGCAAGCTCGATGATCACGTTCCTAGTGATGCCTTCTAATGCCCCAACATAGCTTGGCGGTGTTTTAATGACGCCATTTTGTATAATAAAGATGTTGTCGGCTGATCCTTCTGCAACGTACCCTTGCTCATTCATCATAAGGGCTTCGCTGACACCCGAGAGATGAGCTTCTATTTTTACTAGAATATTATTTAAGTAGTTGAGAGACTTGACCTTTGGACTGAGTACGTCTGAGCGATTTCTTCGGCTGGCAACCGAGACGACATCTATGCCAGTTTCATAAAGCTTTTTTGGAAACAGGGACAATGGCTCAGCAATAACGATAACCGAAGGCTCCTTGCATGTATAAGGATCAAGTCCTAAATTCCCTGTGCCTCTTGACACAACGACACGAATATAAGCATTTTGGTAATTATTTTTCCTTAAAGTATCAACTATAATCTCGCTCAGTTCCTGCTTTGAATATGGGATCTTCAGCATAATGGAATGGGCTGAATCATACAGCCGCTTTAAATGTTCATCAAGGCGAAACACATTGCCTTCATACATTCTAATGCCTTCGAACACCCCATCTCCGTATAAGAAACCATGATCGTAAACAGATATCACAGCATCTTCTTCAGGTACAAAACGTCCGTTAAGAAAAATCCACTTGCCGCTCATACGTCTCACTCCTCTCTGTTCATATTTTTTAGTTTTCTTTTAATAATTTAATAATTGTTCCCCATCTTACGCCTTATATACCAAGTGGTCAACACTATTTTTTTGCCATTTTCACACTATTTCAATTGTTTGATCTATTTGTAATCGCTTACATTCCCTCTGTTGTCCACTTTTTTACCCATCAAATTTTGAATTGTAAACTTTTTTAAAGCGTTTTCAGGAGTTTTTGATAATCGTTTCACTTTCTACTTAAAAAGATTTTTCTTGTAAAGATTAATGAGCAACGCTATAATGTCCACTATACAAAAACAATTGTATTAAATAAGAGAACAGAACAAGGCGGTGATGAGATGGATCAGGTATCCGTAGGTTTATTAGGATTTGGGACAGTCGGCAGCGGGGTTGTGCATTTGCTGCTGCAAGAACAGGAGCAGCTGGGCGAACGGGCTGGATGCCCTATTCATTTGGAAAAAGTTTTAGTCAGGGATAAAGAAAAACTAAGAAAAATAAAATTGGACGATGATCGTTTTACAGTAGATGCAAGCGATGTTTTGGATAATCCAAATATTGATATTGTAATTGAAGTGATGGGGGGCATCGAAGAAACCCGCCAGCATATCCATCGCGCCTTAAGAAATAAAAAGCATGTCATTACAGCGAATAAGGACCTTATGGCTGTCTACGGCAGTGAGTTATTGGAAGCTGCCTCAGACAATGGTTGTGATTTGTATTATGAAGCTAGCGTCGCTGGCGGCATTCCTATTCTTCGCAGCTTAACCGATGGTTTAGCCGCAGACCGCATTCAAAAGATGATGGGTATCGTTAACGGAACAACAAATTATATCCTTAGCAAGATGAACAGGGAACCTGTCACATATGAGGAAGTATTAAAAGAAGCTCAAGCATTGGGATTTGCAGAAGCTGATCCAACATCCGATGTAGAGGGCCTCGATGCCGCTAGAAAAATGGTGATTCTAAGCCACCTGGCCTACTCGGTTCCAGTTAATTTAGAGGATGTGTCAATTGAAGGCATTACAGAAGTAGCGCAAAAAGATATCTTGTACAGCAAGAAACTGGGTTATGCGATCAAACTGATTGGTATTGCAGAATTGGATAATCAAATGATCGATATTAGTGTTCAACCAACGTTATTGCCGGAAAGGCATCCGTTAGCCTCGGTGGAAAACGAGTACAATGCTGTTTATGTTTATGGGGAATCCGTTGGAGAAACGATGTTTTACGGACCCGGCGCCGGGGAACTGCCAACAGCGATTGCTGTCGTCTCCGACCTTATTTCTGTTGTCAAAAATATGTATCATGGCACATGCGGGGACCATATTTTCCTTCCACGCCGTGAAAAGATATGCAAGCCCGACGAGGCGATCAAAACACAATACTTTATCAGACTGCATCTAAAGGATGAACCAGGTGCCTTTTCAAAAATGACGGATTTATTTAAAAAACAAGGCGTGAGTTTGGAAAAGTTAATTCAAGA
The DNA here is from genome assembly GCF_004341035.1 of Scopulibacillus darangshiensis. Lineage (GTDB taxonomy): Bacteria > Bacillota > Bacilli > Bacillales > Sporolactobacillaceae > Scopulibacillus > Scopulibacillus darangshiensis. The sequence continues at coordinate 55,302 of NZ_SLXK01000014.1, forward strand.
ACCTTTGGATGACCACCAATCAGCTGAGGTCGCCATCATAACACACGAGACGAATAAGAAAATGTTCGAGGAAACGTATCATCTGCTAAAAGATTTAGATGTCATCGAGGATATCAAAAGCTACTATCGCGTTGAGGGGATGAAATAAATGATGTGGCAAGGTCTTATTCAAGCTTTTAAAGAGGATTTACCTATTAATCAAAACACACCAGAGCTAAGCCTTATGGAAGGAAATACACCGTTGATTCCGCTTGAAAACCTGTCCAATCAATGGGATGTGGAACTCTACGTAAAATATGAGGGAGCAAATCCCACCGGCAGCTTCAAGGATAGGGGCATGGTTCTTGCGGTAGCTAAAGCGAAAGAAGAAGGCAGCCGCGGGGTCATTTGCGCTTCCACGGGCAACACATCCGCTTCTGCCGCTGCATATAGCGCCAGAGCTGATCTTGATTGCCTGATCGTCATCCCTAAGGGAAAAATAGCTTTAGGCAAGCTTGCCCAATCCGTCATGTATGGTGCAAAGATTTTTGAAATCGATGGGAACTTTGATCAGGCTTTGACCATGGTGAGACATACAGCCAAGCATTCAGAATACGCGCTGGTTAATTCCGTTAACCCATACCGTCTGGAAGGACAAAAAACAGCGGCTTTTGAGATTTGTTCACAATTGGGTGCTGCCCCCGACATCCTGGCTATTCCCGTTGGCAATGCCGGAAATATTTCCGCTTATTGGAAGGGATTCAAAGAATATCACCAAAAGCTCGGGACAGCTTTGCCTGAGATGCGCGGATTTGAGGCGGAAGGTGCGGCAGCTATTGTGAAAAACCAGGTGATCGAAAATCCTGAGACTATTGCTACAGCGATCAGAATTGGAAACCCTGCCAGCTGGAAGCTCGCTGTCAGCGCGGCACATGATTCCGGCGGAAAAGTAGACAGTGTGACAGATGCAGATATTCTTGAAAGCTATAGATTATTAGCACGGCAAGAAGGCGTGTTTGCCGAACCCGCATCCTGTGCCTCACTTGCCGGTATAAAGAAACAGCTGCAAACTGGAGAAATTAAAAAGGGTGCAAAAATTGTCGCTGTTCTGACTGGTAACGGCTTGAAAGATCCGACGACTGCAATGGATTCACTGACCGCCAAACCCGTCGAATTACAGGCTGATGACGGTCAATTGCTAAAACACCTTGAAAAGGAGTTGGCAAAGAAATGAGCCTTCAGCCTTTCAAAATTAAAATTCCCGGCAGTACATCTAACCTTGGCCCGGGATTCGACTCGGTTGGCCTTGCTGTAAACCGTTTTCTGCATGTCGAGGTTCAACCCTCGGAAGAATGGCACATTGAATGTCATCATCCCGATGGAAAATTGCCGGGCACAAAAGACAATCTTGTTTTACAAACCGCCGAGTCTATCTGCAAAAAATATAATGTTGATTTACCGTCATTAAATATTTTTATGAGCAGTGACATTCCATTGGCTAGAGGATTGGGAAGCAGTGCCGCAGCTATTGTTGCAGGAATAGAGATTGCCGATGCTGTCGGGGACTTAGCGCTCACTTTGGAGGAGAAAGCCCATTTGGCCAGCACCATTGAAGGCCATCCAGACAATGCTACAGCGTCTTACTATGGCGGATTAACAATTTCCCATCATACAAATGAAACGACCGAAACATTAGCTTGCCGAGCTCCAGAAGTCGAGATCATAGCTATGATTCCTGATTCGGAACTGCCGACGAAAAAAGCCAGAGGTATTTTGCCAAAAGATTTGCCATTTGAAACCGCTATTAAAGGCAGCAGCATCTCTAATATGTTAGTTGCAGCCTTATTGTTAAAGGATTGGGAGCTTGCCGGGCGGATGATGGAAAAGGATCTGTTCCACCACCCTTATCGTAAAGAGCTCGTTCCTGATTTATCCCGGGTCACCGCTTTCTGCAGCAATAATGGCGCTATTGGAGCTGCCTTGAGCGGGGCAGGACCAACTATTATTTGCTTTGCCAAAAAAGATGACGGAGAACGCATTACCCGTTTACTTGCTGATGAATTCCCGAATTACCAATACCAGTACCTATCACCAGCAGTAACCGGTGCGATCCGATATTCAGAACCAATTCAAAACATGTCTTAAACCGGAATTGATCCATTAACTTTACCTGACAATTAAGAAGAATACATGTCAAACCTCCTTTCTGTTCAAACTATCGGAAAAGGAGGTTTTATAATGAAATCGTTTCTGGAATTTCGGATATTTTGGGGATTTATTATCTTTTTCGCAGGATTGTTAGGCTGTCTTTATATCTTGAAATTTGTCTTTTATTATTTTGTCAGATAAGGGGTTATTTTTATGAAACCGTTCCCAAAAAGAAGAATTTAATATATAATGGCACACGAGTGAAAAGTTCTCACTAGAAATGAGGCGGTTTTATGAAAACAGAATACATGATGGGAGTAGATATTGGTACAACAAGCACCAAAGCGGTTTTATTCACAAGTGACGGTAAGGTGGCAGCGGGACAATCGGCCGGTTATCCGCTAGCAAGCCCAACACCATCCACCGCTGAACAAGACCCTGATGACATCTATAGAGCGGTTAAAATTGCTATTAGTCATACGATGGCGGAAAGCAGTATTAACCCTAAGGATTTGATGTTTATCTCCTTCAGCTCGGCCATGCACAGTGTTATTGCTGTTGATAGCATGGACAAGCCGCTTACCAAAAGCATTACCTGGGCGGATAACCGCAGTGAGCCATATTCAGAGAGAATCAAACATGACATGAATGGCCACGATATTTATTTGCGAACGGGCACACCCATTCATCCTATGTCCCCATTGACAAAAATTTTGTGGCTTCATGGCGAGAAACGAGAGATTTTTAACCGGACAGCTAAGTTTATAGGTATTAAAGAATATGTTTTCCATAAATTTTTTGGCGAATATATTGTCGATTATTCGATCGCTTCCGCAACGGGGCTATTCAATTTGGAAAACTTGGATTGGGACGATCAAGCCCTTGATGCGGCTCACATCTCCCCTGACCGTCTCTCAAGGCCAGTACCGACCACCCACACTATTCATGGATTGCCGGTGCCGCTTGCTCGGGAACTGGGTATTGCCGCCGCGACACCGTTTGTTGTCGGAGCAAGTGATGGCGTGCTGTCGAACCTCGGTGTGAATGCCATTAAGCCTGGGGTCCTGGCGGTCACAATTGGTACAAGCGGCGCGATTCGGACAGTCAATGAGAAGCCCCTGACCGATCCAAAAGGCAGGACGTTTTGTTATGCTCTAACAGAAAAGCATTGGGTCATCGGCGGGCCGGTTAATAACGGGGGGATGATTTTCCGCTGGGTTCGCGATCAACTTGGCTCAAAGGAAATCACTCAAGCTAACGAAGCAGAGAAAGATCCCTACGATCTCCTGACTGAAGCTGCTGAAAAAGTTGCACCAGGTGCTGAAGGGCTGCTCTTCCACCCTTACATGGCCGGTGAACGCGCGCCGTTATGGAACGCAAATGCCAGAGGCTCGTTCTTCGGTCTAGCGCTTCACCATACCCGCGAACACCTTATCCGGGCCGTGCTGGAAGGTGTGATATTCAATCTGTACAGTGTCCAGCTTGCCTTGCAGGAATTGATTGGCGTGCCGAAAAGCATCCAGGCTACAGGCGGTTTTGCCCGCTCAGCGCTTTGGAGGCAAATCATGGCCGATATCTTTGATCAAGAGGTCACGGTCCCAGAAAGCTTTGAAAGCTCCTGTTTGGGTGCCGCTGTTCTTGGCATGTATGCGGTTGGAACGATCGAATCCCTTGACGTTGTCCAGCACATGGTCGGTGCCACCTATAAGCATCAGCCTAATCCAGAGAATGTGAAAATTTATGAGGAACTCATGCCAATTTTCTTATCGATTTCACGAAAGCTAGGCATTGATTACGATCGGATCGCAGCATTTCAGAAGAAGCATTTGGAGGATATTTAGAAATTTAAAAAACCTCCTTGATAACACAATTAACCAGGATGGGACTTGTATCAAGGAGGGGAGGTAACAGTTATTTATTTAAAATCGCCAATCCTCTTTATTGAGGGACGACGTTAAACGCTTTAAGCGCAGCCATAAATTCATTAAACTGCGGGATATCCATTTGCTGTGCGGCATCTGACAGGGCTGTCGCAGGATCAGGATGCACCTCTGCCATCACAGCATCTGCCCCAATGGCAATAGCTGCTTTTGCAGCAGGGAGCAATAAATCTTTTCTTCCGGTAGAGTGGGTGACATCCACGGCGACCGGCAAATGGGTTTCCTTCTTCAAAATCGGCACACTTGAAATATCCAAGGTGTTTCGGGTTGCCTTTTCATAGGTGCGAATACCTCTTTCACAAAGGATTATTTTACTATTCCCTTGGGATATAATGTATTCTGCTGCAAAAATGAATTCCTCAATCGTCGCGGACATTCCGCGTTTTAACAGGACAGGCCTATCGACTGAACCCGCAGCTTTTAAAAGGTCAAAGTTTTGCATATTGCGAGCGCCAATTTGGATGACATCTAGGTAATCAAGCGCCACCTCAATATCATTAGGATGAGTAATTTCACTGACTACTGCCAGATCAAGCTCATCTGCCACCCGCTTCAAAATTTTCAACCCTTCTATCCCAAGACCTTGAAAGTCATATGGGGATGTCCGCGGTTTGAACGCACCGCCGCGCATTAATTTTAAACCATGGCCTTTTATAGCCTGGGCAACCTCTTTCACTTGATCATAACTTTCAACGGCGCATGGCCCCATGACAAAATGAGGCTTGCCATCACCAATTTTTTCTCCTTTAATTTCCACTACAGTATCTTCAGGCTGCTTTTTGCGGGAAACAAGCAATGTTTTTTGATTGTCCACTTTTTGCAGCTCAAGACTTGCCTTAAAGATTTGTTTGAATAAATGTTGAAGGGTAGCTGTGGAAAATGGCCCTTCGTTGTTGTCCCTAACCGTATCCAGCAATTGCCGCTCGCGAACCGGGTCATAACGGTTTGTACCTTGTTCTTCTTTTACTTTTCCAATGTTCTCGACAATTTTCCCTCGGCGATTAAGCAACTCTAACAGCTCAAGGTCGATTGCGTCGATTTGTGACCTAAGACCTTCCAGGCTTTGATTCGACATAAATGGCCCTCCCCCATAATATTTAAATTCACTTTAACGAATTAAAACATAAACGCATAAAATCGAAAAAGTTATTTTTGGTTATAGTTAAAAACATTATACAACTTTTGCTATTTTGTCAATACCTTTTTAAAAAAATGGGCACGATTTAAAAAAGTCTTTTCACACTTAAACCAGAATGTTCACTAATGAAAACCCTTACAATTAATCTGATTTTTTTATCTTTTTAAAATAAAGGCTTTACAAGATGAGGTCACACATGGTAAAACTTTTAATAATACTTTTAAACGCGATGACAGGATCCAGTAGTGTTTAGCTTCCCTTTTCAGAGAGCTGATGGTTGGTGGGAATCAGCACAAGGTTAGACACGAATTTCGTTCCATGAGCTTCTTTTCCAAAAGTTTGACGTGCCGTCATACGATTAAGAAAAGACGGGTAAAGCCGTTAACCGTTTCGAGAGGTGGAAAGTTTCTTTTCCGCAATTTTGGGTGGTACCGCGAGCAATTCGTCCCTGCTTTTTATTAAGCAGGGACTTTTTTCGTTCATGATAACTTATGTCCAGCCGGAAAGTTTATTCTTTCTGATTAACTTAAAAATAAGGTGAAAGGGTTGGTGCTAAAAATGTTAGTTAAAAATCAATTATTATCATTAAAGGCTTATGAGCCTGGAAAAACAGTTGAAGAAATAAAAAATACGTATGGTCTTAAAAACATTGTTAAGCTGGCTTCAAACGAGAATCCTTATGGCTGCTCGAAAAAAGTATCGGAAGCGCTTGCTAATTTTTCGGCGGAATATGCTCTTTATCCCGATGGAGCTGCCGGCCGCCTTAGAGAACGTGTCGCAAAACATGTAGATGTTGATCCAAAAGCCCTTATTTTCGGAAGCGGTCTTGATGAGGTCATTCAAATCATTAGCCGATCTCTTCTGACACCCCAATCAAATATAGTCATGGCTGCACCTTCCTTTTCACAATACAAGCTGCATGCAGTCATTGAAGGTGCCGAAGTTAGAGAGGTGCCAACTGTTGACGGATATCATGACTTAGAAAGCATGCTTAAGCGAGTCGATCCGAATACCAAAATCGTGTGGCTATGCAATCCAAACAATCCAACCGGAACCTATGTCAATGGCACTTCATTGAAATCCTTTCTGCAACGTGTCCCTCAAGACACATTAGTTGTTTTGGATGAGGCCTATTATGAATATGTTACTGCCAGTGACTACCCTAACACTTTGCCGCTATTAGCGGAATATGACAACCTTATGATTCTGCGTACTTTTTCTAAAGCATACGGTCTTGCCGGATTTCGGGTGGGATACGGTATCGGCAGTCCAGACCTCATTCAGCTGCTGGAAGTTACCCGGCTGCCGTTCAACACAAACCGATTGGGCCAGACCGCCGCTGTTGCCGCGTTAGATGATGAAGCATTTTTGCAGCACTGTGTAAGGAAAAATAAAAATGGTTTAGATGCGTTTACTGCTTTTTGCAACAAAAACCATCTCGGCTTCTACCCTTCACAGGCGAATTTTATCTTTTTAAAAACGGATCAGGCTAATTCCTTATTTGAACTGCTTTTGCAAAAAGGCTTTATTATCCGGCCGTTCCCGAACGGCGTCCGGATCACCATTGGGAAAGAAGAGGATAATCGACAATTACTTTTAAGTCTTCAAGATATTCTAGATCACGAGAGCCGTCATTTGCTGTCATCTTGACCTTTTCATAAAAAAGGGCTAATTTTTTTCCCCAGCAGCCATAAGCATGTAAGCGCTGCCGGATAAAAACAGACATTTTTTAGTGCTTTACAAAACACCACTCGGTTGATAGAATACTTAAAAATCATAGAATTGCACTAATCATTCAATTCAAGTGAATAATAGAACAGTGATGACGAAGATGGTGTGAGGGATAAGCTTCAGAGAGCCGGAGAAGCTGAGAACCGGTGCTGGTCCCCCATTGATCCGAGCACTTCTGAACTGGCCAATCGAAGCGAGTAGATTGGTCCGGCCGTAGCCGTTAAAGTCTCAAAAATGAGGCTGCCATTGATTTATGGCAGCAAATGAGGGTGGCACCGCGTGTAACGACGTCCCTCATAGCATGCTTAAAGTATGTTATGAGGGACGTTTTTTTAATTTTTTTATAATCAGAATGTTAATGAGAGGGTGGGAGTATGCTATTAAATCAAGAATTTTTATTTACCCCCGGTCCTACGCCAATTCCGGACCGGGTAACACGTGCTATGAATCAACCGATGATTGGCCATCGATCCCAAGCTTTTTCACAATTACTTGAGGAGACGTCCACGCGTCTTAAGCCTGTTTTTGGCTCAACAGAACCCGTCTATTTAGTTGCAGGCAGCGGGACATCAGCCCTGGAGACGGCAGTCACTAATGTTGTCACTGAAGGTGATGATGTGATCGTCATCGTTGCCGGTGCCTTTGGTGACCGTTTCGCAAATGTATGTGAAGCCTATGGCGCCAATGTCCACCGATTGGACATCGAGTGGGGAAGTGCCTGTACACCTGATAGACTTGAAGATTTTATCAAGCAGCTTAATACGGAGATCAAGGCCGTCTTTGCCACCTATTGTGAGACATCAACAGGTGTCCTCAATCCTATCAAGGAACTTGGCAAAGTCACGAAGCAATTAACAGACGCACTCTTCATTGTCGATGGTGTCAGCTGCATTGGTGCTGTACCGGTTGATATGAAAAGCTGGCACATTGATGTGCTTGTAGCTGGTTCTCAAAAGGCACTCATGCTTCCGCCCGGACTTGCGTTTATTGCCATCAATGATGATGTGAAAACAGTTATAAAAAACTGCCGGACAAAACGATTTTATTTTGATCTTAACAGCTATATTAATTCTTACGAAACGCAGAAATCAACGCCGTTTACTCCGGCGGTATCCCTTATTAACGGCGCACTGGAAGTTTGTAAGATGATTGAGGAAGAGGGCATGGAACAGGTGATCAGCCGCCATCAATTATTGAAGCGGATGGTTCGCGAGGGACTGAAGGCGATAGAATTGCCATTGCTTGTTAAGGATGAAGACGCATCCCCTACCGTCACTGCAGTTAAGCCGGAAAATAGTTCCGCCAATGAACTAAAGAAACTTCTCCAGCAGCGTTATTCTATTATATTAGGCGGCGGGCAAAAGAAATTAAAAGGTGAGATTTTCAGAATTGGCCATATGGGTTACAGCACACCTTTTGATATTTTAAAAGTATTAGGTGCAATCGAAATGGCGGTCAGTCAAGTTGAAGGCCGTGATGTCTTAGGAAAAGCAACAGGAAAAGCTGAGGAGGTTTGGAGTCATGAATTATAAAGTACTTGTAACAGATCAGGTAAGTGACAGCGGGTTAAAACAACTCTATGATCACCCGGGATTTATCGTTGATAAGCAAACTGGACTTGAGCCGCATGAGTTGAAAAAAGTGATTAAAGATTACGATGCCTTAATTGTTCGAAGCCAAACAAATGTCACCGAGGAAATCCTTGAGGCAGCCGAGCGGTTGAGAATTGTTGCCCGCGCGGGTGTCGGTGTCGATAATATTAATGTCGATGCCGCCACAAAAAAAGGCATTATCGTCATCAACGCTCCGGGAGCGAACACGATTGCTGCAACGGAGCACACATTGGCTATGATGCTGTCATTAGCTAGACAAATCCCCCTCGCCCATCAATCAACATCCGGTGGAAAATGGGAACGGAAAGCCTTTAAAGGTGTTGAACTCTATCAAAAAACACTAGGAATCATAGGCATGGGCCGTATCGGCACAGAGGTTGCGAAGCGAGCAAAAGGCTTTCAGATGTCCATCCTGGGCTTCGACCCCTACTTAACGGAAGATCGGGCTAAGAAACTTGGGATCACGAAGGCAAGTCTTGATGACATTGCCCAGAATTCGGATTTTATTACGGTCCATACCCCTTTAACACATAATACCAAAGCACTTGTTAATAAAGAATATTTGCAGAAGGTAAAAGAAGGGGTGCGGATTATCAATTGCGCCCGCGGCGGCATCATTGATGAAGCGGCCCTCATTGAAGCGATTAAGGAAGGACGCGTTGCGGGTGCAGCCCTTGATGTCTACGAACAGGAGCCTCCGGCTAACCCTGACCTGCTTGAATCGTCCAAGGTAATTGTAACACCGCATCTTGGAGCATCCACACAGGAAGCACAGGAAAAAGTTGCCCAAGAGGTGAGCGCAGAAATTATCGAGATTTTTGAAAAACAATCGGTCCATCACGCGGTCAATCTGCCGCAGGTATCTGGCCATGCGCAGCAAAGAATGAAGCCATACCTTCAAGTCGGCGAACAAATGGCACAGCTTCTTATTCAATTATTTAAGCAAGCACCGGAACGGATTGAAATTGAATATTGCGGTGACCTTTTGGAGGAAGATACGGGTTTGCTGACAAGAACGTTGATCAAAGGCATCCTCTCCTACCATTTAAGTGATTCTGTTAATATTATCAATGTCCTGCATTTATTGAAGGATCAAGGTCTCGTATATAATGTACAAAAAAATGCTAAGCGCAAAGGCTTTTCTAATTATATGGAACTCACTTTAATCAATGGCGGTGAAAGTGTCAATATTGGCGCCACTGTATTGAATGGTTATGGTCCTCGGATCGTCACCATCAACGGCTACCGGGTTGACTTGAAGCCTGAAGCCGACCTATTGTATATCAAGCACCATGATTTGCCGGGGGTTATCGGTCAGGTTGGTTCAATTCTCGGAAACTATCATATTAATATAGGCACCATGCAAGTTGGCAGAACATCCATTGGCGGCGAAGCCATCATGCTATTGACGCTTGATAAAAAGGCGAATGATGAGGTCATTGACACACTGCTTCTGCTTTCTGGTCTGCAAGAAGCGCAGATGCTGAATTTGGAAAGCCAATATGCTATGAGCGACGAAGTGGGACAGGTCAACATCTATCAATAATGAGTGAAAGGGAGATGGTTTTATACCATCTCCCTTTTTATTTGGCGGCGGGCACGATTAGCCAATCTTAATTCCCATAGTAGCTTTTTTAGGTCAGTTTTCCTTTAAATCAGTGATTAGTCCCCGAACATCCAGGACATGGTCTAAAATATAGTCAGCATTTTGGGCTTCAAAGTCAGCTCTTGCCGCTTTTCCGGATAGGCCAGTCAAAACAGCAGCAAAGCGGCAGCCGATTTCCTTAGCGGCATATAAATCGGCAAGCGAATCACCGACAATAAGGACTCTTTCAGCATTTTTTAGCGGCAATGTCTTGGTAATACAGTCAATTACCGGGGTCTGTTTTCCCAGTAACGAAGCGATAAAGGAAAACGGATTAGGCTTTGCAAGCGGCATGTGTTCCGGATAATCCCTTTCAGCATGCAACACATCATCCGCCGTCACAATACGATCCTTGTCAAAGTAATCTAACCAGCCCAAGTGTTTGAAAGGTTCGATTGTTTCAAGTTCAGGCCGTCCGGTTCCAATCCCAATAGATACCCCTTCATCTTTTAGCGATTGAAATAATCGCCCGATTGCTTCAGGCTCACCTATTGTCTTTTCATCATTTAAAAATCCCGGTTTCCCATTCTGTACGGATGTTTTGCCTGTCGAAGCCACAATATTTTCATCACCGACATACCACTCTTGTGATGCATGCTCACAGATATCCCAAAGGCTGCTCTGTCTTTTAAAAATCGTTGTCTTAACACCCAACTTTTGTTCTGCAACATGATTTAAGAACGTAAGCAACTCTTCCTTCTCTGCATTAGTTTGCTTGAAATCCTCAATAAAAGCGCCATAGTCAATTCTCAGCTGATATTTTGCAAAAATAGCTTTCATAGCGGACAATGTTTCCCGGTTAATATCCTGTGCCAGCCAGTCATTGATCAATGACTGCTCGACATCCCTGATTTGGGACAAAAGATGGATGAGCTGATGACTAAAAGCAAGGTAAATCATATCCCAATTCGCATTAAGGCCCCTTGCCTTCATCAACTTAAGAACGAGATCATTTTGAAATACTTGCTCCCTTATTTGGCTGATGTCATCATCCTGAAGATCAGTCTTGAATGCTTTTGGATTCAATCCAAGGTAATTGTTGCTATATAGCAGCTCCCAAACTGTTAATGCCGAAGCATCAAAATAACGCTCCTCACTAAGCAGCACACCGTCAACATCAAAAAGAACCGTTTCAATCATTTTCCGATACTCCCCCCTTTACTTTTATCCTTTAGTCTAGCATAGTTTTGCAAATCTTTCTTTCACCTCATTTTTAATACTTATTTTCCACCGAGCCCTTTGCCGCCTTTAGCCAAAATCGTCCAGTTTTGCCCAAAGTTATTCGTCGAAAAGATATCATTTTTCATTGTTGAGACAACGAGTTGTTTTGAATCTTTTGGATTTTGGGCGATGTATGAAATCGGATCTTGTTCAACCGATGACAATTCAATCGTCAGGTTTGAGCCAGGGTTATTAGGATCAATCCTCAACATTTTTGATTTCTCGGCAAAAGTCCCAGCCAGCAGCTCGCCGCCAAATCCGAAAGATAACGCTGTGACATTCTCATCAGGAAAAATATTTTTAAATGTTTTGCCGCTGTCCGTCGAATAGAAGACACCGAGACCCGTCCCGATCGCGACCACATTCTTTTTCTTGGGATCGACCGCGACGGCTGTCACCTTACCCTGTAAACCTTTTGCCTGAGCTTTAGTCCATGACTTGCCATCATCAAGTGTATAGTACAAACCAGGAGCATTCATTTTTGAATTCTTTTCAGGGTTGACCACATAAATGCCGTGCGAATAGTAGCTTGCCGCCATCAGATGGAAATCTGTTTCGCCCGCGAGTCCAAGGGTGCTTATTTTTTTACCGCTATTCGTCACTTTAACAAGACCGAGCGGATTTGCAAGCTTGGATCCCTCCCCCGGATGGCCGCTGCTGTAAAAGCCGTCATCGACCATGGAAAAGCCCATATAATCATTTTTATCACCAGCTAAATGCTTCCATCCATTTTTTTCATAGACGGCAACCCCGTCATGGACAGGAAGATAGAGATCCCCATTCGGCGTAAACGCCATGCCATGCAAATGTTCAAACTCTATCGTGCTTTTGCCTGATTCACGCTGCAGGAAAAACAGCATGACCGCCACAAGAATAATGAAAATCGGAATAATAACAAAGAGACCTCCGAATCCTTTTTTGCCTCCCTGTTTGGTTTCCACTGCACTCATATTTAAAATCTCCTTTAACTTGCTATTGAAAAAACCTCTTTTGCCATTGTTTCACTATCATTTAGACTTCAACCATTTTTATCATAGACCACCTTAGACGCCATTTTCAATGGAATATGTCCTTTGTCAAAATCCTGCCATAAAATGCTACCTATTTCATTAATGTCAGGATCTCAATATTATTTAGTTTCAAAGCAAAAAACTTGCCAAGCGGCAAGTTTTTCTAACGATGGATAGGTTTTTGTTCTAAATTTTGCAGCATTTCTTGTCTCGTTTCCGGTGAAACCGTCGAGCAGCCGGATTGACATGTTTTATTGAGTGAACACCCGGCACATTGTCCTTGCTTGCTCTTCTTTATAAAACGAATTAACGTCCAAATCGCGTATCCGAAAATAATAACGCCAATAATAATACTGAAAATCATCTAACCTCTCCCCTCTTAGTGGAGCCCGAGCCATTGCCCGCCTTGGTACACAACCAAGGATAGCAAATATGCTACAACTAAGGCGTAACCAATTGAGAATGCTGTCCATTTCTTTGAACCTGCTTCTTTTTGAATGACCGCAACCGTTGAAAGACACGGCACATATAACAAAATAAAGACCATGAAGCTATAGGCCTGAAGCGGTGTGTAGAAGTGTGAAATGATGCCCGTCAGTGTTTGCCCGTCCGGCACAAAATAAAGGACGTTCATTGTTGAGACAACAACTTCCTTTGCCAAGAACCCTGTGACCAGGGCGCCTGCCGCCTGCCAAGTCCCGAATCCGATCGGGGCAAGCAGCGGCGCAATATAGCCGCAAATAACCGCCATAAAGCTTTCATCAATCGGAACATCGAAGCCGTGCGGCCCGGCATATGATAAAAACCAAATCGCAACTGTTCCGCCAAAGATGAATGTCCCAGCTTTTCTGACAAAGCCCTTGCCTTTGTCCCATGTGCTCCTTAAAAGGGTTCTGGCCTGCGGGATCCGATAGGGCGGCAATTCAATGACGAAGACTGATCCTTCACTTTTTATAAAAAAGGTGAAAATTTTGGCTAACACGAGTGCCACAATAATTCCCAAAACATATAATGAAAGGACGATCAACGCCTGATGTTTTTCAAAGAAAGCTGCGACAAATAAGCTGTAAACCGATAAGCGTGCCGAGCAGGACATTAAAGGGGTTAAAAGTGTCGTCAAGAGCCGCTCTTTTGGCTGTTCAATCGTTCGCGCCGCCATGATCCCCGGCACATTGCAGCCAAAGCCAATGATCAGCGGGATAAAGGCTTTGCCGTTCAAACCGACCGATTCCATCACCCGGTCCATTACCATGGCCACCCGCGCCATATAACCTGAATCCTCAATCAGCGAGATGAAGAAAAAGAGAATAAAGATTTGCGGCACAAAGACTAAGACACCGCCAACACCGGCAACGATTCCATCAAGGATGACGCTTTGTATGAAAGGGGTCGCATGGACATTTGTTAATCCTGCCTTTAGCCAATCTGTCAGCGGACCTGATATGAATGCGTCAAGACCGTCTGATAACGGGGTTCCTAACCAATTGAATGTCAAGGTAAAGACTAGGAACATTAACAATAAGAAAATCGGAATGCCAAGAAATTTATTTGTCACAACAGCGTCAATCGTCTGCGTAAATGTCCGGCCGCTTGTCTGTCCCTTTTCAACAGACTCCGCAACTACTTCCGATATGAACTGCTGCCTTTTCGCATATAAATACTGTTTAATTGATTTTGTGTCTTTTTCTATAATTATCTGTGATTCAAGCTCAGTGCATATCTTGTTAAGCTGTTCCTTGTCAATAAGGGATGTCAGATTTTCACGGACAACTTTATTCCCTTCAAGGAACTGAAGCGAGAGCCATCTCTTGTTAAGTCTCACATCTTCTGGCATGAGCGACACAAGCTGATCGATGCTTTCCTCAACCTTTTCCCCATAATCGATATGTAAAGGTTCAGCATCTTCTTCCCGTGGTGTAAGCTGTTTCGAAAGGAATTGGCATTTTTTCCCAGTTCGTGCCACAATGGGAATAACGCTTGCTCCAAGCTTCTTTCCCAACGCCTTCTCATCAATATGGATTCCCCGGCTTTTGGCAACATCAATCATGTTCAGACCGATCACAACCGGCTTTCCAAACTCTAATAATTGTATCGTTAAATGCAAATTCCTCTCTAATTGAGAAGCATCCACTATATTTAACGCAACTGAGAATGATTCATTAAGCAGAAACTGCGTTGCAATCCCTTCATCTTTCGAAAGCGGATTTAAAGAATAGATTCCTGGCAAATCAATGAGACGCCCGGCTGACTCCTTAAGGATCCCCACTTTCTTCTCAACGGTGACGCCGCTCCAGTTTCCAACGTATTCATAAGAACCTGTCAGAATATTAAAAAGGGATGTTTTTCCCGTGTTTGGGTTACCGAATAGTGCGACTTCCATCAGGATTGTTCCACCTGTATGCACATTGCTTCTTTTCTGCGAATGCCAATGCACTGCCCGCATGCTTCAAGCATACATGGCCCGCCGAATGGCAAAGCATATTTATAACAAACCTCTTTCCCTTCCAAAACGCCAAAATCAAGCAGTCTGCTTTGGACGAGTGCGGTAACTTTTGAAACATCAGTAATTTTCCCTTTATCACCAGGTTTTAGCTCTGTTAGTATCATTGTCATTTCCCCCGAAGATAATGATAATCATTATCACTATCATAATTGAAAATGACTTGCTTTGTAAAGTGTTTTTTCTAAAGACATCATTAACAATTTTATCAATATGAACAGAAGGGTCCGAATAAAGATAAATGAAAAGGCTGATTCTAACCCTATAAAATACTTGACATCTTGGAGGAACAGCTATGGCACCAGTCATTGGGTTAACCGCTGATATCGAATCAAAGAAGGTATATGTAAAAGAAGATTATCTGACAGCCATTATCAATGCCGGGGGAACACCGATCATCTTTCCCCATACAACGGATCCGGTCATGATTCAAGGGTTGATGGATAAAGTGGATGGCTTATTGTTAACCGGCGGCGCTGACATCGACCCTTCCCTTTATGGCGAAGAGCCTTTGCTTGGGCTTGGCCAGCTGACACCCAATAGAGATCAATTTGAGATGCAATTAGTCAAAACCGCTTTTCAAAAACAATGCCCGATTCTCGCGATTTGCCGGGGAAATAGCATGCTGAACATCGCTCGCGGCGGAAGCTCGTATCAGGACATCAACAGCCAATTGAGCAATTTGGTTCAGCACAAGCAACTGGCACCGCGGGATCACCTATCTCACGGCATTCAGATTGAACAAGGCTCCCGCTTAAATCAGGTTCTAGGTGCAGATAGAATTAAGGTGAATAGCTTTCATCATCAGGCTATAAAAGAGGTTGCTCCGGGATTTCGGGTTTCTGCTGTGGCAAGTGATGGCGTTATCGAGGGGATTGAGAGTGTGAACGAACCTTTTGTGATCGGTGTCCAATGGCATCCTGGAAGTCTGATACAAGAGGATCATTACGCGCAGAAGCTGTTTCTTGCTTTTATTCAGGCATGTATGGGTTAAGCCTCCCCACCAAAATAACAGGAGTGAGCCGCAACGGCCCTCTCCCTTATCATGTTAGTCACCATCAAATATGTCGAAAACCCCGCCGAGCACACTGCCTTCACCTTGACTTCTGCCAATAGGATTTTGCGGCATGGCACTGAAGACACGGCTTGCCAAGCGGCTGAACGGCAGTGACTGCACCCATACCGTCCCTGGTCCGCGAAGAGTGGCAAAGAACAACCCCTCACCGCCGAACAGCGCGGTTTTGATGCCTTTTACGAATTCAATTTCATATGATACACCTCTTGTCATCCCAACCAAACAGCCGGTATCGACTCTAAGCATCTCACCTTCTGAAAGGGTGACTTCTTTCATCGTCCCGCCTGCATGAATAAAAGCCATCCCGTCACCTTCAAGCTTCTCCATAATGAAGCCTTCACCGCCGAAGAAACCAGTGCCAAGCTTTCTTTGAAATTCGATGCCGACTGTTACACCTTTTGCTGCACAAAGAAAGGCGTCCTTCTGACAAATGATTTCCCCGCCATTCAAGCTCAAATCGAGCGGAATGATTTTCCCAGGATAAGGCGCCGCAAATGACACATGCTTTTTCCCTGAGGCACTGTTGGTAAATGCCGTCATAAATAAGCTTTCACCCGTCAATAATCGCTTCCCTGCTCCGAATAGTTTCCCCATAAAGCCTTTCTGGCCGCTGCCGTCGCCAAAGATCGTTTCCATTGATACCCCGTCTTCCATCATCATCAAGCTGCCTGCTTCAGCGATCGTTGTTTCTTCGGGATCAAGCTCGATTTCAACAAATTGCATGTCATCACCATAAATTTTATAATCTATTTCGTGATTGTTCATAATTACCTCCTAGTCACAAGAAGAGTTTTATACTAAAATTATAGATGCCATTGAAAAAACTTTCCAGTATTTTTTGATTACCTTGCATCTTATTTGAACTTTTCATAGGTGAATTTAGTCTTTACTTATAAAATCATAAAAAATTAAGGAGTACAACATGAATTGGTTTGATAACACAGTCTATCACGCAATAAACGGTTTATCGGGAAATGTCCCTTGGGTTGACGACGTTTTCGCTTTCATTTCTGAATATGCTTTGGAAATCTACGCTTTATTATTTATTGTCTTTTGGTTTACCTTGCCGAGGTCCAAGCCTGAATCACGGCACACGCTCGTCCTTGCTGTTTTCTCAGGTATTATTGCCTTAGTTATTAATTTTATCATCGCACATATCTGGGCACGGCCGCGGCCGTTCGTCTCATTGCCTGACGGATCCTTTAACCAGCTGATCCCGCACGCTGCTGATGCCTCATTCCCAAGCGACCACACATCAGGCAGCTTCGGTTTTGCCGCTGCAGCCTGGGGACGCAATAAGTGGATCAGCCGAACGTTCACAACCCTTGCTATTCTCGTTATGTTTTCCAGGGTGTACACAGGCGTCCATTGGCCGACCGACGTCCTCGCAAGCGTTGTCGTCGGAACCATCGCCGGTATGCTAGTTAAGAGATTTTCAAAGTTCTTCTACCCGCTGACCAACTTCGGCCTGAAGCTCTTCCGCTTGCAGCCGAAAAGAGACAACCGTCATGTGTCACAGCGGTTGAATAAATAATTTTCCAGGGCTGCCATATATTTATGGCAGCTTTTTTTAACAAAACTCCCTCGCCAAAACCGTATCACCCCTTGCAAATTTTCCATTCTCAACATGAAGCTTGATCAGTTTCACACCAGACAACTGTTTTTTACTTATCATTATCCCATATGAATGATATTTATGTTGTATTTTTTCCGCAATTTCGTAAAATGGAAATAGAACACAAGGAGGATGAATTACTATGCAAAAAAACATGACGAAGTGCCCTACTTTTAAATCTGAAATGGGGATCGCGCTTTTCTTATAATAAATAGCTAAATCTCCGTTTCAGGTTCTCTGTCTATGTATAAAGAGTAACCAAAAACGGAGGAACAATAAATAAATGGACATTTTATCAAAAAGTAAGTTAAGACCATTAGCGGAACATAATGCTAACATTTTATTTTGGGCAACGATGTTTGGCCGGATCAGCTTTCTAGAGCCGGTTCTCGTATTATTTTATTTTGAACGCGGCTTGAATGCCGGACATATTTTTGCTCTTCTGCTCTGCTTTAGCATTTCCGTATTGATTTTCGAAGTGCCTACAGGGGCCTTCGCCGACCGGTTCGGACCTAAGCTGTCCTTTATTATTGGCAGTGCCATCAATATCGTCTCTAAGGTATTATTGCTTTTCGCCTTTGATCCTTGGCTCTTCTACTTGAGCCGGTTGCTTGACGGGTTGTCCGCAACCTTTTTCTCGGGCTCGGATGAGGCTTTGATCTATGAATCTCTTAAGGAGACGAATCAGCAGGATAAGATGAGTAACATTTGGGGAAAAATCGAATCCGCAGCGTTCATTCCGATGATCGTTAGTTTTGTGCTTGGCGGGGTGCTTGCGAAGGATTTATTAGATTGGCAGTTTATGTTGCTTATCTCTTTTGGTGTTGCTTTTCACCTGATCCAGTTTGTCATTTTATTTCGGATTGAGACGCCGAAAGGGTCTGGCGGCTGCCGGGATCATCCCTTTAAGCATGTTAGCCGGGGCATCAGAATTATAAAAAGACAGCCGGATCTCATCCGTTTATTTCTGAACTTTACAGTTGTGATGATCCCTACGTTTGTTTTCGCCAAATTTGATCAGCCCTATCTGACAGATGCCGGCTTGCCTGTGGCATGGCTTGGTGTGATTTATGCAGCGGGAGCTTTGATCAGCTTAATCCTTTCGAGAAATATCGGGCGGCTGGAAAAACTGTTCCCAAGACCCGTAATTTTGGTCGGGAACGGGCTTTTCGTTGCAGCTGCACTCGCGGCAGGAGCCTTTTTCCTAAACCATCTTATACTCGCGATGCTCGTCCTTACCATTGTGAAAACCTCGACTGCCATTCGTTACCCAGTCTATTCACAGATGACGAATGATTACATTCCGTCAGGAAGCCGGGCAACGACGATCTCGCTGCTGTCTGTTATGGACTCCGTGCTTGATATCGTTATATTCGGTCTGTTGTCGGTGACAGCGGGTCTAGGACTGAGGGCGATTTTCATCGGATGCGCTGTTATTATTCTCATCGGGTCTGTAATTCCTATCAGGGAAAAGGCAGTTATACCGTATAATATTAATGACGAAGGATAAAACGTAAGCGTGTAATGCTATGAGTAGCTTTACACGCTTTTTGTTTGTTCTAAAGATTGCCTTTCCCCGTACAAGGGCATCATTCGCCTGCTTTGCCTTTAGCACATTATTTCCTTTCGCATATGATAAATCAGCCTAAGAAGAGGAGGAAAAATATGCACTGGCTTGCTATTATCGTGCTTGGATTAGCTTCCAGTCTTGATAACCTTGGGATTGGGCTAACATATGGGCTTAGGGGAAAGCGAATTTCAGTCCTATCTAATGGTGTCATTACCGTCATTGCGATGCTGCTGTCCTTTGTATCTCTCTACATCGGGAAATCGGTCAATTGTGTGATTCCGATTACAGCAGCCAATGCTATTGGGGGGGCCATCATCACTCTCATCGGACTTTGGACAATAGGAATGACCATCTATCAAAAGCCCCAATCAAGCTTAACAGAAGTCATGACCCATCCTGATAAGGTTGACAAGGATCATAACGATGTCATTTCAATTAGTGAGGCTGCGGTATTAGGACTCGCGCTATCGCTGAACGCCATTGGCACGGCTTTTGGCGCAGGTGTGACGGGGCTCAATCCGATTTTGACGACCCTTGCGATCGGCGTTTTTTCCTTCTTTTCTATTGAATCCGGGGTTCGCTTCGGCATGCGAATGAATCGAAGCAGTGTTGGGAAATATACTAGCTTGCTTTCAGGTCTATTTCTGATCATTATCGGCATTCGTGAAATACTGATTTAAGAAAAAACAAGCCCAGCTTTCTTTTTGCTGAAAGCTAGGCTTCTTCCCTTTCATTGTACCACATTCCCTGCATAGTTTTTAGACTTTTCTTAAGGGGGCGCAGTACCGGTGGCCCCCTGCTTTTTTTATCGTTCAAAGAAACTATAAAATGGTTCACTGATTTATTATAGGACTCAGAGAGGATGTCTACTAATTGTGGAAACCGTCCGCGACCATATTTACGGACCTCATTAATACCGATTATTGATGGAAAATGAGCATTTTTAGGCATAAAAACCTTAAAAATCATCAAAATGGAAAGGTTATTATAATTTATCCAGAGTTAATAGACAGCCTCTCAGATTCCGTTATTTGCGAAAAATTAGCTCAAACGACCCCTTGAATGACCGAATAACGGAACCACGGTCCGATAAAAATCCTAACAGTATAAGTTAATGCCTCCTTCACTGTGAGGTGCGGGCAATTCCTAAAGCGCCCAATTAATAGGATAAAATATTATCGATAAGACGCCTTAGTTGATTGGCCAGAAGCGCTGTTTTTCTCAAATCTCCGTCCTCAAGTCCCACAGTTCCGGGAAGAATCTGTGATCAAGTACCTTCTTAAGATAGCTGACACCTGAAGATCCGCCGGTGCCGATCTTATGGCCGATGATCCGTTCCACTGTTTTCATATGGCGGAACCGCCACTGTTGCAGCCAATCCTCAATATCAACAAGCTTTTCCGCCAATTGATAGAGATCCCAGTATTTATCGACATCACGATAGACTTCAAGCCAAGCTGCCTCGACTGATTTATCCGCCTCATAAGTTTCCGTGACATCTCTGTTCAAAATATCCGGATTGATGTCAAATCCCGCTTTTGCTAATGCCTGAATGGAAACATCATAGATGCTCGGTGCATGCAAAGCCTCATCCAGGATTTGGTGCACCTCCGGATCCTTTTTATAAATCGCAAGAGCGTGGCGTGTTTTGTAACCCAATGCAAATTCAATCATTCTGTATTGGTATGATTGGAATCCTGAAGCTTGCCCAAGCTTGTCACGGAACTCCATATATTCTGCAGGTGTAAGCGTTGAAAGGACATCCCAAGCCTCAATGATTTGCTTTTGGATTTTGGAAACACGCGCCAGCATTTTAAAGGCGGCGGAAAGCTCGCCTTCTTGAATCGAAACGGTTGCCGCCTTCATCTCATGCAAAATCAGCTTCATCCAAAGTTCACTCACGTGATGGATGATGATAAAAAGCATCTCATCGTGATGCCCCGATAATCTCTTCTGGCTTGATAACAAACTGTCTAGGTGTAGATACTCGCCATATGTCATTTTGCCCCGAAAATCGGTTTCAATCCCTTTTTCCGTCACTGTGCTGTTTAGATCAGACAACTTTTTTTCTGTCATCCGGACTTCCCCCTTTTCACGCGACAACGTCCCGCTCATTCTTAAACTTTTTATATTGTTCTTCCTTCATTATTGTTTTTAAAATACCAACAGCCATCCACACTTCCTCATAGGTGTTGTACAGTGCAATCGGTGCAAGGCGAATGCCGTTCGGCGTACGAAAATCGGGAATGACGCCGTTTTCCTTCAAGGCCTTGCAGATCCGGGCGGCTTCAGGATGCTCTAAATAAATGTGACCGCCGCGCTTATGATCTTCCAGCGGATTGCCAATTGTAAAGCCCATGCCTTCCAATTCGGAGATGACAAGCTCCATCATATAGCGTGTGATATGCAGCGACTTCTTCCTAAGCCTGTCAATGCCTGCCTCGGCGAACATTTCGAGCGAGCCAATTAAAGGGGCGACGCTTAACACATGCGGCGTGCCCATTTGATAAGCCCCGGCATCTTCAGCTGGAGTAAGCTCGTGATCCATATCAAATTGTTTGTCTTTCTGAGAGCTGAACCAGCCCGTCAAACCAGGTGTCCGTGAAAAATGCTTCTTGTTAACGTAGAGACCTGCAACGCCGCCGGGACCGGCATTCAAATATTTGTAGTTGCACCAGAAGGCGAAGTCAACATCCCACTCATTAAAATGGTGAGGGATCGAACCAATTGAATGGCAAAGATCAAAGCCAATAAGAATACCGCGTTTGTGAGCTTCTTCTGTCAGTCTGGCCATATCAAGAATTTGTCCGCTCCGATATAAGACGCTAGGCAGGACAATGAGGGCAATGTCATCTGTCATCGCATGAATAATATCTTCCTCGTTAATCATCCGGCCGTCTCGGCTTTTCACTTGAACAAGATGATCAGCCGGATCATAGCCTTTAAGTTTAACTTGGCTTTGCAGGGCATAAATATCCGTAGGGAACGTTAATTCATCCGCAAGTATTTTTGTCCGTTTTCCTTCCGGGTTGTAGAAGGTAGATACAAGCTGATGTAAATTGACCGTTGTGGAACCGGTTACAACTACTTCCTCAGAAGAAGCGCCAACGAGCGGAGCTAACAGTCCCCCTAATTTCTCTGATAAGTAAAACCACGGATGCTCCCCTTCTGTCCAGCCGTCAATGCCATATTGCTTCCAAGAATCAAGAAGGCTGAGCAATGAGCTTTCAGCCCGCTTTGACAGCAAACCAAGGGAATTGCCGTCGAGATAAATTGTTCCTTTTTTCTTATAAAATTCATCCTTAAAAGAGGCTAAATCGTCTTGTCTATCTAATTCGCAAGCATAATCGTAAGTAGGGTTAAACGCTTCCATCTTCTCAATCCTTTCTTCGCTGTCCTGTACGTTAAATATACACCGTCACCGACATAAGAGTCAATGACACCATGTCATTGACAATGCATCAGCTTTTATCTAGAATAAGCAAAAAGATGGAACCGATTAGGGGATGAGCCATATGACGAAGGAACCGGACCGCCTTCCAGCACGAAAATTAAAATCATTGCAAACAAGAATGAAGCTGCTGGCAGCAGGCAGCGACATTTTTATTAAAGAAGGCTTTCAAAAAGCGACGATTTCTCAAATCATAAAAAAGGCAGAAACAGGCTATGGCACAGCTTATGTTCATTTTAAAAATAAAGATGACATTTTAATCGTGCTTATGGACGATGTCATGAACCGTTTTTACGATATTGCCGAATTCTCTTTTGAACCGAACACGAAAGTTGAAGCTTATGGAATCATTGAAAAACAAGTTAGCGCATTTTTGGAAATGGCGAATGAAGAACGAAAGATTTTAAAGGTTGTGGAGGAAGCCATTGGTGTTTCTGAAGAAGTCCGCAAAAAGTGGCAAACAATTCGCGAGCGGTTCATTGAGCGGATCTCCCGTGATGTCGCGTTTGCTCAAAAGAATGGTCTGGCACGTCGCGATGTGGACTGTACACTCGTCGCCCGCGGCTGGTTCTATGCTAATGAAATGTACTTATGGGACATCGTCAGAAATGACCGCGATCTGTTGGTAAATGACGTTGTCCATAACCTTACCGCAATGTATACCGGCGGGCTTTATATCCAATAAAAACAGGGGCCAGGCCCGGGCTGGCCCCTAAAAAGTTATAAACCAATCATATCCAGAACGCCGGTGACATCAAGGAAGACGATGATGATGGCTATCGGGACAATGTAGCGAATAATTAAAAACCATGCGGCAAACCATTTTCTAGCCTTGCTTGTACCCGCTGTAAATTCCTCTAGTAATCTCTTTCTTGGTATCTTCAATGTGACGAATATCGATATCGCTAAAGCACCAAGCGGCAATAATATATTCGAAACCAGGAAGTCGGCTTGATCAAAGATGATTTTACCGCCAATTTTAAAATCACCAAGGACACCATAAGAAAGCGCTGACGGCACACCGATGATGAAGATAATGATACCGGCGATCCAAGAAACCTTCTTGCGTTTATCCGTATTGCCTTTAGTCAAAGCCGCAACGATAATTTCCAGCATTGAAAAGGCGGATGTCAGCGTTGCGAAAAGGAACAGCAATAAGAAAATGACTAAGAAAAACATGCCAAAAGGCATTTCATTGAATACTGCCGGTAATACAACAAACAGAAGTCCCGGACCTTCAGCAGGTTCAAAACCGAATGAGAAAACCGCAGGGAAAATGGCAAGTCCCGCCAGCAATGAAATGACGACATTCATGATAACGATTAGTGTCGCGGATTTTGGCAGGCTTTCATTCTTTGATAAATAAGAGCTGTATGTGACCATGACCGATATACCAACACTAAGGGCAAAAAATGATTGACCCAGTGCAAATAAAATGGTTTTCGAGTCAAGCCCTGAAAAGTCAGGATAAAGGAAAAATTCAATGCCTTTCCCCACTTCACTTAATGTTAAAGACCTGACAATCAAAATAATAAATGCAATAAAAAGCGCGGGCATCATCACTTGACTTGCCCGTTCAATACCCTTTTTTATCCCTTGGGCAACAACAAAAACGGTTATAAGCATAAACAATAATTGACCGCCTACCGCGACAGCAGGATCAGCAATCAGATCATTGAATAGTTTGCCATAATCATTATTCCCAAGGCCATTAAGTCCGCCGGTAATAGCTTCAAACAGGTAGATTAAGACCCATCCCCCGACAACACTATAAAAAGATAATAAGATAAAGCTTGAGACCACGCCCATTTTCCCGATCCAGTTCCAATTGGTTCCTGGTGCAAAGAATTTATATGCCGAAATGGCATCCTTCTGAGAGCCGCGGCCGATAATAAATTCCGCTAATAAAATTGGCAAACCAATCAAAAGTGTAAAAAGTAAAAAAATAAGAAAGAAGGCGCCGCCCCCGGTCGTCCCCGCAACATACGGGAATTTCCAAATCGCACCTAATCCAATAGCTGACCCTGAGGCTGCAAGAATAAAACCGAGTTTTGATGTCCATTGCTCTCGTTGCTGGCTCATATAGATTCCCCTCTACTCGCTCGTTTGTTAGATTGTATCATGTTCATTTAGGATGGTGTACTTTTGTAAGCGATTACATAAAATTGCTAAAAATTACCGCTAGTCTCCTTTCTGCTGCCTATGTATGATGATAATTACCCCTAACGTTCAATTATCGTTATATTACCACCACCTAAAATAATTTGTCAAACTTCGTTGAATTTAAGGAATTTTTTGGAACCTTCAATAACTTCCTTATCCACAAAAAAAAACCACCCCTAGGTTAATTCAAATTCCGGTGCTTCCAGCTTGTAGCCTAACCCGCGGATGGTTTTAATATAGACTGGCTTTTTCGTGTCCGCTTCGATTTTCTCACGCAGATGGCTGATATGAACATCAACAATTCGGGTTTCCCCAAGGAAATCAAATTCCCAAATCGCATTAAGCAATTGCCCGCGCGATAAAACGCGTTTTTTGTTCTTCGCCAAATAGACGAGCAATTCAAATTCCTTTGGAGTGAGCTCAAGTTCTTCCCCGCGAATCGTTGCTTCGTATTTGTCGGGGTAAATCGCCAGCTCTCCGATTGAAATTTTATCATTATCAAGCAGATTGCAGGCTTCTGATTGAGAAAAACGCCTTAAGATCGTTTTCACACGAGCTGTGACTTCCCTTGGGCTAAATGGCTTCGTTATATAGTCATCGGCACCGAGTTCGAGTCCCAGTACTTTATCGAACTCATCATCTTTCGCGGTCACCATAATAATAGGGAACACCCATTGCTGCTGGCGGATATGGCGGCACACGTCAAGGCCATCCATTCCCGGCAGCATAAGGTCAAGAATCATCAAGTCCGGCTGATCGGCTTCAGCGAGCTTAATCGCCATAAGGCCGTCGGACGCAACAGACACGTCATAACCTGCCTTCGAAAGGTTATATTCAAGCAATGTAGAAATTGATGCTTCATCATCAACAACAATAATTTTTTTCACTTGGTCACCTGCTTTCCGCTTAATGGCTGTTTATTTTATCGTACTATGTTTTTTCGGGTTTAGCCAAACCTTCCCGAAATATAATCCTCTGTCCTTTTATTTGCAGGGCAAGTGAACATCATTGTTGTATCATTATATTCAACGACTTCGCCTTCATAAAAGAAAGCGGTGGAATCAGCGATACGGGAAGCCTGCTGCATATTGTGCGTGACGATAACAATTGTATACTGTTCCTTTAACGTTAGAAGCAGATCTTCAATTTTTGCACTTGATACCGGGTCTAGTGCCGAGGATGGCTCATCCAATAGGAGCACTTTCGGTTTTAAGGCAAGCGCTCTTGCAATGCAAAGCCTTTGCTGCTGTCCGCCTGAAAGTGACAATGCCGATTGATCAAGACGGTCCTTTACCTCATCCCATAGCGCTGCTTGCTTTAAGCTTTCTTCCACAATGCCGTTTAACACCTTTTTCCCGCGGATGCCAGCAAACTTTAGCGATAAGACAATGTTTTCATAAATGGATTTTGGAAAAGGGTTCGGTCTTTGGAATACCATGCCGATTTCCTTTCTCAGTGTGACAACATCAATTTTTCGATTTAATAAGTTGATGCCATCATACATGATTTCCCCGTCACAAGCAGCTCCCGGTATCAAATCATTCATGCGGTTAATCGTTCTTAGGAAAGTAGATTTGCCGCACCCCGACGGACCGATTAATGCTGTAATGGAGCGATCGTGAATCGGCATCGACACATTTTTCACCGCATGGTTATTGCCGTAATAAACATTAACACCATTGATGCCAAGAACAATTGACTGTTTTTCAGATTGATGCTGAGCTGAACGAACTGGCTTTTCCTTAAGTTGTGCTATCATTTAAATCTTCCTCCCTTTGTTTCATTATTTTCCTGTCATCTTTTTCTCTACAATTCTTCCTAGCAACCGGGCAACCAAGTTAAAAGTTAATACCGAAATGACTAACACAGCTGCAGCCCCGGCGGCAACTTCCTTAGCGTCCGGAATGATCCCAACTGAATTGACGGACCAAATATGGACGGACAATGTTTCAGCCGATCTAAAGAGATTTAATGGTGAATTTGCTGATAACGGATTCCAATTTGTAAAATCAAGATTTGGTGATGACAACCCTGCGGTGAAAAGCAATGCTGCCGATTCACCGAATACCCTTCCAGCACACAAGATCACACCTGTCAGAATGCCGGGAAAAGCGGCTGGCAAGAACACTTTTTTTATCGTGTGCCATTGAGTCATCCCTAAAGCCAAACCCGCCGCCCTTTGCTCTTCAGAAACCGAACACAAAGCGTTTTCAGTAACCCGCACAATAACAGGCAAGTTAAATACCGTAAGAGCGACGGCACCTGAAAGGATCGAATACTCCCAGTTAAAATAGTTGACGAAGACAAGAAGACCGAACATCCCGACGACAATGGACGGCAATGACGCGAGTACCTCAACACACGAACGGATAAACGCTGTAAACCGTGTCTGCTTAGCGTATTCAGCTAAATAAATGCCTCCAGCAGTGCCAAGGGGAACAGTCAAAAGCATCGTAATGAACAAGATATAAAATGAATTCCAAAGCTGATTCTTGATTCCGCCGCCTGCTTGAAATGCGCTTGAGTCAGAGGTTAGAAACGACCAGCTGATTTGCGATACACCTTGATAGAGAATGTATCCTAGTAAAGCTGCAAGCGTCCCAACCATAACAACCGCGCAAGCAACGATCAATGAGATCGCCAAACGGTTTAAGAGCCTACTGTTCATGACAGCTTCCTCCTTTTTGACAGGTAACGAATGATAAGGATAAAGACATAAGACATTACGAGTAATATCAGACCGAGCGACCAGAGGACATCGTTCAGAACACTTCCGCTTGTCGTATGCCCCATGCTGAGAGTAATAATGGTTGTCAGAGTGGCCGCAGGATCGACTAAGGAATCCGGAATCCCTCTGGCATTTCCGATCACCATTTGTACTGCTAATGCTTCGCCAAATGCTCTAGCCATGCCGAGCACGACGGCTGTCAACAGTGATGGCAGCGCCGCAGGAATGATAACTTTATAGATCGTTTGCCATTTGGTCGCACCTAAAGCATATGATGCATGCCGCAGATCGTCGGGAACGGACTTAATCGCATCGGCTGCAATGCTCGTCACAGTGGGCAAAATCATGATGCCGACAACAATGGCTCCGGCAAGCAATCCGAAACCTAATCCGCCGGTCTGGGACCTGATAAAAGGTACAATGACAGATAAGCCGATCAAACCGTAGACAACCGAAGGAATGCCAACCAGAATTTCAATGACTGGCTGAAGCGCCTTCTGTCCCCATTTTCTTGCGATTTCGGTCATAAACAACGCACTGGCAATACCAATTGGGGCAGCTACCAATGCGGCAAGCACCGTTACCGCAAACGAACCGAAGATGAAAGGCAAAGCGCCATAAGAAGGATTGCCGTCACGATTCGGCTGCCATTCCGTTCCAGTGATAAAATCTATAATATTAATGCCGTCTACAGTGAAAGCCCGCAGACCTTGAAGTGTTAGGAAAAGCGTGATGGCCATAGTCGCGGCTATAATAAAAAAGGCACTTGTTAAAATAATGATTTTGCCGCGCAGTTCCCCATTTTTCTGAAGTATATTTTTAAAGGAAAAGCCTTCCCTGATCAGTCTTCCGCCCGTTTTGGACGCCAAACTAAGACTATCTTGCTGGCCTTTGAAAGCCATTTTGCACACTCCCTTCCTGCTTTTTATCGTGTAAACGGGACAAAGCGGGGACATATTTTCCCCCTCTTCGTCCCTTTTAGTCTATTAATCAATATCTGTATCTGACTTTTTTGTTGTCTTGCCATTGGCATCGCGTTCCACTTCCATTTTGGATACTGAAATATACCCTTGTGAAGGAACGAGCTCGCCTTGGACTTTGTCACCCATCATATAGTCAAGGAAAGCTTTTTCCAGTTTGCTAGGCGTGCCTTTTGTATACATGTGTTCATATGCCCAAACAGGAAACTTTCCATTTGTGACATTTTCATCTGTCGCTTCGGCACCGTTAATAGCCAGCTTGGTGACGGAATCGTCATTGAAATATGAGAACGCAAGATAGCCGATAGCGCCTGATGTCTCAGAAACGATTTTCTTTACCGTGTTGGAGGAATCCTCAGTGATACCTTCCGCAGGTGTTTCATTGTCCAGCGCGAATTGACCGAATGTCGCTCTTGTACCTGAACCATCTGGACGATTGACGAGTGTGATTTTCTCATCTTTCCCGCCAAGCTCAGACCAGTTTTTCACTTTGCCCGTGAAGACCTTTTTAAGATCCTCTTTTGACAGCTTGGTCACACCAGCCTTGGGACTCACCGCGGCGGTCATGCCGACGACAGCAACTTTATTGTCAACAAGACTGTTGGCGTCAATACCGTCTCCGGATTCAGCAAAGTAATCCGACATACCGATATCAAGGTTCCCTTTAGCCACTTGGCTAAGACCAGTTCCGCTTCCACCGCCTTGAACTTGAATTTGCACCTCAGGATGCTCCTCCATAAATCCTTTTGCTGCTGCGGCTGCTAGCGGCTGTAATGCACTTGAACCGCCGACAACGAGTTTACCGGATAATTTCTCTGTATCTTTTGACCCGGATCCGCCGTCAGCTTCTGAATTCGCCGCACTGCCGCAACCCGTTGCAAGCACCATCAATACCGCAAATGACGCAAGTAACATCAACTTTTTCATTCTCACCATAATCCCCCTTACAGTGCAAAGTTAGTTGTCTTACAGTTATAATAATAACGGGGTTTAATTAACTAGGTATAAAGACAGTGTTAAGGAAATGTAAAGAAAGCTTGCCGATTGGCGAGCGAAGCGATGACAGAGGCTTAGCTGCACTTATACTAAGAGAAAACGAGCAGTTTTCTCGATGTGTAAAGAAGACTCGCCGATTGGCAAGCGAAGCGAAGACAGAGGCGTAGTCGCACTTATACTAAGAGAAAACGAGCAGTTTTCTCGATGTGTAAAGAAGACTTGTTATAGTTTTAGTCGCACTTATACTAAGAGAAAACTTTGATTGTTACGGGGAATTTGCCTCTTTCACGTATCAATGTATTTCAAACCAAAAAAAGAACTAAATATATCGTTCTTAAATGAACTTTTTTTAGTAAATGACGGTCTTTTAGAAGAAAATATATCTAATCTTTATTATTGCCGTTATAAAGCTTTGCGGGGAGTCAGGGGCTGAAGCACTGTTGGACCAAGAACTTTATCAACTCATACAAAAGGCGAAACAGGGAAGCCAGGAAAGCTTTGCTGAACTCGTTAATAGGTACAAAGGCCATGTTTTCCGCCACGCATATGCTATGGTCAACGATCGTATGGAAGCTGAAGATATTTCGCAGGAAGCTTTTGTTAAGGCGTACTATTCCCTTTCAAAACTGAAAAATGAATATGCCTTTGTCTCCTGGCTGACAAGGATTGTCTCCAATCTCTGTTACGACCATATCGAAAAATCAAAGAAAAAAACGGCGATACCAACAGAAGATATAATCAAAGACCACTCATCACCCGTGGAGCAATTGCAGATAAAGTTAAATATTGAGGAGGGTCTGCAAAAGCTTACCGCGGAACATCGGACAGTACTCATTTTGCGAGATATTCAAGGCTTTTCTTATAGTGAAATCGCTGAAATTTTACAGATTCCTCTTGGAACAGTAAAATCACGCATTAATACGGCCCGTCAGGAATTGAAAAACGAGCTGTTAAGAGGTGAAGATCATGAATAACCATGTCACGGAATTTATTTCAGCCTACATGGACGGCGAATTAAGTGAGGAAGAAGCAAGACATGTTGAAGCACATCTTCAGGAATGCCAATCATGCCAGGAGCAATTGGATGATTTGCTGTCTATAAAGGCGCAGATGGCTGCAGCCTATCAATCCATTGACCTCCCCGATGGGATTGCAGAGTCTGTCATGACAGTCATCCACCAAGAGGAGAAGGAACGCACAAGACATCATTCACTTACTAAATGGGCGGTTTTCATTCCAGTGGTGTTAGCAGCCCTGTTTCTGCTCATCCAATTAACACCGGGATTTTATTTTGGCATGTCATTTGCCTCGACCCTTTTTAATATAAGCTTGAGCATTTTTCATGCGGTAACTGTGATCATTTCTTCGCTGCCATATGTATTGAGCATGGTAGTGGTCATCGCAGGGCTTATTATTGCTATTTCAATATGGTCACTCCGCCGTTTACTGGAAACAAGGACGATATTTGATGATTAACAAGCCATTGCTATGCAAGTTGGGATGTGGGATATTGAAACGCAAAAAGAAGATCATCAGCTTTGTTGTACTCATGTTTTTATCATTAATAATGGTTAAACCCGTACTTGCTTTTGACCACAACGTTATTAAAGATGAAGCCACCGTGATTCAAAAGAATCAAACCGTGGACAATGTCGTGACATTTGGTAATAATGCAGTGATAAATGGGACGGTTCGCGATGCAGTTATTGTTATTAACGGCGATTTATCAATTAAGAGCACTGCAAAAATTAAGGGACTGGTTCTTGTCATAGGCGGGAAGATTGATCAGCAGAAAGGTGCATCGATCAATGATGAGGTGTATGCCTTATCGTTTAACAATGGAAAAGGTAACAGCTTCTTAATTGCCGGTCTTTTCTGGCTTGGAAGCTGGACAGTATCATTAGCCTTAAGCATTTTGTTCGTGATTCTATCTTTCTTAGCGGGATTGCTATTAAGAAACAGACTAACCGTCTTTGTTCGCCCGATCCGGCATTCGTTTGGAAAACTAGTCATCGTCGGGGCCATCACAAGCGTCTTGCTGACAGCCGTTAATCTCTTATTATCTATCACAATTATCGGCATACCGGTCGCTATCGCCTTGTTTTTTGTCCCTTTAATTTTCTTCTTTATTGGTTCAGCGGCGGTCAGCAAAATTATCGGCAAACAAATTGCATCAGGGGATGAAACCCCGTTGTGGGCAACCCTTCTATACGGCGCCGCCATTCTTGTCGCTGGCATTAACGTCCCCTTTTTCGGCGCTTTATTGCTATTGGGACTCATCTGGCTGTCAACAGGACTCATGGCATTTTGGCTATTTGATAAAATGAAGCGGAAAAAGGCAGCTTAAAAACCCAAACCCTAAATTCCGGGGTTTGGGTTTTTGGGTTCCTGGGTTCAAGGGACCTTATAATTATGTAACTCTTGCCAGTAATGTTCCGATCATAAGGGCTATAATTGCCACACATATGAACCATGTTTTTCTATATTTCAACGATTTGTTGGAGTTGATTTCTACATATGCCGGTACAGCAATTAGAATAACTTCAAGTACAATAATGAAAGTTAAAATTCCCCAAAGCATGATTCCGCTCAAATACCTACGCTCCCTTCCTCCCCCTATACGATAAATTCGGAGCTCACCATCCCGTTCATGTCCGTCATGATGATAGTTTTTTAATTCTATCTTACACCGCGAATACGATGCATGTTAAAAGTTGGCGTGGGAACATTAAATTAAAAAGAGGCGGGAACATGAAAAAATCCCTATCATTTTTGCTGATCATTTTGTTTATGGCCCCCTGGACTTTTCAAACGGCTAAAGCGGATAATCAAAATATTAAAGCGGCTTTTATTCGAAACGGAGACTTGTGGATAAAAATTAACAATCAGGAGAAGCAGGTTACGAAAGCAAAACAGGTATCGACACCCAAATGGTCCTATGATGGAAAATGGCTTGCTTATTCAGTCATCGATGAAGATGATAGTCTGGGAAATCCGGAGGTTTGGATCTATAGTTTGGTAAAAAAGAGGAACTACCATATAACTGGTGATACAGACCGCTATGAATGGGCACCTGATCAGAATATGCTTGCAGCTCTTAGTCAAGGTGTTTTAAATATTACCGATACATCCAAACTCGATAACCATCGCTTTGAAAATGTGACGACCGGAGTTAATAACTTTGCTTGGCTGCCGGATGGCAGCGGCTTTTTAGCATCTTCAACCGCTGATGCCCTTCCGGACGGCTGGACAAACCCGATTCTTTATATAGTTCCATTGGACACAAAGATGGATCAAAAAAAGGTGAAAAGGCTCTTTACCATTCCAAGCAAGTTGGAAAAGGGACCAATCGACATTTTATCTATAGGCACAACCACCTTCAAATGGTCCGCCGATAAAAAATGGATTGCCTTTGTTGTATCACCAACCGCATCTTGGTCGGCTGACAGTGACATGCTTTGTGTCCTTTCCTCTGATGGAAAGACGTTTGACGTCATTGACGAGATGCTGGCAAATTCAAATTGGTTTAAATGGGCTCCTAATAAAAATTTATTAGGTTATATCGAAGGAAGCGGCCGAATAGCTTTGATGAACAAACAGCTAAACATTAAAGAACTTCCTGCCCTTCAGACAGCATTCACACCTCACGGTTACGCAGACAGGGCATTCACATGGATCAATGACAAGAATATTGTCGTTTCAAGGGTCCAGGAAAGCGAATGGTCGAACGACGAAAAGAAACGCCCGCTGCCGGTGTTGTTTCATGTCAATATTCAGAACCAGGAACAAACCAAATTAACAACTCCGCCTGCATCATGGGGTGATTTTAGCCCGAAATATATTGGAAACGCAGATCTATTGAGCTGGATTAGGTCTGATCGCGAGAAGGCTAACGTCATGCTTGGCAGACCAGGCAGCGGCCAGGGAAATGTATGGATTAAAAATATCGATATAGGTTCGGATTTCTACGAACAATGGTATTGGCAAACTGTCATTGCGATTTATCATGGACAAAGCTAACCAAAGGGGCTTCTTATTCAAGCCCCTGCTCATTCTTAATGATTTGCTGACTGATATGACGGATGACGTCACCGCGGCTGACAACTCCCACAATTTTATCCGCCCGATCGATGACTGGAATCTTTTTGAAATGATGCTTGGATAGAATCGTTAAAACTTGCTCAAAGTCATCATCTGGATAGACATAATGGATCTTACGTTTCGTCATAATCTTATCAACAGAATCATCCATTAGTTCCTTGACCTTATGACCTAAATCTTGCTTTTCGAGTCTGATGACTAGGGAATAGAAATCGTAGATGGTCTGTTCCTTAGGCGTAATAGCACGGAGAACATCGCCGTCGCTGACGACGCCGATGAGTTTCTGCTCATGATCTATGACTGGGACTCCGCCGATTTTATATTCAACAAGTTTTTTCAACAGACTTCTAATGCTCTCATCTTTCGTCACATAAATCACATCATCAATCATAAAATCACGGATCTTCAATGTGATCACTCCCCTGAAATATTTTTATGTCAATCATGGCTCATTTGTTAAACCGTCCAATCTCCAATAAGTTTACACTGAACACTTCAGATTTAAACAGGAGACAATCTCTTATATCCTTATATACCCTTTATCCAGCACTTTGAAATGCTTTTTATAAAAATAATTTGAGCTGTATGAATTAAATTTCCCTGTACCAGATTCTAGCCGAAAATGTAAAAATCCTTACAAAATTCATGGTAAAGCTCTCTTTCCGTTTAAAATAGAAAAAGCAAAGATTTGTCCTAGACAGGATCCGCAACATTTGTGCGAATACTGTTAGGGCTTATGAATAGACAATCGTCCAAACATCAATGATTAAGAGGTGAAAGTATGATTGCCGCTTCCAAAAGAGATGCATACTTTGATAATGCTAAGTTAATACTGATTTTTCTTGTTGTCTTCGGGCATGTGATCAGCCCCTTGAAAAATGATAATCACGTTTTATTTACTTTATACACGTCCATATTCCTTTTTCACATGCCAGGTTTCATTCTTATTTCAGGCTTTTTTGCCAAGAACTTTAGAAAAAAAGGCTATATTTTAAAACTAGCCAAAAAACTCTTGCTGCCCTATTTACTATTCCAAGCAATTTATTCAGTCTTTTACTATTGGAACGGTGATGAGCCAACGCTGACCTTTAACCCGATTTACGCTCATTGGACCCTTTGGTTCTTGGTCAGCATGTTCTGCTGGCATCTCATGCTGTTTGTCTTTGACCGCTTCCGCTGGATAGGGTTAGCCGTGGCTGTGATACTAGGAATGGGCATTGGTTATATTGACTTTAATGGTGGATTCTTAAGTTTATCCAGAACCTTTGTATTCTTCCCGTTCTTTCTACTAGGGTATTTGTTAAAGCCTGCTCACTTTGAGGCGTTCAAAAAAATACCTTCCCGCTTACCCCTCGGGCTCTTAATATTAGCGGGAATCTTTATAACCTTTTGGATCGGATTTCCGCAGGATGCGACCGATTGGCTTCTCGGTTCCCACACTTACGCTGACATGGGCACTCCCGAAGTCACTGACGGGTTGATACGCGCCGGCCAATATATCCTGACAGCAATCGTCCTTGCCGGCTTCCTCGCAACAGTTCCGGCAAAGTCTTTTGCGTTGACAGTCATTGGCCAGCGGACACTGATTATTTATTTGCTGCATGGCTTTATCATAAAAACAATCGAAACGCTGATCCCTGATGATTCATTAGAACCCTTAGCTGATAATTATTTGGTGCTCTTTATTTTCTCATGGGCGGTATGCCTGATATTAGGCAGCTATGTTATCAAAAAATGGACCCGTCCGATTATAGAATTCAGGATTAATTAAGAAAAAACCCCGTAATGCTTTAGTAAAGGCATTACGGGGTTTTGTTTAAAGGCTTTCCTTTACGTGAATAGTAATATATAAGATCAAAATAGTTGACAATCTTGGCTTTTGGCAATATACTTTGTTAATATGCTATACATTTTATAGTCAATTACTTATTGTAAGCAAATAATTTGGAGGGATACAACATGGCAAAATCAAAATGGGCGGTCGACTCAGCACACAGCAGTATTGACTTTTCCGTCAAACACATGATGGTAGCAAAAGTGAAAGGTTCATTTAATTCTTTTGAAGGATCAGCTGAAGCAGATACTGATGATTTAACAACCGCGGACGTCGCTTTCAATATCGATGTTAACAGCATCGATACCCGTAATGCTGATCGCGACGCCCACTTGAAGGCCAGTGACTTCTTTGATGTTGAAAACTACCCGACTATCACATTTAAATCCACTGACATTACCAAAAAAGGTGCAAACGAATACGATATGACCGGTGATTTAACATTGCATGGGACGACACGGCCCGAAACATTTGCATTGACATTCGAGGGCGAAGTCAAAGACCCAATGTCAGGCAAAGAAAAAGCGGGTTTCAGCGGCGAAACCAAAATTAAGCGCAGTGATTTTGGACTGACTTGGAACGCTGCCCTTGAAACCGGCGGTGTCATGCTTGGCGATGAGATCAAAATCTCCATTGAAATCGAGGCTACAAAAGAGGCTTAAATTGTTAAAACAATAAAGTAAAAGGGTGCCCATTATAAACTGGCACCCATGTCAAGGACACTTTAAAAAAAGAGATTATGCAGATAGAAGATGATTCCTATATTGAATAGGGGTCATCTTTTTTAAATTC
>NZ_SLXK01000015.1 GCF_004341035.1 Scopulibacillus darangshiensis
TCGAGGACTTAACCACACACCTATGGATGATGTTTTACCCTTGTTTTTTCGCTTCTGGTTTTGAAGGAACATGACGCACATCTTGTGCGGATGCTTCTTTAAAAAGTTTGTTTGGACTGCAATATTATGTTGCGCTTTAACAAACTACATAAAAAGGTTTGTCAGAACGAAAGTTATCACAAACCGTATAAAGGTTTGTTAGAACCAAGAAATTCGAGAAAGCCAATGACACATTACCGGAGTGTACAACTTGCGTACATGAGGATAATGAGGAATGCAGCTGACGAAGAAGTTTGCAGGTTATCACAAACCGCAAGGTCTGGCGGCAATAGCGAAGAGGTCACACCCGTTCCCATCCCGAACACGGTCGTTAAGCTCTTCAGCGCCGATGGTAATTGGGGGCTTCCCCCTGTGAGAGTAGGACGTCGCCAGGCGCCCTTTTTATGTACATAAAAATAATGTAGAATAGTAAAAGAGGAGGAGACAGTAGTCTTCTTCGAATAATATTCCACAGTAGCTCAGTGACGAGCGTTGCATCTCGAATAAACCTCGAGTTGTCTCGATGCACAGGCTGCGTAAGATATGCTTGCAGAAGGAGAGACAGTAGTCATCTTCGAATAATATTCCACAGTAGCTCAGTGGTAGAGCTATCGGCTGTTAACCGATCGGTCGCAGGTTCGAATCCTGCCTGTGGAGCCATTCGCTTCCATAGCTCAGCAGGTAGAGCGCTTCCATGGTAAGGAAGTCGGTCTCTTCGGTTCAGTAAACCTTGGAGAGACGGGGCTTAAAGTCGATTTTTAGGGAAATGGTCAGGACTTTACGCTTAAAGCTCTAACCTTCACAGCTTTACATATAAGATAAACAAAACCACTTTTCTTTTGAGGTAAAACTCATGAGAAAGGTGGTTTTTTGTTGTGCTCTTAAGATTTGCTTACAAGGAATTTTATGCAGACAAGGAGCTTCAAGGTTTGCAAGGAACAACTCTGAAGGGCTATGACATGCTCTTTGAGGACTTCATAGACTTTTGCGAGGAGCAAGGCATATCAAACATTGAGGATATTAACACAAGGGTACTGAAGAGCTTCCTCAGCTATTGTAAAAAAGAACGTGACAACGGAAACACCAGCTTAAACACCAAGCTCAAGAATTTTAATGTCTTCTTTAACTTTTTGGTATCTGAGGAGCTACTGGTAAGCAACCCAGCCAAGCCAATTAAGAAGTTTCAAGAGGACATATCTATTCAGAGCTTTTCAGACAACGAAATTAAGCAAATGTTGAGCTGGCTCAGGAGGTGCAAAAGAAGAGAGAATACACTTCACTCAGTGAGAAACCACACTATTTTTGTTGTTCTTCTAGGAACTGGCATGAGGATTGGTGAGCTAGTAAACCTCAGATGGTCAGACATTCACTATGAGAAGGGCTATATCACTGTCTTTGGTAAAACGAGAAGACAAGAAACTATTCCAATGACTGAGAAGGTTGAGCGTGAACTGGCTTACTGGAAGAGCTATTGTGAAAACAAATTTGATATGGTCTCCTCTTATGTGTTGGTTAATCAGAAAAACAAGCCAATAACGGTCAACGCTATTAAGTGCTTTTTCAAGCGTCTTTCTAAGGTTATGGAGTTCCCAGAGTCCAGAGTGTCAGCTCACACCCTCAGACATACATTTGCAAGGAAATTCATTGAGAATGGCGGAGACGTGAGTGTCTTGAGTCGTATCCTCAGACACCAAAACTTACAGACAACCTCAAGGTATCTCAAGTTCTTCAGCAATACTCTGGCAGAGGACAATGAAAAATATAACGCCTTGAATGATTTGAACATATAGGGGGTAACTCAGTGAGAAATATGAGCACATCAAAGTTGTTGGACTCCCTGAGGTTGCAAAAGAAGGCACTGGAACAGCTCATAGAATACGCAGAAACAGAAGAGGACAAGGGAGCTTATATGCTGGCTCTTAAGAGAACAGAAATAGCACTGGAGCAATACGAATGAGGGGGCAAATGATGATTCATAATGAATGGCTATTGTTGGTTGTTGAAGCCAAGCGTATTGGAGTAACTTTGGACGAGTTCCGGGAGTTTGTTTGCAATAGAACGCCCGACTCCCCGTATTTTAAACGCTTGATAAGACAGAAAGAAGCCCTTGAGTATCTCATTGAAAATGACAGAGAAGATGGCAAGGAGAAGGATTTGAAGATTCATGAGCAGGCGCTTGAGGACGTACTCAGAGAGATAAGGAAATTTAGATAAATGCAAGGAAGCTCCCACTCAGTTTGGCGACTTGAGGGAGCTTCAAAGGGAAATAAACGAGGTTGCTCACCAGCTGACAACTGGAAGCCCTCAAAATAATGAGGTTTAACACTCAACCAAATAAAAGAGGGTTGCAACGCTCACTCTTATTTTACCAAGGGAAAGTGCTTCAAGGCAACCTTCAATACTGGAGGTTTATTTGTCATGGAATCATTAAGAGAATACTCGCAGTTTGACACGGTGAAGGAAATGGATGAATTCATATCTAAGGTACTAGCTCATTTTGATCTTAAAAAAACAGAGAGGGAGCTTCTCTGGATTATAGCTGGTCATTCTTGCAAGTTCATTGGAGTGAGCTTCTTAAAGTTGGCTTCCATGGCTAAAGCTATGGGAGTCTCCAAGAAGACGATACAAAGAGCTTTGAAGGCTCTCAGTGAGCTGGGAATAATAAAGCGTATACGGACGCTCAGACCAGTAAGAGGGGGCTTTGGAGCTTCCATTACTGTTATATGTCCAGTCGATTTGTCCACTCGTGAGGAAGCAAATGAGCCAGCTCCAGAGGGCACACAAGAACCAAAGAAGAAAAAAGAAGCATTTCCTTTTAAAGCTTATTCAAAAGATATTAAATACATACGACAACCAGAGTCAATTGATTATACATATTTGGAAGAATGGCTTCCTCAAGAGTTCATCAAAGCAGTAAAGCCATTTGTTTCACCAGAGGAAGCCTTCTCTCTTTGGGGTAAGGTTCAAGTTGCTTCAAAGAGATATGCTCCCTCAGTGATTAATGTTCTTGAGCCAGCTATAAGAGCATTTAAAGCCAGTGTGTTGGCTTACAAGGCAAGGCGTATAAAGAAAAGCTTTGGGGGGTACTTCTGGGGTTCGCTTTGTGGTGTCTTGGGTGTTGAACAAAGGAGAGCTTGCAAATCTGGGATTGACTCCTCATGGTTATTTAATTAAAAAAACATATTGACTCTTGCCATATTTTAGATAAGTATTTAATATGGGGGTATTACAATGTTCAATTTTTTCAAAAATAAAAAACCAAGGGGCTTAATTAAATATTTTGGCTTAACCGATCTCTGGCTGAATGAACTAACCGAGGAGCAACGTGAGGAAGTAAGAAAACGTTTTGATATGGGTATGGGAATTAATAGAGATTCAGTTGATAAAGAGGAAATCTCAAGCACTTCTATGCTCATTGAGGATTTTTTAATTGATATGGCTCAAGGAATTTCAGACCCTGAAACGAAAATTAAGCTTCTTGATATTGCTGACAACAAAGGGAAAGACACAAGGAAAACCATAATAGACGATCACTATGTAACTATGGGTAAATGGCAAGAGATAAAAAAGATGGCATATAAGGATAATAGACATTACCCAAGGCTTATTAAAATACTCAAACATGATTGTGCTATTTATGATGAATTTAAGATTCAATATTTCAAAGAAAATAAAATGGAGGTTACCTATCCAGCTTTTAAAGAACTAGCTCTGGCTTATGAGAGAACTGGAGAATATGAAAAAGCTATTGAGATAAGCAAGATAGCGATTGAAAAGGAAGTCAAAGAGCACACCTCATTTGAAAGACGTATCAATAAACTTGAAAAGAAATTGATATAAACGGGGGTTGGAAAATGGACTTAAAAAGGTCTCAATATGATGAAAACAACAAAAATGAAGGTAAATCAATTAGGTTCTTTGAAGGTGTAATAGAAGAAAACGGTTGGAAATATAGACGACAAGAAAAAGATAATGATATTGATGGTGAGATAGAGACTTTTTCTGAAAACGGAGAAACAACAGCAAAAGTCATAAAAGTTCAATTAAAGGCTACAACTTTATTGGAGTTAAACAAAGATTTAGTAGTATTTGATTGCCCAGTAAAGTTTTTGAACTTTTGTGATGTATGTGATATTCCAATTATTATAGTTGTATATGGAGTCGAAGAGAAAAAAGCATATTGGCTATGGACACAAAAATATATCTTACAGACTTTGGAAAATAATAATCCTAAATGGAGGGAAAACACTTCTAGTGTAAGAATAAAGATACCAATAACCAATGAAGTTTTAGAACATGAGAGATTTTACAGCGAAATAGATAGGATTTCTATTGAAGGAATTAATGAGATTCAGCAATGGAGGAAACAAGATACAAGTGAATATTACTATACAATATTAGAGGAAAAAGATAATTCCACTTTAAGCAAAAGAAGAATCAATGCCAAAATATACATAGAGCGCTCTTTGGCTTCTTCAAAGGATGCCATGATTGAACTCATTAAAAAGATAAATGAAAAGGTTAAAAGCAATAATTATAACAAAGGTGTTTTAGAAGGAAAAAAGATTACTTTGGAGCCAGATTATGTTTGGCTATATTTCTATGACGATTTAATTCAGATTGAGCATGGACTCCCTTTTTGTAGAACGGAATGGCTTGATAAGAAAAAAAATAACGCACCTATATTATTAAAAGAATATGACCAATTAATTTCCGATTTCAACATTAGAGTTAAATGGGAATATAACAGACCATTGCAAAAATATTTGATAACAAACTCGCATTCAAAAAACCAATATTTGGAGGATGTAAGGGGAGCTCTTAATTTTGCAATTGAGGAGCTTGAGTTACTTCCAAAATACTTTAGTGAGAAAGACAAAGACATATTTTATAATCACATCAATGAAAAACGTAAAGAATATACAAGTAACTATTTGGTATTGAGCGATTTGCTCCCGCCTTATGAATGTAGAACCCTACAAGGGGAATTGCATAACGCATTGTGTGATTTAGATAACTTAGCTATTGCAATTGAAAATAAGCAAGGAAATGAATATTACCTGAATAGCCAATACGTTTCAAAATTCTTTTCTCATCTTATAACTTTAAGAAGTGAAATCAAGAAAATAATATAATTGATTGTTATCAGGTAATTTCTTTCGAAGGTAGCTTTTGGCTGATCGAAAGGGTGACCTCACTATCAGGGATTTATTCCATTGTTTAACCTTAAGGGCTACTCCTCAATAGTCTCTTTAAGTGTCGATATTTGGCGAATGAAACTTGTAGGTAATTTGCTCCTCTTGTTGAATAAGTTAAGTTATTAGACAAAGGGGGAGAATAATTATGACTGAGCTAGACACTAAACAAAAAGTTTTGGTTGCTATTTATTTGGAGTATCAAAAGGATTTACCTAAAATGGATAATATAACATCAGAAAACCTCTCGCTAGATAACAGGGTGTTTAACACAGCACTAATCAAACTAGAGAACGAAGGATTAATAAAAGGGCTGAAAACAACCAAGTTTGATGTTTTTACTGCTTTTGTGATGATGACTAATCTCGGGATTAACTATGTAGAGGAAAAACTTGAGATTAAACCAACCTTATCAAATGGTGAGAAGGTGAGGGAGGTTACCAAAAAGGTCACCTCATGGGGGTATACTGAGTTGAAAGACTTCTCAGCTAAGTTTCTAGCTGAGTTTGTAAAAGGTATACTTAAATAGCGCTCAATAATATCTGGTGTAAAAAAGAGGGGAAGGTCATGAGTGATACCAAAATATTAACTTGTTTTCACTGTGGGAATAAAACTCCCATGGAGTGTGTTAATCAATATAAAGACGTAGAAGTGGACTATTGTTATGATGATGAAATAGGTAAAGATGTTCCGGTTGCTGAGTATTATGAGGAGTATTCCTTTTATAAGTGCCCAGTTTGCCAGCGTATCTCTATTGGATTGAATAGCTGGGACACAACTGTATTTCATCCAGTAACAGGAGATCCATTTGAGGATTTTCGCTTTATTTACCCCAATGTTACAGCTGATATGAAACATCTCCCTGAAGATGTTAAAGGTGCTTATGAGTCAGCCTTAAAGGTTAAAAATATAGATCATGCTATTTGCGCTTTATCATTGAGAAGAACCCTAGAAATTATGTGTAAGCAAAAAGGAGCAAAAGGTGATAGTCTTTATAAGAAATTAAAGTTCCTATCAGATAAAGGAACTATCCCGCCAATATTAGACAACATCTCCCTCATTATTAAAGACCTTGGAAATGAAGCTGCTCATGGTGATGAAGCAATTTTTGATAAAAATATTATAGATTCAATGATAAGGTTCACTAACATTGTACTTGAGTACGTTTATTTACTCCCGAGAGAATTGAAGAGAATACAATTTGAGATGGAACTTAGAGAGGAAGAAAAACAGCAAAAGGAGCAAGAAAAGCAAGTTACTTAGAGTTAGTACCCGATAGGGTGCTTTAATAAGAAATATGAATAATTATGTTAAAGTTAATTCGGAGGTTTAAGCATTGCATATGAAGAATTTTATACTTCACGGAGATATATTGTCAGTTGAAGTTAAAATTGAAGATGTTGACTATATTTTTGGTGTTCAATGGAAAACCCCTGAAAAGCCATACGGTGAAACATGGACACTAAAATCTTATTGTAATAAATCCACTGGTAAAAAGGATTTATCAAAAAGAGAAATTGAGAAGTTTATGGATACAATTAATGCAAGATGGAACTGGAATATGGAAGCATATCAAAAGTAATAAACTTTAACTCATAGGTGACATTTTGATGGCTTGTAAGTAGGCGACTGGCTCACTTACAAAGTTTTTGAGTTGGAACTTCTAAGGTGAACTTATTCGTTGGTTGGGAGGTTGACTCTACAGGGTGGTTTGTTCAAACCCCGACCTCCTCACGAGCGATCCTCTATTATTCACCTCCAGAGTCATTTCCTAGCCCTGAGAAGCGTCTCATAATCCTTCCTACAAGCACCAGTTCTCAGATCAAACCAAAGAGCAAGCTCACAAGAAACCCCGAGGAGACAGCACTCACAAGCTTTTACCCAGTGCTCCAGTTCCTTGAGTTCCAGCTCCCGAAAAACCCAAGAGTAGAGACCACTTTCCCGCCATTTTGAGCCTTATTAGACCACTTCCCTAGTACCCTCCAGAGAAGAACGCTGATATAGAGCCATTCTTGAGACCACTTTCTAAATAGGGAAGTAGTTTGGAGCTACTGAGTAGCCAGCTCATAGGGTGGACTTAAGAGCCCAGATCATGAATACACTTTCTTTCTCTTGTTATTTGTTCCCTTTGATACAGCCCTCAAGTGCTACCTCAAGAACAGCTAACAAGAAGGCTTCTGAGGACTTCAACGGGAGCCAGATCAATAAGAGCCTAGCTCAAGCAATCCGAGAGAGACTACTGTGGTGCTACCCGAGTGTCAGCCCTTGAGGTGATGACTCATAAACTGGCTGGCTCATTAGTTGTCGTCATGTGTTCCATTATGAGATAGCCTTGAGAGCTTCATATTTAGCTTGTGTTGTATCCTTTGTGCGCTTCTAGTGTTATTGTTCTAATAAGCGGTTAAGCGTATCATAGGTCTTCTGGCGGGCTTCTCTTGAGTGCTGGCTCAGAGGTTGAACTTTGAGGGGAAATTCAAGAGGAAAAAATT
Organism: Scopulibacillus darangshiensis; assembly: GCF_004341035.1. GTDB lineage: Bacteria > Bacillota > Bacilli > Bacillales > Sporolactobacillaceae > Scopulibacillus > Scopulibacillus darangshiensis. The sequence goes on from NZ_SLXK01000015.1 coordinate 7,724, forward strand.
ATGAGAGGTAGGGGTATTCTCACACACACATAGTGACATTTATAGAAAATATAAAAATAGAAAGTGCCTTGGTAGTTACTTCCAGAGTCTACCTCCTGAGTCCATCTCAAACCAAGCAACCAAAGAGCTGACTCTCTCAAGCTCCAGCTCCATACCCCCCCCCCCTATGAGTTGAACAGGGGAGGGGGCATTTTCTAGTGTAACTATCTAATTTTATATTAAAATTTTATTTCTCAAAGTTCCCAGATCAAAGGGTATAAAAAAGTAGAAAAATATTAATTTAGGGGTTGACAAGTTTAGATTTGTAATGCTATCTTTTATTCTTAGGTTGTTACTAATAAGGTTACCCTATTAGATTAACTAATTAAGGTTCACCTCATATATTATTCTAATTATATTTTACTAATATACTTAACTAGATAAGCTAACTAGTAAACCATATATAGATTAAATATAAGGTGTATTAATAAGTTTAACTCAAAAGTGTTGAAAATCACTAATATAGTCTTATTACTAAATTTCAACGTTTTTAATTTGTTCCCTATCTCATCTTTAAATAAAAACCATGAGATGGCTGTCCTTATAGATCACCTCAGTTAAGACACCTTCTTTCTTTTTTGTCTCTTATTTTGTCACTTCATATTTTATTTTCTTTAATCCATGATACGGAAAGGGCTGATTAACGCCATTTTTGATACTGAGCTAGTGAGGTTCTCTTCATTCAGCGCTCTTATCGGTAAAACATATTTTTACCCTCGAAGTGCCATAATCATAGTCATGCCAATGATTAAACCCCATCCCTTAGAAAGTTCAACTTGGTAAGAAAACAGCCAACGAACATTTCAAAGGGAGAGATTACATGCCACAAATATTTGACTTTCAAGGTAACCAAGTGAGAACAACTCAAGAGGGTGAGGAGGTTTGGTTTGTTGCTAAAGATGTTTGCGAAGTGCTAGAGCTTAAAAACACCACAATGACATTGAAACGTTTAGATGAGGACGAAAAGGCTAAATTAAATTTAGGGTTACGTGGCGGAGATACTAATTGTGTTAATAAGTTTGGTCTTTATAACTTGGTTTTACGGTCTGAAAAACCTCAAGCTAAACCATTCCAACGCTGGGTTACCCATGAGGTACTACCCGCTATTCGCCAGGACGGTGGTTACATGGCGACTACTGAGGGGGACAATGAGCAAGAGCCAACTCAAATGGAAAACTTAACAATTATTCACAAGCAGGCTGTACTTGGGAGAAACTTTAAGGTCTATGGTACTACTGAGGAGCCACTCTTTTTAGCGAAAGACGTTGCTGAGTGGATTGAGTACGGTGTCAAAAATGCGTATAGATTATATGATATGGTTGAGGGAGATGAAAGAAAAACCTGTTCCACATATTTTGGGGGTCAGCTTAGGGAAATGAAGTTCCTCACCGAAGATGGACTATATGAAGTGCTCATGCAGTCACGTAAACCATTAGCCAAGCAATTCAAGAAGCAAGTTAAGCAAATAATGAACACCATTCGGAAACATGGAGCTTATATGACTCCTGATACACTTGAGACAGCCAGCTCGTTATTTTCCCCTTTTGTTCCGCAAAAAATTTTTTCAATTTTTTTATTTCCTTGATATGACTGGCTCTAAAGCCCTTTCCCTATTTTGAAAATGAAGCGTATGTAAACACCTTTCTGATATATATTAGTGTAAGGGATTTTCCTTCATGACTGCCTTCGTGCCTTTTGCGGTTTTCCTTCTAGTGATTTACACAGTTTGCTTTGAATAATTGACCTCTTTCATTATCATTTGCTGATGGTAGCTCAGGGAGCTGGCTACTCAAATAAAGCTCCTTCATATCGCTCATTTTTTTAAATCTCCATTATTTTTTAAATCTCCATTATTTTTTTAATTTCACAATTGGAGCTCTTTATGACAGGGCTTCTTTTTATTGGAGTTAAATTGATATTGGTCATTCTTAATACAACCAAGGGGGTGAAAAAATGGTTCATTATACTGCTTACAACGATTTGAAAACTTTAATTAAGTCTAAAGGATACACACAAGCCCAGTTTGCTGAAATAACTGGAATGGACAGAGCAGAAATTTCAAGGCTATGCAACCGCCAAACATTCACTCTCAAGAAGATTTCTCAAATAGCTTCAGCTCTGGGAGAGGAGGACTTGAACAAATATATTAAGTTGGTCAAAACAGGTTAAGGAGGGGAAATAATTGAGGTTAATTGCTGAGATAGGAGACAAGGCGGAGCTTGATGAGTTCAGCAAAAAGCTTTCCCATGATAGAGACGCTATTCATTTGTCTCTTGAGTTTGACGGAATAATGAAAGAAAGAGGAATTAAGCTTTCTCTTGATGAGGTCCATTTTACACAAGCAAGTTTTGCTTTCTGGAATATTCAAGAACAGATGATAACCCCAATGGCTCATTGTGCTCCAGCTGGTTTTGGTAAGTCTACGATGTTGGAACTCTGGGGGGCTTATAATGGAAAACACAAAAGTTCTCTCTGGGGTGCTATCGTTGCTAAGCCAAAGGTTGAGCAGGTTATTGAGTTTACAAACAAGATTAACTCCCAAACCAATGGAACAGCAAGAGCGATTTTGGGAAAGGGTCAGTTTGAAACAGATAAGGAATATAAGGAACAATTCAAATTCCAAGAGTCAGCTCCTTTGCTTGTTATGACTCACAAAATGCTTGAGGTTTTGGTATCCCAAGGGAGACTGCCACAGTTCAGCAAATGGATTGATGGGGAAGGGAATGCTAGAAGGAGAACAACCCTAATTATTGATGAACGTCCAATGTTTGCGGAAACTTCCACTCTTACACCAAGCACAATTGAGAAGCTCATAGACCTTGTGAGAGGTGTTTCATTAGCCTCATCTGGTAGGGAGAAAGCTTACTATGCAGACATTCAGAAGGTCGCCGAGAAGCTCAAAACAGAGCTCAAAAAACCAATTCAGAAAGATTCAAGAACAGTCTACACAGTACCAGCAATTGACCCACTTTGGGAGGTACCCAATGAACTGGCAAATGATTGGATGAAAAACATTGACATTCTTGGTAATGAGCATACTCTTCTAGGGATATTTGAAGAAGCCATTAAACGAGGTGGAACTTGTCAGGTCTCTGGCTCAGAGGGCAATGTTGGAACTAGCCTTATAATAGGGAGACAGATTTGGCAAAACGTCACATACATGAATACTCACATACTTGATGGTACAGCCATGGGAGATATGAATTATGGTTTTAGACCTTTTAATAAAATTGCTCCAGTGATTCCAGAGAGTGCATACCAAGGAACAACGATTAAAAATTGTTACAAACATAACCTTGGGAAGCAATTCTTTAAGAATAACGTGAAAGCCATTGACAAGACAGTGCAACTTGCTAAGGAACTATGTAAGGAACACAAAACGCTCTTGGTAGTTGTTTACAAGAAACTTTATGATGAATACAATAAGAAGCTTGCAAAAGAGATGGCACTTGGAAAGATTGAATTAAAATATTTTGATGACGAACGCTCCACAAATTCATACTCTCATTGTGACGGTATTCTATTTTTGGGGATTCACAGAAAAGCTGTTGGATATTACCCAGAGATTACGAAGGTCGTAACTGGTGATGAGGTCAATGCTGATTATGCAACTAGTGGAGGTTTGAAGTTCAAAAATGAGCCAGTTCAAGAATATTTTATTTCAGACCAGCTTACAGACCGACTTCAGGGTATAGCAAGAACAAGGAATTATAAAAGTGAAGTTTCCACGACCGTCTATATGTTTTCAATGGATAAAGAACTCCCAGAGAAAGTTATTGAGGAATTTGATGGAGCACAACTTGAAGAGTGGGGGCTTCCTTTCAGTCTAACTGATGAAGCCAAAAGAAAAAAGAAGTCAATTGACTATTATATGGATTACTTGAGAGCTGGAGACTTCTCAGGTGATGGTGTTAAGTGTTCTTATATTTATAAAGAAGCTTTGGAGATTGAAAGAACGACCTTCGCAAGAATAAAGAAAGCTCCAGAGGTTTTTGACCTCATGAATGAGCTAGGCATTGCTTACAACTCCAAGGGAACTAGAATTGTGAAATTACAAAAATAGCGGAATGATGAGGAGTGAGGGGTGTATGAAATACGAAATAAGGAAAACACCAAAGACAAGGCAATTTGAGCTGGTTCATGATGGTGAAGTTGTTCAAAAGGTCTGTCGCTCATGTGGTCATGTGAAGCTCATAGAGGACTTTCACAGATACTCAGCAGGTCATACTCGCCCAGATTGTAGAGATTGCCACAATAAGCGACAACGGAAATATATTCAAAATATAAAGCTCAAGAGGATAGCTTACAGGAACAACTCAAGGGCTAGATTGCAAGGTGCTCCAGATACTCTCACTGAGCAGGATGTCAAGGAGCTTTTTGAGTTCGCTGATGGGAAGTGCATGATTAGCGGTAAGGAGTGTGAGACTTTTGAGGTTGACCACTTGCAAGCACTCTCTAAGTGCTGGCTAGGAAGCACGGCTGGGAATGTGATTCTAGTTAGCCCAGGGGTGAATAGAAAAAAAGGAACGCTCTCTATATTTGAATTTGCTAAGTCTGAAAGCTCCAAAGGGCTAATTGATTTGTACCAATTGAGAAAGACTTTTGATTACTTGGCTTCAAAATATGGAATAACTACTGAGCGCTATGTAGGATTCCTGCTTGATTGCGAGGAGCTGGCTAAAAGGCAAAAGGAGCTCTTGTCAAAGAATTAACTCATAAGTGATAACTAAAATGCAACCCCTTGGAGCTGATCGCTCGAAGGTTATTTGGCATTCAAAAAAAAGCACTGGAGGATGATTGATTATGGGACTAAGAGAAATTTTTGGAGCTAAGAAGAAAACAGAACTGGAGAAAAACCAAGAGGAGCTGAACATTGTTAACAGCTCAATTAGTGAGGAACAAGCTACCAAGGGCAGATTGGCAGAAGCCACCCGCTTGATTAACATTGAGCTTGAGATTGGCACTGACAAGGAGCTTGAACGAAGAGCAAAACGGATTCAGACCGCTTCAGAGCAAAATGCTCAGAGATTAGCAGATTTGCAGGCTCGTAAAGCGGAACTTGAGAGGCAAATTCAAGAGCTCAACTCCGAGAAACGCTTGGCACACTTGCATGAACTAGCTGAGGAAGACCTCAAGAGTTACGAGCGAGGACGCAGAGCCACAGTCATAAAACAAGAGATTAGAAAGATTTTCTCAGAAATTGAGAGCAGAGATGGACAATGGAGTTACTCCAAACCTGAAAGACTCCTCAAGGAGTTTGGCATTGAATACGGTCACTTTAACCAAAAAGACCCTGTTCAAAAGGAAGGTCACGAGATTTGGGAACCAAAACGCATTCAGACTAATGAGCGGATTGATAAGGAAGCTAAAAAGCTGATTCAGGACATTAAGGACTACATGGGAGAGTAATGCCCTCCCCTCTTCCCCAATTTCAACTCAGGAGTGATGACCAATGAGAAAACCAGTGATTACCTTTGAGGAGCGCCTTGAATGGATAAACCACGAGAACCAATTTGAAAGCACACTTGCAAGGCTCCAGCTCAGACAGTTGAAGCTCGAAGAGATGAGATGCTCTCAAAAATACAACCCACAAACGAGGTGAGCACGATTGGAAAATGTCAAACACAATTATAAAGCTTTGCTTATGGAGTACGATAAGGCTTCAGAGTTTTTCCAAGAAACTGGGTTTACTCGGTTGCTGGCTCACGCTCTGGAAAATTTAGAACGCTTTGAGAGAGTGTTTATTAAATATTTTTCTCTTGAAGAGCTTCAGGAGTTACAGGTTGAGCTAGGCTCACAAGGGTTGGCAATTGTTTAATAACACTAATGTAACGGGGTGATTTGAAAATGAGCAAAGATATGCGTTTAACAGACGAACAGGTTGATAGGTTGATATTCCTACTTGATAAAGCCTTTAACAAAAAGGAAGGTCTTGATAAAAGTGAACTCAAGGAATTACACAAGTTATTGCCTACATTGTTTGATGTTGCACAGAAGGGTCAAAATGTTGAAGGTGCAATGAAGGACTTACCCAAGTCAACCAAAGATACTATTGAAAGGGTACTTGCTAGGACTCCTGAGAAGGCAAAACAGGAAACTCTAAATAGGTTGCTGGGGTTGTCATTCAAAGAAGAAACACACCGCTTCATTGATAAGAAAATATATTACATTGGGAACTTTAGTGAGACGGTCAAAGAAGAGGGCAAATATTTCAAAGTTGGTGAGATGTTTTCAGCTGGCACTCATAGAGGAGTGAACTACACCGAGGAGGACATTAAACAGCTTGCCGCCAATTTCAAAGCTGGGGATGATGTCCCTGTTCAGTTAGATCACTCAGAAAGTGCTCGTGATACTGTCGGATACATTAAAGAGGTTTACGCTGAAGGCAAGAAACTAATGGGTAAGCTTATGATTATTGACAAGAAAGCTCAGGAGAAAATTGATAATGGGTTAATGAAAAAGCTTTCCGTTTCATTCTACCTCAAAAAAGTAGGGAATAAGCTCAGACCCCATAAGCTGAGGGAGGTGTCTCTTGTAGCATTCCCACAGGTCAAAGGAGCCCAACTTTTCAATGAACAGCCTGTAAGTTTAACTGAAAAGTTCCAAGCCTTGAATGAAAAGCTTGATAAATTCGCTTCTAAGGTTGGAGTTGATTTTTCAACTGATAAAGAGAAGCCAGTACCCAAAAAAACTCAGTTGAATGACCCTTACAAGGAACTTGAGGAGATTAAGCAGGCTCAAAAAGATGAAATTCATAATAACTACCTAGAACGGATTGAGCGAGAAGCAAAACTCAGTAGAATGCTTCCAAAGGAGCGTCTTGAGTACCAACAAAAGGAACTCTTTGATGAGCATATGAAATTTGAAGAGGAAGCCCGCAAACTCTCAGAAAAAATTGCTGATGATAGACTTGATGCTCGTATGGCTCAATTTGAAAAGTACGTTCAAGAGGAAATGAAAAAGTAAACAAGAGGGAGCCACTTTCCGGGGTGGCTCTTTTGAATGGGGAGGATAAAGATATGAAGAAAAAACTCAGCGACTTTTCTCCTCAAGAGATAGCTCAAATGGAGGAAGCCATAAGAAATATACAAAACAAAAAAAGTCTTGCCCTTTTTATGGCTGGGTGTCATGAGCTTGAAAGGATAGCTGGGGAGGATATTCTCAATGAGGCACTCAGGAAGCTAAACAAATAAACAAAGGAGGTGCATGATATTGGCAAGGAAAAGAGTGGGGAGACCAAAAAAGAATAGTCTCCCTCTTGAGCTTCAGAAAAAAATTGAAGCCCTTGAGGGTGAGACTGATAAGAGCAAAATTAAGGAGCTTAAAGACCTTATGAAACTGGAGCCCGAGGTTTGCGGGGCTTTACAGAAGAATGGTCAAGTCTGTGTAAAGGCTCCTTGGAGAAATGAAAACGGAGAGATTAACAATGGAAGGTGTGCAGTTCATAAAGGGAAACCAAATACACACATTTCAAAAGACCCAGAAAGGAGGGCAAAACAATTGGCAAATTTAAACCCAAAAGCAGGATTAATTCATGGTATGTATTCAAAGGACTTTAAAGACAAGTTCACCAAAGAGGAAGTTGAGTTCTACAATGAGACGGTTAATTGGTTTGTGGATACTTACCCCGAGGACGCTGACCCAATAAACCTGAACTTGCTCCATAGATATGCTATTAACGCAATTAAAACAATGAGACAGGAAAGCACAGACTTCCTCAAAGAGTCACGCTCCCAGAACAGCTTTGAGAAACTTATGTCAAGTTTTGTTAATGACCTTGGACTCAATAAGCGTTACAAGGACAGCAAGGAAAATAAGGACAATAAGCAAGATATTAGTTTAGCAATGCTATTTGATACGGATGACAACGAATAAGAAAACAGCTCACAAGTCCTCTTATGAGGGCTTATTTGAGTTGAAATAAAAAACAAACAAAATGGAGGATGATTTATTATGGCTCAAAATTATGTAGAGTACCACATTCCAGAAGGTTCATTACACACATTTTATGTTGCTGAGGGGAAAACAGTAAAGATTGGTCAAATGGTCGAAGTAGTTGAAGGTGCTAAGGTACAAGTTGCTGGAGCTGGTTCTAAAAAGGTTCTAGGAGTAGTTTACGCTGGAACAGTTGGTAAGGACGGCTTAAATGTTGGTTATGAAGGGGATAAAAACGAGGTTGCAACTGTTGTGGTTCTTAAGCCACTTGTTTTCTTGGAAGCTGGTGGAGCTATTAACGCTGGTGACATGTTAGAAGCTGGTGCTAATGGAACCGTTGTAGCTCACTCCTCAACTTCAACTTTTGTGGCTGGTGAGTATAGCCAAGTGGTTGGTATTGCCCTTGAAAGTGCTACCTCGGGGAAGCGTTTTAGAGTGGCACTTGGTTAATTGAATAATTTGAGACAGAGGGAGATTGAGAGAACAACGCAGAAGCCAACTGGTGGAGTTGATCTTTTGACTCCCTCTTTCTCTCATCTTTGCTTTAAAAATAAACTTATGGAGTTGGTGATATGTTTACCCATTATTCTTTTGAAAACAAGCTTTTCGTAAGAGTCAATAAAGGTGTAAGCCTTATTAGGGTTAAAAAAGCTGGACTATTTTTAAGGTCTGGTTCTTGTCTCTAAAGGGATGTTATAATATAGAAAAAATATTGGGGGCTATTGATGTGGAGAAAATTCTTGAGCAAATCCTTGGTGAGCTAAAAGAGATTAGAGAAGGTCAAGAAGGTCTTGGAAAAGGAGTTGACAGCATTGGGGCAAAGCTTGATGGTTTAGACACCAAAATTGGCGGTATTGACCAAAAAGTTGAAAACCTCAAGGAATCAATTATCGAAGGCTTAGAACCTTATTTTGATCGCTTAGAAAAACATATAGATAACTCTCATGAAAAGGTTATTCCCCTCACAGACAAGCAACAAAACACCATTGATGTCCTTTCAGCTCGCTCAATCAAACATGAAGCAGAAATAAAAGAACTCAAGCGATTAGTAAAAAATAAGTAAGAACTAACGAGCTGGACTTTATGAGTTTGGCTCTTTTTTTTTGCCCTTTTTGAGCTAGTCCCCCGAGAAGCTCCTCGCAGGCTCGCCAATCAAATTTATTCTTTATCAGACCTAAGACATGGACAGCTTTCTAAAATCCTCACACAGTCAATCCTCTGAGGTCTAATTAACCCAATATAATATGTTGATTTATAGTCGGTTAAGCGAATAAGGGTAAATTTATTTATAAAAACTATTGAACCTATAAACGGTTAAGGGTATAATAGTTCATATAAGTTAGTTGAGACGCTTCAAGCGACCCCATCAAAGGGTGCTGGTGGATGGACTAGAAAGGAACCAGCTCAACAAATATGGAATGAGGAGGGAAAGTGTGGAAAAGGGAACTTACCTTGTTATTGTTGAATGCATTAAGAAAAATGAGCAAGAGCTTGAGAAGGAAAACATCAAATGGAATAATCACATTTGCTGGTTTGGTACTCCTGAGGAGCAACAAGAGCATTTTAACAAAACAGGTTACTTGCAAAAGGTCATTAAGTCAGCCCGCCAAGAACTAGCTGAAGGTTAAGTATTTCAGGTGATACTCTGAGGGCTTGGAGAAATGAGTATTACAGCGGACAGACATTAAAGGGGGTTAAATGAGGTGGGAACATTCTTTATGATACTGGGCATTGTTTGGTTCAGCTGGCTCATTACTGACAAAATAGCCATGATTCCATTGAAACATAGAGAAGAGCACTCCTCAGCGGACAACTAAGCGAGTGCTCAACAAAAATAAACAAATCAAAGGTTTACAAAAAGAATTATATCAAATAAAGGTTTTAGAAACAACAAAAAAGAGATCGTTGAGGGGGGGGTAAGACCTCCTCGCCAATAAAATTAAAAGGGGATTGATTGATAATGAAAAACGTTACAGAGGTTATTTCCATTTCATACATGAACAGGGAGAAAGAAAACTTTGTTGTCGGTGAGTATTTTAATTATGATGTTATTTTCAAAAACAAGCTTGTTCAGGATGACGCTGAAATGGGAAGGATTTTGCCAGTGTCTTATGAGGAGTATGAAGTTTGCGAGGACATTTTGAATAACGAGAACGCTTTTGAGAACTTCAATACAGATATTTCTTACGACATAAAGGCTCACAAAATGTATTCCAGTCTAGAGAATGTAGACATAGAAGGTCACAAAGAAGAAGAGGGAGTTTTCACAGTCGTTGTTGATTAAATTCATGAAAAAGGGCTGGGAAGAGGAGACAGCTCTCACGGTAATTATTGAGTAGATACTTGTCATTTTCCTTCCTTATTATATAGTTGGGATTAAAGGGAGGGCTCAACAAATGGATAAAAGCACAATGTCTCTTGTGAAGGTCTGGAAGGGTCAAAAAGGAGAATATTTCAATGTGAACATTAATGAACTGGGTATTATGCTTGCAGTTCACAAGAGCAAACAACCCAAGAGTTATGCCAAAATAGAAGACTGGATTAGTAGGGATGAGGAAAGCTTTATCACTCCTTTATTTGATAAGGACAAAGAGGATGAATAACAATATTAATGTAGAAACTGATGAGCTGGGAGCAATCTCAGCTTTCCTCTCAGTTGATTATTTACCGTTGCACGTTTGAACGGTTATATATATAATACAACTTGGGGAGTGATGAATTTGGCAAGTGAACCAAAAATAACCTTCAAGCTTGAGGAGGTACTCAAGGAGAAAGGTGTAGGACAAACTGAAATGGCTGACTCTATAGGGATTCGTAGGGGAACAATTACAGCTATGAAGAAAAGTGACAAAGTTAATATTAAGTATCTGGCTCAGATAATGCAGTACCTTGAACTAGAAAGCGTTGATGAGATACTCGAATATACTCCAGCTGAGAAGGAAAACTCTTGAGGAGGTGCTTGAGAGACGCTCTCATTTGCAATGAAATCTAATTAGGTGGATACTTGGTCAACTCATTGCTTTTAAGCGTCTCTTCACAGCTTTACTTTTATTTTTTATTAAACACTTGCAATATGTCCAAGTTTCCTTTACAATAAATTTTGTTCGCTTCAATTGAAAAGTGGTTTTGTAAGGCTAAATCACCTGAATCTCGCTTCCATAGCTCAGCAGGTAGAGCGCTTCCATGGTAAGGAAGAGGTCATCGGTTCGAATCCGGTTGGAAGCTCCATTAAAATACTAACCTATACCGGGGTTATCGCATTAGCGATTCCCCGGTTTTTGTTATCGTTTAGAAAGTTATAAAATGTTAGTCAATGTTAAACCTTTCGTAAATCAATAAAATTCTCCGTCAATATCACAAAGTGTGTCACGCTTGTTCGCCTTTAAAATCCTCATAAAAGAGCCTTTGAAACCATAAGTGTATTATAAGCTGACTTCAGCAAGAAGTTAGTAAAAAAGCCTTCAAAGTCAAGGGAAAATGACTTTTTAAGAAATAGTGTGTTTTATTTATTTAAAGCAGGGTAAATAGAGTAATATGCCCCCTTTTTAAGGGTACTAAAGGACTAGGATAAAGTGAAAGGTAGCATGGATTAATCAAGTTTTATAAGCCTTAACAATTGCAATATTCTTTTTATAAATGTTATGGTAGAAAAAGTCGGTCTTAAGCGGGGCTAAAGTAGGTAGGAAGATGGGGTGAATAGATGATTCATATTAAAGCGGAAAAATTAACAAAAATTTTCGGCAAACATCCAAAGCAAGCGGCTGCACTTTTAGATCAAGGCAAGACAAAGGAAGAAATTTTAAAAGAGACAGGCATGACAGTGGGTGTCAATCAAGCAAGCTTTGAGGTTCATTCTGGAGAAGTGTTTGTAATTATGGGTCTCTCCGGAAGCGGTAAATCAACTCTTGTTAGAATGTTAAATCGACTCATTGAACCGACATCAGGTAAATTGATTGTAGATGATGAAGATGTTGTGGAGATGAGCAAGGAAAAGCTTCGGAATTTGCGCCGCAAAAAAATGTCAATGGTTTTTCAACAATTCGCACTCCTCCCTCATAAAACAATTTTACAAAATACGGAATATGGGTTAGAAATTCAGGGAATCAGTAAAAGCGAACGAAAGAAAAAGGCATTGGAATCGCTGGAATTAGTGGGTTTGGGGGGCTATGTCGATAAATACCCTTCTGAACTATCCGGCGGGATGCAGCAGCGTGTTGGCTTAGCGCGGGCGCTTGCCAACGATCCTGAGATTTTATTAATGGATGAAGCATTTAGCGCACTTGATCCGTTAATTAGAAAAGATATGCAGGATGAATTATTGGAACTGCAACAGTCCGTTGAAAAAACAATCATTTTTATAACACACGATTTAGATGAAGCATTGCGAATCGGTGACAGAATTGCGCTAATGAAGGACGGAAATATAGTTCAGGTTGGAACTGCAGAAGAAATTTTAATGCATCCGGCCAATGATTATGTGGAACGCTTTGTAGAAGATGTTGATCTTTCCAAGGTCCTAACTGCAGGGCACGTCATGAAGCGTGCCGAAACTATAACCCCTGATAAGGGGCCAAGAGTGGCACTGCAATTAATGAGGGATCATGGCGTTTCAACCATTTATGTTGTTGATAAAAAGCAAAATTTGATGGGCTACATCACCGCTGATCAAGCCACTGAGGCAATTAAGGAAAAGAAGACCATCAGTGATGTGCTCACCAAGGACGTCCCGACAGTCAGTCCGGAAACAGTTCTGGTTGATTTATTTGAACCAATAGCATCGGCTGGCGTGCCGCTTGCTGTTATCAATGAAAATGGACGATTAAAGGGCATTGTTGTACGGGGAGCTGTTATGGGTGCATTAGCCGGCGAAGAGGCAGCTCTGAATGGGGGTGAAATAAATGGATGATAGATTATTTCCAAAGATCCCCTTAGCTCAATGGGTTGAAGATATTGTAAACTTTCTTATTGCTAATTTATCGGGATTTTTTGATGCCATTAATACCGGGATATCCAATTTTGGAGATGCCCTTGTCAGTTTATTATCCATTGGACCTCCATACGTGTTAATTATTATTATTGCTTTAATTGCTTTATGGGTTGGACGATGGCCTTTGGGGGTATTTACACTCATCGCATTGCTCCTTATTAATAATTTGGGTTATTGGGGAGAAACAGTCGATACATTAGCCTTAATCTTAACTTCGGTTATCATTGCCATTATTATTGGTATTCCAATCGGGATTTGGATTTCTCAAAGTGATACGGCAAGGTCAATCATTACACCGATTCTTGACTTTATGCAGACAATGCCGGCTTTTGTTTATTTAATACCTGCCGTCATCTTTTTTGGTATTGGCATGGTTCCGGGTGTTATCGCCACTGTCATCTTTTCAATGCCGCCGACTGTCCGTCTAACCAACTTAGGGATTCGCCAGGTTCCAGAAGAGCTGATAGAAGCAGCAAATGCTTTTGGCTCAACAACACGGCAACGGCTGGTAAAAGTTCAGCTTCCTTTGGCTACACCGACAATTATGGCAGGAATCAACCAAAGTATTATGCTCTCACTTTCAATGGTTGTTATCTCTTCTTTGGTTGGTGCACCGGGGCTCGGAACAATCGTCTACCGGGCGGTTACGCAAGTTAAAGTGGGATTAGGATTTGAAAGTGGATTAGCACTAGTTATCATTGCGGTTGTTCTTGACCGCATTTCCCAAAATATAAAAAGGAAGAAATAAATCATTAGGAGGGTTTCTTATTAAAATGTGGAAAAAGTTTCGTTTCGTTGGTTTAGCGCTCGTTCTTTCGTTGTCACTACTTCTCGCGGCTTGCAGCGGCGGAGATAATTCAGGCAGCAAAGATTCTTCAAAGGCTGTCGGAGATCAAGTTGATTGGCAAATAACAGGGATTGACCCTGGTGCCGGTATCATGCAAGCAACGGATAGGGCTATTAAAGAGTATGGTCTGGACAAATGGAAATTAAAACAAAGTTCAGGCGCAGCAATGACAGCACAATTGAAAAGAAAGTACCAGCAAAAGGATCCTATTATCATTACAGGCTGGACACCTCACTGGATGTTCCAAAAGTTTGATCTTAAGTTCTTAAAGGATCCAAAAAATGTGTACGGGGATGCTGAAGCCATCCATACAGTAACTAGAAAAGGATTCAAGCAAGATAATCCAGGTGCGGCAAAAATCCTTGATCAATTCCATTGGTCCCAGGACGATATGGGTAAGGTTATGTTAGCAACAGCTGACGGCAAAAAGCCTGAAGAAGCTGCAAAAGAATGGGTTAAAAAGAATCAGGATAAGGTTAAAGAGTGGACCAAAGGCGCGAAAAAAGGAAACGGTAAAGAAGTTAAAATTGTTTACGTCGCTTGGGATTCTGCTGTTGCCAGCACCAATGTTATCAAGACGGTTCTTGAAGACATGGGTTATAAAGTGACACTAAAACAAGTTGAAGCAGGTCCGGCATTTGCGGGTCTTTCAGATGGTTCTGTGGATGCGATTACCTGCGTATGGCTCCCAGTGACACACAAAAGCTATTGGGATAAATATAAGAGTAAGCTTGTTGACCTCGGTCCAAACCTTAAAGGCGGTGCAAAAACCGGCTTGGTTGTGCCAAAGTATATGAAGGATGTTAATTCAATTGAAGATTTAAAAGCAAAATAAGTTTATAAACAGCCTCCCAAAGGGGCTGTTTTATTTTGGCGTTGGACCCTTATTTTACTTTCATGATTACATTTATTTAGGAAAATATAATAGTTGTGCACCTTTCGCACAAAATAAACAGACAGTGGTGATATCGATGGGACAAAAAACCTGGGTGCCAGTTGTTGCTTCGATTGGAATTGGCGCTGCTGCTTATCAAATGATGAAGCCAAACAATAGGGTTGGGAATGCTGTTAAGGGGCGAATGAGCAAAATGATGCGTACCAAGGAACTATTCCCAAACCGCTAACAAATGGCGCTTTAACAAAAGGCAGAAGCTCTTCTAGGGCTTCTGTCTTTTTTATTGGAAAATAATTTAGGTGTACTATGCATAGTCATGTAATATGGGGTTTGTCCCTTGTTTAAATTGACCGGGGTGATGGAAAAATGATAAGGAAAAATGGGATCATTTATAATTCAATCGCACTGTTTGTCATGTGCAGCAATATCATTATTACCTTTACGATTGTTTATATGGTATTGGATTTCTTTGATCTGGGAAGAATTGTGGAACATCATACAGCCGTCTCTTATATACCGATGTGGATTGATAATTTTACAAGAACGCTATATTTCAGCGCCATCACATTATTGTCTGTCGGTTATGGGGATATCACGCCTTTTGGCTGGTCAAGGGGCGTTGCAATACTTGAAGCGACCATCGGTTATATACTCCCGGCCGCCATCACTGTTCAGTACTTGCGCCTTTTTCCTTCACCTTTAGAAAATTGGTTTAGAAACAAATATGATCATAAAAATAATGGGCCGGATGATAAGAAAATTGATTAGAATGTCCTGTTTAAAAGCGCAAAATCAGCAATAAAAGCAAGGGATTATGGGCCTTCCTGAATTCAGAAAATAAAAGTTTTTTTATTTCCCTTTACAACTCGTCCTATTCTGTATATAATAAAAAACGTCGATTAAAGCAGTAAACACTTTTGGCCCGTTGGTCAAGCGGTTAAGACACCGCCCTTTCACGGCGGTAACACGGGTTCGAATCCCGTACGGGTCACCACTATTTTTGGAGGATTAGCTCAGCTGGGAGAGCACCTGCCTTACAAGCAGGGGGTCGCAGGTTCGAGCCCTGCATCCTCCACCATTTGCCGGTCTAGCTCAATTGGTAGAGCAACTGACTTGTAATCAGTAGGTTGGGGGTTCAAGTCCTCTGGCCGGCACCACTTTTATAAGAAATTGGCTTTTGTATTAATATGGAGGGATAGCGAAGTGGCCAAACGCGGCGGACTGTAAATCCGCTCCCTACGGGTTCGAAGGTTCAAATCCTTCTCCCTCCACCATTTACATACGAACGAGCCGTTTGCTCAATATCAAGCGAAAATCGATCATTTATTTAAATAAGAGCCATTAGCTCAGTTGGTAGAGCATCTGACTTTTAATCAGAGGGTCGGAGGTTCGAGTCCTCCATGGCTCACCACCATTTTAGTCTCATTTGCGTGGGGTTTTTCTTTATATTCAAATGTCAAAGGTCGCGGGCTCATCCAATGCGGGTGTGGCGGAATGGCAGACGCGCTAGATTCAGGGTCTAGTGTTCTTTATAGGACGTGGGGGTTCAAGTCCCTTCACCCGCACCAACAATACATATGCGGAAGTAGTTCAGTGGTAGAACATCACCTTGCCAAGGTGGGGGTCGCGGGTTCGAATCCCGTCTTCCGCTCCATATCGGGGCCTTAGCTCAGCTGGGAGAGCGCCTGCTTTGCACGCAGGAGGTCAGCGGTTCGATCCCGCTAGGCTCCACCATAAATTATAAATCCAACCCTTAAACGGTTAGCCGTTTAAGGGTTTTCTTCTGTTGTTTTGGAAACAAGAGAATGAAGATGTAGCCCCAAAGTCGATGCTGCTCTTTTTACTATTGATACTCCCTGTTCGAAAGTTGTGGATGGGCGTTGTTTACGTGTAAAATAGAGGTGAGAATACATAAGGAGGCTGCAAGATATGAAAAAAGATATATCGATAATTGGTGTACCGATGGACCTAGGACAATCCCGCCGCGGTGTAGATATGGGACCGAGTGCGATGAGATATGCAGGAATGATTGAACGGCTTGAGTCTCTCGGCTACAATATTGACGATTGCGGGGATATTGAAATCGGGCGTCCGGAACGTGATCATAATGGGCCAAAGTTGAAAAATTTGAAAGCGGTTGCCGAGGCGAACGAAGAGTTGGCTAAAGCCATTGATAAAGAGATAAATAAGGAACGTTTTCCACTTGTTCTAGGCGGTGACCACAGCATTGCTATAGGCACTCTAGCAGGCGTAACAAAGCCTTATAAAAACCTTGGTGTCATCTGGTATGATGCACACGGTGATTTAAATACAGCTGAAACATCCCCATCCGGCAATATTCATGGGATGCCGCTCGCTGTCAGCATAGGTATCGGTGACTCGGCGTTGACTAATATCGCCGGTTTTGGGCCGAAAGTTAAACCTGAAAATATTGTAATAATAGGTGCGCGTTCTTTAGATAAAGGAGAACGTGAATTGATCAAAGAAAAGGGTATTAAAGTTTACACAATGCATGAAATCGACCGTCTTGGCATGACACAGGTAATGAATGAGGCAATAGCTTACCTTAATGAGCGGACTGACGGTGTTCACCTAAGTCTTGATTTAGATGGTTTGGACCCGACTGACGCCCCTGGTGTAGGGACCCCGGTAAACGGCGGTATTTCTTTTAGAGAAAGTCATTTAGCCATGGAAATGCTCGCCGAAGCGGGCATCCTGACCTCAGCGGAATTCGTTGAAGTGAATCCGATATTGGATGATAAAAATAAAACGGCCACAGTGGCGGTTGATTTGGCGGGATCACTTTTTGGTGAAAAGCTGCTTTAAATAACTCCGAGGAAAAAAGAGCACGGTTTAATTAACCCGTGCTCTTTCAAATTGCTCAAATTGATTTAATAATCGATCAAGGTAGCTGCTTAAATTTATGACCTGCTCAGAACAAAGCGGATATTGTTCCGCTGCTGAGAATAAATGGTGTCTGGCATTTTCAATTTCATTGATCAGCTGGGTTTTGTCCACCCGGGTCCCCTCCGAAATAGATTTATCTTCATCATACCCGAATTAACAATGCCTAAACCACTTTGCCCTCGAAGATAGAAAAAAATCAGGGATTTTTCCAAAAATATACCAAACTTCCTTTAAAATTTGCTAAAATTATTTTGAAACCTTAAACGATATGCTTTCGTATATATAACTGCCACAAAAGAGAGGCTTACTATGGATCAAAAGGTGAAAAAAATAATAACAAAGGTAAGAAAAGGGGATCATCAGGCATTTGCTGAACTTGTAAACCTGTATAAGACCCAAGTTTACAATATATGCTTGCGTTTGGTCCGTATCCCGCAGGAAGCAGAGGACTTGGCTCAGGAGGCTTTTATTAGAGCTTATACGAATATTGATAAGTACGAAATTGACCGGAAATTTTCAACGTGGTTATTTCGGATTGCGACCAATTTGTCTATTGATTATTTGCGTAAAAAGAAGCCAAGCGCTTATCTTGATGCTGAGATCCCAGGGACGGACGGATTTACGATGTACACACAACTCGCTTCAGAAGAACCTTTGCCCGAAGACCTTGTTCTGGAATATGAGACACAGGAATGGGTGCAGCGGGAAATTGAAGAACTCCCGGCTAAATATCGGTCAGCAATTGTTCTAAAATACATCCAAGATCTTAGCCTAAAAGAAATCAGTGACATTCTTGATATACCTGTTGCCACTGTGAAGACGAGAATACATCGAGGGCGGGAAGCGCTGAGAAAACGTTTGCGCCATGTATAAGAGGTGAAATTCATGGCTTGTTTAAAAGAAATGGTCCAGATTATGTATAAGGTTCTGGACCAGGAAGCCACAGAAGTTGAAGAAAGAGAATTCTTTGACCATATAAATACCTGCAGTACATGCAGGGAGCATTTTCTTGAGTTAAAACAAACAGAATCACTAGTAAAAGGGCTTGAGACCAAGGAACCGTCGGAAGGGTTTACTCAAGCTGTTATGGCCAAGCTTCCTCAACCTCATAAGAAGAGCAGGAGGCCGGCGAAGGTGTGGATGAGGCATCATCCTATTATAACAGCGGCGGCATGCTTCATAATTTTAATGTCAGGTTATCTCTTTTCATTATGGAATCAGGATTCTTTTAATGCGGTTGTACAAGGCAAGGGACATGTTCAGTATGATGGTCATACAGTTATTGTTCCAAAAGGAGAGGTTATTAAAGGTGACCTCATTGTTAAGAATGGCAAGGTGAAAATTGAGGGCAAGGTTCAAGGGGATGTAGTGCTCGTTAATAGTGAATCATTGCTGGCATCGGCAGGCCACGTCACTGGTGATATTGAGCAAGTTGACCAAATTATGGAGTGGATTTGGTATCATATCAAAAGCATCTTCACGATGTTCGCCGCCTTTGATTATGAAGGGACATAAAGAAAGAGCCGTCCGGTTAAACGGAGCGGCTCTTTCCTTATGTCACCCTGAAAAATAAATAGGCATCATCGAATAGTTTATCCTGTACCCTGGCAAACCAAATGTAAAAGAATTTTCACACTCCAAATAATACAATACTTATTTGTGATATACTTACAATGGCAATAATAGCATTTGTATTAACGATTTACTTTGGTACTATAATAAGAAAAATATGTTTAAATCGCCTTTTGGGCATACTTACAGCGATACGGAGGATGACCGCCATGTTTTCGTGGCCTGATATAAATATATTTAATTACTTAACTGATATCATTGATATACTGCTTGTCACATATGTGATCTACAAGCTTATTATGGTTATCAGAGGAACCAAAGCAGTGCAATTGGCAAAAGGGATTTTAGTTATCATCGCTGTGTGGTTCTTAAGCAAATTCTTCGGTTTGCGGACCCTTGAGTGGATGATGAACAATGCCATCTACTACGGTGTGCTGGCGATTATTATTATCTTCCAGCCGGAATTGCGGCGGGCCCTTGAACAGCTTGGCAGAGGCCGCTTTTTTTCTAGAGGAGGGATTGTCGAGGAACAGAACAAACAATCCGTTGATGCCATTGTAAAAGCGACGTCTTATATGGCAAAGCGCCGGATCGGTGCATTAATATCTGTTGAGCGTGAGACAGGGCTTAATGAATATATAGAAACCGGTATTCCGATGAAAGCTAATTTAACGTCACAGCTGTTGATTAACATTTTTATCCCAAATACGCCGCTTCATGATGGGGCAGTGATTATTAAGGAAAATGAGATAACTGCAGCTGCCTGTTATTTGCCGCTTTCCGAGAGTCCTTTTATCTCTAAAGAGCTTGGGACGAGACACAGGGCTGCGCTTGGGGTCAGCGAGGTGACTGATAGTCTCACTGTCGTTGTTTCAGAGGAGACAGGCGGTGTATCTATGACAAGAAACGGTGAATTAATTCGCGATATCTCTGAAGAAAGACTTGAGGAGCTTTTGGAACACGAACTGTCAGCCAAAACAAAGACAAATAGTTCCTCGCGCTGGAATTGGAGAGGTAAGAATCATGGATAAATTATTTAAAAGCAAATGGTTTGTCAAAATCATTTCCTTTCTCATCGCTCTAATGTTATATACTGTAGTATCTTCTGGTCAGCCGCCTTCACATAACCAAGGTGATTTAACTGTAAGCGGTGATCAGACTGATACGGTGACCGAGAATCTCAAGGTAAATATCGATCAGAATAAATATATAGTTTCAGATGTACCTGATACTGTTAAAATTAAAATGGAAGGCCAAAAGGATCTTCTTTTAAAGGCTAAATTATTAAAGTCGCGGTCAGCTTATATTAACCTTGAAAATAAGGGCCCCGGAACCTATACAGTTAAAGTGCAGACAGATGGGATTCCTAATGGTGTAAAAGCAACACCAATCCCATCGACAGTAACTGTAAGGGTTCAAAAGAAGGTAACCGAACCGGTGCATGCGAGTGTTGATCTTGTGAACCAAGGCAAGATTGCTGACGGATATGAAATCGGCGATCCCGTCATTGACCCGGATACAGTTAATGTTACCGGCGGCAATGATGTCATTGATTCAATTGCCTATGTAAAAGGGGTTTTGGATGTCAAGAATGCCGATGACACTATTGAACAAAGTGTGACGCTGAATGCCTACGACGGTGATGGCAATCAATTGAACAATGTGCAAATCAACCCGGGCAGCGTGAATGTGACGGTACCGCTAACCAAGGTAGCTAAGGAAGTCCCTGTTAAAGTCAAAACCGTAGGAACACCTGCGGATGGCGTGAAAATAGACAATGTTGATGTCAGTCCTGCGAATGTAACCATATATGGAAGTCCTGATGTTCTTAGCAGCATCGACAAAATAGACGGTCTGACAGTTCCGGTAGATGGTTTGAAGGATGATAAGACGTTTGATGTGAATGTCCCCTTGCCTGATGGCGCGGAGAAGGCAGAGCCGGATACCGTATCTGTTAAGGTAAGTGTAAAGAAAGATTCTTCAAAGAAGTCTAAGCAAGATTCTAATAAGAAGCCGAATGAATCATCTGATAAAAATAATGAATCAACAGATGACACAGCAAAGGATAACAACAACTCATCGGAAACAGCAACGAAAGAGACAACAAAGCAATTTAAGGATATACCAATTGACGTTAAGGGAATTGATGAGGATAAGCAGTCGCTGACTTTTCTTGACCCGAAGAACCAGTCCATTGATCTTACACTTACTGGAGCAGAGGATGACATGAAACAAGTGAGCGCAACTGATGTCGGTGCTTCAATCGATGTTCAAGGACTGGAAAACGGTGAGCATCGTGTCCCTATTAAGCTTATATATCCGGACGGATTTAAGGGAGAGACGGAGCAGGCATATGCAAAAATTGAACTCAAGGAATCATCTTCGAAACAAACAGCAACATCATGACGGTATATGATACATGGTCTGATTAAGGAGCGATAAATAATGGGAAAGTATTTTGGAACAGATGGGGTAAGAGGTATTGCTAATACAGAGCTTACTCCGGAATTGGCTTTTAAATTAGGACGGTTCGGCGGCTATATTTTAACGAAAGAAACCGAACGCCCGAAGGTCCTTGTAGGGAGAGACACCCGAATTTCCGGCTTTATGCTGGAGGGTGCCCTTGTGGCAGGTTTGTTGTCAACCGGAGCTGAAGTGATGCGTCTGGGTGTCATCTCAACACCGGGCGTTGCTTATCTGACCAAAGCAATGGGTGCTGGGGCAAGTGTTATGATATCAGCTTCTCATAATCCCGTTGCTGATAATGGAATTAAATTTTTTGGGAGCGATGGCTTCAAACTTAGCGATGAGCAAGAAGCAGAAATTGAAAGCTTGCTTGATAAAGATAATGACGATCTGCCTCGTCCTACGGGTGCAGATATTGGAGTTGTGAACGATTATTTCGAAGGCGGTCAGAAATATCTGCAGTTTCTTAAGCAGACTGTGCAAGAAGATGATTTTGCCGGTATTAGAGCGGTGCTGGATTGTGCGCATGGGGCAACATCGTCGCTCGCTCCGCATTTGTTTGCTGATCTTGAAGCGGAAATCGCGACGATCGGAACATCGCCAAATGGCACGAATATTAATGATGGTGTCGGCTCCACCCATCCGGAAGCTCTTGTTGAACTCGTTAAAGAGAAGAAGGCAGATGTCGGACTCGCCTTTGATGGTGATGGTGACCGGCTGATAGCTGTTGACGAAAACGGCCAAATTATCGACGGCGATCAAATTATGTACATTTGCGCTAAGTATTTGAAGTCTGAAGGCCAGCTTAAAGACAATACCCTTGTGACAACAGTCATGAGTAATTTGGGGCTTTATAAAGCGCTTGAACAAGCGGGGGTTGCCACGAAGCAAACAGCTGTCGGTGACCGCTATGTCATGGAAGAAATGAGAAAAGGTGATTATTCACTAGGCGGCGAGCAATCAGGCCACATCATTTTCCTCGATCATATTACAACAGGTGATGGCATGCTGTCCGCCCTTCAGCTTGTCAATATCATGAAGGCAACAGGCAAGAAGCTGTCAGAACTCGCAGCAGACATGCAAAAATTCCCGCAAACACTTGTGAACGTGAAAGTGACGGATAAGTACCATGTGACAGAAAACAGCCGTGTTGCCGAAGTGATCAAAGAGGTTGAAAACGAGATGGCCGGCCAAGGGAGAATTCTTGTCAGACCATCAGGAACTGAACCGCTAGTCAGGATTATGGGGGAAGCGCAGACTGAGGAAGAATGCGCCCGCTATGTTAGAAAAATAGTTGATGTTGTTCAAGATGAAATGGGTATGAAAACAGACGCTTGAGCACTGAACAACATAGGATATAAGAATAATATGCATGATGGGAACCAATATAAGCCTATCATGCATATGTCTGTTATTAGATGGCGAGGCTGCCATACAATTTTCCGCATTTTAAGGCACACCATTTTTAGAAAAAGATTGACTTTGTCTCTGCCATTTTATAAAATCTAATAGACTTTAGTCAAAAAGGGAAAGGTGGGACGAAAGCTTTTAAGGCAAGACCAAAGCGCCTGAACTATTCTTGACCGGAGAAGAGAATAGTTGACGAGGAAGAGGTTGATCGAATTTTCGGCGGATACCTCTCGGGCAGACTCATAGCTCGTTAGTCTTTGCTTGAAAACAGAGGGGCGACCCTATGTACAAGAGCCATAGACACCTTGAGACAACAGATATATTTAAACAAAAACAAGTGGGGTAAGATTACCCCAATGTTCTCTTACCCCACCTAGGGGGAAATTAATATGTGCGGAATCGTAGGATATATCGGAGAAAGAGATACAAAGAACATTTTACTTGATGGCTTAAGAAAGCTTGAATACCGCGGCTATGACTCGGCTGGAATTGCTGTCATGAATGTTGATGGTGTTCATGTTTTTAAAGAAAAGGGCCGGATCGCTGCACTTGATGACCATGTTGATCATAAGGTAGCTGCAACGATGGGGATTGGCCATACGCGCTGGGCAACACATGGTGAACCAACGCATTATAACGCTCACCCTCACCAAAGCGTGTCGGAACGCTTCACACTTGTGCATAACGGTGTGATTGAGAACTATGAGAAGCTGAAGCGGGAATATCTCGTTGATGCCCAGCTCCAAAGTGATACGGATACGGAGGTTGTTGTTCAACTAATTGAAACCTTTGTTCAGAAAGGCTCAGCTGTTGAAGAAGCTTTCCGTCACACATTATCACTATTGCATGGTTCGTATGCCATTGCTCTCATTGATAATCAAGACAGCAACACGATTTATGTCGGCAAAAACAAAAGTCCGCTGCTTGTTGGATTAGGCAACGGTTTTAATGTTATTGCAAGCGATGCGATGGCCATGATCAAAGAGACAGATCAATTCGTCGAACTAATGGATGAAGAGATCGTGATCGTCAGGCGTGACAGCTATGTGATTAAGAATCTAGAAGGCAACATTCAAGTTCGTGCGCCATACACGGCTGAACTCGATGCCAGTGATATCGAGAAGGGCACTTATCCGCATTACATGCTGAAGGAAGTCGATGAACAGCCTGCCGTCATGCGCAAGATCATTATGGAGTACCAGAATGAGGATGGCGACATTAAGCTCGATAGCAGCATCCGCGAGGCGATAAGTGAGTCTGATCGTCTATATATCATAGCCTGCGGCACTAGCTATCATGCAGGTCTTGTCGGCAAACAGATGCTTGAAAAGATCGCTGAAGTTCCGACTGAGGTTCACATTGCCAGCGAATTTTCTTACAATATGCCGTTGCTTTCTAAGAATCCTTTGTTCATCTTTATTTCGCAAAGCGGGGAAACAGCTGACAGCCGTTCGGTCCTTGTTCACATTAAGAAGCTTGGGCATCGTTCATTGACGCTGACTAACGTTGGCGGTTCAACGCTTTCCCGTGAAGCGGACCATACTTTGCTCTTGCACGCGGGTCCAGAGATCGCCGTTGCTTCGACAAAGGCGTATACAGCGCAAATCGCTGTCTTATCACTTTTGGCTGTCGACACAGCAAAAGCCAAAGGGATTACGCTCGGCTTTGATCCTATCCAAGAACTGAGTCTTGCCGCGCAGGCAATGGAAGTGCTTGTTGACCAAAAGGACATCATGGAAAACATCGCCCGCGATTATCTGGCCGTGACCCGGAACTGCTTCTTCATCGGCCGCGGTGTTGATTACTATGTCTGTCTTGAAGCGGCGCTGAAGCTGAAGGAGATTTCCTATATCCAGGCTGAAGGCTTTGCCGGCGGTGAACTCAAACACGGCACGATCGCCTTGATCGAAGAAGGCACACCAGTTATCGCCATCGCGACACAAGCACATGTCAACGGCAGCATCCGCAGCAATCTTAAAGAAGTCGCTTCCCGCGGCGCCCACACATGCATCATCAGCATGGATGGCCTGAACGACGCAAGCGACCAAATCGTATTGCCAGAGGTACACGAATACCTCACACCACTTGTTTCTGTTGTACCAATGCAACTGCTCGCATACTACGCCGCCCTGCACCGCGGCTGTGACGTCGATAAGCCAAGGAATCTGGCTAAGAGCGTTACTGTGGAGTAGGGGAGAGCGTGGGGGATGATTGTTTTTGTGGCTTTGAAATAAAGTCACGATGTTTATAAAAAAGATGCGAGGTTTTACCCCTTTGGATAAGATTATCTAAAGGGGTGTTTTTGTGTCCACAAGAAAAAGAACATCCACAGCGGGTAAATGGATTAAAGAGGGTCGAGGAACTGGCAGCGGGGCAGATTATGGATAAAATATCCAATCTAAATGAACGGAAGACCAGTGTTTTATGGAACAACCTCAAATATTTGTCCAACAACCGCAAAATTCGCACATTTACGTGCTATAATGTCAGAAAACGACAGGATAGGGGCGGGTTTCGATTATGCTGATAAAACACTGGTTATTGTATTTTTTCATATGCATCGCAGGTTTGACCGGATTTGTTTTCACCCAATCTTTCCATTCGGATACACATTCTGTAAAAACGACGGCGAAAAGTCAACCGGATCGGCAACCCAATCACTACAAGACATCCGCAACACTTGCAGCTGTTGGTGATGTGCTGATACATGATCGTGTTTACAACAAGGCAAAGGCCGATGATGGCTATGACTTCAAACCAATGCTTGAAGCAGTTAAACCTTATATTCAACAGGCGGATATCTCAGTTGCAAACTCTGAATCCATCATTGGCGGAAGCGACATCGGCGTTTCGACTTATCCGAGCTTTAACAGTCCCTACGAGGTCGGCGATGCTTTAAAAGATGCAGGATTCGATGTCGTGACCATGGCGAATAATCACACATTGGATCGGGGCATTCCGGCGATTCGAAACGCTATCCACCATTGGGACAAAATTGGCATGGTGCACACCGGAAGCTTTTTGTCAGAAAAGGACCGTGCGAAGATCCGAACGGTCACAAGCCATGACATCACTTTTTCTTTTCTGGCTTATACATATGGAACAAACGGAATTGCTACCCCGGAAGGGAAGGACTATCTTGTCAACCGAATCAATCTTCCTCAAATGCAAAAGGATATCAAACAGGCAAAGAAAGTATCCCACGTCGTGGTCGTTTCCTTGCACTTTGGAACTGAATACGAACGCGTTCCGAACAGCAGGCAAAAAGAATTGGTTCAGAAATTAGCCGATCAAGGCGTTGATATTATTTTAGGCTGCCATCCTCATGTTTTGCAACCCGTCCAATGGGTGACGGGGAAAGGGGGCCACAAAACCTTTGTGATCTACTCAATGGGGGACTTCTTTACAGGGCAAGATGATGGGATATATAAAGAGGTTGGCGGGATTTTAAAGCTCCGTATTGTGAAGACAACCACAGATAACAAAGTAAGTGTGGAAGTGCGCGATCCTAAATTTATGCCAACCTGGCTTAACCCGAAAAACTATCATGTCGTGCCTTTGGCGGAAGCCGGAAAATATGGGCTCGAAAATCAGCCTGCCATTTATAAAGAGATGGCCCAGCATATGCGGAGCCTACTACCTGGGCTTGAATTTAAGAGTTAAAGGAAGGACAGCATTATGAAAACATTTGTAACTAAAACTATTGTGATTGTAACCGCCTTTTTTCTACTTACGGGGTGTGCAAATAATAACAGTGAACAACATTCAGCTAATGACAATGGACGGAGTAAAACTAATAATACAGAAGATACGAAAAGGCTTCCTAAGACAGATCCGGTTCAAGATGAACTAAAAAGACTGACATTAAGTGAAAAAATTGGACAAATGATTATTGGAGGATTTGACGGGACTACCATAACAACTAATGTCACTGACCTTTTAAACAAATATAAACTGGGCGGTGTCTTACTCTATGGAACAAATATCAAAAGTGATACTCAATTAGTAAATTTAACAAATGGACTCAAAACAGCCAATACGAAAAACAAAGTGCCTCTTTTTATTTCCGTAGATCAAGAAGGCGGAAGGGTTAACCGTATGCCCGCTTCGATTATAAACACACCAACAGCGAGAACGATTGGATATTCAAATAGTAAAAAATATGCCTACAATATTGGAAACGTGATTGCTAAGGAACTGACATCTTTTGGATTTAACACCGATTTTGCGCCTGTGCTAGACATACAAAGTAATCCCAAAAATACAGTAATTGGTGATCGTTCGTTTGGTTCAAATTCAAGTGTTGTCTCAAAACTAGGGGAAGCTATGATGAAAGGAATCAGTGACGGGAACATTATTCCTGTCGTTAAACACTTTCCAGGCCATGGGGATACCTCCATCGATTCTCATTTAGACCTTCCTAAAGTGAATAAAGGTCTATCCAAATTAAAGCAATTTGAACTCATTCCCTTCAGAAATGTTATTAAAGACCATGCAGATATGGTAATGGTTGCACACATTTTAGTGAAGAAAGTGGATTCTAAATATCCTGCTTCCATGTCTAAAGCTATCATTACTGATCTGTTGCGAAACCAACTTGGATTTAGGGGAGTTGTTATAACAGACGACATGACAATGGGGGCAATTACCAAACACTATAACCTGGGGGATGCAGCCGTAAGAGCTATAAATGCCGGAAGTGACATTGTCCTAGTGGGACACGGAAAAGAGAATGTGAAAACCGTGTACAACAGCTTATACGCAGCAGCCAAAAATCATACAATATCCGAAGATACCATCAATAATAGTGTATATAGGATTTTATCACTAAAGCGGAAGTATAAACTATCAAATAACATAGTTCCACCTGTAAATGTAACCAAGCTGAATGCTCAAATTAGAAAGGCTATTTCGACTAGGTGAGATACCTCTATCAACTATGCCATTGGGAACAAAGAAAGGTTTCTAAGGACGCTATTGCAAGTGTTTTATTTTTAGGTTATCATTAGCTAAATTAGCTAACCAAATACATGTGGGGTGATCACATGATCGTCAGTTCGACGGAGGTACAGAATAATTTTGGGAAATATTTGGTGCTTGCAGCGAAAGAAGAGATTATCGTTACCCGCAATGGAATTGAAGTGGCAAGGTTACAGTCCATGGAGGGGAAACCCCATGCAACCATACAGGAAAGTGTACTGAAAGAAACAGCGGATTCGTATCCTTTTAAAGGAAGACAAGCATCGTATGAGGAGTTTGTGGAATTAACCCGCGATGAGGAGAACCGGTATGAATATATTGACGGGGAGATTTATTTGTTGGCTTCGCCGAGAACAGCCCATCAATTTGCAATCACTGAAATGTTAGTAACTTTTCATCAATGGTTCCAAGGAAATGAATGTACACCTTTTGTTGCCCCTTACGATATCCGCCTCAAAAGGCTGAATCGTAATGACCCTAATGTGGTCCAGCCCGATTTGATGGTCATTTGTGATTTAGATGATCATTTGGATGAAAGGGACTACTATACAGGGGTTCCCTCCCTTGTTGTTGAAGTGCTGTCAGAAAGCACGAGAAGCAAAGACATGGTTAAGAAATTGGACCTTTATATGGAATCTGATGTCAAAGAATATTGGATTGTTAATCCACTCAATAAGGAAGTTACGATTTATGGTTTCGAGAACAATGAGGTCAACAAAACGAGAACGTACAAACATAATGAAACCGCACAATCTTTTCTTTTCGAAGGACTTTCAGTCGAGCTTGAACGGATTTTCAAGTCATGAATTAACCACCACTACTTTTTATATCACCTGCAGCTTTTTAAATTAAATTTCCAGCAAATCATCTTCAAATAATAGGGTGTCCCAAAGCATAGCTTTTGAGGCATCTTCTTTTTTTAATCCCTTTAAGGAAATATTATTGAATTCAAAAGTACTGGTTTTGGGGCAGGTCATTCGTTATCAGGCGATAAGGGATGAATGCGGTTCCAAAAACCATTCGTAAGTCTCATGATTGATCGTTGCTGATTGTGTTATGGTTTAAATGACTATTTGGTCATTTGGAGAACTATACATTTTAAAATTGGAATCCAATCCCAAAAATGACGAGGTTAGTCGTGAAGAATGGGAGGTACTATAATGGCAAAATTCGTCGTCGTTAATCAGGAAACATGCATTGGCTGTGGAAATTGCGAAGGCATCGCTCCCGACATATTCGACTTTGATGAAAGTGGTTTGGCGTTTGTTAAATTAGATGGCAATCAAGGGATAAAACCTATACCTGAAGATAAGATTGACGAGGTGTCGGAAGCAATGGACGAGTGTCCTACAGATTCAGTCAAGATTGCTGATCAGCCTTTTGAACAGAAGGATTAATGGATTTCATTTATCGCATGCTCTTTTTAATTTCTTAAATTTGAAAGGAGAATGACTAATATGAAGCAAGCCATTTTTGTGGACGAGATGACACCATTCAAGACAAAGGAGGAGGAATGGCACCCTTATGCTTGGTTTGAGGATATGAGAAAGCATCATCCGGTTTCCTTTCATGAGGGACAACAGGTTTGGAATGTGTTTACTTATGATCATGTTAAGCGTGTTCTTTCCGATCATGAGCTGTTCTCAAGTGTAAGAGATCGGACATTAGTCGCTCCGGCAAGTCAAAATGACGGAACTTCTGATCGAACAAACATCTTATTTTCCGATCCTCCAGAACACAGGAGGCGTCGTTCGCTGCTTTCTGCGGCCTTCACTCCAAGGCATCTGAGAAGTTGGGAACCGCGGATCCAAGCCATTGCTGAAGCATTCATTGACGATATCGATCCAAGCCGGGAGATAGATATTGTTAAATCTTTGGCGAATCCCTTTCCGATAACGGTTATTGCTGAATTGCTGGGGGTACCGCCAGAAGATCGCCATTTATTCCAACAATGGGTCGAAATTATTTTCCTTCCTTTTGATAAAGAAAATATGTCAGACCTTAATAAGAGGAAAGCCGCTGCGGCCCAAGCGTTTTCCGATTATTTACAACCTATTATCAAGGAAAAAAGAGTCCATCCCGCTGATGATATTATCTCCGACTTAATTAACGCTGAGCGTGATGGTGAACCATTAACAGAAGAAGAAATCATCAAGATGACCAGAGGCTTGCTGGGCGCCGGTTTAGAAACAACCTCTCATCTTATCACGAATTGTTTTTATGCTTTTTTATATGACAGCCCTGGTATTTATCGAAAATTAAGAGAGGATCCGGAGCTTGTTCCGCAAGCCATTGAAGAGGTTCTCCGCTATCGGTTTCATATTATGAAAATGGAACGCAGGGTGAAAAAAGATACGGATGTTCTTGGCCCAGAAATGAAAGAGGGAGAAATGATCGTTGCATGGATGAGTGCTGCCAATCTGGATGAGCAAACTTTTGATCATGCTGACCAATTTGACATCGATCGGCCAAATAACCGCAAACATTTAACCTTTAGCACTGGACCCCATTTTTGTTTGGGTGCACCGCTTGCCCGGCTAGAGGTGAAGACAATACTGACGGGGTTTATCAAGCGGTTTTCCAATATTCGCAGTATCCCGTCGTTTGATCTTGAATCCCATTTATCACATTCTATTTTTGGCCAATCCTTGAATTCACTTCCGATTCTAGCCGAACGTTAGTTTTAAATCTTACTTTCTGATTCAGCCATCTGAAGACTGTCCGCAAGCTTCACCCTCATCTCTTTGAGCAAGTGAATCGGTTCAAGGTTGCGAAGCATTCCTTTAAGAATGGCGGTTCTTGGTTTCATGCTCATCAGTTCCTGTTCCATGATGGTCAGGGACTGAACCGCTTCCTTTTTTTGGCTTTCAGAAATTGACAGTGTTTTTAACTGATTTTTAATTTCTTTAATCAACTCGAGAGGATGGACCTTTTCTTCACCCGCTTCTTCTAAGTATACGGACCATAACTTTTCGTTTATTAATGGCTCAACATGATGATTCAATTGGCCTTTCATAATAAAGTCCATTTGAACCATTAAAAACTGAACAACTGTCTCTATATTTAAAGGCAATTTTTTTGCGACGATGAGTTCCATGTATTGTTTGATCATGCCCATTAACAGAAAAGCCCCATCAGCGGCATATGGTTTAATTTGATCCCCATAAATTTTGATTAAAGATTGTTCAAGCCATTTGATCTGAGCAATATTTTGCTGGTGCAAGTAACGATAAATGCTCTTATCCGAGAGACCGGAAAGTTCTTGTCCCTGCAGTCTGTAGAACTCTTGATTTTCAATATAATGACCTAACTTGATTTCAATTTCCCTCGTGAATTTTTCTGTTGAGGACAGGCAAGCGTCTTCCTCAATAAGCGTAATTTGATCTTCAATATGCTGAAAGTAATATTGGAGGATTGTTAAAAGCAAATCTTCCTTTGATTTAAAGTATATATACAAACTCCCTTTTGAAATGCCGCAAATATCAGCGATTTCCTGCATAGATGTCCGATTATAATTTTTGGAGGAGAAAAGCTTCATAGCTGTTATTAAAATGTGTCTTCTTTTATCTGAATCTTTCTTTCTCATCACATCACACCCCGTATTCTAAATATAGCCATCAAAAGCCACATATTTGTACGCTCATAATAACACATGTTTTGATAAGAGGGATAACGCCGGAAAATGGGTATATATGTAATTATAATATTGGAATCTCATATTAACGAAAATATACGCCAAGCCTATGATTATGCCTCCCGGCTTGGCGTTTTTCTAAAGTTCTAGGCTGCGGCATCCTTCTTTAACTAAATCACACCCGCTTTTTATACACCCTCATAGCAAAGAAATAGGCTACGAGCAAAATCCCGATGCACCAGGCAAGAGCGACCCATATATCATTGCCCACCGGCTGATCTGAGAGTAGCGCACGGATAGCCCCTACGATCGAGGTCACCGGCTGGTTTTCGGCAAAGGCGCGAACGACCGACGGCATCGACTCGGTCGGTACAAACGCCGAGCTGATAAACGGCAGAAAGATAATTGGGTAGGAAAGGGCGCTTGCGCCATCCACTGATTTTGCGGACAGTCCGGCAATCGCCGCGACCCAGGTTAATGCCAGCGTAAACAGCGCAAGTATGCCAGCTACCGCAAGCCATGACAATATCCCCGCCGATGAACGAAAGCCCATAACGAGCGCTACGAGAATGATGACGACTACCGATATGGCGTTGGATAAGAGCGAGGTCAGCACATGCCCCCACAGTAAGGTGGAACGTGAAATCGGCATGGTGTGAAACCGCTCGAATATGCCCCGCTGCACATCGGTAAACAGGCGAAAGGCTGTGTAGGATATACCGCTGGCAATAGCAATCAGCAATACGCCGGGCAACAAGTAATTCACATAGTTATCTGTTCCGGCTTGAATGGCACCGCCGAACACATAGACGAACAGCAACATAAGCGCGATCGGCATGATGGTGACCGTGATGATGGTGTCCATACTGCGGGTAATATGGCGCATGGAACGTCCAAGCATAACGCCCATATCGCTGAAAAAGTGTTTCTTTACCGCCTCCATTTACTTTCCCTCCTTTTTGCCGACGATTGCGAGGAATATATCCTCCAAGGTCGGCTGTTTTTCAATATACTCCACCTTTGGGGATGGGAACAGCCTTTTTAGCTCCGAGAGCGTACCATTGACGATAATCCTTCCCTCGTGCAGAATAGCAATCCTGTCGGCAAGCTGTTCAGCCTCCTCCAAATACTGCGTGGTTAGGAATACCGTCGTGCCGCCGTCGGCAAGCTCCTTGATAATTTTCCAAACCTCGATGCGCGCCTCGGGGTCAAGCCCAGTGGTCGGCTCGTCGAGGAATATGATCTGTGGTTTTCCCACAAGGCTCAAGGCGATGTCGAGCCTGCGGCGCATACCGCCCGAATAAGTAGACACCCTGCGGTCGGCGGCGTCTGTCAGGCCGAAGCGTCTAAGCAAGTCGTCCGCAACCCGACGGGGATTGCTGAGGTATCGCAGCTTGGCAATCATGATAAGATTTTCCCGTCCGGTCATAATTTCGTCCACGGCGGCAAATTGCCCGGTCAGACTGATTGCCCGCCGCACATTGTCGGGTTTGGACGCAACATCGAATCCGTTTACGGTGGCGGTTCCGCTGTCCGGTTTGAGCAGGGTCGTTAGGACTTTAACCGTTGTCGTTTTCCCCGCGCCATTGGAGCCAAGCAGGGCAAAAATAGTGCCTTTTTGTACAGTAAAATCGATGTTCTTCAGCACGTTCACATTCTTATACGACTTTTCTAGGCCATGAACAGATATAGCTGTATCAGTTTGCATCAATTGCATCCTCCTTGATTTAAAATGCAGTTAGATGACAGTGACATTAGTCAAGTTTGCTTTATTGCCTTTCAAAACGGCATACGTTAACTTATCCATTGTGGCCCCATCAAAATTAGCCTTTTTAACCATGGTTTTAAATGAAACATTTCTAAAAACAGCATTTTTGAAAGATGTCCCTTTTAACCCGGAGTAATCAAAAATTGTACCAATGAACGTTTGGTTATCAAAACAAACACCTGACAAATCGGAACTGTTAAAATCCGTATGGTTGAAGGCGCAGTTATTAAAGGTAGCCTCTTTCAGTGAGGACTTAGTGATTTTTGCTTTGGTAAGATCAGCGCCATCAAATGTCACTTTAGTTAAATCACTGCATTTGAAGGAGCTGTTCGTCAAATCTGCACCGCTGAAGTCTGATCCTTTCAAAGCGCTGTAGTTAAACTTCCCATCATGTACCTTTACTCCTTTAAAATCGGAATTCTGGAGGTTGGTTTTTGAAAAGTCCATTCCCACCATTTGCTGCAGCTCTCTGGTCTTTGACGTAATGCTTTCTATGATCTCTGATATATCTCCAAGGGAGCTGACAGTCATGCGATAAGCCGCTTCGTCATCATAACCTTGAGCTTTCAAATCCTTCAGCTTCTCATGTAAGTCAGTGTGCAACTCTTCCTTCAATTCCTTGACAGCCTTTAAATCCTCATAGGGTGAGAATACACCGTCTAAATATTTGGTTAATTTCTCATTCATTGTAATTGCCGCCTCTCTTTAAATTAATTGATCAAGAATACGCTTTGCGATCTCCCAATTGTTTTTATTTTCAAGATAAGTTTCTTTTCCTTTTTCTGTTAGGCTATAGTACTTCCTCCTGCCGCCTTGGGCTCCGTCGCCCCAGTAAGAGGTAATGCTATTGTCTTTCTCCAGTCTCTTCAGGCTTGAATACATCGTCGCTTCTTTAAGTTCATACTCGCCGCCGGATTTTGAGTGTATCAATTTCGATATTTCGTATCCATATTTATCTCCGCTCATCAATAACTTCAAGATAATTGTATCTGTATGCCCTCTTAGTAAGTCCGAGGAGATTTTATTATCAACCACTATCTCACCTCCATGAGTATAATATATATCACATTACTATGACTGTCAATGTATTATTTTAATCAATGTATTAAATTAATCATAACTGAACTTTAGGTCACCTTGACTTTCCTATTGCTAAGCAGCGCAAAAGGCGAGCTAAGAGGATTGTTACCCTCGAAGCTCGCCTTTGTTTTGTTATTCTAAGCTGTTTTTTCTTCCTTTAATGACTCGATGTACTTTTGTGATTTCAGTTTATTAAAGCCGCCTTCCCATTTCGATAACACAATTGCGGCTAAGGAATTACCGACGACATTGACAGCTGTTCGGGCCATGTCCAAAATCCGGTCGACGCCAGCAATGAAGGCTAAGCCTTCTACAGGAATGCCTACTGATCCAAGTGTCGCAAGTAACACGACGAATGAAACACCAGGGACACCGGCAATACCTTTTGAGGTCACCATTAAGGTCAAGACTAAGACAATCTGCTCTGTGATCGACAGATGGATGCCATACATTTGCGCGATAAAGATAGCAGCAATGGCTTGATAAAGTGTAGACCCATCAAGATTGAAAGAGTATCCTGTCGGAATAACGAACGATGTCACAGACTTCGGGCAACCGAACTTCTCCATCTTTTCCATAAGTTTCGGAAGAACTGTTTCAGAACTTGATGTTGAGTAAGCGAGAATCAACTCATCTTTTAATATTTTCAATAAAGAAAAGATGTTCACACCAACAAATTTAGCAACGAGCCCTAATACCACAAGGATGAAAAAAATCATAGCACCGTACACAAGTATGATCAGCTTACTTAACGGAATGAGTGAATCGACACCAAACTTGGATACTGTGACACCAATGAGTGCGAACACCCCAAATGGAGCAAACTTCATCACTTGATTGGTTACCCAGAACATGGTATCGGCCGTCCCTTGGAAGAATTGCAGAACAGGTTTTCCTCTCTCGCCAATTACCGCGACGCCTAATCCGAACATAACTGAAAAGAAGATAATTGGAAGCATATCACCGCTTGCAAGGGACGAAATAATGTTTTCTGGAACAATGTTAACGATCGTATCAGCAAATCCATGACCTTCAACATCATCGGTTGTTTTCTGATAACTTGAGATATCTGTTTTGTGGATGTTAGTCATATCAATGCCTGTCCCAGGGTGGAACAAGTTAGCAGCGGCTAAACCGATGATAATCGCGAAGGTAGTTATGATTTCAAAGTAAAGGAGTGTTTTTCCTCCCATTTTCCCAAGCTTCTTAACATCACCAACACCTGCAACACCGACAATCAGGCAAGAAATAACGATAGGAATGACAATCATCTTTATTAAATGAAGAAAAATATCACCGATTGGCTGCAAATAAGTAGAAACATGTGGATTTCCGTAAAAGATAGCACCGACAATAATACCAAGAACAAGGCCAACAAAAATTTGTGTTGCTAACCCGAATTTTTTCATTCAGTCACCTCTTTTTAAATTCTTTGTAAGACACAAGTGTAACCGCTTTCACCGTTTGCATGTGCCTTTTTTGAAAGTTATATAATTGCATTTTATATAGTAAACTACAAAAAAAGACGCAAAAAGACAAAAGGATACAAAAAGAACATGATTTTAAGGATGATGTGGCTTGTGTCCATTTGTTTTTGCCTTAATAAAACGGTATACTTGGGGTCTATACTGAGGTGGAGGTAACGTCCTCTTGAAACAACGCTTGATCTTGAATAAAGATATCAAATTAATTATTTTGATGATGGTGATCGTACCTTTAGCTGGTGAGTTGAAATTTTATCCTTTTAATGATACGTATCGGGTTAGTTTTGCACCGCCTGCTTTTTTCTTTTTCTTGTTATTTTTGCGTAAGGTCCCGGCGTTTTTGCCGGGTTTTTTAATTGGCCTTTCCATTGTGGGCTTCCGCGTTATTTTAGATGTTTTGACGATTGGGCACTTGGCGTGGTCTGGCGCTTTTGGAACATATTATCCCGTCTTTTTATATTATTTTACTTATAGTTGTGTTTTTTATTTGTTGAAGATTAATCGCTTTCACGACCGCTCCTTTCTCATCGGTTTCTTTGGGGTGATCGCTGAAGTTATCTCAGACCTTGTTGAGTTGGTCACTGAGTACGGGATATCGCATAATCCCCCGACATTGATGGTCTTTAACAAAGTTTTCATTATCGCGATTTTCCGCAGCTTTTTTGTCCTTGGTTTTTTCAATATGATGAAACTCTATGAGTCACGCCTTAAAGGGAGCCAGGTCCGTAACCAAAATCAACATCTGATGATGCTCGTATCCAATTTATACGAGGAATCCATTCATTTAAAGAAGACACTGCGAAATGCTGAAAACATTACGAAAAAGTCATATGATCTATATAAAGATTTGAAGCAAGCGGATGTCTCTATTGAGGAAAGCCGCAGCAAGGCCTTAGCCATTGCAGGTGAGGTTCATGAGATCAAAAAAGATAATCAGCGCATTTTTGCCGGGCTTTCCAATCTGATTTCCAAGGAGAATCTTCAAGATTATTTGCCTGTCGATGATCTTATAAGAGTCGTTGTCCGTTCGAATAGGAAATATGCCCGTTTACATGGAAAGGATATTGACTTCGTAAGCGATATTAACGGGGAGCACCCTGACTATCATGTTTATACCATCCTTTCGATACTTAATAATCTTGTCGCGAACGCCGTCGAGGCGATAAAGGAAACAGGGACAATTACGATCAGTATAAATAAGTTGGGCGATAGTGTTGAATGTCGTATAGGTGATAATGGTCCGGGGATCTCACCGAAACATCAACAATTAATTTTCAAACCCGGTTTCACATTAAAATATGACCAAGAAGGCAATTCATCAACTGGTATTGGGTTATCCTACGTCAAAGAAATAGTCGAACAACTTGAAGGTGAGATCGGACTGGAAGAGGGGCCGGAGGGTATGGAAACGGTTTTTTTGATACGGTTACCTGTAAGGCATTTAACTAAGGAAGGGTGAAGGAAGGTATCATGATGCGCTTTTTTATCATAGATGATGATGACGCTGTACGGTCGATGTTAGCCCAAATCATAGAGGATGAGGATCTTGGTGAAATAGCAGGGGAAGCTGAAGACGGGTCGATGTTGAATCAGAATACATTGGCATTGAAAAACGTCGATATCTTATTTATTGATTTATTGATGCCGATACAAGATGGCATCGAAACCGTTCGCCAAATCAAACCGTTTTATAAAGGCAAAATTATTATGATTTCCCAAGTTGAGTCGAAGGCCATGATTGGTGAAGCTTATTCACTAGGGATTGAATATTATATAACAAAGCCCATTAATAAATTTGAGGTATTAGGAATTATTAGACGGGTGATTGAACGGATTCGGTTAGAAAGGTCAATCCAGGATATTCAAAAATCACTCAGTGCTGTATTTGATTCCAAAGGTGGCCAAACCCGGCGGGAAGAACCTTTAAATGAGCCACAATTAAGAGCGGCGGGCCGCACGCTTTTGGCTGAGTTGGGTATAGCAGGTGAAAATGGCAGTAAGGATATGTTTGATATATTGGATTATCTTCATTGTGAGCAGACGGCAAAATCTGAACAAGGTTTACCTGCCCTTAAGGGGATTTTTGAAAGCATTGCACAAAGAAGACTTGGGGAGTCGGCATCGGCTATTGAGTTAAATAGAGAAATTAAGGCATCAGAACAACGGGTTCGCAGGGCGATTTCCCAATCGCTGAATCATTTGGCTTCCCTTGGATTAACGGATTACATGAATCCGAAATTTGAAAAGTATGCGCCGGCGTTTTTTGATTTTACAACTGTCAGGAAAAAGATGAACGAACTAAAAGATGGCTCAACAGCTCCAGCTTCTTATCGTATTAATACAAAAAAGTTCATTCAAGTGCTCTATTATGAGGCGAGTAAGCTTCTTTTTGACAGGTGAAATCATTATGCATCTTGCTGGAGGGTGTTATGAAATTCGTAGGGCCGTTTAATTTTTGCTGTGAAATTGGATTGGACAAAACCCAGGTTCGCGGCGGTTTTCGTTATATTTCCTTCACTCGCACTTAACAGCTCCTTATATTATAATATCTCCACTTACAAGTGAACTAAATTAAAACTATAAAAACCTAAAATAATCTGACAAAAAATTAAAATTAAAACGCCCGAAATCCTGAATAAATGCAATGGTTTCAGGCGGTCAAAAAGGCAATCACGCTGTAAAACTTGGGGGGGGTTATCGGACTCTCAGAGGCTGTCTATTAACTCTGGATAAATTATAATAACCTTTCCATTTTGGTGATTTTTAAGGTTTTTATGCCTAAAAATGCTCATTTTCCATCAATAATCGGTATTAATGAGGTCCGTAAATATGGTCGTGGACGGTTTCCACAATTAGTAGACATCCTCTCTCAGTCCTATAACCCGGCTTTTGCAGTTAAAAAGGAAGGAAAGCGGCTATAACCCTTGGGATAACTAGATTAGCCGTTTTTTGTCACATAATTGTAGTGTGAAACAACCTTTTTCTCTAATATCTTTTATTCATCTTAGTAAAATGCACTTGCGATTTCAGACTTAACCCCCTCCAGGCTATGCTAGACATCAATATTAGTGATGATAAATAACATAAAACATCATTTTACGTGCCGATTTTTAACAACTATAATCAATATAAAAGATTTTGCTAAAAATCGCTAGGAGGAGTGGTTGGATGTGGTATGAGAATAAGCTTACACAAGACCTAGGCATTAAATATCCTATTATACAGGCTGGGATGGCTGGGGGCACGACGACACCAGAATTAGTGGCGGCGGTTTCAAATAGCGGAGGGCTTGGAACCCTAGGGGCGGGTTATATGAGTCCGGAACAGACGAAAGAGGCCATTCAGGAGATCAAACAGCTCACGGGCCAGCCTTTCGGTGTTAATATCTTCATCCCTGAAATACCGGATGTATCAGAAGAAACAATTGAAAAAGCAAATGAGTGGCTGCGCCCCTTTAGAGAAGAACTGCAACTAACTGAACCGGAAATCAAAAAGCAGGCGGCATCTCTTTTTGAAAAGCAGATCGCCATTATTTTGGAAGAACGCGTGCCGGTCTGCAGTTTTACATTTGGCGTGCCTGCAAAAGACATCATCAGAAAGTTAAAAAAGGAAAATATTGTTGTCATCGGGACGGCGACAACTGTCAGAGAGGCGATCATTAATGAAGAGATTGGCATGGATATGGTCGTGATGCAAGGCAGTGAAGCCGGGGGGCATCGCGGGACTTTTTCGGGGCCATTTGAAAAGGCGATGATTGGAACGATGTCACTCATTCCGCAAGCGGTCGATCATGTTAATATTCCAGTGATTGCTGCAGGCGGTATTATGGACGGGAGAGGTGTTCTGGCAGCGCTGACCTTAGGAGCGGGGGCCGCCCAAATGGGGACCGCCTTTGTCACAAGCCAAGAGAGTGGTGCGAAAAAGCAACAAAAAGAGGCGATTTTGAACGGTACTGAAGAAGAACCTATGATCACCTCAGTATTTAGCGGCAAGCCAGCTAGAGGGATTCAGAATGAGTTTATGGAGAGAATGGCTGAATATGAAAATGAGCTGCCGGATTATCCGGTGCAAAATGCCTTAACCAAAGAAATTCGCAGTGAAGCGGCAAGACAAAATCGACCCGAATGGCTTCACCTTTGGAGTGGTCAAAGCCCACGTCTAAGCAAAGGGCAGCCGGCAAGTGTGATCATTTCAGACATCATTGCTCAAGTCAATGACATTATAAAAGAGAGATAAGGAAATAGGATGTCTATTCGAGCTAAGACTAAATGAGGACCGGTGTGGAGTAAAAACGCTCCACACCGGTCCTTTCCAATAACCATAAACTTTTTTATAGTACCCTATGACACATTGCTCCTGCTAGTTAATATTTTTTATGGTTTATACAATTTTAAATAATATGTTTACTTGATCAGGACTATATTGTATACTTGTATTACAACTAAATGTTAACGCTTTCTTCAGGTGTGCAAGTTTTACATATTAAACAGGAGAAATAATGTTCCCTGAAATATCAGCTTGATTGGTTGGGGCATTGATGGCCCCAAATTCTAAATGAACAGGTAGAAGCCATTACTATTTTAGTAAAATGATAATGAAGAAGCAGCAAACATTTTGTTGCTTTTTCTGTTTTCAAAGGGTTTAATCCATTTTGTGTTTTTAGAAAGGGGAAAGGAGATTTATGGAAAAAAATATTATGCTAGATGATGCGCCTCTTAATAAGTTTCATATAAAAATTACCGCTCTTACTTTCGGGGGGAATTTCAGTGATGGTTACGCCCTTGGGATCATTGGTATCGCCCTTACACTATTTGCCAAACAAATGAATCTTAATGCGGTGTGGATAGGGCTAATTGGGAGTTCAGCTCTCATTGGACTGTTTTTAGGCAGTCTAGTATTAGGTTGGCTGTCCGACCGTATTGGCAGATATAAAATATTCATTTTTAACTTTTTATTGATCACCGTTGCGTCGTTTTTGCAGTTTTTTGTAGATAATGGTGTAGAACTGTTTATTTTGCGGACTATCATCGGTATCGGGCTCGGGGGAGATTATGCCGTAGGAGTCACGCTTCTTGCTGAATTTTCACCAAAAAAGTATCGAGGCCATATTCTCGGATCTCTAAGCGCATTATGGACGTTCGGTTATGTCGCTGCAACTCTTGTCGGTTTTTATTTAGAGGATCTTGGCCCCGATGCATGGCGCTGGATGCTTGCGAGCAGCTGTATTCCGGCCCTGATCATTCTTCTGTTGAGAATTGGTACACCTGAATCACCAAGATGGCTTGTAAGCAAAGGGCGGATTGAAGAGGCTAGGCAAATCGTGAGGAAGTACGTTGGTTTCAATGTCGAATTAGCTGAAAATATCAAAGAACTTCCAAGTAATTTTTCTGCACTTTTTAGCAAGAAGCTTGGGAAACGTACGGCATTTAGTGCATTGTTTTACGTCTGTCTTACCCTTCCGTACTTTGCCATCTATACGTTTCTCCCATCCATATTAGCGCATATGGGTTTAAAAGAAGACTTTATGACAGATTTGCTTTTAAACGCGTTTCTGCTTATTGGTGGGCTATTAGGTATTTTGTTTACGGTTAAATTTTCGCGAAGATTTTTTTTGATCGGATCTTTTGTCATCCTGACAATATCGTTGTTCAGTCTTGGTGTGTTGCCTAGTATTTCTCTTTCTTTTACGATCATAAGTTTTATAATTTTCACACTGATTATGTCGGCTGTCAGCAATCTTACACAGGTATATCCGTCCGAGGTATTTCCAACGGAAGTTCGTTCCTCTGGGGTTGGAATGGCTACATCCTGCAGCCGGCTTGGCTCAGCCCTCGGAACGTTTCTCTTGCCTATCAGTATTAATGCTTTTGGAATAACCGTTTCAATTCTTGCCCTA
The DNA here is from genome assembly GCF_004341035.1 of Scopulibacillus darangshiensis. Taxonomy (GTDB): domain Bacteria; phylum Bacillota; class Bacilli; order Bacillales; family Sporolactobacillaceae; genus Scopulibacillus; species Scopulibacillus darangshiensis. The sequence goes on from NZ_SLXK01000015.1 coordinate 49,624, forward strand.
ACAGCAGTATTGTTAATTGGTACCATTGTGACAATCTTTTGGGCACCCGAAACAAAAGGCGTGTCATTAAATGAATCAGCGCATGATACACATGACAAAGAAAGCGCTGAGAAGAACAAAGCCATTCAATGAATAAAGCAAGAAATTAATACCGGTCATTTGACCGGTATTTTTGCGGTTTACCCGGAAGTTGCGTCTAACGTCACTCACATATAAAGATATTTTTTAATGTCTGCACAATTTTAAATAATGTGTTTACGTATTTTAAATTATATTGTATACTTGTCTTACAACTTGTTGTTAACGCTTTCTTTAATAATGACATCAGGTTACAAGGCAACAGAGTATTGTTGGTATTGGTGGTGAATTCATCTTTATAAACTGAGGAATAGAAAAGGTCGAATTTATTAAAATTTCGTATATGCTTTGATCCTTATAAAAAATACTTAATAACCTTGGAGGGTTAAAAATGATTGAAAAGAAAATTAGTTTTTACAGCGAAGGCTTTAAATTAGATGGATCTCTTTATTTTCCTGAGGATTTTCAACCAGGAGAAAAACGTCCAGCAATTATTCCGAATTCAGGTTATCAAGGATTTAATGAATTCTATCCGAAGATGTTCGCTAAGCAACTTACAAAGGCTGGTTATGTGTGTTTAGGTTTTGACTACAGAGGTTTTGCAGATAGTGAAGGAGATAGAGGGCATGTTATTTTAAAAGAACAAGTGGAAGATATAAATAATGCTATTACATTTTTGCAACAGCAAGATGGTGTAGACCCTGAACGCATTGGTTTGATTGGTTGGGGTATGGGCGCTTCGAACGTGATTGATGTTACAGCTCATAATAAGAAAGTATCGGCGGTTGCTGCATTAAATGGTTTTTACTATGGTGCACGATGGTTGAAGGCCATTCACCCTTACAAAGATTGGGTAAATATTTTAGAATCTGTTGAAGAGGATAAAGTCAATAAGGTGATGACTGGAGAATCCCATTTAGCTGACACTTTCATTCATTATCCTTTGGATCCGGCAACGGAAGATTATGTTGAAAAAGAGTTGGCGCAAATCAAAGGTTTCGGGGAACAAACCAGATTAGAATTCTCAAATAGTATTATAGAAATGAATGTAGAGAAGTATGTAAAAGATATTTCACCTCGCCCTGTATTTATCGGACATGGTAAAGACAATCTCTTACATCCATATGAGGAAGCGACAGCTTTATATGAAGCCGCTGAAACGCCTAAAACTCTATATACAGTTGATGGTAAACATAATGACTTTATGTACTCTGAACACGAAGAGTTTCAAAAGTTAATGACCCATCTACTTGCTTTTTTCAACGAACACTTATCAGAAAAAAATGAGGAAGTAAAAGAACTCAACTTTAATTAAAGGGAAGGATCTTTATATGAAAGCTCAAACAAACTTTCATCCTCTATTAAAAGGCGCAATTGAATTACATGTTCACAGTTCACCAAGCATTTTCCCTAGAAAACAGACAGACTGGGAATTAATTGAGGATGCCTATCAGGCGGGTATGGGCGGTGTCGTTTTGAAGGCCCATGAAGGGCAGACCTATGATCGTGCCACTTTGCTGCAGGAGAAATATCCATCATTAAAGATATTCGGGGGATTAGTTTGTAATTTGTTTAGTGGTGGATTATCCCCATATACCGTTAATATGGCGCTTCAGATGGGCGCAAAGGTTATTTGGATGCCCACAATATCTGCGAAGCAACACCAGGATTATTATAGTGCTCGGTCTACAGGCAATTTGTTTAATAGTGATCAACCGCTTGATCAGCCTTATGGGATTAAAATATTAGATGAAAATGAGCGATTATTGCCAGAGGTTAATGAAATTCTATCACTGATTGCCGAAAAAGATACAGTTTTAGCGACCGGACATCTATCACCGCATGAAGTGGAAATTTTGGTTAATGAAGCTCAAAATATCGGGGTTAAAAGAATATTAATTCAACATGCCGATTTAGGTATCGCAAAAATTCCATTTGAAATGCAAAAAGAGCTCGCTGAAAAGGGATGTATACTTGAAAAATGTTATTTAGCCTGCAGCACTGATTTTAACAGTATTTCGATTGAGCAAATGGCAGATAGCATTCAAAAATTGGGGGCTTCTTCATGTGTCCTTGTGACTGATTATGGGCAACAACACCATATCCCGCCGATTGAAGCTTTAAGTGAGTTTATTGAAAAATTACTGGATCAGGGCATTAGAGAAGAAGATATTCAGCAAATGCTTGTGAATAATACAAAACAATTATTGGATTTTGGTGAAGAGCAATGAGTAAAGATTGGCTTAACGCGTTACAATCACAATTTGGTAATGATCGGGTAATGACCGAAACAAAAGATACCCATAGTTATAGTTTTGATGCTTCATTTGGTTCATTTGTACCTGAAGCAGTCATTCAAGTTTATACCAAAGAAGAAATTGTTAAAATACTGAAGGTAGCAAATGAATATGCCGTTCCGGTTTATCCAAGAGGACAAGGGACTTCCCTAAGCGGGGGTCCCTTGCCTGTCAAAGGCGGCATCGTCATTGATATGGCTCAATGGGACAATGATTTAAAAGTGTACCCCGAGGATCTTATTGTTGTCGCCTCACCAGGGGTCAAAACGTCTGCAATCAACGAAGCAGCTGGCAAATATGGGTTAATGTATCCTCCCGATCCGAGCAGTTCGCATGTTTCAACAATTGGGGGAAATTTAGCGGAAAATTCAGGTGGTCCCAGGGGATTGAAGTATGGTGTCACCAAAGATTATGTCATTGGATTAGAAGTTGTCACACCGGAAGGCGAAATCATTCGAACCGGCGGTAAAACGATAAAGAATGTGACAGGTTATGATCTTACAAAATTAATTGTTGGTTCTGAAGGCACTTTAGGGATTATTACTGAAGCTGTCCTCAAAATTATTCCTAAGCCACAGTTTTCTAAAACAATGATGGCGGTCTTTGATTCAGTTGTTACGTCGGGAGAGGCCATTTCCAAAGTATTAACATCAGGTCTTCTGCCGGCAAAAATAGAGTTAATGGATCAGGCCTCTATTGAAGCGGTTGAAAATTTCAAACCAATAGGGCTTCCGGTTAATGCCGAAGCTATATTACTCATTGAGGTCGATGGTCATGAGGAAACGGTTAACGAAGAAGTTAATCAAATCCATGGCATATTAAATGAACTTGGTGCAACAGATGTTGTGATTCCAGAAACAAAAGAAGAAGAACAACATTTATGGATGGCAAGAAAACTAGTGTCTCCAGCGATAACAAGGGTTAAACCAACAAAGGTCTCTGAGGATGCGACAGTACCTAGGAGCCAAATTCCTCAAATGATTGAAAAGCTAAATGCGATAAAAGAAAAATACCATGTCAATCTTGTTGTCTTTGGCCATGCGGGTGATGGTAATCTTCATCCAAACATTATTTGTGATAAACGGGACAAAGAAGAAATGATACGGGTGGAAAAGGCCGTTGCGGAAATTTTTGAAGCGGCTGTCAGCCTCGGGGGAACATTATCCGGTGAGCATGGCATCGGCACCATGAAAGCGCCATTTATGGAGATGGAATTAGGGAAAGCTGGTCTTGATATGATGAAACGGATCAAGAAGGCTTGGGATCCCAATGACATTTTAAACCCAGGGAAAATATTCACATCGGATCAAAATAATGAGTTGGTGTTAAGCCATGGATAAGGAACTTAAACAACTACAAGAAAAAATTAACTATGATAAAACATTTGACTGTGTTCAATGTGGTTATTGTCTGCCCGCTTGTCCCACCTATGAAACCATGAAAAAGGAAACCCATTCGCCAAGGGGACGAATTAATTTAGTCAAAGAGTATGCGGAAGGGAAAATTAGTGTTGAAGATTTAAAAGAACCTATTGATAAATGCCTGGGATGTAATGCTTGTACGGTTGTCTGTCCAACAAATGTACAGTACGGCAAAATACTCGAAGGTGCAAAACATGTTATCGAAGAGAAGCGTACAAAATCCAAGAAAGAAGAATGGGTGGAGAACCTTATTTTTGACAAAGTCTTCCCTTCGCGCAAATGGATGAAGCGGATCGGAAATGTTTCTTGGTTGTATCAAAAATCGGGGTTACAGAGCTTGGCTCAAAAAATAAAAATGACGAGTATTGCACCGTTGCATTTGGATCAATTTGAAAAGGTCTTGCCCGATCTCCCTTCGCCAACAAAAAGAAAGTCCCGGCCAAAGGTTATTAAAGCCGAGGGTGAGACACGTATGCGGGTTGGTTTTTTTACCGGTTGTATAATGGACAGTGTCTTTTTCGAGATTAATAAAAAAACAATCGAGTTACTCATTAAAGCAGGCTGTGATGTCGTCATTCCTGAAACCCAAACATGTTGCGGTGCGCTTCATGCCCATTCAGGGAAAGTTGAAAGTTCTAGGCAATTAGCAAAACAAAATATGATTGCCTTTGAGGAAGAGCATGTCGACGTTATCGTTAATAATGCTGGTGGCTGTGGGGCGAGGCTCGTTGAATATGAAGAGTTATTTACTGACGAGCAATGGAAAGAAAAGGCCAAATCGTTTGTAGAGAAGACCAGGGATGTAAGTCAAATACTCTATGAAGCGCTAGATCAGATAGAATTTACACGTCCGATCAACGACATTGTCACATATCAAACGTCTTGTCATATGATCAATGTCCAAAAGGTAACTAAGGAACCATTTGAGCTGCTGCAATCTATACCAGGCATTGAATATAGACAATTCAAAGGATATGACCGTTGTTGCGGTTCAGCCGGCATTTATAACATGTTGAACTATGATGATGCAATGGACATATTAGATAAGAAGATGACGCATGTTAAGGTAAGCCGGGCACATACGATTGTCACAACAAACCCTGGCTGTCTTTTGCAAATGAAATTGGGTATACAAAGGGAAGGGTTACAAGGAAAGATGCGTGCCGTTCACCTCGTTGAACTGTTGCATGAAGCGGAACCTGTTTCCAAAGAACGACAAGTCACAGCGATTTCAAATAATGCGTAAATATTTTAACGAATTAAATATTTCCAAAGGCTTTTTTCCTATGTATACTTGTAATATAAGTATGATGAAAGTATTTTAAATTGCTTTGAGTATCTAATGAGGAAAAGAAGCAATGAATAAAATGATTCAATTCAAGTGTACCTCTAAGAAAGAAGTGATGAGTCCTGAAAATTGAAAGAAAAAAAGTATCAGAACAAATTACTGATTGGATAAAAGAAATGATAAAAGAAGGGAAGTATAAGCCGGGGGAGAAACTTCCAGCGGAAACAAAGTTATCGGAGATGTTTAATGTCAGCCGTCCCCCTATTAGAGAAGCACTAAGGGTTCTGGAAGCCAGCGGTGTCATTAAATCCAAACAAGGCGGCGGCAGTGTTGTTCAACCTATTTCAATTACAAATTTAATGGAAAAAACGACATTGGAAATGGTTAACATTGATGAAGTGCTCCATCTTCTTGAAGTTAGAATAATTTTAGAATCGCAAACGGCGGTTCTGGCTGCCAAAAGAAGAGATGACAGAGATCTTGAATGTATTCAAGAAGCGCTAAATGATATGCGTCTGGCTATTGACAATGAAGAGTCGATTGGACATAAGCAGGACATTGATTTCCATACTGCTATAGTAAAAGCGGCACATAACCCAGTATTACAGCAAACGATGGATGGTATCTCAAATTTGTATTATAGTGCCACTAAATTCTCCTTAAAGAAAAACGTCGGCCTCTATCAAAAAAGACAACAAGTATTACAAGAACACGAAAACATAGCTGAAGCCATTAGGTTACAAGACGAAGAGGCGGCGAAAGAGGCCATGTCACTTCATCTTAAAAATGCACGGCTTAAACTTGAAAAATATTAATTTTCATTTTATAGAGGAGCCTCTATTTTTAACCATTCAATAAATTAGGAGCAATGTTGTATGAAATGTGTAAATCAGTCATTTAAGGCGGCCGCGCTGCAATTTAATCCTATGCTAAGAGAGAAAAAAGAAAATATAAATAGACTCTATCGTGATGCTGAGGCAGCTTTTAAAAATGGAGCTAAACTAGTCGTAGCACCAGAAATGGCGACTACCGGCTATTTATTCAAAGATAGGGATGATATCCTGCCCTATGTTGAACCTATTCCTGGAACGACGACTGAGTTTTTCAGCCTATTAACAAGTGAATATAACAGTTATATAGCATTCGGGATGCCTGAAAAGGATCCAGCAACGAATATTTATTATAATACCTCTGTGCTTATTGGTCCCGAAGGTTATGTTGGGAAGTATAGAAAAATACATTTGTGGGAAGCAGAGGCTCACTGGGCTGCAATGGGCGATTTAGGCGTGCCTGTTTTCCATACGAATATTGGTAATATAGCAATGAACATTTGTATGGATTCTTCTTATTACGAAACCGCCAGACTTGCAGCTATTAGGGGAGCGGATATCTTAGCTTTTCATACGAATTCTTCATCGCAGGCTATTTCGACACTTCCTGCTCGAGCACAACAAAATGGGCTTTATGTGATCAGCGCAAACCGTTCGAATACTGAAAATGGGTTTCATATGATTGGCGCCAGTGCCATTTGGTCTCCGATGGGACAGAAATTAGCTGAAGGCCCATATTCTCCTAATGAAGAAACAGACATAGATCAAACTCATTTCATTTATGGTGATATTGATCCCAAACAATATAACAATGAAAATAAAGGATTATTAATTTCAAGGCGCCCTGAGTTGTATAAAGAAATTGTACAATTTATTCAACCATGGGATTATACAAAGAACACGGATCCAAAGAATGTGACAGCCTTGGCTGTGCAATATACACCCGTAAGTGATAAAGAAGCGAATATGGCGAGAGTAAGGGAGCTCATTACAAGGGCTGTTGAGGAAAGTGATAACCCAGTTAAGCTTATAGTCTTGCCTGAACTTTCCTTTACGGGTCCTGTGACGGATCAATTCGCCCATCAATTATCAGAAACTAATCATGGCATGTCATATGAATTTGTGTCCGAATTGGCGAAAAGGTTTAACACATCTATTGTTTTTGGGATAGTAGAACAAGATAACGATCATTTGTATAATACAGCGCTTCTCATCGGTAAGATGGGTGAAATTAAGGGCAAATATAGAAAAACCCATTTGAACCAAGAAGAACAAAATTGGGCTGAGGCTGGATCAAAGCTATCTGTTTTCGAAATAGAAGATTTAGGTCGCATAGGCCTTTTAATTGGTGATGATGTCCTTTTTCCGGAGACCTATGGATCATTGGCTATTCAAAGGGCAGATATTCTTGCCATTCCAACATCTTGGTACGGGCAATACAGCGGCCCCCGGGAGATCAACGAAAATATTTCTGAAAGCAAGTATCCGCAAAACGCTATTGTTTTGTGGGATGACGTGTCGATTGGCGCGCAGGCTTATACAATATTTTCAAACTTTGTTGGAGGAAAATACTCATTTAAAGGCGGCAGTGGTTTATATACATTAGATCCTTATTATGGATTGGATGAACCGAAAATTGGATCTCAAAATAGGGAGGAAGCTATACTCGTTAATTTTGAAACGATTCAACAGGATCACTGGTTTAACCAAGAAAAATTAACCCAATCGCGGCGTCCTTATTTTTATATGCCTTTGATTGTAGAAAATACAAAAGTGAAAGATCTTGATCCAATCACTTAAATTTTGCAATTTGAATGCTGAAAAACGTATAGATATAAACGTGAGAATCCTCCGAGTCTGAAGGATTCTTTTTTATGCGCTAATTTGTCAAAGTATGCATTAAGAAAGCCACACTCGGTATCCCATGCTCTTCCTGTAAATAAGATTTTCTTAGTTAATCAGAAAGTATAACTTTCTGACGCACATAAGTGCAACTACGCCTCTGTCTTCGCCAATCGGCGAGTTTTCTTTATCATTAGTTATAATAAATATAATATTTTGTTATTGGGGTATTTAAATTATGCTGAGAATAACGAAGGAGGGGTATTTCGGTGATAAATTTTCACAGTGAAGATAACCGGTCGACCTATTCTTCTAGAGATGCTGACTTAACTTGGGAAAATAAGATACAGGATATTTGCGATGTTAAAGGGAAAAAGGTATTGGACATTGGATGTGGAGGCGGAATATATTCTAAAGCGCTTGCGGGTATGGGGGCAGCGGCTGTTACCGGATTGGATTTCTCCGAGCAGCAACTGTCTTCCGCAAGAGAGAACTGCAAAGGCTATTCTAATATCGACTTTAATCTAGGCAATGCCTTGGATACAAAGTTAGGAACAGGACAATATGACATTGTTCTGGAAAGGGCAGTTATTCATCATATTAAAGATTTGGATACCTGCTTTAAGGAGATTTCCCGTCTATTAAAACCAGCCGGAATCTGCCTTATTCAAGACAGAACGCCGGAAGACTGCTTGCTTGAAGGGAGTTCTACACATATAAGAGGATTCTTTTTCTCAAAGTATCCTGAATTAATTAATAAAGAAACCTCAAGACGGTATACAAGCGAAAAAGTGTATAAAGTACTAGGTGATGCCGGATTCACGGACTCAAAAGAATATAAGTTATGGGAAACAAGGGAGTCATACAATGGAATAGACGATTTAGTTAAGGATATAGTCAATAGAACCGGCCGTTCCATTCTTTACGAATTAAGTGATAAAGAAATCGAGGATCTTGAAGGGTATATAAAAGGACAATTAGATCATAAAGACAATGAACCGATAGTGGAAAAAGATAGATGGACGATTTGGAAAGCGGTACACCAGAAAGGTATTAGAGGCTTTGACGGATGAGTCACTTCAACAAGAAGTGTATCCTGATGGGCGTAATCTAGAGTGGCATTAATTAAAGAGGTGAAAGAGTCGTGACATCACAAACAAAAGCAGATATGCTAAAAAACGCGCGCACGATCTGTCTTGCACTTCCGGAAGCCGCGGAGCATATCGACGGTTTTGGTCATGCGGCTTTTCAAATAAACGGAAAATCCTTTGTGAGATTAGGTGAGAGCGAGGAAGGCACAACCTTATCATTTAAGTCAGATCAAGAAACTCAAGTGTTGTTGCTGCAGAAGGAGCAGTTTTTCAAAACACCGTATATAGGCCGCCACGGCTGGGTATCTATTCGAAACCCGCGTAATGAAGACTGGGAAGAGCTGACGGAACTGATTCAAGAAGCATATTTACGCGCCGCACCGAAGCGTATGGTAAAGGAATGGACCCAACAGCATAGGAAGTGAAATTGTAAAGGGCGTACTTCTTTTAAGAAGTCGCCCTTTAAATCCAGGTCATTAAGTATTATAAATAAGTAAATTACCCAAAAGCAGGCCAATGCGTTGGTCGGGTGAGTGGGGAAGGCAGTTTCGTTTTTGTATCACCCTTTGCTGCATTAACCTGGGCTTGGGTGAGGAAGATACTCCCGGTGAGATCTGCTCCGCTAAGATCGGCGTCTCGGAAATCAGCCCCGATCAGGTCTGCCATTCTTAAGTCGGCATCTCGGAGGTCAGCACCAATGAGGTAAGCTCCTCTTAAATTAGCCCTACTGAGATCGGTACCTTTGAGGTTTGCACCCATAAGGTCAGCTCCCCGGCGGTCAGGCTTCTTGCCTTTCTTGGCACGAGCGAGTTCACTCGTTTTTAATAGCAGGTTGTTGACATTAGCTCGGTGTGCTGGAACATCTAGTTCTTTGAGTGAATCGGGACTAAGCTGAGTTAGTCGTTCCGTCTCTTGCAGCGCTGAGCCAAGCTCTTTGTGAATTGGGCGGGCCGCAGCCAATGTCAGGGCTTCGGTCAAATACCAAAGCATTTCATGAAGTTGCTGCATAACGGGAAACACATCGAACATTTTCTTTGCCGTCTCTGGACCTTCACGCCAGTCGTCCCCTCCGAAAGTGACTTGGGAAACCTTTTGTCCTGCACCGAAGCAGTCAAAAACGGTACAACCCTTAAAACCCTTCTGTCTGAGATCTTTGTGAATGCCGCAGCGGAAGTCTGATTGCAGATTGGGGCAGGGCTTGCCTGCATCCTTATCGATTGTAAAATCTGCCGAAGCTGCGAAGGGCAGTGCAACACAACATAATCCGAAGCACCTCTCGCAGTCAGCACGCAAACTGTTGCGGCTTAAATCACGTATTGGATTGGGATAATCAATATTCTTAGACATGCGTGCACTTCCTTTTTTTATTTACGTGAATGGATGTCATAAATCTGTTATGCCCAAGTCTGTGTCCGCATGTCTATCACCTCACGTTTGATTTAATCGTAGAATAGCACCAATTGTGTGATATAGCAATCTAGCAGTAACAGGGGAAGTTTTAACATAAAAATAAGGAATCAACAGGAAAGGAATGATTTCCAGTTTAAATTGATTTATAATAAATATCCATAGGGAGGTGTTTGAATTGGCAAATAATATGAGATTGCCAAAATTATCAGCGTCCCATGCAAGGCCTTGGATTGAGGGCGATACCTTGCATGGGTGGATTTTCTAGGACAAAATCGCCCAAGTAAGCTTTCGTTCCTAATTATGGGGCCTTGCACCTTATTTTAATCAATAAAAAAATAAGGGGTTGGAATGTATGACAGAACCATTTATTAGGAACCATCAATATAACCACATTAAGAAACAAACGCAGATCCTGCAGCATGCGCAGACTACTGTTACAGATCAAAAAGTCATTGAAGCTGTAAGGTGCAGCACGGAATTCGAAGTAATAGAAGCATTTCCAGATGCTACAGATAACCAAATGCAAATTCTAAAGGGAATTTCTGAATTGAAAACACCAGAAGATTGCGAGGAGTATCTGAGCTCTTTAGAGCCTTATTTGATGGCATTTCCACATGTCACAGAAAAGCAGATCAGGAAGCTGTTTCCCAAAAATAAAAAGTTAAAGATGCCTAATTTATCGACGCTTGCTGGTCAATCCTTAACTTATCTTAGCTGGGTCGATATATCTACAAATAAAAAGTTTATCATCTATGAATTGAATGGAAAAATCATTGGCGTCGAGGGCAGGTATACGATAGCTAATAAAGATAATACATGCTCATTATGTAAGGGGCATGGAAAGGTTGCTTTGTTTACAGCAAAGTCCAAATCTAGGCCTGCCAACTCGTCTCCAGATTATTATAAAGCAGTCGGCAACTATATGTGTGTTGACAGTGATGAATGTAATGAGCACATTACCGATGTGGCCTATTTGGAGAAATTTATTCGGAGTGTGATCGGCTCATAAGTTTTTGAAAACATCCTTCGAGATTTATTCTCAAAGGGTGTTTTTCTTCTTTATTTTTTCATTATAATGAATGTAATGAAAAAACTCCATGGGGTGAGGCTATTGGTGAAAACAGAGAAATGAACCTCCTAAAATAAAAGTTCCATAATTTTAGGAGATTATAAAGATGACTTTTAATCGAATTGATGTGGATCATTGGGATAGAAAGCCTTATTTCGATCACTATATGAAGACGGGTAAATGTTCTTATAGTATTATAGTATTACTGCAAACCTGAATGTGACTGTGTTGTTAGCTAGGCTGCGGCATAAGAAAATTAAGCTTTATCCCGCTTTTATTTACATGGTCACAAGAGGGGAAAGTACTTTTGCCTGTGTCGCTGCAAGTTCATCATGCTGTCTGTGATGGTTATCATGTGAGTACTTTTATAAATGACTTACAGGAACTGGCTAATTCTTGCGAGGATTGGCTATGGACTGAATAAAGCACCAAAGCTGTGCAATCGTAAAAGCTGAAACCATGACGGTTCAGCTTTTTTGTTAAGGGGGAAATTAAGGTGGGTATCTGCAACGGCGGCAGCCGCGGTAATTATAGCGGTTGGACTTGAATATGTCACGCCGGGCAATGATTTTACGATCATTATCACGGGTGTTTTAGCTCCTCTTGTCGGTCTTTATTTAAAGAGGAGGTCGCGAAATGTTTAATCAATGGCTTCTAATCGGATTGCTTTCCATTTCTACTTACATATCGCGGATCATTGGTGTAGAAGTCATGGCAGAACGAGAGATGAGCACGGCCTTGCGTTTATATTTTAATTATGTGCCAGTCGCAATTATATCGGCGCTTATCATCAAACAAATCCTAGTTCCAACGGGTGGTCACCTTATCATTTCACTTCCGGTTCTTATCGGCTGTCTTTCCACAGCCATATCGATTAAGTTAATAAAAATGTTTCTTCCAGCCGTTGTGATCGGAGCCATTATTGGTTTGTTAGTACGGAACTTTTGGGGCTGAACCCCAGGGGATTCCCAGTTTTGTTTGAACGTGTCAGAAAAAAACAAAAAAACCTCCAACACTTTCCCTTCCTGAAACGTTATACAAATGAAGACGGATCAAATACTCAGGTAAAACGTTTGAAATGAGCTGATGCCATGCTAGTTGAGGATCTTTATGAAAAGCATAACAAGGAATTAGAGCGTTTTGCCCGGTCGATGGCTAGCAACGAGAAGGAAGCCGAAGATTTGTTGCAAGATACCTTCTTGAAAGCACTCACCCACCTGCATTCTTTGAGCAGACTTACCGATTATCAACAGCGGGCTTGGCTGTTTAAAGTTCTGCGGAATCTCCGTTATGACCGGTTTCGCAAACAGCGTTTTGAAGTTCCGATTAGGGAACAAGATGAACCGGAATCTGAACAAGACGGCTATTCTGTGGTGGAAATGGAGGAATTGCTGCAAATATTGCCTTCTGATCTTCGCGATGTCGTGTACAAACGCTATTGGCTTGGCTTAACAAGCAAACAAATTGCCGGGCCGCTTGGCTTATCGGATGCAACAATCCGGTATCGTCTTCAAACTGCGATCCGTTTGTTAAGAAATAAAATTAATAAATAAATTTCAGGAGGTTGGTCAAATGGGAACGATCATTAAAAATATAGCATTTCTGGATTTAACAGAGGCGTCCGAAGACACGTTGAAGGAAATCAAAGCGATTAAGAAAGTTGCTTTTATGGTGTACAATAAAAAATTCGAGCCTTTCATGGCGAAAATTTCTTTTCACGAGATCGCTTCATCTGCCAAAGTATCCGGTAAATTTTCTTTAATCAACGGAAAGTTAGAACTTGATGACAGCTTTGTCTCCAGTATGAAAGAACCGATGTTTTTTCTAGTAAACGGAAAAATGATTGTAAAACCTGATGTTAATGCCGACATGATCGATCAAGCAATTAGCGGACTGCTTATCAACGGAAAGATCTATTGTCCGGAGAGCGTCCAGGCGGCCTTGCAACAAAAGGTTGAGCAAAATAATGGGAAAATGGTTGCCTATATGGACAATGCCTTGTTGGAAACCGGCGAGGTGACGATCGACAACGATTATCTCCGCCAACTAAAATCAAAAACGAATTTGGCGGTGGCTGGAGAAGTTAATATGATTGAGGATCTTGATCTTTCGCTGTTTGATGAAAAGTTGGATCAGATTCAATTTTTAAACGGTGCCGTTGTTTTAGAAGATTATCTAGAGGTGTTGAGCCCAAAATTAGTCAAAACCTCTTCAAAAATCATAACCGTCCCTAAGGGCTTTACGTATATCGGCGAGGACATCCACCTTGATGCAAGTGAAATAGCGAGATATGAGCATGCTAAATTATTTGTTGCAGGTTCTATCTACTTGGATGAGAGTGTCAGCAAAGAAGATGTGAAAAACCATATCGATGAATTCAAAACGGAGGATGCGATTTATTGCCGTACCGAATTGAAGGCAGGCATCCTGCAAAAATGCGATCCATCGGTTAAAGTCGTTGCTTATTCAGGAACCCTTCGCGTCGTTGAGGGTGAACACAAACTGACGCAACCTGAACTGGATTATACAGAGAACAAAATTACTTTTATTGTTAACGGTGTGTTGGAAGTTGCCAGGAATGTTGATCCAAAGGTTCTTTATGACAAATTGGAAAGACTTGATCTTAACGGAGTGGCCACAGGAAGCAGTGAACAATGCGGTGTTTTGCAAACGAAAATAGGTGTCAAAAATGGGGTTATCGAAGGCAATGACGAAGAAAACGAGATTGAAGACACTGATATCCCTGAGGGGGACGATTCGTATATTTCAAATGTGGCCCATTTGAAATTGTAAGCGGAGAAAGACAAAGATACAAAAGGAGGGAACTGCGATGGTAACATTCGACCTGTTCTCGTTCACCGTTTCAATTTCCCGCAGGAAAAAAGCATTATCTAATCGTTATGAAGACAATCTCCGTATCAGTCGCATCATTGAGGATAACAAAAGAAAGCAAAACGATCATATGCATTTCTGGTATTAAGGAAAAGATAGAATAAGAGGCAATAAGAAAATCCAAAAAGGTGAGGTCCTTTTTGGATTTCCCTATTTTTTTAACGCTTATCTCTTTCTTCACTAAATCTGTAAATCACTTCTGAAATATTCATGTTACCAAGGTTGCCTTCCTTGCGTTTTCTTAAGGCTACAGATGCCCTTTCTACCTCTTTATCACCGACAATTATTGCATAAGGAATCTTTTGTAACTCAGCCTCCCTAATTTTTAATCCAATTTTCTCAGTTCTGTCATCGATCTCGACCCGATATCCCACAGATTCTAATTGTAATTTAGCCTCTTTGGCATAAGAAAAATGGGAATCTGAAATTGGTAAAATTTTAACCTGTACTGGTGCGAGCCAAAATGGGAAATCACCCGCAAAGTGTTCAATTAAAATCGCCATAAACCGTTCAATAGAACCGTAAATAGCACGATGAATGATGATCGGGCGATGAGGTTTATTGTCTTCGCCTATATAGTGACAATCAAATTTCTCGGGCATTTGGAAATCGAGCTGAACTGTCCCGCATTGCCAGCTCCGGCCAAGTGAGTCAAGGATATGAAAATCAATTTTTGGGCCATAGAAGGCGCCGTCCCCAGGATTGATTTGATAAGTCAGCCCTTTTTTCTTTAATACAGATTCCAGGGCGTGTTCTGCCTTTTCCCATATTTCAGCAGAACCCATGTACTTTTCTGGGCAAGTAGACAGTTCGATCTTATATTCAAAACCGAATTCCGAGTAGACATCGTCAATTAAATCCAAAACATTATTAATTTCAGATTCAATTTGATCCTCCATAACGAACAAGTGAGCATCGTCTTGCGTAAATGAGCGGACCCTCAATAGCCCATTTAACGACCCCGAAAGCTCATGGCGGTGAACCAATCCGAGTTCTGTAAGGCGAATTGGCAGCTCACGATAACTCCGTCGTTTACTATTGAAAATTAATACAGCACCCGGGCAATTCATTGGTTTAATGGCGTACTGCCCATTATCCACATTAGAAAAATACATATTTTCATGATAATGGTCCCAGTGGCCGGACTGTTCCCACATCTCTTGTTTCATCATAATTGGTGTTCTAATTTCTTGATACCCAGCTTTTTGATGCTTATTTTTCCACAAAGCTTCAAGCTCATTTCGAATGATCATTCCTTTTGGTAAGAAAAAGGGCATTCCCGGGGCTTCCTCCATCGACGTAAATAACTCCAGCTCCTGACCTAATTTCCGGTGATTGCGCTTTTCGATTTCCTCGTTCATTGCCATTTTTTATTCCTCCCAATTTTATATATAAATAAAAACCGCATTCATCCCAACAAAGGGACGAATGCGGTCGTGGTGCCACCCTAATTCCGTCATATACAAAAAGTGTATATGATGCTCAAAATAGATAACGGTTTCCCGATTATGGATACTTGTAAATCGCTTTTCCCCATAATAGCTCCAAGGCGGTAAATCAATCCCTTTTCTACAGGGCTTTCAGCCAGTGACCCTGTTCTCTGATAAGAAAGTCAAGAATGATTCATGTCCTTATCAACGCATTGTTGTTATTTATTTTTAAAATAAAAAACCGCACTCATCCCAGCAAAGGGACGAATGCGGTCGTGGTGCCACCCTAATTCCGTCATGTACAGAAAATGGACATGACTCTCATATAGATAACGGTTTCCCGATTATGGATACTTGCAAATTACCTTTCCCCATAATAGCTCCAAGGCGGTAAATCAATCCCTTTTCTACGGGGCTTTCAGCCGGTGACCCTGTTCTCTGATAAGAAAATGAAGAATGATTCATGTCCTTTTCTTAGCTGTATAAATAATTTTTGAAACATTTTTATGAATTATAAGGGAGAAATATTGTAAAGTCAAGGAGGCGAAAGGCTATAGGTAAATAACTTAGGGCGCTGATTACGCAACCTTCAACGCTTACGGCGCACCAATTTTGTTATAATAATGATAATATTTGGGCGAAACAAGAAGTGGAAAGTGGCGTCACCTGATCCAACCAGGTTGCATTCTTACTAAATATAATACAACAAATGTTATAAAAGGGATTCGGATCTGGAAGTGAAACGATCTGCGTATGGTGGAGATCGTAAAGCCACATAAATTGGGTAGCTCCTCTCCGGATATGTTGGCGAGGGGATTAAACTGCTAAGGGTAATGAAGGACAAAAAGGGGTCAAAGAGAGCGGCAAATGTCTTTCATAGAGGCGATGAAAGACAAAAAGGGGTCAAAGAGAGCGGCAAATGTCTTTCATAGAGGTGATGAAAGACAAAAGTCGGTCAAAAAGAGCAGCAAATGTCTTTCATAGAGGTGATGAAAGACAAAAAGGGGTCAAAGAGAGCGACAAATGTCTTTCATAGGGGTGATGAAAGACAAAAGTCGGTCAAAGAGAGCAGCAAATGTCTTTCATAGAGGTGATGAAAGACAAAAAGGGGTCAAAGAGAGCAGCAAATGTCTTTCATAGAGGTGATGAAAGACAAAAGTCGGTCAAAAAGGACAGCAAATGTCTTTCATAGAGGTGATGAAAGACAAAAAGGGGTCAAAGAGGGCAACAAATGTCTTTCATAGAGGTGATGAAAGACAAAAGTCGGTCAAAGAGGGCAGCAAATGTCTTTCATAGAGGTGATGAAAGACAAAAGTCGGTCAAAGAGGGTAGCAAATGTCTTTCATAGAGGTGATGAAAGACAAAAGTCGGTCAAAGAGGGTAGCAAATGTCTTTCATAGAGGTGATGAAAGACAAAAAGGGGTCAAAGAGAGCGACAAATGTCTTTCATAGAGGCGATGAAGGACAAAAGTCGGTCGGTAAGCGCGGTATATGTCCTTCATATGGGTAAAATTACCTTTTTGTCAGGTGATTTTAATATTTTTGATTGCTCTTTTTTAAAAATAAATTCAATATACAGGGGGCAGTGTTTTGGATCCAATTTTATTTGAAATTCCAACTGTGTTAGAGACTGAGAGACTTATACTTAAAATGCCTTCACCAGGCGATGGGGAGGTTGTAAATGCGGCAATCAAGGCATCTCTGACCGAATTAAAGCCTTGGTTAGGATTTGCGCAAAACACCCCAACAGTAAACGAAACGGAAGTGAATACTCGGGTAGCACATGCCAAGTTCCTAAAACGGGAAGGTCTTAGGCTTCTTATCTTTCATGACAGTCATTCGATAATAAGGTTAATTGTATAATCCCACAACGCTTTTGGCCATCTTAAGAATCTGATCCTGCAATTCTTTAGGTTCGATGACTCTCATTTGATTTGCAAATCCCAATATGTATCCTTTTGCTTCACTCTCAGTATCGAAAGAAAGCTTAACCGGCGTCCATTGGCCCTCACCCGGATTCCCCGCTTCAATATTTTGAACAAACCGGTCTGTGAATTTTATCCTTGGTAAAATGGGAGGCAGCACCTCAACCCACACCTCATACTTTGGTAAATTTTCGATAAAAGCCTTGGTTGATGATTCCCAATATTGCGCAAGATTAAAGTCCTCAGGCCTCTCAAATGTTTCTTCAATGGGAGTGGCAGACTTAATGCGTGACGCCCGGTAATTTCGGATAGCACCGTTGTCCTTTGAAGCAATAAAATACCAGCGGTTTCCTTTAGCAACTAATCCAAGCGGCGCTACAATACGGTCATTTGTTTTTCCGTCCGCGCGCTCGTATGTGATTCTTAACTTTTTATCCTTCCATATCGCACTTTTAAGAATGTCGAATGAGTCCACTTTTTCTTTCCGCCTTCGCCATGTGCTTGTATCAACATGAATCCGGTTCCAGACATCCTTCGCATTATCGCGATAAATCGAGGGAAGTGAAGCCATAAGCTTATTCCTTGCTTCTTCAGATGGACGGGTCAATTCCAAATCATCAAGCAAATGGGCGGAGGGTGAAACCAACAGGGCACGTATTTCAGCCTTTTTTAACCCCGTTAAGGTCGTCCGATAGTTGTCCAATAAAGACCAGCCGCCGTTCTTGCCCCGCTCTGCAAAGACAGGAATGCCCGATCCGCTTAATGCTTCCATATCCCGATAAATGGTGCGTTCGGAGACCTCGAGCTTTTTTGCCAATGCCTTTGCTGTCATAAGCCCTCTCGATTGCAATAATAAAAGAATAGATATCAGTCGATCGCCTCTCATTCTGCGCCTCCTCTTCAATCCGTTTTTTAATTCATTTATTTAAATATGACATAGGTTGTCAAGAATTACACCGTATAGTGAAGATATCACATTATGAAGAGGATGGGATACATGACATCATTGAATGGAAAAATCGCTCTTGTAACAGGCGCGAGCAGAGGGGCGGGGCGTGGCATTGCCGTGGAGTTAGGTAAAGCTGGAGCAACCGTGTATACGTAACTGGACGCAGTGTTAAAGGGCATTCGACAAATGATTGGCCGGGAACGATAGATGACACCGTGTCACAAATTGAGGCTTCGGGTGGAAAAGGGATAGGTGTTCGTTGTGACCATACGAATGATTCAGAAACGGAAGCTCTCATCGATCAAATTCGAAAGGAACAAGGAAAGCTTGATATCCTTGTCAATAATGTTTGGGGTGGGCATGATCTTTCAATTGAATCCAGTCCTTTTTGGGCATTGCCTTTAAAACTTTGGGATACAATGTTCACTGCAGGTGTTCGTGCCCAGCTTGCCACAAACCACTTTGCTGTCCCGCTCCTTCGCGAAAATAAACAAGGCCTTATCATTCACACCACTTTCTGGGATGACGGCAAATACACCGGGCAATTTTACTATGATTTGGCGAAAAACGCATTGACTCGTATGGCATATGGGCTGTCAATTGAATTAAAGCAAGACAATATCGCTGTTCTAGCCGTTTCACCTGGATTCATGAGGACGGAGCTTGTGTTAATGCATCATCGGTCAGATGAAGATCATTGGCATGAATCGGATGATTTAAATAATACCGAGACACCTTATTATGTCGGACGCGGAATCAAGGCGCTGGCAAGTGATCCAAATGTGCTTGATAAAAGCGGTCAAGTGCTGAGAGCCGCGGATTTGGCAAAAGAGTATCAGTTTACTGATATCGACGGCCGCGCTATTCCGCCATTCACTATACAAAATTAAAGAGGCTGAGACAAAACTAAAAGGGTTCATTCATATGCAGAACAATAAAATTTAAAAATATAATAGCAAATGCGAAGCGTAGTCAAAATATGGAGACTCCTACGGGAACAGCACGTGTCCGAAGACCCCGCAAGAAAGCGGTTTTTGCTTTCTGAGGAGGCTGAGGCCGTGCCCGTGGAAAGCGAAGTATTTTGACGGAGCGCTTCATTGTTTTCTTATGTATAAATAAAAATCCGAATTATTCAGGATGTCTGAATGAGTTCGGATTTTTCTATTAGTAAAAAACTACTGTCCCAGCCTATTTGCATGTTCCATTTTATCTTCTTCACTAAAATGTGCTATAGGTAAGATAATAGCTTAGCAAGGTACAGATCACAGCAGAAAGAGCGGTCCATGTCATCCATTGTTTTCGCGAAGTGATCTTGCCATCGATCTTACCAATAACGACAAGGATGCCAATTGTGCCGAAAATACTGCTGCAGACAAAGGTGCTCGATGCGGGCGATAGTCCCATTGCTGCTAAAGGATACAAAAGAATGATGTTAGCGGACACAACGATGGCTAGAAAGGCAGCCACACCCTTAAAACTGATTCTAAAGGGCATAACCTAAGGACCTCCTTGGTATGGGGACGATTAGAAACTTTCGGTCGTCCCGCTTTGATTTAAAGCCGCATCTGTTTTTCCATCCGTCTTCTCCTCAGCTAACATTTTCAGATCATAGATTTTAAGGAACGGCAGGTAGATGAAAAAGGAAATAGCAATATTAACTAAAGCTAAGACAACAGCTCGCCAATCACCGCCTGTGGAGAGATAGGCACCAATTGGAGCAGGCAGTGTCCATGGCGGCATAACGGATGTAGGTGTCACAAGTCCAATATCAGTCGCTATATAAGCAACGGTTGCCAGAACGAGTGGCGAAATGATAAATGGAATCATGAGTAATGGGTTTAATACTATTGGTGCACCGAAGATAACGGGTTCATTGATATTAAAAAGCCCGGGTAAAAGAGACGAACGTCCGACAGCCTTAACATATTTGGACCTCATAACAAAAGCCATAGCTATGACCAAGCCGAGCGTTGATCCGGAACCGCCTATCCATATAAACCATTGATAGAAAGTTTCGGGAGCGATGTACGGCAGCTTGGAGGCCCCGTCAGCGACTGCTGCGGCATTGCCAGTAAGATAGACTTCCCAGATAGGCCTGGCAACGGTTCCGACGATCGCAATCCCATGGATCCCAAATGCCCAAAAGAAAGTTGTAAAAAATACAGGAATAAGGACACCTAAGTAGCTGTCGCCAGCTGTAACAATTGGGCTGACAAGTTTGCCCATAAGAGAATGTAAGTCTACACCGAAGACTACAGTAATAATTGTCATGATACCGATAACTAAGGCGACCGGAATAAGCGCCTCAAATGAGCGTGACACAGAGTCAGGGACCGACGAAGGCATTTTAATCGTAACATTCTTGGCTTTACAAAACCGAAGGACTTCAACAGATAAGAGCGATACAACCATCGTCACAAACAGGCCGGCTCCGCCAAGGTCGGCCATCGGGATCACAAATCCAAAATCCTTCGTAACCTCCGGGACAATGGAAAGAAGTAATGCGGCGACGGCCACCTGTCCACCGCTTAACGGATCCATTTTATAACTCTTTGACAAACTATACCCGATCCCAAAGGCTACGTAGAGCGACATGATATACATGGTCATCCGATAAGGGATAAGGATCTGGGCGGCATGATCAGCACACCATTTTGTAATTTCCCATCCTTGCGGCAGCGGCGGGAAGGCGATGATAAGGAAGAATGATCCGATGATAATAAAAGGAAGTGCAGAGATAACGCCATCGCGAATCGCGCTTAAATGCCTTTGTTCAGCCAATCGGGCCATGGGACCGGAAAATCTCCGGTCTAAGAAGTCAACAAAACTATTCATTTTTAATAGCCACCACCTTCTTATTTAATATATTCCTTAACCTGCTGATAAAGAGTTGGACCCGCCATAGGTGTATAAGACCGGGGAGCGATCGCCTCGCAAGGAATACCGGCTTCGTCAGCGATCGCTTTAACACTATCGAATCGGTGACGCACTTGCGGTGCAACCAGGACCAGGTTCCAACCATTCCTGATTTCATCTTCTACTGAGGGAGTGCCGACTGCCTCTGCTTCCATCGCCACCCCTTGTTTTTCAGCTTCTTTTTTTAAGGCATTAACAACAATGGCACTTGACATCCCGCCCGCACATACGAATAATACCTTCATAATCTGACCCCCTGAAATTTTAATTGAATAATAGGTATAAATATATTCATAAAGGAGTATAAACATGAAAGGGTTTACACCCCGGTTTGTTTTGATTATACTTAAGTTAAAATAAAATTTCAAATAATTTTTATAATAAATAAATATTTATTTCAATGAGACTACAAAACTAAAACATTAAGGGTGTGGAGGACATTGGAACAAAAATACGAGGAAGATATTTTTGCGCTCATCTCTCATGGCGGAAATGCTAGAGCAATAGCTTATGATGCATTAAAGGCAGCTGAGGACTTTAATTTCGAAAAGGCTGATGAGTTAATTAAGGAATCGGAAAGTGAATTGAATAAGGCTCACGAAACACAAACCAAACTGATTACTGCTGAACTTAACGGAGAGAAAGTGGAGAAAACACTGTTGATGATTCACGCACAGGATCATTTGATGACAGCAATGAGTGAGCAAAAGTTAATTGAGCGTATGATATCAATTGTAAAAAAATTAAAGGCAGAACGAGACTGAAAGGGGCGGGTTTATTTTGGACAGGAAGTTAGGCGTTTCAATCTTTCCTCATCAATCAACATATGAAAAAGATATTAATTATTTAAAACGCGCCCATGATTATGGATTTGGCCGGGTGTTTACATGCCTTTTATCAGTTCATGGCGATAAAGAGGCCATAATAAAAGAGTTAAAAGATACGATCCTTTTTGCAAAAGGAATAGGTATGGAAGTCATCGCCGATATTAGTCCGAGAATCTTTGACGAGCTAAATATTTCTTATAAGGACTTGTCTTTTTTTAAAGAGATTGGAGCCGATGGGATTCGTTTGGATCTGGGCTATACGGGAAGCGAAGAAGCGATGATGACATTCAATAAGGAAGACCTTAGCATTGAAATTAATATGAGCAATTCAACCCATTACATCGATAATATTATGGATTACCGGCCGCGCGCAAGTAAGTTGATGGGGTGTCACAACTTTTATCCCCATCGCTATTCAGGCCTCGCGTATGATCACTTTATCGCATGCTCGGAACGCTTTAAGCAATATGGTCTTAAGACAGCTGCCTTTGTTTCTTCACAAGCTGCGTCATTCGGTCCATGGCCCGTGACGGAAGGTCTTCCTACATTAGAAGAGCACCGGGAATTGCCCATTGCGGTTCAAGCAAAACATCTTTGGGCAACGGGGTTGATCGATGATGTCATTATTGGGAACGCTTATGCAAGTGACGATGAACTTGAACAACTCAGTCAATTGAATAGAGAGAAGTTCAGCTTTTCGGCCAAATTAGTTGATCGGCTGACAGAATTAGAACGGAAAATTGTGTTGGAAGAACCGCATTTTTACCGGGGGGATGTCTCGGACTACCTCATTCGTTCAACTCAAAGCCGAGTAAAATACCGTGGACATCACTTTGAACCTTTAAATACACGGGACATCAACCGTGGGGATATCTTGATTGAAAATCACCTTTATGGCCAATATGCCGGTGAATTACAGATTGCCCTGAAACCGATGAAAAACTCCGGCAAGACAAATGTTGTCGGCCAAATTGCCGAAGATGAGGTTTTTCTATTAGATTATCTTAAGCCATGGGATAAATTTGAGTTGACTAGGACGGGTGGCTGATATGACGGATAAGTATGTTGTTGGCCTCATGTCAGGAACTTCATTAGACGGTGTGGATGCCGCATTAGTAAAAATCAGCGGCTATGCTGAAGAAACACAAGTTGAACTCATTAAATATCATCAAGAAGATATGCCTCCCGAGTTGAAAAAGGAAATTATGGCCGCAATCGATCCTGATACATCGGATATCGAACACATTTGCAGTTTGAATTTTAAATTAGGCTATTGGTTTGCCGAAGCCGTGAAAAGTGTTTGCCGCAAGGCTTCTTTTCCGTTAGAAGATCTCGACTTAATCGGGTCGCATGGACAGACCCTTTACCATATCCCGGCTAAGGGCAAGGATATCGTAAAATCAACACTTCAATGCGGCGAGCCGGCTATTATCACTTACGAGACAAACAAGACTATAGTATCTAACTTCCGGTCAATGGATATAGCAGCTGGGGGTGAGGGTGCGCCGCTCGTGCCTTATGTTGATTATTTACTTTATCGGTCTGACAATACGCGGGCTCTTCAGAATATAGGCGGGATCGGAAATGTGACGGTCATCCCCGCCATGGCATCGGTTGATGACGTCTTTGGATCGGATACTGGGCCGGGGAACATGATTATTGATGACGTTTGTTTGCGGCTTTTTAATGAACCTTATGACACGGATGGCCGTTATGCCTCGCTTGGCAGCGTCAATCAAGAGATGTTAAAGGCATTGCTTGAGCATCCTTTCATAAAGGCTGCACCGCCCAAAACGACGGGACGAGAAATGTTTGGCAAAGCCTTTGTGGACAGTATCATGGCAAAATGGTCTGGATCGGTTTCACATTATGACCTAATGGCCACAGTGACCCAATTTACAGCATCGTCTATCATCAATTATTATCGAAAATACATATTACAAAAGCACCCGATAGATGAGGTTATTATCAGCGGCGGCGGGAGTTACAACCAGACGCTCGCAGGAATGATAAAATCCGGTTTGCCTATGTGCCGCGTCTTGACTCAAGAGGATTTGGGCTTTTCTTCTTCTGCGAAGGAAGCGATCGCCTTTGCTGTTTTAGCCAATGAGACGATCAACGGCCAGGCAGGCAATATTCCCAACGCTACCGGCGCTAAGGAACGGGTCATACTTGGACAAATTACTAACCCACCCAAGTGGAATGGAAATAAGGAATGAACGACAAAGGGGAAAGGCAAACATGACATCATACTTTTTAGCCATTGACGGCGGCGGTACCAAGACAGATGTTGCTTTATTTGATTCTGATGGCAGGGTCTTAAATAGAATAGTCGGTGAGAGTACTAATCCTAATGCCATATCAGGGGATCAGGTTGCAAAAAATTTTACAGGGATTTTTAACGGGTTATTCAACAACCATCCTGTGCCCATTGCATATTGTTTTGCCGGGATGTCAGGCTGTGGCCATGTCAAACAAAAGGCGATGATGAAGGATTATATCAGAGCAGCATTGCCTGTTCCGTGCAAAGAAATAGAAATAGAGAACGATGCCATCAATGCTCTATGGAGCGGGACGGATGGCGGTCCGGGATTTGTTGTCATCGCCGGTACGGGCACCATTGCATATGGAAGAAATGAAAGTGGCGAAGATTTTCGGATTGGCGGGTGGGGACACCTTGTTGGCGATGAAGGCAGCGGCTATGATATTGGCAAGGAAGCGGTCCGCGCGATGTTAAGGGCCTATGACAGGCGACAGGGCCCAACGGATCTTACCGCCCGTCTAACAAGCCATTTTCGCATCCAACATGTTCCGGATGTTATCCCGATCATCTATCATTCACCGAAACAGGAATTAGCCAATCTTGTTTCTATTGTTGATGAAACAGCACGCCTAGGTGATAAGACAGCTGCAGCTATTATAGAGCGGTCCGCCAGCGCCTTAATTGAGTTAATTGAAACCGGGATAAGCATGTCGTCCGATAAGAGTGATCCGGAAATTGTACTGACGGGCGGGTTATGGAAATCATCAATGTTACGCAGAAATGTTATTGAACACTTTACCAACCATTTTATTTTCCCAAAGTGCCCTCCGGTCTATGGATCAATGGTTGGTGCATTAAATAAGCTGGAGAACAATGATATAATATTACAACGGCTTAAGGGTTATTTTGCTTGAGATTTGTAATTGACTTGAGCCTCGGTGCCGGACACCGGGAGGCAGGGTGATTTTTGGAGGGTTATCCAAAGGATATCACCTATTTTGAATTAATAACTGGATGATATCTTGTTTCTCTGCTTCAAGATCTCTCCATGTATAAAAATCAGAAGGATCATCCATCGAATCGCCATTAAATTCTTTAAAGGCTTCTTGGAAGGAAGCTGATTTATATTTTACTTGAAATTCCGTCAGTTCATTGTTGATTTCTTTTAATCGCTCAATAGGTGCTTGGTTTCGGCGTTTTTTTTCCTGAGCAATCATTTGCAACCGGATAGCATAGACAGGATCTTTCCAAATATCAATAATGTATTTAGGTATTTTGCGATGGGAGGTCGTATCTACACATTCCAACCCTTGTTTGATGTACTTATTCAACGTAACTTTTGAAACGCCTAATTGTTCAGATGCTTCTTTAGGTGTCAGCAGATAGCTCTCGTGATACTCAAAATGAATATTCTCCCCACCCATTTGATAGTACCAGTTTTCCAAATCAATTTTGAGCTTACCGAAGTCAAGGTCTAACGAGGGGATTTCTATGGTTGTCATTCGTTTCAGCCAAGTAAATAAATTATCACGATGCTTTTCCGAAAACAGATAGTCAGCGGTAAACTGAATCCCGCTTTTATCAAAAGTAATTCCCTTTAGCTTATCTGAAAATCCACTTAACATAATGGTAATTAATTTGTTCAATATATAATCGGTCTCTTTTTCGATGACAAACTTGTTGTGTTCACGATAGGCGATGTCAATATTACTTTCGGTCATTTTGTAAATAACCTGGCTCATTGTCCTCACTCCCCTACCTCCAGTATAATAAGGATTTGCAAAAAATCAATAATAATAAGTTAATGATTTAATGTTTTCGTTAATTTAATTTATTCATATCCAATTTAAATGATTCTTAATCCTTTTATAGTTCGTCGGCTAGCGGCATAAGGTGGGTTAGTGTAAAAGAGGCTGGGACAGAAGGTTTTTACTCATAGAAAAATCCGAACTCATTCATAGATCCTATCTGAATGATTCGGAGTTTTATTTTACAAAAGAAAGGAACGAAGCGCTCCGTCAAAATACTTCGCTTTCCACGGGCACGGCCTCAGCCTCCTCAGAAAGCAAAAACCGCTTTCTTGCGGGGTCTTCGGACACGTGCTGTTCCCGTAGGAGTCTCCATATTTTGACTACGCTTCGCATTTGCTATTATATTTTTAAATTTTATTGTTCGGCATTTGAATGAACTCTTTTAGTTTTGTCTCAGCCTCGATGGTATATCTCTGAATCGCTTAGATCAACTGGAATCCATGTGGCGTTAACTATATCGTGGAGGGGTGTTATCGTTGCCATTATCCGGCTTACTAGGAGCATCCAGATAACTTCTTTTCTTGACCTGGCTTGAAGGGTCGCTCTTTTCCGGCTTTGGGAGCTGCTTATTGCGATCGTTAAGTTCATTTAACATCCCCATTGCTTCTGTCGATGCCCCAAATGGTATGTTGTTGTTTGGCGCCGCTTCTTCATTTAATCGCTCATTCTTTGCCATGACGAATACCTCCTTTTACTTATAGTTTGCTTACCCTGCTCTGCCAATATTCTCAATAGAAAACATACCAACTCACTGGTGACTTTTACTGTATACGATTTGAACACAATCCTGCATAGTGGGGCCCTTTTTTATATGGTCTGCCGGTTCAGGAGGTTGGTGATTAAGGTATTGCGTCCTTTTAAACGGCGACTGCGTCCTCTTCAGTGATTTCCGCGTCGCTTTCGCCGAACACGATTCAAAGTCACTTCGAAGATAGAGGGATTTCCAACTTACGTGGAGAAGATGTGGAGGAGTTTGTTTTCACTATACTTGGTATTTAATTAAACGTTTGATTAATAATTTCTATGCTTGCGAAAGCTGCGGCACATATAAGGAGTGGCGACTTTGGATCATGCCAATAGCTTTAAGGAAACTGTTGAAACGGAGGAGGAATTGCGTTCGATCATTGGCTATCCAAGTGATCTGGTGAAAAATAAAGTTATTACCTATTTGGATCACCATTGTTCGGATTTCATTTCTCAATCACCATTTTTGCTTATATCCACCGCTGATCATTCTGGATGTTGTGATGTTTCACCGCGCGGGGATTTGCCTGGATTTGTTCTTATTTTAGATGACAAACGATTGATCATTCCCGAAAGGCCAGGCAATAAAAGAATGGATTCAATGCGCAATATTTTATTTAACCCAAATGTCGGGCTTCTTTTCTTAATTCCTGGTCTGGGGGAAACCCTAAGAATTAATGGAAAAGCTGCACTGGTAAAGGATGAGGAGCTGCTTGAACAGATGGCAGTTAAAGGACGCAAACCTCGATTGGGTATTGGTGTTGAGGTAGAGGAATGTTTCATACACTGTGCCAAAGCTTTTAGACGTTCAGGATTATGGAAACCGAATTCTTGGGCTAGTAAAGAAACGCTGCCGTCTGCTGCCAAGATCCTATCTGAACACGCTAAGCTTCCTAATATCGGCGAGGATGCCATTGCTGAAAAGCTTCAAGAAAGCTATACAAAGCGGCTTTATTAGACTAACGAGATGGCCGGATAACAAAGCACTGACTAGAAAGGACGGTAAAAAGTCATGGTAAAACAAATGAAAGAGGATTTTCAAGATATTCAAAGCATATTGCAACAAGTTTTGGAAGAGTCTGCGGCTTTTTTTGAAGGAATGAAGTCTCGGCCGGCAGCGCTTCAACCGCCGCAGCCCCAACGCGATGTGCTTCCTTCTGAAGGGTTAGGGGCTACGGTTGCACTTGAAACCTTTAAGGAAGTCTATGCCCCTTATCTTAGCGGGAGTGCTGGTCCGCGTTATTTGGGTTTCGTAACAGGCGGATCTACACCGGCGGCCATAGCTGGGGATTGGCTTGTCAGCGTGTATGATCAGAATGTTGTCGTAACAGAAGATTCTATTGCTGCTTATTTGGAAATGGAAACGATCAACATGTTAAAAGATTTATTTCATTTACCAAATGACTATAGCGGGTCCTTTGTCAGCGGGGCCACAATGGCGAATTTTGTTGGCCTTGCTTTAGCACGGCAATGGGTGGTTCATCAGCATGGGGTTAATATCTCACAACAGGGTCTTTATGATCTTCCTAGAATTAATGTTGTTGGTGGTGCTCTACACTCCAGCATCTATAAAGCTGTCTCGATGCTTGGCATGGGAAAAGAGTCTATTCATACGCTGCCAAGTTTGCCTGGCAGAGAAGCTACTGATGTATCAACACTTGAGGAGTTTCTTAGAAACAATCAAGGAGAGCCTTGTATTGTTGTGGCAAATGCGGGGACAGTCAATACAGTAGATTTCGATGATATAGGAGAAATAATTAAGCTAAAGGATAAATACCCTTTTTGGTTACATGTCGATGCCGCCTTTGGTGGATTTGCAGCTTGCTCTCCAAAATACATAGATTTGATAAAGGGGATGGATCAAGCAGACTCAATTACAATCGATGCGCATAAATGGCTCAATGTTCCGTACGATTCTGCCATGCAGTTTACCCGGCATAAGCATTTACAAGTCGAAGTTTTTCAAAATAACGCTGCCTATATAGGAGATTCTATCCAAAATCCAGAATTCATTCATTTGACGCCTGAAAATTCCCGGCGTTTTCGTGCTCTGCCTGCGTGGTTCACATTAAAGGCTTATGGGAAAGAAGGTTATAAGGAAGTCGTTGAACGCAACGTAGAAATGGCGCAATTGCTTACCGAACGATTGACGAACAGCACATTTTTTCGGTTAGTCGCTCCGACTAGGCTTAATGTCGTTTGCTTTACTTTAGCTATTGAAGGGGTAACGATGGATGATATTAAGAAGTATCTCGATTTATTAAAGCAGGATGGACGCGTATTCTTAACGTCAACCATGTACCAAGGAACACCTGCCATTCGCGCGGCATTTAGTAATTGGGGGACAGATGAGAACGACATAGAAATCATTTGGAATGCCTTATCCTATGCAAATGGTGAGATGTAACAGGGGCCGCCCTTGGATTGGGGCCGTTTACCGCACTGCCTTTTTGTTTTAAGTGAATATGGCTAATAAAATTGAAAATGGCTTTTAAAGGATTGAGGTGATAGCTGTAATGGAAGCCTATTGGAATGCAACTGGAATATCGAAACGCTTTATCAGTGAATTACAAAGTTATAGCTCGAAGAATGGCCAAATAGAGAAAATCGTTTTATTTGGCTCAAGAGCAAGGGAGGATTACCGTAGATCATCTGATGTTGATTTAGCTATTTTTACAAGGAAGAGTTCTCATACAAGGCAAAACCTAATAGAACTAACCATTAACGAGATGACCACTCCTTTAAAAATTGATGTTATTTTTATGGATCGTCTAACTAAAGAAAAACTGATTTTTAATATAAGGAAGGAAGGTGTGGTTATATATGAACAAGGAAAGGCTTTACGAGAGGCTTAATGATTACAAACGTGCAGGCGCCAGGCTTGATGAAGCAAAAGAAATGGCAAAAATCAACTAGTACTAACACGATAGAAAGGCTGATAGAGATTGTCATTTATTATTCGTAAAATGGAGAAAAGGGACATACAGCACGTTCAGCAGGTCGCCAAAACGAGCTGGAATCATACCTATGAAGGGATCATCCCGCTTGATATTCAAGAAGGCTTCTTGAAATATGCTTATAATGACGAGATGATGCAAAGGCGTCTAGAGGGTTCTCATTTATTCGTTTCGGAAGTTGATAAGGGAATCGTAGGTTTCGCAAACTTTTCTACTGTAAATGAAGATGGGGAAGTTGAATTGTCGGCTATTTATTTATATCCGGAGTACCAAGGAAAAGGGATCGGGACGTCCTTGTTACAAGAAGCCATCAAGAACTTAGAAGGCCCGAAAAAGGTTTTTGTTAACGTAGAGAAGGAAAATAAAATAGGGATAGCTTTTTACAAATCTAAAGGCTTTAAGGTCGTCACTGAATTCGATGATAACTTCGATGGGCATATCCTGAAAACAGTAAGAATGGTTTTGGAAGTTTAGCCCAGCCATTGTGAAGCATTGAAAGTCCAATTTCTCTACCGAAACACTTAAAATTGGACTTTTTTAAATTTCAATCATCCTTAGCATTTACTCCATTTTAGAATCAGATGTATACAATTTAAGCTCTTCAGTATCACCAGGAAGTGTTACGAGCCGTTCGAATGTCATGCCGATTTTTTCTAGAAGGCTCGAAGAATGCTGGTTGTCTTTTGATGTTATGGCCACAATTCGCTTGAGTCCCAGCTGGTCGATGCCATATGCCATCGTAGCGGAGGCCGCTTCATAGCCATAACCTTTAGATTGGAATCCCGATAGAAAAGCAAAGCCAATATCGACATCTTCTAGAGAATCCCTTTTTATTAATCCGCAAATGCCAATCGGTGTCTTTTCTTCCTTGAGTTCGGTCAAGTAAAGACCAAAGCCAAGTCGGGAGTACATCTCCATTGGCCCAGTTAAAATATAGTTTCTAGCATCTTCTAGAGTTCTTACACCTTTATCTCCTATGAACCGCAGCCAAGAAGGATCATTCAAAAGCTCGAGAATAAATGCCGCATCATCAGGTGATAACCAGCGAAGGATCAGTCTATCAGTTTCAATTACATTCATTTAAAATACACCCCATTTTGGTCGATACTTTCTATTCTACCTCACCCGCCCCTATGTAAGTTAGTGTAATAAGAGGAAAGTTGGTCTCTATTTTCCTGAAAAGTTTTTCTCCACCTTCAAATGCTTTTTGAACTTAACAGCAGAAAGTATAAATAATATGCCCCCAAGCATCCAAAATGGCTCCCAGAATAGGAGTCTCCACCAAAGTGCAAATTTATCAATCTGCAGCGTTAGAAGACCAAAGCTTGAAAGCAACAGGGTAATGAGGTTTGATAAGCCGTATACAAATAAAAAAATGCCCCCTGCTATAGCTAGGATACGCAGAATCCGGTTTGTTATCAGCGGCCATTCCTTTAAAAACAATAATAAAAACAAACCTCCGCATAACTTAATAAGACCTGTAAGCCAAAGGGTGACAGTGAAAGACGGTTCTTTTTCCAAAGCTTTTTCATAGATGAGTCCTCCGAGCGATCTAGCGCCTATCATACCTCCGCTTGCCCAGTAAAAGCTCATAAGCGCAAAAACAAAACACCAAATGGAACCGGCAAAGATGTAAAGCTTTTTGTTACGAAGCATCGAGAGCACTCCTTGTGGTCGAATTTTCTGTTGCTTAATCACTTTGGAAAGTCTAACCTAAAATTCCGTACTTTTAAATTAACTTTAATTCAATTCTTTGGCAATAGGCGGATTGATATTTCGAAATATTGTGCTAATGTTAGTCTGAAGGCATATTAATGCAATCCAAAGGGGCTGGTTTTTATGTTGTTCGATAAAGAGAGGGTTAACCCGCGTTGATCATTCCAAAAGTCAAATGTGAATAAAGGGGATGAACAATTGAAAGCATTATTCTTTTTATACGAAGGGTATGTAGAGTGGGAGATCAGTTCCTTATCATATATTTTAAATGCTTGCGGTGCGAAAATTAACACGGCGGCATTGACTGACGAGGTCACTCACCAGGGAAGGTTCAAGGTAAAGGTTGATTTGAATATCGAGGCATGCGATCCCGCTGACTATGATATTTTAATCATACCCGGCGGGGAACCGGCTTCGCTAGTTAAAGATGACAGTTTGTTGAACCTCATTCGACAGTTTGATGAACAGGGGAAGCTTATTGCGGCTATTTGCGGTGGGACAACCTTTCTTGCAGCAGCTGGTGTATTACGGGAGAGAACATACTCGGCTTCATTTGACCCACCAGAGTATATTAACTAATAAAGGATTTAAGAGTGAAGCAGATGTCACCGTATGCGAAAATCTAATCACCGCTGAGGGAAATGCTTATATCGAATTTGCTATAGCTGCCTGCAATATGCCCTCTTGGTTTTTCGTTAGGAGGCATTCTCTTTACTTTTTCTTTTCATAAACCATTTTATAATAAAGTTAGGCTCTTTAATACGGCAGTTATGGAACGCTGAGATCTTCCATTGTCCGTCTTGTTGAACTAATACATTAGTATTAATGGATTCTCTATTTTTGGGATAATCCTTTTGCCGTGGCATTTTCGTATTCCCGATACAATGCACAATAGCTGTATTTCCATTTAGAAAACGAATGCTTGTTATTCGGCCTTGCATTTGTGATCCTTTTAGTACGCCATTGAATAATTCCTGATGGGAGGTCTTTACCTCCTGTCTCCCTTTTAGATGCTGACCAAAAAAGGTGACATAATCGACATCTTCGGTAAAGCAAGACGAGTATGCTTTGCCGTTGCCATGGCTCCATGCTGAATACAATTCTTCAAATACATTGTTGATATCTTCCTTTTCCTTCGCCCAAACTTGTGTCATTTGTTATTCCCCTTTCTTTTTATTTTCCATTAAATCAGCCGCCCATTGCCGTTCAAGCTCCCACTGATTAACTTTCATGGCCATTAAACCGCGGATCTTCTCATAATATGGCGTGTCCTGCATTAGCTCAACTTCTTCTGGGCTGTTATCAAACTCCAGCTGTTGCTCCTTAATGTGATCAATCGCCCGTTGGCAATATTTTATATAATGATTGGCCACATACAATTGATCTTCGTAACTTAAGAATTCCAAACAGATTGCCTTAATGTGAAAAATCTTAGTGTAGTTGCCGAGGTTCTTGTCAGTTTCCATCATCAATTCATAAAAGCGGTCTCTTCCCTTTGCAGTGATTTCATAAGTGCGGGATGGGCGCCCGGTTGGAAATGGAACATGCTTTGGTTCAGCATCCTGAATGAGACTGGCTTTGTTAAGTTTGTTCAGTAGCGTTGACAGTGTGCCCCTGCTGATCTTTTCCCAAGGTCCAATGGTGTCATTAGCTATTTTTGAAATAAGATAGGCATGCAGTGGAAATTTCATTAGCAATGATAGGACAAGAAGTTCATACAACTCTATGCACCTCTTTTGATTTTGTATAGTTTTAATAAAACTATGACTGTAAAACCATAATATGATTTAAAATGATTTATGTCAATTAAAAGTTAAAAAGGGACCCTCCCAAGGAGAGTCCCAACACGCAAACATGATTTACCTTTGAACAAGGAAGAGGTTAAAAAGTGGTCTCCCGTGCTGGGAGGTCACTTTTCTTCTTTTACACGTTATCCTGCTGCTTTTTCAAAGCAATATATTGCTCTATGCCATCAAGTGTCCGTTCAAGGCCGAAATCGAAGTCATCCCCGACGTTGTTTCCCTCAACTCAGGCCAAACGGAGCGGGAAAGACAACGCTCATTAACATTCTGTCCACGTTGGTATCACCTGATGCTGGGATCGTAAGAGTGGCGGGACACATTTACCTGGCTTTACGCCGCTATCGGCCTTGTGGCGTCCGGGCCATCGGCTGGTGCGTGCTGATCCTTCTTGTATCTTTCGTGTGGTGCACTTGGTCGTTTCACAAGAAAGCAGGGCGAAGGTAGCGGAAAAATTGAATGATTATTAAAGGGTTGACTTTTCAAACAAAAGGATATATCATCTTAGAAAATATAAATCAAAAGCGATGAGAAGGATCAAGATAGAGGCATTTATCATACAGAGACCAGTACATGTGCTGAGAGTATTGGGATAATCTCCTATCGACTCACCTTTTAGCTGATTTTCTGAAACGTATAGTAAGAAGATCCGTCTAGACCCGCGTTATGGGCATTCAACTGAGGCTTTTTATGGCATCATAAAAAGTGAATTAGGGTGGTACCACGCTTGGAATAGAACTCCTGTCGTCCCTTGTACAAAGATACAAGAGGCATGGCAAGGAGTTTTTCTATTTTAGAAAACTAAAGGAGGAGAGAATGTGAGGAAAATTCATGTGTTTGATACGACGCTGCGGGACGGCGAACAATCGCCGGGTGTTCATTTGACAATGGAGGAAAAGGTCATGATTGCCAGGCAGTTAGAAAAATTGGGGGTAGACCGCATAGAGGCGGGCTTTCCGGCTTCATCACTAGGAGAAGTCGCCAACGTTCAAGCAATATCGAAAGCTGTCAGGAACACAAGCATTGCTGTCTTGGCAAGAGCGCACAAAAAAGATATTGAAGCCGCAAGAGATGCATTAAAAGGTGCTGCAACACCTTGTCTGCATATTGTCCTTGCGACTTCACCCATACATCGCAAATATAAACTAAATATGACGAAAGAGCAAGTGATTGAAAGAGCAGAAATGGCCATTCAATACGGAAAAAACTATTTTTCCGACATTGAGTTCTCTCTTGAAGATGCCAGCAGGACGGAGCTTGATTTTATGTATAAGGTTGTTGACCGTGCCATTCAAGCTGGAGCGAAGGTCATTAATTTGCCTGACACTGTAGGTTACGCTTCGCCTGAAACCTTTGGCGACATGTTCCGAAAACTAAGAGAGAATGTTCCGCGTGCAGATCAAGTGCTGCTGAGTACCCACTGTCATAACGATCTCGGGATGGCGACGGCGAATACAATGGCTGCCATTTATGCCGGAGTTGACCAAGTTGAAGGGACTATTAACGGCATAGGCGAACGAGCAGGCAATACAGCTATTGAAGAAGTCGCATTGGCGCTTGAAACGAGAAAAGATGTGTATAACGCACAGACTGATATGGTCTTTAATGAAATTTACAATACGAGCAGGATGGTTAGTCATTACACCGGCATGACGGTGCAGCCAAATAAAGCGATTGTCGGTGAGAATGCTTTTGCACACGAATCGGGTATTCACCAAGATGGCATGCTGAAAGAATCATCAACGTATGAAATTATTAGACCGTCAACGGTGGGCGTTTCCTCAAGTACAATTGTGCTTGGGAAGCATTCAGGACGCCATGCTCTGAAAAAGAAAATCGAGTACCTTGGTTACCATCTAACTGAAGCGGAACTGGCTCAGGCCTTTGAAGACTTTAAAAAAATGATTGATCAAAAGAAATATGTGATTGATGATGATATTCATAAACTAATCAATCAAAAGTTTATTAATCATGCCACCTGTTATGAACTGTCAGACCTGGTTATATCATATCCAGATGGCCGGAGTCAGGTAACCATTGAGCTAACTGATGAAAAGCAAAAACAACTCCGTACTGTCATTCAAGGAAATGGTGTGATAGATGCGCTTTATAATGGGATTGAACAGTTGATTGGCATGCCATTTCAGCTTCAGGACTATACAATACGTTCGAAAAGTATCGGAAAAGACGCGGTAGGAGAAGTCATTGTAAAAGTTAAAAAGGATGATCAAAGCTACTCTGGCCGAGGGATGGATACGGATATTATCAAGGCCAGTGCCAAGGCGTATTTAATAGCCATTAATCAGTTTTTCCAAAAGGATCATCAAGTGAATAAGGACAACAGTTTAATTTTTACAAATTAAAGGAATAACCACGTTTATAATGGAATTAATTGCAAAAAGGAGAAGGCTGATGCAACCTTCTCTTTTTCTTATGCAAGAATAACGTCTTGATTAGGGCAGGCATGCTTTATGCGTCATCCTGCCTGAGATACGCGTCTTTATTTAAGGGATATGCGTCCTTATTTTGATATTTGCGTCAACATGTGATGTTTATGCGTCTACGGGCTGTTGACCCGAGTTTTTTCTCGATTTGAGGGTTACGGGATTGTTAAAAGGAGGAGTGCAAGGGGGTTTGCAGAAACTAAATAAAGAAAACAGAGATTTAACCAGAAGCACATAAGAAAGGGTGTATGTTTTGTACAACGTTAGAGCGGAACAAGAAAAAGATATTCTCGAAATAAGGAAAGTAAATGATTTAGCCTTCGGGCAGGAAAATGAAGCAAACTTGATTGAGGCAATTAGGTGTTCGGAATATTTTGTACCTGGGTTGTCTTTAGTTGCGGAAACTGATGCTCATGAGGTCATCGGGCACATACTTTTTAGTGTTATTACAATAGAAACGAAAAATGGCCCTATTCAATCCTTAGCGCTTGCCCCATTGGCGGTAAAGCCTGAATATCAAAATCA
The DNA here is from genome assembly GCF_004341035.1 of Scopulibacillus darangshiensis. Lineage (GTDB taxonomy): Bacteria > Bacillota > Bacilli > Bacillales > Sporolactobacillaceae > Scopulibacillus > Scopulibacillus darangshiensis. The sequence continues at coordinate 86,148 of NZ_SLXK01000015.1, forward strand.
GGGTATTGGTTCGACATTGGTTAAGGAAGGGTTAAAACGATGCAGGGAATTAGGTCATGGTCCCGTGGTCGTATTAGGGCATTCAGAATACTATCCTAAATTTGGATTTATTCGAGCAAGTGAAAATGGTATTAAACCGCCATTTGAGGTATCTGATGAAAATTTTATGATTTACGAAGTTAAACCAGGTGCTTTAAATAATATAGAAGGAACGGTCTTTTATCCGGAAGCATTTACAGATGTTTAAAGATTGGAGGTTATGAAAATAAAACATCTAGAATCATCTGTTGAAGCCGTTCCGAGGCTGCTGCAAATGAAGGGATTTATAAACGAAATAAGGAAGCATCCAACAAAAGATAGAGAAGGGATGTTTTTAAAAGTTTTCGATTTATCTAAGGATGATTTTGATTTGCTGCTATTTTCCGGGTTGATTAATCCCAATGCGGAGGTTGACACAGCGGAAAAACAATTAAATAAAATGAATCAGCTGCAATTTGCATCTTTTATTCAAACGGAACTGGAGCGTTATCAAAGAAAATACCCATCTGGAAAGCCTGTTAGCTTTGATTTGTTTATCCTTGACGAACATGATGACTTTGTAAAAGAGAAGCTCGGAGGCGTTTCAGCGTTTACCGATTGGAACGGTAGAATCTGTTTTATCCTTGATCCTGATGAAAAGGTGCGATCGGTATTGAAGTCTGTCATCGCCCATGAGTACCACCATCACTGGAGAATGAGTAAGCTCGGGGCAACCGAAGAGAACGAAACCCTGCTTGACCGAATGGTTTTAGAAGGCTTAGCCGAGCACTTTGTTAGAGAAGAGCTTGGTGAGACTTACTTAGGGCCGTATAAAGACGCTTTATCAGAAGATAAGGCTAGATTTTATTTGGATACAAAATTTAAAACCCATTTATTCGATAAAGGAGCTGATGCGGATCCCTTTATGTTCGGTGATAAGGAGCAGAATTTACCTTTTTGGGGCGGTTACTCTATTGGCTATTATTTGGTTAAATGGTTTATTGATAGAAATAAGAATGTATCGATTGAAAAGTTAACCTTATTGCCATCAGAAGAGTATATAGATGTTTTTTATAATTGAAATCGAAGGGGATCTAAATGGGGTCAAGAATGATGCCTCTGATTATAGCTAGCAAGGCCGCCGATCGGCTGACAATCCGTAACCGTCCGCTTTTTCTTCTTGGCGGCATTGCACCTGACGGGGCATTTACGCGTGATAAAAAGAATGAATCACATTTTTATGAGGGGAAAGTGGAGGACGGCACAAGGATTGTAAATTATGACAGGTTTATTGATAAATACTGCTCGAATTTAAGCAACGAGTATATGCTCGGCTACTTAACGCATCTCGTATCAGATGATGTATGGATGAAGTTTATTTATTTTAAACATGACATGAAGCAAAGACTTGATGAGGATCCAAGGCTGCCGGATAGATGGCATAACGATTTTCGAAAACTTAATGGGCGATTGGTCGAGAGATTTAAATGCGCTGATCTAAAAGAGGAATTAATCAAAGCCAGCACCCCTTTGACATATCAGAAATTGATGGTAATGACTTGGAAGCCTTTAAAGCGGAGACATTAACTGATTTTACGTTTGCTAAGGGAGACTTAGATAAGGAATTGTTGGTATACAATTTTGATGAAATGATTGAATTTATTGAACGGTCTACTGATGCTTCTGTTGTGGTTTGCAGTTCTATTAATAATAAGGTGTGAAATTGGGGGGATTCCGAACAATGATCAATCCGATCCCGCCAAGCGGTATTCTGGTGAAAGAGCGAAAGTAACCCCCTCTACATTTTATTAAAAGCCATAAGGGCTAATCCTCGAAATGTTAAGGAGATGATTTATTTTGTGTGGGATTTGTGAGTATACATTTTGAAAGAGATGTATCATTGCCAAAATATCGTGATGTTCTCCTTGAAAATGCATTAAGAGATTTGACCGCGGATTCTAACGTTTTGGCTGTGTATCAAAGCGGATCATTAGCGAAAGGTAATTTTGATCATTACTCTGATATCGATTTGCACATTATTGTTACTCCAGAAAAGAAAGAAGCTTTTATTAATGATAAACGCAATAGAGCAACAAAGTGGGGGGAAGTCCTATTTTACGAAGGTACAGACCATTCGCAGTTATCGTTACTCATTATGATTGTTTTGTTAAAGTGGATACCTGGTATAAAACGTCTGAAGAGGTTGTCCCGTCGATCTGGCTAAAAGGAACTGAAGCGCTTTTTGATCTGCATAACATTGTAAGCAGGGTAATAAAGGAATCATCAAAACAAGTGTATAATCCTTCATCAGACGAAGTTGCGTTTTGGAGGGGAAAATTCCTAGCTTTTACTCATGAAACGTATCGGGCTGTGATGAGGGACGAATTATATTATGCCTTATCCAATTTAGACAAAATTCGTTTGCTCGTCGCTTCCGGCTGGTATATGGAAATGGAACAGCATTTAGATAGTTCTTATGGTGTTTGGTCCAAAATTGAGGGCAAACGAAGCAAATTAAAACAGTGGCAATTAAATCTCTTGGGAAGCTGGGATTGTGGGCGCAATCCAATGACATTATGAAAACAATGGCAGGTACATTTCCAGAGTTTCTTAGACTAAATAAATATCTTAGTGAACAAGTTGGCATCGATGAAAATGAGCAGCACATTAAAAAGATAATAGGTATGGTTTGCTAATAAAAAAATTGATGTAAAAGATTTTGTAGGGAAGAGTATGGCCCTAAGGTGTTTGAGTCACAAGTATTCTCGAACTTGGGGCTAGAATAAAAAATATTAAAGGGGTTATATGGATACCTCCTATAACCCCCTTATGAATAACTAAAAGGGATGGATAAAAGGCATAGAAAATGTACCTTCATTTTAAGCAATAATTAGCTATTCCTTTATAACCTTCGCGAGGACAGTTGCTAAACACCCCGATGCCAGGTACTCCTCCTTTATGGTATTTTCTACACCACCAATTTCAATTAAAATTGCTTTAGGTGAAAGATCCTGATTATAATCAGCACTTTCTAAATTGGGTTCTTTTAAAAATATCCCCCTTGATATTCCGGGGTATTTCTTCTTAAGTTTTAGATTTATTTTTTTGGCGAATCTTAAATTCTGTTTATAATTTGGATTTGTTTTACTAATATAAAAAGCTATGCGGGCGAACGATTGACCCTTTATTTTTACTGTAGTTTTATCCCTTTTGATCATATCTCGATGGATATCAAATATATATTCCACTCTTGGCTTACCCTCCAAAACTTTTTTAATTTCCTTTCGAGATTCTTTGTATACATCTATTGGATTAACCTTCTTGGTAAAATCCTTAGTGGAATGAATAACCGGGATGTGCTTTTCTTCCAATGCTTTGGCTAAATGGCTACCAACATTAATAATATTTACTTTATTATCTAAGGCTTCAGATTTTTTCCCTTTTGTAATGGGCAGGAACGATTCAGTACTATGTGTTTGATAAATAAAAACCTTGGCGGCATCATCTCTAACGGCCGTTGCTGAGGATGTATCACTGTTAAGAAGATCGGTTTGTTCTATTGTATTACTGGAAAAGGAAAGGAATAATATAACTGTTATGATTGCTGCAAAAAGGCAGGACATTATAGGTTTAAATGATCTTCTTTTTAGGATTATAGTTTCATTAAATAATTTGTTCTCTAATTTTTGGACAAAATCATCACTAGGCTTTGGATGGTTATCAAAATTAAAAGGGAATTGTTTTTTCAAGTGTTTTCCCTGCCTTTCTATAGTGGTATTCTAACTGCCTCAGGCCCCTGTGGTACGCTGTCTTAACCCTTGATTCCTTCCAACCAAGTATAGAAGCCGTATCCTGTATACTTAATTCATTAAATCCTCTTAAAATGATGACAAGACGGTAAAAAGGTTTCAAATGGTTTAGAGTATCCATTAATTCACGATAAGTTTCTTTTTTAATAAGATCCTTATCGGGGTCAAAATCCTTGGTAGTTGTGTTTTGCAAGGTAAAAGTACACAAGATTGCAATGAAAAAATACATAAGCTTGCCAGCCTGATTTATTTAGTTATTTCTTGATAATGCATGTG